>NZ_JBHXDC010000008.1:0-356996 GCF_042725135.1 Streptomyces sp. NPDC060366 | reverse complement strand
GGCTTCCGGCCCCCGCTCGCCGTTCCCCCTGAAGATGCGGAAGCGCCTGCCGCCGGAGAACAGCGGGTGTGGTGGGCTCAGAGCTCGGGCGGCTCGCCGGGGGCAAGGTGGAGAACGGCCAGATACTCGCCGTAGGGCATCTCCTCGTCCACCCACCGGCCAGCACCTGAGAC
The DNA here is from genome assembly GCF_042725135.1 of Streptomyces sp. NPDC060366. Lineage (NCBI taxonomy): Bacteria > Bacillati > Actinomycetota > Actinomycetes > Kitasatosporales > Streptomycetaceae > Streptomyces > Streptomyces sp. NPDC060366. The sequence goes on along the minus strand of NZ_JBHXDC010000008.1, from coordinate 356,823 downwards.
GTCGGGGACCCACATTCCGTCGAGGAGGTACTTATCGTCGAAGACCGCGACGCGGCCCTCCTTGACCGCTGCCGCCATCAGCAACTGGATCCCCAGCAGAAGCACCGTGGAGGCTTCCCTGGCGGCGCAGACCTCAGCGTGCCCTGCTGCGAAGATCTTCATGTCCGCGTCGTCGGTCGGCGCGGGAATGCCCGCACGACCGTGCACCGCCTTCTCGTGCAGGGCAATCGCCTGCGCCACTCCTGTCGCGACCGGATTGGCGCTCTCCCCCGCTCGGTCCGGGGAATGTGTCCCGAGATGCTCGGCAACCGCTCGTGCATGCAGGGGCAGCGCTTCAGCATGGTGCAGCAGCTGCCGCTCAGCCTCATCGATGGCGAGCCCGGGCTGCGCGACGTCGGGGTGCAGCAGCCGGACGAACCCTTCGAGTGCTGCACGCAGGTAGCCGAGCCGAACCTGGTGCAGCTGCCATTCCTCCATCATCTCCGTCCAGACGGCGTCGAAGTCGCCGCCTACCGAGCACATACCGCCGTCGTCGTAGGACATGTCGAAGGTCATCGTGCGCAGCCCCTGGGCGAGGCGCAGCCACTTATAGGCGTTGTCCCAGCCCTCCTGTGACCCCGGCACGCCGGTGACCACGGAGGCGTGCTCGACCCAGTCGGTGAGCTCACGGACATGGTCCTCAGGCTCGGACAAAGCGAGCGTTGGCTGCGTTCGGTAGGAGGGCATGCAGAAGCCCCCCGTATGGGTGGTGGTCATGGATCGAGCGTCTCATGCACCACTGACAATCACACCGGGATCGGAGGCTGGTGCGAGGCTCATGTGCTGATGGTTCGCCGTACGAGCCGGTGGCCTCGCAACTCTCTTTCGCAGCGTACGAGTTCGCGTTCCCAGCCCTCTTCCATACCGATCAGGTACGGGCTCTCGTAGAGGCCGGCGCGTACTTCGGCGTCGGTGAGCCGCCGGTACTTGGGCGCATCGGGATCGTCCTCCGCAAGGAACTCGTGTTTACGGTGCAGAAGGGGACGGTTGGCCGAGTCTGCGTACGAGGTGAAGGAGGACTTGAGGGTCTTCAGGTCGACGGCGTACGACGCGGCGAGACGGGGATGGGGATCCGTGTCGAACTCCGGGTAGTCGAGCCAACTGACACCGCGTCCCTGGTGCCGAAGCTTGACGACGGACCACTCGCCAGGCCGGCCAGCAGCGATACTCGCGCACTGCTCATACAGACGTAGCACGATCGGGACCCGGTGAAGCGCCCGACGGTGAACGTACAGAGCGGTCGCGGTGAACTTGCCGGCGATCGATCCGTTCATCGACCGACGGATGTATGCGTCGTCGCGCAACTTGAACAACAACCGATCCGCTCGCTGACACGCCTCGGTATACGAAGGGAAGAAGGCGCGGATGTCCAGCTGGATAGGGAGCGGCAGACTGGTCATCGGACCCCGGCCATGAAAGAGCTCTAGGGCGAGAAACTGCAGCGTGTCGAGGGCACCGCGCTCCGCGCTGCGCTCCACCTTCACCGGGTCCGCAGCCTGCTCGGCAAGGCGCTTCAGTTCAACGGGGCGCCGGTGGCCGAGGAGGCTGATGATCGGCTGCGGCATTTCCTCCAACTGAGGCATCCGACCGCGCTGTTCGAGATGATCGACAACGGAAGCGATCGCCGAGGCAGTATCCTCGGACGCCAGCCATTCGCCATCGGGCGCGATCTGGCGTGCCATGTAGCTGAGGCGGACCTCGTCGTCTTTGAAGGCGTAGACGATGCCCGGCGCCGCCGACACGCAGCGCACGCCCGTTGCCTCCTCGACGTAGTCGCGCAATTCCCCCGCGGCGTAAAGGTGCTGGAAGGTGCGGCGCTGAGTGAGAATGCCGTCGCCGTACTCCGTGCCTTTGATCTGATTGCGCTCCCACCTCAACCGTGCGGACACCACGAGGACGGATTTGGTGAGGTCCCAGGCCCGTAGGAGCGTCTCGCGTCGTTCGGTGGGATCCTCAATGACGTTGAGGACATAGGTGAGAAGGACCGCCTCGGCCGCCTCGCGGCGCCCGTCCGGGAAATGCACCGGGTCCCACCCCGCGGCATCAAGACCGAGGTGCTGCAATGCACGTACATCGCCGCCACGTCCGCACCCGTAGTCCAGTACTCCCATGCCTGGTTCCAACTGGAGGTCGCCAACGGCGCGACGGGCCGGTAGCGAGAGGCCGACACGGCCAATGGCGGTCCGATGCCTCTGGCTGCTCCAAAGCTGCTGTGTCATCGGGGTCCCCTGATTCCACGGACAGGCCAGCATGCGACAGCACCGAACCTTACGTGACACCCGCTGCGGTGATCCGGCTTACGCGGAGCCGCGCCTCCCAACTGACCACGGGCGACACGACACCACGGATCAACGTGGTGGTAGCAGTGGTTCCTCGCTGCTGATATCGCGTTCGCGACAGTCCGTAACCCCACTCAGGCGCCACCCGTTGATCACAGCGTGGACATGACCTTGGGTGTCGAAGGTGGCCAGAGCGACGGCGGCGAGATCACCGTGACCGTCGATGACCACGGACGCCCGCCCAGCAAGCAGGAAATCAACGGAGCTCAGTACGTGCTGCGCGTGTTCGGAGCCGCTCCGCACGAGGACGCTGGCTGGCACTACTGCTGGATACGAGGGCCTGCCGTAGGTAGCCAACCGTAGGCCGGCCTCGGCCCTCGCCCTCTCGGCCACCCGAACCACTCCCGTTCGGCCATCTGATTGCCGCCCATTGTGGCGGTTCAGGCCCGTACGACGAGGCGGTCCCCGACCTCACGGTGTCCTGGTCTCACGCCTGGGGGGTGGCGAGTGCGTGGGCGGGTACGCGCAGACCGGCCGCGCTGCGGGCGTCAGCGGCTGGGGCCGCCGCACAGAGCGATGCCGCCCCGGAGACGTCGGGATCCGGGGCCGCGTGCTTGCTACGGTCCCGCGTATGACGCTGCCTGTGCCTCGTACTGTCGATCTACGCCGGGAATCGCTTGACGGGGTGCTGGACCGTGTGGAGCGGTCGCTGCAGGTGCGCCTCGACCGGGAGATGGTGGTGCGCAAGCGCCGGACCGTCGGGGCGCGGACGGACCGCGATACGTGGGTGCGCATCGAGCGGCGGGGGTTCGACCGGATCGGCGCCCAGGGGTGGAACGGTCCCGAATCCGCTGCTGTCCTGAGTGGGGTCGTCATGCCCTGGTGGTACGCAGGGTTCGCATGGCGCGAGCCGGGTGAGCCGGTGATGTGGCGGGCGGATGAGATGGAACTGGTCAACGCAGCGCCGGTTGGGCAAGCGCTCTCGTGATCGAAGACCCTCGTCTCCCGGATGCATGGTGGTCCGCGCTGAACGCTTCGCTGGACGCGCTCGCTGCCCAGTCCGCACCCCGCGTCGCCACGCCGGACACCGAAACCATCACCCAGGAGCTGGTGGCTGCAACCCTCAAGGAGGTCTTTCCCGAGGTGACCGACACCACGGTGGAGGAGTGGTTGCCGGCCCATGCCGACCTGACGTGGGCGAACGTGACCGGCCCGGATTTCTGCATGATCGACTGGGAGAACTGGGGCATGGCACCCCTAGATGATCTATTCCAAGGGGTTCAGTGGTTCGTGCGTCGAGCGTGGATACCGCTCGCCCACGGTCAGGCGCTGTCCGGTGCTGCGGATACCAGTCGTGCCGCTGGTGGTAGTGGTGCGTGCTGAGGGGAGGCTTCGAACGCCTGGATCGCCAACCCTGCGAAGCGTCGGGAGGCCATGACCTGGGTGTCGGTCGATCTGGTGTGGATCCCTTTGTTGGCCATGAGGATGAGAATGAGGTCGTCCAGGACGAAGTCGGACCGCAGGTGCCCTGCTTCCTTGGCTCGCTGGGCCAATCCGGCGACCGTTTTCACCGTGTACTCACGGCCCGCGACATCCGGCGCCCCTGGGAAGGTCGACATGAAGGCTTCGCTGAAACCCCGATCCCGCGCGTGCAGCTCACAGATCTTCTCGATCACCAGGCAAAGGCCACGCCACGGATCGGGATCGGCGCACCCGTCGTCGACGATGGTGCGACATGCGCGCAACTGGTCCGCGAAGGCTTCGGTGGCCAGCACCTGCTTGGTCGGGAAGTGACGGTACAAGGTGGCAGGTCCGACCCCCGCGCGCCGCGCGATCTCCCGCATCGGCACGTCCAGGCCGTCGGCGGAAAACAGTGCTCGGGCCGCGTCGAGGATGCGCTCGTGGTTGTCCAGCGCGTCGGAACGCAGGGTGTGAGGCAAACGGTCGGTCATGCTCTCACTTTACCTAAACGGACGGGGGCGTCCGTTAGCGTTCAAGACGTAGCAGCTCACCGAGATCATCGGGGCGCACAGCACCGGGACCGAACCCCTGCCGCGCCGTGAACCCCCTCCCGCCGTCGGCGGCGATCGGCGGCGGGTACTGAGCACGACCGCACTTGATCGGTCCGAGAACATGGGAGACGACATTGAAGGCAATCGCGATCCAGACGTACGGAGGTCCTGAAGGTCTGGCTGTTGTCGACCTGCCGGCTCCCGCACCTGCTGCCGGACAGGTGGTGATCGCCACCGAGGCCGTGGGCGTCGGTGGAGTCGACACCGTGATCCGAAGCGGGGCTCTGGCCGCCTACGGCTTCAAGGAGGGCCACATCCCGGGTGGCGAGGTGGCGGGCACCGTGACCGCGGTCGGTGACGGCGTCGACGCCTCGTGGATCGGCGGGCGGGTGTGGGCCTTCACCGGAACCGGCGGAGGCTACGTCGAACAGGCCCTCGCGCCGGTCGAGGAGATCGTTCCCCTGCCCGTGAACCTGTCCGCAGTCGATGCGGTGACACTCGGCAGTTCCGGCGTGGTGGCCCACTTCGGGCTTCGCCACGCCCATTTCGCTCCCGGGGAGACGGTCTTGGTGCGTGGCGCGGCCGGCAGCATCGGGATCATGACAGTGCAACTCGCCGCTCGCGGTGGTGCCGCCGCGGTGGCGGTCACGACATCGTCGGCCGAGCGCGGCGAGCGGCTGCGCCGTCTCGGCGCGACCCACGTGCTGGACCGCTCCGGCGAAGGAGGGGAACAAGCTCCCGCAGGCTATGACGTCATCATCGACGTTGTGGCCGGCACGGACATGCCATCGTTCTTCGACCGGCTCAACCCGAACGGCCGCATGGTGGCCGTGGGCGCTGTCGCAGGCCAGCCACCGGCGGACTTCGGCACGAAGATCATGGCGGCGTTCCAGAAGTCGATGTCCTTCGCCGCTTTCAGCGCAGCCACCGTCGCCGGAGCCGACCGGCGTGCCGTGCGGAGCGAGCAGTTCGCCGCAGCGAGCCGCGGCGAGATCGAGACAGTGGTGCACGAGGTGCTGCCACTGGACGCAGCCGTGCTGGCGCACCAGAAGATGGACGCGGGCGAGGTCTTCGGCAGGATCGTGCTGACACCGTAGCCGAAGGTATCCACGCCGGGACTGCCACGATCCCCTGCGCAGTCGAGGCGGGAGAGTCCAATGTCGGTGCGTGAAGACAGAGTTGGACTCCCTCGCAACCGCGCTCTACGTGAAGACCGATGATCTGCTGAAGGGTTCGCCGCAGTTCGGGCCATGGCGGCCGGCCGTGGGCATTGCGCCGCAGCTCAGCGACGCCGAGCTGGTGACCCTGGCGATGATGCAGGCCATGCTCGGCTTCACCTCCGAGGCGCGGTGGCTGCGGCACGCTCATGCCCACCTGCGGTACTTGTTCCCCTACCTGCCCAAGCAGCCCGGCTACAACAAGCGCCTGCGCAAGTCCGCAGACCTCGTACGCCACGTGACCCGCACGCTGGCCCGGGACACCACGCTGTGGAGCGACGACGTATGGGTCGTGGACTCCACGCCGGTTGAGTGCGGCCGTTCCCGTGAGACCGTCAAGCGCTCCGACCTGGCCGGATGGGCCCAGTACGGGTACTGCGCCAGTCACACGCGTTACTTCTGGGGACTGCGGCTGCACCTTGTCTGCACACTGCACGGCCTGCCCGTCGCCTTCGCGCTGACCGGAGCCAAGGCCGACGAACGAGAGACCCTGCTGGACCTGCTCGACAGCGAGTCCCAGCTCACCACAGAGCGCCCTGGCCAGACGCTGATCGGCGATAAGAACTACTTCGGCCACGAGTTCGAACAACGGCTGGCCGATCTGGGTGTCCGGCTGCTGCGGCCGGCCCGCAAAGGCGAGACCGAGCGGCCCGGATCGCAGCTGTTCAAGCCGCTGCGGCAAGTCATCGAGTCGATCAACGAAACCTTCAAGGGTCAACTCGACCTCGAACGGCACCGCGGCCGCACTCCTGGCGGAGTGGCCGTCCGCGTCCTGCAACGCATCCTCGCCCTCACCGCCGTAATCTGGCACAACGACCACACCGACCAGCCAGTCCTGCGCGCCTTGATCGTCTACGACCACTAAACCCCTTGGAATCGATCATCTAGGACTGGACGCGGCAACTCTATGGGGCCATTCCCTCGCCGTCCCGGCCTTGGCGGACCGTGTGTGGAGCGAGCGCAGGCCGGACCTGGAGAGCAGGTCCGGCCGGCTGACCGCGGGTCTCGTCACCGGCGGATTCGCTGTCGCGGACGCCGTCGCCGGGCCACAAATCGGGCGCCTTGTCGACCGTTTCGGGCAGGCGCGGGTGCTTCCCTGCGCGCTGGGCGCACATGCCGGGGCCGTGGCGCTGCTGCTCGCCGGCGCCGTTCCGGACCTCGTCGCCGGAGTGCTCGTCGGGGCAACGCTGCCCCAGCTCAGTGCCCTGTCCGCCGCTCGCTGGTCCGCCCTGCTGTCCGGCGAACGGGCTGCCGCGCTGCCCACCGCCTTCGCCCTGGAGGCCCTCGCCAACGGCGTGTCCTACATGGCCGGCCCGGCCCTGGTGAGCGTCCTCGGTGCGGCGGGCCGCCCGGGCGCCGGGGTGCTGCTCGCCGCCGCGCTCGTCGTCGTCGGCGGGCTCGCCCTCGCGGCCCAGCGCCGCACCATGCCGCCCCTCACCGGCCCCGCCGAACGCCGGCACGCCGGGCGTGCTCTGCTCCGCTCCGCATTCCTGCGGCAGGTCGCGCTCGGCCTCACGCTCGGGGTGTTCTTCGGCGCGATGCAGGTATCCGTCGCCGCGTACGCTGTCGAACGCGGCACGCCGGACGCGGCGGCACTGCTCTATTTCGCCTCCAACTGCACCAACCTGGTGGGTGGTTGGGCCTACGGAGCCTGGCGCCACGGCGGCTCACCCCGGCGCCATCAGGCCGCGGCCGCTGCCTGCCTCACCCTCGCGAGCCTCCCGCTGACATTCCTCGACGCGCCCCTCGCGGTCGGCGCCACCCTCGCCCTGACCGGACTCGCCGTGCCCGTCCTACTGATCCGCACCTCCGTGCTCACAGAGTCGTCGGTCCCGCGCGCCGTCCTCACTCAGGCGTTCACCTGGGGCAACTCCGCAAGCGCGGCAGGAATAGCAGGCGCCGCGGCTGTCGCGGGGAGGGTTGTGGACGCTGGCGGTGCGCACGGCGGTTTCGGTATTGCGGCGGGGGCCGCGGTGGTGATGACGGTCCTGGCGCTCGGCGGACTGCGGGACTCATCACCGAACATGCCGAAGTCGCCCGCGCCTGCGGAAGCCACGGCGCCGAACCCGTCGGCCACACGGCGGGATTCGTCCACGAACCGCAAAGTGCCCTGAACTCCGGCGGGTGGTGGTTCTCACCGGGTTCCTGCTGGTCGGTGCACCGACGTTCCTGATCCTCGCCTTCGCGTCCTGCCAGCGACGCATATCCGGCCGGACCTTCACGCCGGCGGTCCGGACGTCGGCTGCCAGCAGCTGCGCGTCCGATGCGCACCGCGCCGCCCCGGTGGCCCAGCACCGCTTGGACCAGGTTCGCAATCTGCGTCTTCCCCGCGCCGGGCCGGCCTCCGACGATCACGACGACCGGCCGGTCTTGGCGCACGGCGCCCTTCAGCGCAGCGGGCAGGACCACCCGGTGCAGAACCTCGTCTCGCAAGCGTTCCTCCTGGACGGCCAAGCCTGTTGTCCTGTGCCATCAAACTTTGACCGATTGCCACAGAAGTTTGAGTGGCAGGGGTGCCGAGCGTCAGGAGCGACCGTCCTCGGCGACAAGCTGCACCAAGCCGACCCATGGGAACTCGCCGCTCTTATGGACCGCACGCACCCTCCATTGGCCTGCCGGGAGCCGTACTGGAGCCTGGTCCGGCCGGCCCCCGTCGGGATAGTCCACTCCCAGATCGGCGCCCGCTTCGGCCGAATCCATCAACACCGCCAAGCCATCGGTGACCCACAGTCCGCCGTCCTCCCAAGTGGTGTCCGGATCGGCCAGGACCGCCTCGGCTGCTGTGAACAACTCGGCCTCGGAGTCCGCAGCCAGCCACCGTACGAACGGCAGCTTCTCTGGCAGGAAGCACGTCTTTGCAGGTTCATCGGCCAGGACAAGCGCAGTGACGGCGCCCGCACCTACGGCGATCACACCGGCCCAGTCCTCCACCTCGCAGGCGCGGTCGTAGTCATCACGTCCATCGGCGTCACCGAGGACGGAACCGTCCTCCGTGCATCCACCCCAGGCGTTTACCGAGGACTCCGGAACGACGATCAAGGGGCCGCCCATCGACCGGACCCACACCAGCCCAGCACGGTCACAGCGATCGGTGTCGTGAGAAGCATCCATGCGCGCAGTCTGCCGCCGTGCACTGACACCGCTCGGAGGCAGCTCGGAGGCCGGAGCCTGGTCTGCCGACCAGGTCACTTGGGGCGGCGTGGCTTGGCCGATGTGGGGCCTTGGAAGTTGAGGTACAGCTTCGTGGCTTCGTTCACGTTCAGCGACAGCGTTTGTCGACGAGTTTGATCAGCGGTTAGCGATCACTGGAGCGATAGATGTTAACGAGTTTTGACGGTGCTTCAGGTGTCGTGTCCGTTGCCAGGCAGGCCCATGACGTTCAACACGGGTTCCTCGCCCTCGGGGATCTCGAAGGTGAAGTTGGCTTTTGTCGGGATCGCCACGAGCGAGCGCTGGTCGCCGAAGGTCAGCGGCGGATAGGGCTCCCAGGGACAGCCGGCCTTGTCCAAGGCGGAAACGACGTCCACGTGGCTGAGTCCCTCCGGGAAGGTGCCCTTCCCCGCGACGACCGACGGGGGGAGTTCGACGACGTCGCGCCAGGTCTGGACGCAGATGAGAGACACCTTGCGGCAGCGGCAGACACTCAGCTCAAGGTCTCCGTAGGCGAAGAGCCTCGGCCACTTTCTGTTCCGGCTCATCGTTCCGATGTCCCACGGCTCGCCGAGAGCTGCGGTCACATCACTCCACTCGGCTCCGCTGAACACCGGGCCCAGCCGGCCCGTCTTCGCCATGTTGGTCAGGACATCGAGGATCTCCATGAGGCGGAGCCTGACAGGTGTCCTGACCAGCGGTCCAGCGCTGTCCCAAACTCGGGCTCTGGTCCATCTCCTGTAGAGCAGTGACGCTCCGTAAATTCTCGGGACGGGCCGATCCCGTTTTCCGCCTCCCTTTAGCCACCTACGATGGCTGACCCCGCGCACTACACCGGTATGAGGATCGGAACATCATGAGTCGCGAACCAAACCCAGCCCTCCTCTACCCGGACGTGGCCGCCCACGGCAGTTTCGCCGCAGCACTCCAAGCCGAAGCTGCGGCCCAAGGCATGTCCCTTCCCCTGGCCGTCACCCCGTCCGATCCACTGCGTCATGCCTCGATCGCCAGTGTCGTCCCGCATCGTCACTCGTCCTACGTCGCGGCGTGGCATCACGAGCGAAACTGGACCCTCTGGGGCTCTTCCAACGACAGGCTCATGATCTGCGGCAGCACCAAAGACATACGCGAACTTCCCCAAGTGATCCGATGCTGGGCCGAGGGGGCCAGTCTCGACGAGATCAGGAAGACTGCGACCTTTGACCTCCTGACCGGACGTTTCGAGGTCCCCGACAACAACCTCGCCAACGTCATCGCCTCAGAATGGCAGTGGCTACAGAGGGAGGCCAATCGCGCCGACTGGCCGCAGTACCAGGCGCTCATCGAGTCCGCCCACGCCGAACCGAAGCTCCGCAGGCTCTACCCCTACACCAGCCACTGGGCACTGGGTTTCGCCGAGAAGCCTGACGGCTCTTACTCCACCCCGTCCTTCGTCTCGATCGGCTCACCCCGGGGAGTTGGCGACTACACCATCAGAGAGTGGTGGAACGGCCCCGCCCTCCACCACGTCACCACAGTCGCCGAAGCGATCGCCATCGCCGTCGACCGGATTCCCGCCGACCTGCTCCAGACGGCTTCTGAGCACCCTGCACGAGACTCCTGAGAGCGACACCAGCGACCCGGAAGGTGGTCAGGACGCCAGCAGGACTCGTTTCCGCAGGAGGTCGAAGCCAGCCCGGCCGTACATCTGGCGCTTGATCATTTTGATCCGGTTGACGTGGCCTTCGACGATGCCGGAGCTCCAGGGCAGGGTCAGGCCAGCGGTGACGGCGGCGAGATCGCGTTCGAGGCCGTTGACGAAGGTGTGGAGGCTGGGCAGGTTGTCTGCGCGGACCGCCTTGATCCATTGCGGAAGTTGGTCGCCTTGGAGTTGGGTGAGCATTCTCAACGGATCCTCCTCGAGAGTTTACCAGCCAGGCTTCTGAGCGGGGTTCTGCCTGGTCAGCCGACGTGCAGTGGCCCTTGCCTCTTAGCGGTCGGTGACGGTCGATGGCGTTCCCCGGCGGGGGTGTTGCTGACTTGATGCTGACTTTCCTGATGAATCGTCAGACTGTCTTGGGCCCGGTCCTTGCCGTGCCCGGCGCACTCAGTATCGAAGAGGCAGGGGTGATCGTGAAGTCTGGCGCGCTGGCGTCGGGCGGGCGGTAGGAGGTGGTTCCTGTCCCATGCCTGTTACTGCCGGTTGGCGGGTGGCGAAGCGCACGACGGTCGCCTGTCCATTCCACTTGATTCCGATGACGCACTATGTGGAGTGCGTGGCGATCTTGGAGCCGACCGCAAAGGAACTCTGACCTGCGGTTTTTTGAGTGGGCATTATGTGCGGTGTGACGCTGAAATGACGCCCGTGACGGTCATTTGACGCTCGTTCTGATGGGGTGCCAGGCAGATATTTTGGCAGGTCGGGCCCAGTCTGGGGGCGTACATCTATGGGGCGCCGAGGGCGGGCGGCGCCCTTGCGGGGAGCTGCTGAGTCACTTGTCGCGGAAGAGGTTCGCCTTGTCTGTGGCCTGCTGCGATGGGCAGGTACGGGGCACTGACCAGCAGCGATGGTCTTTCTGGTGTTTCACGCTCATGCCTGTTCATACGATCGGAGGTCCCAGAGGGCTCTCTTGTCTTGGGTGGTGTGACATCACCGGCAGGTTTTTCGTCGGTGGTGGTACAGCTGTCGCACTGGTGCTGACCAGCAGAGACAACAATTGGCGGCTCTGTCGGTGTGACGTCGGCCCGTGTATGGTCCGGATCTTGGATGGTGGGATGCCGACGACTTGTCCCGATGGTGCGGGGGCCGAAACGCGAACGGGTACAGCTAGTGCTGTGACCGCGTAGGTTCACCGGGGTGGGGGTCGTGGCGGTTGGATGTGCGGTGACGTCCGATCCGACCGCTGGAGGCGCGGTGGCCGAGCCCGTCCGTGTGCGCAGGCTGACCGGCCAGGAGGGGCGGAAGCTGCAGCAGATCGTGCGCCGGGGCAGCACGAGTTTCGATGCGGTACCGGCGCGCGATGGTGCTGCTGGCCTCGGTCGGCGGAAACCGGGTTCCAGTGATCGGCCAGCTGGTGCAGGCCGACGAGGACACCGTCCGGGACGTCACCCACCGGTTCAACGAGATCGGCCTGGCCTGCCTGGACCCTCGGTGGGCGGGAGGCCGTCCCCGCCTGCTCAAGCCTGACGACGAGGACCTCGTCGTGGCGACGGCCACCACCCGACCGAACCAAACTCGGCCAGCCCTTCACCCGCTGGTCACTGCGCAAGCTCGCCGCCTACCTGCGCAAAGTCCACGGCCGGGTCATCCGCATCGGCCGCGAAGCATTACGCTGCCTGCTCGCCCGCCGCGGCATCACCTTCCAGCGCACCAAGACATGGAAGGAATCCCCAGACCCCGAGCGGGACGCCAAACTGGACCGGATCGAGGAAGTACTGGACCGCTTCCCGGACCGGGTCTTCACCTTCGACGAGTTCGGCCCGCTCGAAATCCGACCCACCGCAGGCTCCGGCTGGGCCGAGCGCAAACGCCCCGATGGCTACCCGCCACCTAGTGCTGTGACCGGGAAGGTTCACCGGGTTGCTCGTTGTGTTGCTTGGAAACGAGTTCTCCAAGCAACGTGGGGAGGCGGGATGGCGCAACCGGTCCGGGTTCGCGGGCTGACGGAGCAAGAGGGCCAGAAGCTCCAGCACATCGTCCGGCGGGGCAGTACGAGTTCGGTGCGGTTTCGGCGGGCGGATGATGGTCCTGGCCTCGGCCGGCGGCAGCACGGTCCCCGTTATAGCCCGCCTGGTCCAGGCTGACGAGGACACCGTCCGCGGCGTGATCCACAAGTTCAACGAGATCGGGCTCGCATGCCTGAACCCTCGATGGGCGGGAGGCCGTCCCCGCCTTCTCAATCGTGACGACGAGGACTTCGTCGTCCAGACGGCCACCACCCGCCCGACCGTGCTGGGCAAGCCCTTCACCCGCTGGTCGATCCGCAAGCTCGCCGACCACCTGCGACGCAACCGTGCCCGCCCCATCCCCATCGGCCGAGAGGCCCTGCGCTGCTTACTCGCCCGCCGCGGGATCTCCTTTCAACGCACGAAGACCTGGAAGGAGTCCCCGGATCCGGCTTTCGACGCCAAGCTGGCCCGGATCGAGTACGCGATCAACGAGCGGCCGGACCGCACGTTCGCGTTCGGCGAGTTCGGGCCCCTGGGAATTCGCCCCACCGCCGGCTCCTGCCGAGCAGACCCGGCCCGACCGCCTGCCGGCCACCTACCGGCGCACCCACGGCATCACCTACTTCCACGGCTGCTACTCCGTCGGCGACGACCGAACTGTGGGGGATCAACCGACGCCGCAAGGGCATCGACCACACCTGGGCCGCGTTGAGAACGATCCGTGCGGCCCGCCCGGACGGCGCCCCGGTCTACGTAATCCTGGACAACCTCTCCGCCCACCTCAACTGGAGAATCCACAGGTGGGCGGCCCGCAACAAGGTCGAGCTGTGCTTCACCCCGACCTACGCATCCTGGGCCAACCCCATCGAGGCCCACTTCGGACCGCTCCGGCAGTTCACCCTCGCCAACTCGAACCACTCCAACCACACCGTCCAGACCCGAGCCCTGCACGCCTACCTGCGCTGGCGCAACAAGAATGCCCGCCACCCCGACGTCCTCGCCGCCCAGCGACGCGAACGCGCCCGCATCCGCAGCGAGAAGGGCACCCGCTGGGGAGGACGACCCGCGCTCGCAGCGTGACGGGTTCGCCGGTCACATCGCTTATGGGACGCTCGCCGTGGCCCAGACTCGGAACAGCGTGAGGGCCTCGGTCAGGTTGCCGGGTCCACACACGATGCGAAACGCCCTCTCGGCAGTCCAGGCCATGACCCAGTCGTGATCATCCCGACTGACCCGATGTTGGGGATACTCCCGGTCCGCCAAGACTGTCTCTTCAAGATCAATCTTGACGGCCCAGCCCGGGTTGTCGAGAGTCTCGATCGTCATGCCCCATACGTGTTCCCAGTCGCCATCGCACTGTGAGGCGTACCAACTCTGCAACCAGCCAAGGACATCCACGGATTCAGCCATGGACGCAAATGCTAAGCGGATCGCGCATGGACCAACCAACCCGGTGAACCTTCCCGGTCACAGCACTAGGCAACCACCCACACCATCAGCCAGCTTGGCGGTGCCGATGAAGGGGTCGCGTGCCGCGACGTGGCGTAGGGGATCAAGGGCTTCGCGTTCCGGTACACGGCTCGTGGCAATCTCCGTACAGGCCAGCAGCCCACGTACCCTCCCGCTAGGGCGGGTTGAGCATCCGGCCGGACGGTGCCACCGTGCCTGACCTGCGGATTCCGGCGTCTTGGTCCCTACACCACCCAGCGGGACGCCATCGATATGAAGGGGCAGGTTCACCGAGCCGCGGCGAGCGTTCCTGGTGCCTGGCGAGGGCCGTGGCGCGAAGGAGAGCACGAAACTCAACCGCACGCGGGAAGCGAATCGTGACCTCCACCAACGTGCCCCTGACCAGTCAAGGAACCGACGCCGCCAAGAAGATCGTCGGCAGGAAACGGGGCATCCTCACCGACACGATCGGACTCATCCTCGCCGTGACTGTCACCGCCGCGAGCCTGTCCGAGAACGCCGTCGGAATCCAGCTCCTCGACCAGGCCAAGAAGACCTACCCGACCATATCCAAGAGCTGGGTCGACACCGGCTTCAAGAACGCCGTCATCGAGCACGGCGCCAAACTCGGAATCGACGTCGAAGTCGTCAACAGAAACCCAGGAGTTCGCGGCTTCCACGTTGTCAAAAGGCGCTGGGTTGGCGAACGAAGTATTGGTTGGATCATGCTGCACCGGCGCCTCACCCGAGACTGCGAGACCCTGCCCACCAGCTCCGAGGCCATGATCCACGTCGCCTCGATCGACAACCTCACCAAGCGCATAACGGACGAGACGACACCCACCTGGCGAGGAACTTACTAGGAGATAAAGGGCAATCCACCTAGATCAAACGCCCTCTCAAGGCATTCATGATGACCTGGAAATGGTCATGTCGGACTTCAAGATTCGGCCAACATCTCGGCAGGTCCTGCGCGTTGGTGCATATTCGTGCTGATATCACGGTGGTGATTTTACCCCGCAGCGATCAAGGATCACGCTGTGTGTCAACCGACAGTTCGAATGGAGGACGTTATGGCCCCTCAGTCGACGACCATCGAATCCGTGAAGGTCGAGTCCGACCGCACTGAAGTGCACAACCTGGCACAGATCATGTCGCGCACGCTCCCGGAGGCCGGTATGGACTGCATGACCAGCCAGCGGGTCGAGGAGGTGCTGGCCGTACCTGCGCTGACAGCGCACATCTAAGTACGGGCGCACGTCACTCTCGAGAGCCAGGGAATGGAGTACACGGTGAATAGCTGGGAAAATGTCACGCTCCTGTTTTCCGCGGGAGCACGGCAGCTCAAGCCGGTGGACAAGCTCACGCTCGGGGAACTTCTGCTGGCGAACCGGCTCCCTCCGACGCTGTTCCAGGCGTACGAGGTTCCCGGCGACGGCACCTTGAAGGCCGTACCCATGTCCCTGGCTCTCGACGAGATCCCCGAGGGGCGCAACGTCATCCTGCAGTGCATACGCAACACGGACATCGACGCGCTGCGGCCCACTGAGATAGAGGCGGTGCATCACGGCCAAGAGCCCGTCGCGGCGATGTTCGACTTCCAGTACGCCGACGAATCGAAGAACCCCACGCACCGGGTGCACCTGATCGACGCCGCCGGGATACAGGACATCGTCTTCGGGAAGATCTCAGACTTCCTCACCCAGCAGGACGCCGAACTCCCGTTGGTCGCCGGCATCTCCGGTGGCGGCGACAGCAACACCCTGGTTCAAGGCGTCCACCGCTACGTGACCACGCACGGTCTGGACGCCTCCAAGGTCACGTGCTTCACCCTCGTCATGTCCCCGATTTGGCCCGACTCCGCAGCCGACAGGGCCCGCGCTCTGTGCTCGGAGGCCGGGTTCGACCACCGTGTCCTCTATCCCAAGGACATGGCTGAACTGCTCGGGATGAACGAGTCCCCTGAGCGCCTGTGGGAAGAGCTCTCCGACCGCTACACCGCTGACCTGGCCCACTTCTTCGGAACTTTCTTCATCAACCTCGCAGGCCGAGCGATCTGCGGCCAGGTGGAAGGAACGAATCTCCTCGTCGGCTACAACCGCGAAGACGTGATGGCGGAGCTGCTGTTCTGCCTCATGAACGGCCGTCGCCCCATGCCCTTCCCGAAACGGAGGACCGGCGACACCGATGTGCTGATGCCGGTCTGGGATGTTCCGAAGAACATGCTGGACTCGTGCTACCCGCACTTCAGCGAGATCAACTACACCGAGCGCGTGGATTCCTCCGCGGTACGACGCTCGTCGATCTACTACATGTCGCACGCCCTGGACGCGCTCGTCCCGCAGATGTCGACTTCTCTGCTGAAGGGCACAGCAAAGCTGATGGACGAGCTCGGCGGCTGGCAGGAGCTGAGCCCGGTCGAGGGGACGCCCTTGATGCACACGGGGTACGGCGACCCGAAGGAGCAGGCGGAACTCCTCAACCTGCTGCAGCGGTACTTCCCGCAGTGGCGTCCGGTGACGGAGCAAGCACAGTAGGATTTCGGCGGATCCAGCCGCCGCAGCACTCCACACCATCAGGAGAACCACCAGTATGGCGCAGGCCGCTCAGGCACCGTCGGGCACCAGGGACTTGTTGGCCGATGAGGTACGCCGCCGGAAGGCAGCGTTCGACACTCTCTCGCAGATTTTCGAAGGTTTCGGGTTCGATCCGCTGGAGACGCCCGCTTTCGAGAACTTGGATGTCATCACCGGCAAGTACGGCGAAGAGGCCTCAAAGCTCATCTTCAAAATCCTCAAGCGTGGCATCCATGAGGCATCAGGACAGGCTGACCTCGCCCTGCGCTATGACCACACCGTGCCGCTAGCCCGTGTCATCGGCACCCACGGAGCGAAGCTGCCCACCCCGTACAAGCGGTATGCCATCGGACCGGTGTGGCGTGCTGATCGCCCACAAGAAGGGCGCTTCCGCGAGTTCGTCCAGTGCGACATCGACACAGTCGGTTCGCTGTCACCGCTTGCTGACGCTGAAGTCGTCCTCGCACTCGCCCAGGGCCTGGATGCCCTGGGCGTGCACGACTTCACCTTCGCGGTGAACTCCCGCAAGGCGCTCTACGCTCTGCTCGAGGCGTACGGCATCGATACTTCTGCCGGCCCGGCTGTCCTTGCGACGCTCGACAAACTCGACAAGGTTGACGCTGCTGAAGTCATCAAGGAACTCACCGCAGCACGCGGCTTGGATTCTGAGGTTGCCGAGGCGCTCGTAGGTGATGTTGCCGCGGAGACGAGCGACCGTGTTCGTGAGCGTCTGGGCACAACAGAACAGGGGCAAGCAGGGCTTGCAGAAATTGACCGACTCATCGAGTTGACCACCAGTGCGGGACTCGCCCCTGAACGCATCGTCTACACGCCTCGCATGGTTCGCGGCCTCGACTACTACACCGGCGCCATCTACGAGGTGGTCGCTGCCGGGTACCCAGGATCCATCGCTGCCGGCGGACGCTACGACCACTTGGTCGCCACGTTGGGTGGCCCAGACACCCCCGCCTGCGGTGGCTCCATCGGCATTGAACGCATTCTTGCCATCCAGGGATCCGAGAGCACCGAGCAGCGGGGTCTCGACGTGGCGCTGACCGTCCTCGGCAACGAGGAGCACCTGATGCGCCTGGCTACCGAACTCCGCGGCAGGGGCTTGCGTGTTGGCACGTACCTCGGCTCGTCGATAAAACTCGGCAAGCAGCTCAAATGGGCCAATGATCAGAAGGCTCGAATTGCAGTTCTGTACGGCGCTGATGAGCAAGCCGCTCGCGAGGTCACTCTGAGGGATATGCAGACCGGCGACCAGAGGCGGGTTCCTCTCGGCACGGCTGCCGCCGACGTGTGCCGAGTTCTCGAGCAGTCCTAACTGCCGCCGACGCCTGCCCCCTTCGTGCCGAGGCCATCCCTACCTGCGAAGGGGCGATGGGGAGTATACGTGTGCCCAGCTCGCGGCCAGCCTCATGAGCGGGTGGTCGCAGGGGCCGTCGATGAATTAGACGGTGTCCTATGTGGTGATCACTCGTTGGTCCGCTCATGGGGCGGGGTACATGGAGTTGGATTGTTCCGGACGGCTTGTGGGAGCTCGCCAGGCCGTTGATTCCGGAGGACAGGGTGCGGCCGCAAGGCGGCGGAACGCCGAACACGCCTGATGAGACGCTGTTCGCGGCGATCATCTACGTGCTGGTCAGCGGGTGCGCCTGGCGGGCTCTGCCGCCGTGTTTTGGCATATCGAAGTCGACGGCCCACCGCCGGTTCATGATCTGGCCCAGAGCCGGCGTCTGGGGGCGGCTCCATGAAGCGGTCCTGCACCAACTCGACGACGCAGGCCTCATCGACGTCTTCCGCGTCGTCCTCGACTCAGCCCACGTAAGGGCTAAAAAAGGGGCGAACACATAGGTCCGAGCCCCGTGGACCGAGGCAAGCCGGGTTCTAAGATGCACATCTTGTCGTACGCGAACGGGCTGCCCCTGGTCGTCGGCCTCTCAGCCGCCAACGTCCACGACAGCGAAGGCCTGAAGCCCATGGTCGAGGGTCACCAAACGAGACACGACCCCTATAACGGCCGCTACTTCAAGCCCCAACGACTACACGCCGACAAGGCCTACGACGTCCCCCACCTGCGAAAATGGTTACGCGGCAAGCGCATCGGCGTGCGCATCGCCCGCAAGGGCATCGAGTCCAGCGAACGCTTGGGCCGCCGCCGGTGGGTGATCGAGCGGACCATCTCATGGCTGTCCGGCTACCGCATGTGAACGATCACGTAATTCCCCGGGCCTGCCGTCACGTAATTCCCCAGGTCCTGACCTCGTCCATGTCTACTTGATCGAGGGCTTGCTTGCCTTGTCGGGGCTGCCTCCTCCGGGCCGCTTGTTGGGCCGGTAGCTGGGCCCGTTCATGATCACTTGGTAGCTGGTGTTGATCAGCCGGTCCAGGAGCGACTCGGCGACCTCAGGGTTGGGGAAGAGCGGATACCAGTCGCTCGGCGCCCGGTTGCTCGTCAGGATCAGCGACCGGCCCTGGCGCTCGGAGACCAGCTCGTAGAGGTCGTCGGCCTGGGCCGCGGTCATTTGGCGCATCGCGAAGTCGTCCAGGATGAGCACGTCGGGACGTACCAACTCGCGCAGACGGCGGTCCCAGGTGCGGGGCGGTCATGCGCATCAGGGGGAGGCCGTCGAAGCGGATGGTGCAACTCCTGGGCTGATGTGGGGCGTCCCGACCACCTCCGCGGCGCCCTCAGCCGATGGACCACCGAATTCGCCCCCGGCATCTTCGTCGGCACCGTCTCCGCCCGCGTACGCCACGAACTCCTGCAGGCCGTCACCGACATCGTGGGTACGCGTCGGCGGGTGCCAGCTGTGCGGATTTCGTAGCCTGTCGAGCGTGTTTCGTGACTCCGGCGGGCAACTGCCGGCTCTCTGCCGGAGCGCGGGCTTGCCCGGCCCCGCACTCGGCACCTTCGGGCGGAAGCAGCGGCCCTCGCCGCCGGCACTGCGCGAACTCCCCAACGAGACAACAGCCGTCGCCGATCACGTCGGCACGCCGTGCGCCACGACCACGTCGAAAAGGTTTCTCAGCGATCCTCATTCCCCATACAGGTTCAGGACCCCGGATCCAGATCCTGGACTCTTATGTCGCCACGGACGCGTAGCACTCGTGGGCGGTGCCGGAACCGCCCGAACTCGTGAGGCCCTGACTGGTCTGCCTCGATCTCCACGACGACCTCGGGGACCACTGGCAGGTACCGGACAGGTTCGGCGCTCGGCAGCCCGCCCACGGTCCCGGACAACTCAGCCTCCGTATCTGCGGCCGGCCGGAGCAGCGGAAGCAACGCGTGCCGTACCGCCGAACCGAGAGGAAGGCTGACCCCCACCGCCCGCATCTGACCGCCGCTTTGGGGCAGACCGAGGACGAGGCACTGCGTTGCGGGGGTCCGGCCGCTCACCCCGAGGACCGCAGTCCCGCTGCTGTGCATCTGCCGCCACTTCAACCAGCCCGAGCCGCGACCTGCTACATAGGGCAGGTTCGGTTTCATGACCATGCCCTCGACTCCTCCGAGTGCGCCCGCCCAGTCCAGGGCCGTAGCGGCGTCGGCGGTTGCAGGGACCGGGCGAATCGCCGCCGGCCCACTTCCCAACAGGTCCAGCAGTTGCGCGCGCCGCTCCTCGTAACGCCTGGGCCGCCAGTCCATGTCGCCAACAGCGAGGACGTTGAAGGCTGCCAAATGAACGGTGAAGCCCTCGTTGGGCCGGGGCCCCTGGCCAGAGCGCGACTGTAGTTTCGGGAAGGACAGTTCGCCGCTGTCGAGGACGGCGACCAGTTCGCCGGCCAGGACGCACTCCGGCAGTACGCGCGACGCCTTCGCAAGGTCCGCGAATGCGTGAGTCAGATCGGTGCCGTGCCTACTCCACACTCGGCCCGTACCTGCTAGGACTTGGCAGCGCCATCCATCAAATTTGGGCTCCAGACCTACTCCGGAACCACCGCGGATGCGGTCGACCGACTGGCACAAGGCGAGGGAGACGGGGAGGTCGAAGGCCGGCACGGGATAGAGGTACCCGTCGCGAGCCCGTGATCGGGGCACACGATGGGATGTCACCTGGGTGAGTGAATGGGTCCGCCGAGAGCCGAACCACCCACGGTCGGCATCCGAGATCGAGCGCCGGAGACGCACGATCGGCCATCTGAATAGCCGACCTCCAGCATCCTCGGCCGGTGGGCGTGGCGGTCATCTGCCTGGTGCAGTGGGTTGGTGGGGGACAAGACGGCGTTCGGCGAATGGCCATGGGTCTCTCGCCGCATGGGTGAAGGCGGCTGGCCCTCGCTGGAGATGGGTGAGGACGCCGAGGAAGACGGCGTGGGAGACCGCCAGCACGCAGCCGTGTTCTTCGGCTGTGTCGTGGAGGAAGTCGGCGCAGCGGCTGGCGCTTCGTAGGCTCCGTGGCGCATGAGATAGATGTCAGCCAAGGACCCAACCTCCGTCGATGCGGAGCGTCTGGCCGGTGATGAAGCCGGCGTCCTCGGAGGCGAGGTAGGAGACGGCGGCAGCCACGTCGTCGGGGTGGCCTCGGCGCTGGATGCACTGGCGGGCGCGCTGCCGGGCGGTCATGGCTTCGGGGTCGTCGACGACGGTGTCCTCGGCGGAGACGCGGATGGAGCCGGGGGCCACGCAGTTGGCGGTGATGCTGGCCGGGCCGAGTTCGCGGGCGAGAGCGCGGGTGAGCCCTTCGAGCCCGGCCTTGCGGCATAGAAGTCGATTCCCACAAGTTCCTGCCCGTCTTCATCGGCGCCGAGCGCGCCCACCGGCTCCGCGCCGACATGGCACATCACACCGAGGACGAGTGGCCGCAGTCCTCGGCGGCACTCCTGGACCACCCGGAAGCGCACGAGTGCACTCTTCAGGTCTTCGCCTGCGGCGTCGCCGTGTTCCACCTCGTCCAGCCCCACACACCCTCATCGCTCACTGAACTCGCCGTATGGCGCTACCGCTCCTACGCAACCGATCTGCCGTGGGCCAGGACGAAGATCCACGACCTCCTCGACGCGGACCACTCACGCGTCCCCAACCCCGAATACGTCCTCTCCCTGTACTGGCTCACCTCCACCCCGTGGACCGGCAGCGAGTACGACACCGCTCTGCGCCTGCCGTCCACCCCGTCCGTACTCGTCGACCGCGGCGCATCCGGCGGCCCCGCACCACTCGACGGCGCGGTGGAAGCGACACTCCTGGCCACGGGCTTCGACCACCCGGGCATCGTGCCGTTCGGCGTACGCGGAGTCTCCGCCGGATACGCGGGATGGTCCGGCGTCGCCTACGCATCGATCTCGCCCGAGCGCAGCCTCACCGTGGACGAGCTGGTGGCCTGCGAACTGACGGTCCAGGCCCTGTGGTGCTTCACCCACCAGATCCAGCAGATGATCGAGGACGGCCAGGACCCCTCCATGCCCGAGGAATACGGCTGGCGTTTCCGCGCGCCGCGTACTCCCGGCTCACCACGGCCCGCGCGCAGGAGACCGCTCAGCACGTCCTCATGCGGGAGGCCATCATGAAGACCAGCGGCCTGGCTGACCGCCTGCGTGCGGGACAGGACACCCTACGTGAAAGCGTCGGCTGATACCGAGCAAGGAGAGACACCGGATGGACATCGCCAAGGCGGCACTGGTCGTGATCGACGTGCAGAACGGCTTCGTGAACCGCCACAGCATGCACGCCGTCCCTGCTGTCGCCGACCTCGTCAGCAGTTGGGCCTCGACGGGAAAACCGGTGCTCTTCACCCGCTACTTCAACTACCCCGACAGCCCGTACGAGCGCTTCTTCCAGTGAAAACGCCTCCAAGGGCCGCCAGAGACGGACATCGTGCCCGAACTCGCCGACCGTGCCACCCAAGCGCACGCCGTCCTCGACAAGACCGGATACACGCTCTTCACACCGGAAGCCACCGGACTGATCCGTCACGCCGGCTGGACCGACCTGATTTTCTGCGGAGTGGCCACCGAGAGCTGCGCACTCAAGTCCGCCGCCGACGCCTTCGAGCACGGCTACGCCCCCTGGATCGTCACCGACGCCTGCGCCAGCGACGCCGGACCCGACGTCCACAACGCCGGCCTGACCGTGGCCCGCCGCCTGATCGGCCCCGGACAACTCGTCACAACGAGCCAGGTGATGCGGCAACTCGCCTCGTACGACCAGGCCATGGTGCTGGAATAGCCCACATGGCCGTCACACCGCCCCTTGCCGGAACACCCGTCACCCCGATACCGACCTGGTCATCATCGGCGGAGGCCCGGCCGGCCGCGCCGCCGCCCGCATGGCCGCCAGCGTCGGCATGCGCTCCGTACTGATCGAACCGGACGCCCTGTGCCGCAACCTCTACCGCATCCAGGCGCTGAACAACGTCCTGGGCGGCTACACCAGCGGTCCTGAACTGGCCGACTCCGTCACAGCAGAGCTGAAGAGCACACCACTGTGCCGCATCGAACTCGGCCGACGTGCCACCAGACTCCGTGCCGCTGACGACCACATCACCGTCACCCTGGATTCCGGCAACCAACTGGTCGCCCCTTACGCCATCGTCGCCACCGGCGTCGGCCCCCTCCAGCCGAGCGCCCCCTGGATCACTGCCTCCTCTGGCCTCACCCTCCTGCCGCTGTGGCAGGCCGAAGAAGATCAAGCCGAAGGCCGCACCCTGCTCATCCTCGGCGGCGACCGCCCGATCGGAACCTTCCTCCGAAGCCACCCGACCACCGACACACGTCTGCTTGTCGTCTACCCCCGAGCGACGACTACAAGATCGAAGAGATCCGCGCCGACCCCCGCGTCACCCTCATCCCTGCAGACCATCTGACCCTGAACCCAACGCACAGCACGGTGTTGTCGGCCGAGATCGTCGACCGTGAAGGTGAACTCCGAGGCGTGACAGCCGACTTCGCTTTCCTCAGTATCGGCACTGCACCCACGGCTCCGGGCGGCGACCTGGTCCGCGACACCACCGGCTACTGCCTCCCCGCACACCAGCACCCTCGGGTCATCATCGCCGGCGACCTGCGCTCGGCCCGTTTCCAACGGATCATGACCGCCATGGGCTCCGGCAGCGAAGCAGCCCTGCACGCCTTCTACGCGACGCGGGACCTGCTCCCCGGGAACTCCCGTTGAACCTGTAGGGTCTCAGATTTCGTGGCCAAATCTCACGGTCGATGGCCAAGCGATGGTAGATCTGACACGAGTTTGAGATTGGCAGGTCAGGCCCTTCACTCATATGAGTGAGCGGGGTCTGATGCCGCCCCGCTACGGAATCTGCGCCGACGACTGGCCGGAACCCGGGGAGGCGTTCAAGGCTCACCGGCGGCTCCGCGCGGTCAACGGCGGCAGCGACGACGAACAGGAGGCGTGATGCAGAGCAGTGCGGAGAACATCGATGTTGTGCTCAGGATCGTGGACACCATGGTCGCCTACCGGAAGGCGCACGGCGGCCTACCTGCCGACACGGACGGCCTTGAGGACATGGCCGTGGCGATCGTCGAGGCACTGGAGCGCGACGACTTCCGCATCGTGGACGTCTTGAGCGGCAGCCGGACCGAGACGCCCACACCCGAACCGGCCTGACGGCACGGTAACGGGGCGCCAGCCACTCCGGCCGGCGCCCCGCTTGCGTTCTGCGCTCCGTCAGCTGGTGGTTAGCCAGCGAGCTGACGAGCCAGCAAGCCAGCCGCCCCGAGGATTCGGACACGATCGTGAGACTGGACGGCTGGCCAAGCCGTGAGACACGACGACAACTACCAGGTCACGGAACCGCCGCTGGCCATGGGCGGCGAGACCCTACAGAACCAGCCACCTGCTGGTGTTCGTGAAGAGAAACGTCGAGGCGGACCATACGGATTCTGAGGCAGACTCACCGAGCCGATGCGCTGGGCGTATCGCTCTCACGGCTTGAGATCGTCTGGAGGAACGCACTTGACTGAGTTCGGTCAGCCAGCGGCCCGGTGGAAGAGCGAACCGATGACGACGAGGCTCATCGCTGCTGTTCTCGTCACAGACCCGGGCAACGGCAGAATCCTCATCCTGCGGCGGAGCAGCCACTTGGATTTCACACCTGGCGAATGGGATGCCCCCAGTGGCAAGGGCGAACCAGGGGAACCGATCACCGCGACCGCGGTACGGGAACTGAAGGAGGAGACGGGCGTTGTGGCCGCTGAGACGGATCTGCGCCTCGTCCACGTCGTTCATGGCTCCTGGGGAGCGAAGGTCCCAGGGGATGTTCATGGCCCTGGTCTTCCACACCGACCAGTGGAGCGGTACTCCCCACAACGCGGAACCGCACAAACACGACACCATCGCCTGGGTACCTCCGGACGACCTTCCGCAACCCTTCACACACACCACCCTGGTCGCCGTCAAGCGGTACCTGGACGGAGGCCCGATCCTTTCGTTCGACGGTTGGCTAGAGGCCGGATGACGGTCAGTCCGGGCAGCTGCCGCCTGGCCGTCGTTCAGAGGCGTGCAGCTCAGCAATGAGCCGTGCGGCTTCCTTCCTGGCCAACTCCAGCCGGGGATCCGCGGGGTGCGCGTGTGGCTCTGCGACCTTCGCGCAGAAGAACAGTGCGGCATACGACCCGGTGCGCGCGTGCACCAGCCAGACGATGCCGATCCCCGTCATGGCGATGCCCAGACGGGGGAGCACGAACCTCCCTTGCGTCATACGGCTCTCAGCTTGGGACCATCCCCGCGGGTGCGGGGAGCACACCATGAGGGACGCGGACGCCGCGCTTGATCCGGGACCATCCCCGCGCCCAGTGGACAAGCTGACGAGCCGACAGCAGCGAGGCGCGGACTGCGTGTTCTGCAGCAAGGAACTCGCAACGGGCCGGGTCACGGACCTCGGCCCACGCCCCCTCGTCGCACACGGCATCAAGGCACGCTGGTTCCCGCGGGCGTGCCGACCACGGTGCGCGCCAATGACCCGCCCCTCACGGGACCCTCCCGCTTCGATGTCTTCCGGCACCGCCAGGAACACGGCTCCGGGCCGCTCGCTCTGCGCGGTCTTGAACGCCTTGCGGGTCATCTCCGGCACCGCGTCGGGACACTCGATGCGGGCCGACCACTGGGTGACCGGAGCGAACATTGACACCAGGTCGATGACCTGGTGCGATTCCTTGTGGACACGGCGCAGCGACCCCTGCGCGGCCAGGGCCACCATCGGGGAGCCGTTGGTCATCGCGTCGCGGTGCCGAGCGGCAGATTAATCGCACCAGGTCCCAACGTCGCCGAGCACACCCCGGCGCGGCCGGTCAGCCGTCCGTAGATCTCCGCCATGAACGAGGCGGCCTGCTCGTGACGCACCAGGATGTACCGGACCCCGGAGTCGCGTTTTGGCTACCCATGACACGAACTTAGGCACGCCCACCGAGCCCGGCCACTTACAGGCAGCTGGCCGAGGCGGCGGTGCGGACACCAATGCCTCGGGCATGCCGAGGCCATTCGGCGGCCCTGTGATGGCGGCTGCTGCGGGCTGCCCGCAGGCTGAATCCGGATGTGGACGCGCGCCGCCGAGCATCGTGCTGCGCAGAGAGTTCCGGGAGGACCGTGTGACCGCCTCGTCGCCCGCCACCGACACACCGCCGGCCCGCTACGACGACCTGCAGGCTCTGGTGATCAACTGCACCCTCAAGCGCTCGCCGGGAACGAGCAACACCCAGGGCCTGATCGGCCGCAGCACCGCAATCATGGAAGGCCAAGGTGTCCACGTCGACATCGTCCGGGCCGTCGACCACGACATCGCCACGGGCGTGTGGCCCGACATGACGGAGCACGGCTGGGAGACCGACGCCTGGCCGGACCTCTACCGTCAGGTCATGACGGCCGACATCCTCGTGCTGGCCGGACCGATCTGGCTGGGCGACAACAGTTCCGTGATGAAGCAGGTGATCGAACGCCTCTACGCCTGCTCCAGTCTTCTCAACGACGCAGGCCAGTACGCCTATTACGGTCGCGTCGGCGGCTGCCTGGTCACCGGCAACGAGGACGGCGTCAAACACTGCGCGATGAATGTGCTCTACAGCCTCCAACACCTGGGGTACACCATCCCTCCCCAGGCCGACGCCGGATGGATCGGCGAGGCCGGCCCCGGCCCCTCCTACCTCGACCCGGGCTCCGGCGGACCCGAAAACGACTTCACCAACCGCAACACCACGTTCATGACCTGGAACCTGCTCCACCTGGCCCGGGCATTGAAGGACCTGGGTGGCATCCCCGCCTACGGCAACCAGCGCACCGCCTGGGACGCAGGCTGCCGCCACGACTACGAAAACCCGGAACACCGCTAGGGACACCAGTGGCATGGGCAGCCGCGTCGGTTGGAAGCAGGGGCCCGTCCCTGCGCCAGTCGCGGCAATCGCACAGAAGCTCGACGAAGAGGCGATGTCGAAGTCGGGACCATCCCCGCACGCGTGGGGATGGTCCCGCACATAATGCGCACACACAAAACCCCAGGTCAGTAGGACTTTGCGATGGGGTCCAGGATCGCCACGCACTCCACGTGGTGCGTCATCGGAAAGATGTCGGCCTGGGAGAGTCTCGGAAAAGCCCAGTTCAGAGCCCCTTTTATGGCTCGCGGTACCGCGTGCTGGCGCCCAGAGCGTCAAACGAGCGTCATGACCAACAGTCCATTCCTCCTCCTCGGGACGGAACAGGTTGCCACGGTTAGGCCCCCCCTGCACGAGCCCTCGGATCATTGATCGCCAGGGCATTGGTGGACTACCACCTCGCGAGGGCATCATCACCCCCTACGGGATCCAAGCGGAGGCGACGTTGGAAGCCTTGCGGGACGCGAAGAGCGACGGCTGCCAGCTCGCGAAGGTGGACACGGCTCACCGCATCCAGGGGTCCCGCGAAACCGGCGCGGTCGGGGACCGGTAGGTCTTGCCCTGGCGACAGCGGGCACCGCCTGCCGCCGGGTAACCAGTACGGGGGTGTCGCTTGGGAATCCGCGAGTCCGCAGTGCACGCCCGCCAACCAACTGCCGCATGGCAGGGGCGATACGCTGCTGCGATCCGCAAGGGTTCGCGGATACGTAGTGGGCGAGCGTCAAGCAGGCGGGTTGGATCAGGGCCGATGAAGCGCGGCGCAGCCTAGTGGCGGTACAGATTGGCTACACCGCTGCGCAGCCATTCATCGTATTCCTGAGTTCGGTGGACTCCGACGATCCGATCCAGATGCTCCTCGAACGCCAGCTCGACCGGGCCCAGTCCTGTATAGGAGCGCATTAGGGCTCCGTCTGCGCGCGGGGCAAGGTGCACGCACCCGATCCCGGGATTCCGCGCATTGCTTGCCCGGGACAGAGCAGCTTCGGAGAAGCCACCCGCGGCGTAGAGCACTCCGCGGTCACAGCCGACGTCGAGCAGTTTGCCAACGAACTCGTCAATGGTCCCGATGCTTACCGGCCGCTTGTATCGCTTGGCTTCGATAGCAATCGTGATCTCTTGGCCGACAACCTGCCCGCGCACCAAGGCGTCGAGTTGTCGCGTGGCTCCGCTGACCAAGCCGGTCACGTGGGCGTCCGGTTCAACAGTGGCGCCTGAATCGAGGCTCTCGACGAGTTCGGCGACTTCTTGCTCGAAGTGCTGCCACGGCTCCTGCTTCTTCCCTCGAACCTGACCGCTTTGGCTCCCCGCTCCTTGTCGAATCACCGCCGCATGCTAGCCCGATCTTCGACACTCTTCTGAGGAGTTGCCCCACTCAGGCCATTTCAGGCTGCCCTTGCACCCTCGCAACGGACCGCGCGGCGCTCGACGCCGCGACCAAGGTGTTCAGTCCGAGCAGTGCCTCGGAGTATCGACTCGTGGCTCTGCGGCTGCTCGGCGATTCGAGCAGGGGCGGCAACTACTGAACTGCAACGGGCAGCCCGCCCACGCCGACGGGTGACCCACGGCACCGGGACCGGCTTGCGCATCGCCCGGCCGCCACTCGCCTGCCACGACAAGGCGTTCGACGACCTCACAGACCTGCCACAATCGCGATCAAGCCAAGATCCGCAGCCTCGGCGAACGCGCCATGGCATCCTCAAGTCTCGGCGGCTCCTGAAGAAACTCCGCTGCAGCACCATCCGGATCACAGCCGCTGTCCGTGCCGTCGTTGCCCTCGAACTCGCCACCTGATCATGATGGGAAGGGCGCCCCGCGCCAATGGCTGGTCGGCACGGTGACGGTCCGCTCGCAGGATGCTCGTAGGCTTGCATGCCATGACGACGCGGATAGCGGGGGATCAGGTGCTCAATCCGTGGACCCGCACGACCAGGAACGCACCGTACGCGGTCCCCGAAGACCTGCCGCACTTGCAAGCCCTCGCCGACACCCAAGTCCACCCCTCGCACGCGCCGTACCAGCTCAACCTGACACTCCCGCCGGAACCGTTCATCGGCCTCCACGACGCACCCCTGGTCATGCTGCTGGCCAACCCAGGTGTGAGCGACGCAGACCCGGCCGCCTACGCCCGGCCCGGCGTGACCGAGCGAACCCTGCAACACATCGCGAACGCCGGCGGGACCCCCAACCACTTCCTGACGCACCCCGACAAGGACCATCCAGGACTCCGGTGGTGGTCCCGGACCCTGAACGGCCTGACGAAGCAGGGGCACAGTCACGACGAACTCGCCATGCAGATCCTTGCCGTGCAGTTCCACGGCTACCATTCGCAATCGTGGCGGCCGATCCCGTACACACTGCCCTCCCAGTCCTTCGCCTTCTACCTGGTGCGCCGCGCCATGTCCCGTGACGCGGTGATCGTCCTCGAGCGCATCGCGACCACCTGGAAGATCGCCGTGCCGGAGCTGGCGTCGTATCCGAATGTGGTGACGCCGAAACAAAACCGGAGCGTGCAGATCAGCCGGGGCAACTTCAGCCCTGAGACTTCGAGCGGATCGAGCGAGCCCTCAAGAGCTGAGCACGCACGGCGATGCGGTGCGCGCCCAGCGGGAAGGCGGTCAGAGGTTGGCACGCGCTTCGGCCAGCTTCACGTCCGCCGCTCGCAACTCCCCGCATGCCTGCGGGTGCCTCTGATCCATCTCCTCAAGCCGTACCGGCGACTTGGACAGAGCCATGGTCGCCTTCAGGTCCAGTCCGGCGTCGAACTCGTACGGCTTTTGCGAACCGATCGGCGCCGGTCGCGGCGACGACTTCACATGCGCCATCGCCGCGATCTTTCCTTCGACCCCGCCGAAGTAGATCCACAGCCGGTCGCCGTCCCTCATCCGCTTCAGCGGCTTCCCGAGCCACCACTCGGTCGGACCGGAGTCTTCGCGCGCCAGCCTCGCGACCCGCGCTGGGGTGGAGGGGGCCGTTCTCGATCGTGTCGCGCTCCGGGTCCAGGCGGTACAGCCAGTCGCGAGGGCTGACGACCTGGTAGTCGGCGCGTCCGCCTCGGTTCGGCAGATCAGCCTGCTGCAACCGCACCTACAACGGCCAGGCCCGCTGGGTGGCTACGTGGCCTTCGACTTATGCCGCCAAACGGCATGCTCCAGCCCGCCTTTGTCGTGCCCAAGAAGCGCGGCGGCTTCCTCATACACGGCGCGCAACTGGTCGTATGGGAGGTCCGGAACACCAGCATCCCCGGCGAAGGCACGCAGGTGTACGTCAACGGCGACGTGCGAACGGCCGACGAGATTGCCTATGTAGTCGATGCTCTTCGGCCCCACTCCCTTCACCGTGCGCAGAGCGGCGCGATTGGCCTGATGATCGAGCCAGGCGTAAAGGTCCTCCCGGGTATCGACCCCGTCGGCAGCGAGGAGGTCGGTGATGGCGTGAGCCGTCGCGACCTTCTGTGCGTGGTTGAACTTCATGGCCACGGCGAGGTCTTCCGTGACGAGCCGGCGCTGGAATCCGCGGACTGTTCTTGCATCAGCCCAGCTCAGTTGCAAATGGAGGAGCCGCGGTCGGAGATTCCTCTCGTAGTTGCACCGTGGCTGGAAGCTGACGTCGCAGATGACAGCACCCATGTGGGTCCATCCGCCGGGCTGGAAAAACGGTCCGCTGCCAAGGGAATGTCGAACGTGGTCGGCGAGCCGCTGGGTAGGGCTGGATGCGAGCATGGGTCAAGGATGGCGCTGCCGTCTGGCAAGCTGGTGGGAAAGTTCAAAACTCTCGAATGGATGGAGCAGGGGGCCGTTCCATCGGGAAGCTTCCTCCACGATGGGAAGGCTGGCCATCTCGGCTACCGGGTCTCCGTCGAGACCGGGGCGAGGCGGAATAGGCACTGGACCGTGTTGAACTCGATCACCTCGGCGATGAAGCGGAACTTGTCGCCAACTGCAATGGTGGCAGGGACCTCCTTGCCGGTCAGGTGGAGATTGCGGGTGTTGACGTCCTCGTACTTGAAGTTCGGGCCGTCCGTCGTCTGCGGCCCCTTGTCGCCCGGGCCGAGAAGGAAGTCGTAGCGGGTCTGGTCATCCGCGTGGGCCGCCATGTGCCTGACTGACCCGTCGAAGGCGACCGTCTGCCCCTCGTGCTTGGTTGCGAAGTTCACGTTCGCTTCGCCGCACGGATCCGCCTTCAACAAGGTGGCGAACTCGGGACTGTTCTGCGCCGTGATCATCTCAGCGGTGGTCGGCTCGTCTACGGGCGGCGTAGCGGAAGACTTCTCACTGGCGGCGGGCGAACTGGCTGACGCGCCCTTCTCCTCGTCGCCGTCGCCGAGCGCGACGCCCGTGCCGATGATGGCGGCCAAGACCACGAGGACGGCAGCCCCCGCCCCGATCAGACGCCAAGGAAGTGGCCTCTTCGCCCGACGGAAGTTGAGGGTGGTGCGAAGTCTGCCTGGGAGCTGTTCCACGAGCTCCCATCCCTCCTTCTGCATCTTCGAGATCACCAAACCGTCGGTGCCCCGAACCGTCTGCACGACCTTGTACTCGTACTTGATCTCATCGGCCATGCGGCTCTCCGCCCCCTGAAGCGAACCGGTCATACCAACTGGGCGCGAGCATAGATGACTCCGCGAGAGACGAGCTTCGCCTTCGGCCCCCGCTCTCCTGCTCGACCGGTCGTTCGCTGCCGCGCCTGAGCAGCGCGTCTCGGTTGCGGATGCAGGGCACCAAGACGATGTCGAACAGCAAATTCCGGGCAGATCTGTCCTGTGGAGGATCGGCAGGGCTTTACACCAGGTGCCGTCGGCCGTGGTCGAGTTCAGCCTTGGCACCACCCGTATGAGGGGCCAACACACCTCCGTCGCCTCCCTTCCCTCTACCTTGACAATCCCATCTGCACCCTCGAGTGGAGCCGGAGTGGTGAAGTACGCAGTGTCTGCGCCGCAGGCCGACTTGCTGCGCGAGCTCGCGGCAGTCTCCGATGCGGTGCACGTTCCACCCGGCCGTACACAGGTCGCCTGGGCGCTGGAACAACGAGGGCTGATCAAGAGGACCTGGCGCGGCAGTGGTCACGTCGCCGTGGTAACTGCGGACGGCCGCTACTACCTCAAGCACGGCAAGCATCCCCGGCAGGTCCAGGCGGAGAAGGAGCGGCTGGCGGGTGACAGTGCTCAAGCTGCGCTCGCCCCGGCCGGCGGGGCTGAACTGGTCTCCCGTCTGCAGTCGGCATCAGGGACGATCACGGTTGCTGATCCTGCGCCTCGGACCCGGGGACGGTGGCGGGCCGCCTTTTACGACGCACTCCACCACGGGCACGTTCCGGGAGGTCACAAGGTGCGGTGGAACGGTCGCCAACGTGGCGACTGTGTCTTCACCTTGGTCAACGAAGAGGCCGAGAAGGCTAGGCAGTCTCCTCCGGTGCCGAGCATCGACGTGCCGGAAGTTCTGGATCGGCCTCACCCTCTCGTCCGTGTGACGCGTAAAGCCATGGGCCGCTCCCAGGGCACGGTCGACACCCGCGGCAGAGCGGAGGCCATCCCATTGCATGTGTCGCGTCCGCTTGCCGACCGCGCCCTACGGATCATGCACGCGCTACTGACCGAAGCCGAGAACCGCGGCTACACAGCTGAGCCTCAGACCGACCTCCAACGCGGCGAGGCCCTACACACACTGGCGATCGTGATCCGGGGCCGAGCCTTTCCCCTCGTCCTCACGGAACGGACGACCAAAGTCCCTCACGAGCCGACTCCGAAGGAGGTACGCCAAAAGGAGCGCAATCCCTGGATCCGGCTCCCCAAGTACGACGAGGAGTTCAACGGACGCCTCGCCCTCGGTGCACCCGCCAAGAGCTGGTACCAGCACTCGTATGCGCACAGCGACGGGGCGCGATGGACGCTGGAGTCGCGCCTGGGTCTCTTCCTACAGGACCTCGAACATCTCGCTGCTGAAGGCGAACGCCGGGACCGAGAGCAGGAACTCCTCGAAGCCGAGCGGCGGCGCCGGTGGTACGCGGCTATCGCACAGGCGCGTGAGCAGCAGATCGATCAGCAGCGTGCGAAGGTGCTCGCCGAACAGATGAGTGCGTGGAATCAGGCTGTCGAGATCCGCGCCTTCTGCCAGGCAGCCCGCGCTCGAACTGGCAATGCTCCGATTCCGGCCGGCGAGGCGGAATGGCTGCAGTGGGCGGAGGCGTATGCCGCACGGCTCGACCCGCTGCCCCACGCGCTTGTTACTCCGCCGGATCCCCCGGCCAGGCGGGAGGTTCTTCGCGAGCTTGCAAAGGTCGATGCCTACGCCTATCCGTGGCCGTTCGACGCTGACGGCCGCTGGGTGCTCCCCCAGGAACAGCCGGCCGACTCGAACTCGTGATCGTGACCGCGTTACGCTCGCAACCGGCTTCGCCCCTGTCGAAGCAGGACAGGGGCGAAAGAACGTTTATGCGGCGATCGTGAGCGAGGTTTCCATCCGCTCCCAGGCCCCGAGGACGGCCTTGTGCGCGTCCGCCTGCAGGTGGGCGTAGCGCTGGGTGGTCTGGAAGCTCTCGTGGCCGAGGAGGTGCTGGACCTCGTAGAGGGAGACTCCTTTCTGCCCCAGCCATGAGGCGCAGGTGTGGCGCATGGAGTGGGGCGGATAGTGCGGGACGAGCTGCTGCTCGCCGTCGTCATCGAAGACCCGCAGATGCGCCAAGTACACAGAGTCCCCCGCCGACAGAGGCCGCGACAGGATTCCCAGAGTCCGACGCCACTCCCCGAACCGCCGCTGTCGACGCCTGAAACTCGAGGCGACTCATGTGATGAGAATCCGCGACCAAGGCACGGCGCTTCCGCTCGACATCCCGGTCGCAGCGGCTGAGAAAGCGACCGCCCCCGCTCAATTACTGCAACCGCACCCCGACATAACAACAGCTCAAACTCCTGTCAGCAGCATCACTGCGTGACCTGCACCGCCACTGCGAACGCTGAGCCAGCGCCAACTATCCCCCTTTTGCGGCAACTAACAATCCTCGTCGTCACACCGGCGACCACACCAGCTTTCCCTTGCCTGAGTACAGCTCGGCAAAGTCACCGTCTGAAAACAACTCGCCCGACTTGTCGCGGATCCGCATCGTCAGACTGCCTTTCGGGAACGCAGCTCGTGCCAAGCGGGCCAGCGTCCCCCGACAGACCGTCAATCTTCCTGGCTCGCAATGACTTCGACGCCCTCCTTCCAAATACAACGCCGGCCTTCACGACCACAACGGTCACGAAGGCCGACGTCATTCTTGCCCCCTCCCGGATTCGCCAACAGTGTCCCGTTAGCGGGGGGAACCCCTTGCCCCCATGGGAGACGAATGGGAGAAGGATCTTGCTCATGAGGGCTAACTAAGGCTAGATGCTCGCGGCGGAGTTCAGCAGGTAAGCCGCTGACCAGCGACTTTCTGGGTCACACCGTTAATCCAGACGATCACGGTTCCCCCTCTTCCGTAGCCCCATGTGGATTGCCCGCAACACCCGGCAGTGGAAACACGTGGCCGATTCCGGCTGCCCCGTCGACACCTCGCCGTTGCCGGTCCGTGGCCTGATCGCCACCTCTTACGGAGGCGGCGCAGAGTCCTGGTTCACGGAGCGTTTTCAGCCGGAGCCGTAACACATACGGACAGATGGTCGTTGGAGTCGGATGTGACAAGGGGGTATGCGATGCACCGCGTCGTACTGGAGACATTCCCGGCCGGGGACCCGCGGGGAAGCCGGCCCGCCGAGGAGTTCGCGAAGGCGCGGCGGGACGAGGGAACTCCCGCCGAGGTGGTGATGGACCTGGAGTCGGACGTCTTCCTCGTCGTGGTGGTGCCGCAGCAGTCCAGAGAATCCGCCTCCTGAAGAAGTCGCGGCCCAACGGCCCTTTTCGGCTCAGCCCTTGCTGGATCCGAGGGTGAGGCCGGCGATGAAGTGCCGCTGGAGCAGCAGGAAGACGATGATCGTCGGCAGGGCCACGATGAGCGAGCCCGCCGCCAGCAGGTTGTAGTCGGTGAAGAATTGACCGCGCAGGTTGTTGAGCGCCGAGGTCACCGGCAGTTTGTCGCCGTCGGAGATGAAGACCAGCGCCCACAGGAAGTCGTTGTACATCCAGGTGAACTGGAGCGTGCCGAGGGCCGCGAGGGCCGGCCGGCACAGCGGCAGGGTGATCCGCCAGTACTGCGCCCAGACACCCGCCCCGTCGACGATCGCCGCCTCCAGGATCTCGATCGGCAGCGTGCGCATGAAGTTGGCCAGGACGAAGACGCAGAAGCCCATCTGGAAGCCGACCTGGACGGCGACGACGGCCCAGTACGAGTCGTACATCGTCATCGAGTCGGACATCCAGTACGGCAGCGGGATGCGGTTGAACAGCACGTACAGCGGCGTGATGATCACCTGCTGCGGCAGCAGATTGCCCGCGGTGAACAGCATCAGCAGGACGATCGACCCGCGCATCCTCAACCGCGCCACGGCGAAGGCAACGAACGAGGCGAGGAAGAGCGCGAGCAGCACTCC
Source organism: Streptomyces sp. NPDC060366 (assembly GCF_042725135.1). NCBI lineage: Bacteria > Bacillati > Actinomycetota > Actinomycetes > Kitasatosporales > Streptomycetaceae > Streptomyces > Streptomyces sp. NPDC060366. The sequence goes on along the minus strand of NZ_JBHXDC010000008.1, from coordinate 321,636 downwards.
GGGGACGGCGATGATCAGGGTGTTGACGAAGTACTTCGTCATCCCGGAGTCGGTGAACGCCTGTCGGTAGTAGTCGAGGGACAGCTTGTCGGGCAGCGAGAAGTAGCCACGCTCGGACGTCTCGTCGTACGGCCGCAGCGAGGCGTACACCGCAAGCAGCAGCGGCGCGAGGAACCCGAGCGAGACGGCCATCAGGAAGGCGTGCACCCCGAGGCGGCCCGGAGTGACGCGGCGTCGGCCGGCGGGCGGGCCCGATGTCCCGGGCCCGCCGGCGGGAGCGGGTGCGGGCGTGGGCGCGCCGGGGGTGGCGGTGTCGGCGTGGCTGCTCATCGGGACTTCTCCCCTCGGATCTCCTGGACCAGATACGTCACGACGAAGCCCATGGAGACGACGAGCAGGACGACGGCGATCGCCGATCCGAAGCCGATCCGGCTCGCCTCTCCGATGATGTTGTCCGTGACGAGCACCGAGAGCAGTTCGAGGCCGTTTCTGCCCTTGTTGACGGCGTAGACGATGTCGAAGGCGCGCAGCCCCTCGATCACCGTGATCACGCCGACGATGACGTTGACCGGTCGCAGGGTGGGGAAGACGACCCGGAAAAATGTCTGAGTCTCGCTCGCGCCGTCGATGGCGGCCGCCTCCTTGAGAGAGGCGTCGACGGCCTTGAGGCCCGCCAGATAGAGGATCATCACATAGCCGGTGTGCCGCCAGGCCGCGGCCAGCAGCACCATCCAGATGTTGATGTCCGGATCGCCGAGCCAGTCGGTGGGGTTCGCGGTGTCGCCGAGGATCGCGTTGAGCGCACCCTGGTCGCGGGAGAAGACGAGTTGGGCGATGAAGCCGACGACGGCCAGCGAGAGCACGACCGGCAGATAGATCGTCGACTGGTAGAAGCGGCTGAAGCGCACACCGCGGTCGATGAGTACGGCGAGGAGCAGCCCGAACGGGGTGGCGACCAGTGCGAGGAAGCCGAGCCACAGGAGGTTGTGCCGCACGGCGGGCCAGAACTGCGGGTAGTTGGTGAACAGGTTCTCGTAGTTCTCCGTGCCGACCCACTCGATGTCGCTGATGCCGTCCCAGCCGGTGAAGGACAGCACGATCGAGGCGACGGTGGGGCCCCACACGATGACGAGGTCGAGCAGGAGGGGTATTCCCAGAAGTACGCAGAGGACGGCACGGTCCCGGGCGGAGAACCGCCGCGGGCCCCGCCGCCGGGTGCGCCGCGCAGTGAAGAACGCCACGGATCAGAGCTCCCGGTCGGAGTCGGCGAAGGGTCGGCGGGACGGTCGGCGGAAATTCGGCGGACAGGGGTGCCTGTCCGGGCTCAGCTGCCGGCGTCGGAGGCGAAGAGGGTCTTCTTCTGCCGCTCGATCCCGTTGACCAGCCCGTCGATGTCCTTCGGGTCGTTGATGAAGCTCTGGATGGCCTGGATCATCACCGTGGAGGCGAAGTCGGGCCGGGTGTCGCGGTCCATGAACTGCGATATCTGCTTCGAGCCGGCGATCAGATCCACCGCCTTCTTCTGAAGCGGTGTGTATTTGGAGGTGTCCGCGTCGTCGCTGACCGCGACGTTGTTCGGGTCACCCGCGAGATAGATGTCCTCGGCCTCGCCCGTGGCCAGCCACGACAGCAGGTCCCTGGCGCTCTCCATCGTCCGGTCGTTCTTCAGGCTCTTGGAGTTCTTCGCCAGCAGGAATCCGTCGATGGGGGCCTCGACCGCGTCCTGGCCGTGCTCCGGGTTGATCTCGGGGAAGGCGAAGAAGTCGATGTCGTCCTGCTCGGCCTCGGAGAACTGCTGGCCGGGGTGTGGGAGTCCGAAGACGGCCATCCCCGTCTCCTTCTTCTGGAGGCTGCTCGCGGCCTCCTGCCAGGTACGCCCGTTGGCACCCTGCTGGCAGTAAGGGAGGATGCTTCGCCAGGTGTCGAAGACGTCCTTGACGCGCTTGTCGGTCCAAGCCTCTTCGCCCGCCATCAGCGACTTGTGGAACTCGTAGCCGTTACTGCGCATGTTGATGTAGTCGAAGGTGCCCATCGCGGGCCAGCCGTCCTTGTCGCAGAACGCGATGGGGGTGAGCTTGTCCTTCTTCATCTGCTCGGCGAGCGCCAGGTACGCGTCGAGGGTGCGCGGCGCCTCGTAGCCGTACTGCTCGAAGACGCTCTTCCGGTGGAAGACCGCCCACGGGTAGTAGTAGTACGGCGTGAGGTACTGCTTGTCGTCGGAGCCGGTCGACTGGGCCTTCAGCGCGGCGGAGAAGCCGGTGTAGTCGCCCCAGAGGTCGCTGATGTCGTGCAGCAGCCCCTTCTCTGCGAAGAACTGCATGCGGTAGCCGGCGAACCACATGAAGACGTCGTCCGGCTTGCTCTGCAGATACCGGCTGATGTTCTCCTGGAAGCTGTTGTGGTCGACGGTGTTGACGTCGACCGTCCGCTTGTCCTCGGACTGTTTCTCGTACGCCGCGAATGCCTGGGCGAACGCCTTCTTGGGGACCGGGTCGGAGGCGTTGGACCCCATCGTGACGGTCTTCCCGTCACCGCCGGGGCCACCGCCGCAGGCGGCGAGCAGCGACGGCAGCGCGATCGCGCCCGCCCCGGCCGCCGCACCGCGCAGAAGATTTCGCCGGGAGATCCGATGGCCCGCCAGACTCGCCGGTACCGCCGAACCGTTGAACGGAGACTGAGACATGTCCCCCTCCTCAGGGGTTCAACCCAACACAACCGAACGCGAGGATTGGATCTCACTCCCCTGGGAGGGAGTCGTCAAGGGTTCTGACGGGATACCGAGCAACCGTTACCGGGCCTCATTCAACAGAGTTGAACAGGCCCCACCGCAAACGCGCGCAATGACACATGGGTGAAGAAAGCCCCGGAGATGGGTATTTGACAGGCCGTCACATCGCCTTCGCAGGGCCTGCGATGACGATCCGTCACTAAATCGTCGGAGCGCTCATCGCCGAGTCGGCCCCACTCGGCACGGCGGTCCCGCGGCCCAGTGAGGCAGCCGCCGCGGCGCCCACCAGACCCGCGTTCGTACCGGTCAACGCCGGTGTCACGGTGAGGTTCTGGACGAACGACAGCGTCGCGTACTCGCGCAACGCCCGGCGCAGCGGCAGGAAGAGCACGTCGCCCGCGTTCGCCACTCCCCCGCCGACGACCGCGATGCCGATCTCGACGAGCGTCGCCGTCGCGGCGATCCCCGCGGCCAGCGCCTGAGCGGCGCGCTCGAACGAGGCGATCGCGACCGCGTCGCCGGTACGGGCCGCCGCCGCGACCGCCGCCGCCGAGGTGTCACCGTCGGGGCCGGGCCGCCAGCCGCCCTCCAGGGCGCGCCGGGCGATGTTGGGGCCGCTGGCGATGCGCTCGACACAGCCGCGCCCGCCGCACGGGCAGAGGTCGCCGTCGAGGTCGACGCTGATGTGGCCGATATGGCCGGAGTTGCCCGAGGGGCCGGGGTGGAGCTTGCCGCCGAGCACCAGGCCGCCGCCCACGCCGGTGGAGACCACCATGCACAGGGCGTTGTCGTAGCCGCGGGCCGCGCCCTGCCAGTGTTCGGCGGCCGTGATGGCGACGCCGTCGCCGACGAGCGTCACCGGCAGGCCCCCGGTGGCCCGCCGGACCCGCTCCACCAGCGGGAAGCCGCGCCAGCCGGGAACGTTCACCGGGCTGACGGTGCCGGCCGCCGCGTCCACGGGACCCGCGCTGCCGATGCCGATGGCGCTCGCGCGCGTCCACAGCGGCGAGGCGCCGACCTCCGCCAGCACCTCCGTGACCGCGCGCATGACCGACTCGCCGTCCTCGGTCGCCGGGGTCGGGCGGCGAGCCTGTACGAGGATCCTCCCGTCGCCGTCCACCAACGCCCCGGCGATCTTGGTGCCGCCGATGTCGAGAGCGGCTACGAGGTCGTTATGCATCTGTGTCGGATCTCCAGTGGACGAGTGTTCCCCGCGGGCGGGGGTGGTATGGACGCGCGTGGGACCTGCGGGTTCGTGGAACAGTCTCCATTCACCTGACAACGTTGTCCAGGGCCTATGCTCAACGCCACAAGCCTTGCACGACAACCGAACGACGACAGGACAGCGCACCGTGGCCGACACCGCCCGTCACCCTGAGCCCCGCTACGGTAATCGGCCCACCATGAAAGACGTGGCAGCCCGTGCCGGTGTCGGTCTCAAGACGGTGTCCCGCGTGGTCAACGCGGAGCCGGGCGTGACCCCCGACACCGAGCGGCGCGTCCAGGAGGCCATCGACGCGCTGGGCTTCCGCCGCAACGACTCGGCGCGGGTGCTGCGCAAGGGCCGTACCGCCAGCATCGGACTGGTACTCGAAGACCTCGCCGACCCGTTCTACGGCCCGCTGAACCGCGCGATCGAAGAGGTCGCGCGCGCCCACGGCGCGCTGCTGATCAACGGGTCGAGCGCCGAGGACCCGGACCGCGAGCAGGAGTTGGTGCTCGCCCTGTGCGCGCGCCGCGTGGACGGACTGATCATCATTCCCGCGGGTCATGACCACCGCTATCTGGAGCCGGAGATAAAGGCCGGCGTCGCGACGGTCTTCGTGGACCGTCCGGCCGGCCAGATCGAGGCGGACGCCGTGCTCTCCGACAGCTTCGGCGGCGCGCGTTCGGGCACCGCCCATCTGGTCGCCCACGGCCACCGGCGGATCGGCTTCATCGGCGACCAGCCCCGGATCCACACGGCGGTCGAGCGCCTGCGCGGCTACCGCGCGGCGATGGCCGAGGCCGGTCTGCCGGTGGAGGACTCCTGGGTGTCGCTGGGCACGACCGTTCCCGAGCGTGTCCACGAGGCCGTCGTCTCGATGCTCAAGGCCCCGGAGCCGGTCACCGCGATCCTCACCGGCAACAACCGGGTCACGGTGACGGTCGTACGGGCGCTGGCCGCGCACGACCGGCCCGTCGCCCTGGTCGGCTTCGACGACATCGAGCTGGCCGACCTGCTGGACCCCGGGGTCACGGTCATCGCGCAGGACGCGGCCACCCTGGGGCGTACGGCGGCGGAGCGGCTGTTCCGGAGGCTGGACGGGGCGGCCGAGGCGCCCGGCCGGGTGGTGGTGCCCACCAGGCTGATCGCGCGCGGCTCGGGCGAACTGCCGCCGCCGGCGGACCGGTAGGCCCGGCGGCGGCCGTTCCTCGCCGCCGGATCAGCCTGTGCGGGCGGGCTCGGCAAGCGTCACGGCGCCGAGACCGTGAGGTCCGCGCGGCGCGGGGCGGCGTAGCTCTCCAGCTCGGCGCGGGTGAGCCCGGCCAGCCGGGTGACCTCGTCGCTGTCGAGGGCTCCGCAGTCCAGCCCGCGCAGCAGATAGCCGCTGAGCGCCTTTGCGGTGGCGGGCTCGTCCATCACGTCGCCGCCGGCTTTCGCCACGTACGCCGCGAGTCGCGCGGCGGCCGGCTCCAGGCCCTCGCGGTAGAAGGCGTAGACGGCCGCGTAGCGCGTGGGCAGATGACCGGGGTGCATGTCCCAGCCCTGGTAGTAGGCGCGGGCCAGGGCGCGGCGGGTGAGCCCGTAGTGGAGCCGCCACGCCTCGTGGACCTGGGCTGTGGGTCCGACGGGCAGGACGTTGGTCGAGCCGTCGGAGACCCGTACGCCGGTGCCGGCGGCGGCGACCTGCATGACGGCCTTGGCGTGGTCGGCGGCCGGGTGGTCGCTGGACTGGTAGGCGGCGCTGACGCCGACGCAGGCGCTGTAGTCGAAGGTGCCGTAGTGCAGTCCGGTGGCGCGGCCGTCCGCCGCGACGATCATCCGGGCGACGGCGGCGGTGCCGTCGGCGGCGAGGATGGACTGGCTGGTCTCGATCTGGATCTCGAACCCGATCCGGCCGTGCTCCAGACCCCGCGCCTTCTCGAACTCCTCCGCCAGCCGCACCATCGCGGTGACCTGTTCGGGATAGGTGACCTTGGGCAGCGTGAGAACGAGCCCTTCGGGGAGTCCGCCGGCCTCCATCAGTCCGCTGAGGAAGATGTCGAGGGTGCGGATGGCCCGGTCCCGTACGGGGGCCTCCAGGCACTTCATCCGGATGCCCGTGTACGGGGCGGCGGTGCCGTCGGCGTACGCCGCGTGGACGAGGCGCGCGGCGCGCGCGGCGGCGATGTCCTCCTCCTCGTCGGAGCGCGGGCCGTAGCCGTCCTCGAAGTCGATCCGCAGGTCTTCGACGGGCTCGCGCTCCAGCTTGGCCCGCACGCGCTCGTACACCGGTCCCGCCAGTTCGCCGGAGAGGCCGAGGGCGCGCGCCAGCGAGGCGGCGTCGGGGGCGTGTTCGTCGAGGGCGGCGAGTGCCCGGTCCCCCCAGGAGCGGACGGTGCCCGCGTCGAAGGCGTCGGCGGGGACGTAGACGGTGTGGACGGGCTGGCGGGTGCCGGGGTCTCCCGGGTACCGGCGGGCGAGTTCGGCGTCGACCGGTGCGAGCGAGGCGCTGATGCTCGCACCGACCGCGCCCGCGAGGCTCGTCGCCACCTTCTCCTGCTGGCCCTGACCCATTCCCCAGCCTCCGTCTACCGCGCTAGATTTCCGCCATGCGGAATGAATCATCCGCATGGCGAAGTTAATCGCCCGATCCGGGCTGCGTCAATGGTCGCCCTGAGCGGGCGCGGAAGCGAGCGCGCAGCACACAGGGGCCGCGCGGTGACGATCCACCGCGCGGCCCCCGGGACGTGCCGGCTCAGCCCTTGCGGGCCTTGATGGCCTCGGTGAGCTGGGGGACGACCTGGAAGAGGTCGCCGACGACGCCGTAGTCGACGAGGTCGAAGATGGGCGCCTCGGCGTCCTTGTTGATCGCGACGATCGTCTTCGACGTCTGCATGCCCGCCCGGTGCTGGATCGCGCCCGAGATGCCGGAGGCGATGTACAGCTGCGGGGAGACCGATTTGCCGGTCTGGCCGACCTGGTTGGAGTGCGGGTACCAGCCGGCGTCGACGGCGGCGCGCGAGGCGCCCACGGCCGCGCCGAGGGAGTCGGCGAGCGCCTCGATGAGCGCGAAGTTCTCGGCGCCGTTGACGCCGCGTCCGCCCGAGACGACGATCGCGGCCTCGGTCAGCTCCGGGCGCCCCGTGGACTCGCGCGGGGTACGGCCGACGACCTTGGTGCCGGTGGCCGCCTCACCGAAGGTGACGGCCAGCGCCTCGACGGTGCCCGCGGCCGCGGCCGGCTCGACGGGGGCCGCGTTGGGCTTCACCGTGATGACCGGAGTGCCCTTGGTGATACGGGAGTTGGTGGTGTACGCGGCGGCGAACACGGACTGCGTCGCCACCGGACCCTGGTCACCGGCCGTCAGGTCGATCGCGTCGGTGATCAGACCCGAGCCGATGCGCACGGCGAGGCGCGCCGCGATCTCCTTGCCCTCGGCGGAGGAGGGGACGAGTACGGCGGCCGGCGACACGCTCTCGTACGCGGCCTGGAGCGCGTCGACCTTCGGGACGACGAGGTAGTCGGCGAACTCGGGGGCGTCGGCGGTCAGCACCTTCACCGCGCCGTGCTCCGCCAGCTTGGCGGCGGTGTCCGCGGCGCCCGCGCCGAGCGCGACGGCGACCGGGTCACCGAGGCGACGGGCCAGCGTCAGCAGCTCCAGGGTGGGCTTGCGGACGGCACCGTCCACATGATCGACATAGACGAGGACTTCAGCCATGGGTTCTGTTCTCCTGCGAATGCGTGTACGTGAGGGTTCCGGGACCGGCTACTGCGGCGGCACTGGGTCGCCCGAGGGCCGCGTTTCGTCAGATGAACTTCTGGCTCACGAGGAACTCGGCCAGCTCGTCGCCGCCCTTGCCCTCGTCGTTGACGATCGTGCCCGCCGTACGGGCGGGGCGCTCCGTGGCGGAGTCGACCGCCGTCCACGCGCCCGCGAGGCCGACGTCACCGGCCTCGATGTCCAGGTCCTCCAGGTCCAGGGACTCCACCGGCTTCTTCTTCGCCGCCATGATCCCCTTGAACGAGGGGTAGCGGGCCTCGCCCGACTGGTCCGTCACCGACACGACGGCCGGCAGGGAGGCCTCGAGCTGTACGGTCGCCGCGTCGCCGTCACGGCGGCCCTTGACGGTGCCACCCTCGACGGACACCTCGGAGAGCAGCGTCACCTGCGGTACGCCCAGACGCTCCGAGAGCATCGCGGGCAGTACGCCCATCGTGCCGTCGGTGGAGGCCATCCCGCAGATCACCAGGTCGTAGCCGGTCTTCTCGATCGCCTTCGCGAGGACCAGCGAGGTGCCGAGGGCGTCCGTGCCGTGCAGATCGTCGTCCTCGACGTGGACCGCCTTGTCCGCGCCCATCGACAGCGCCTTGCGCAGCGCGTCCTTGGCGTCCTCGGGACCCACCGTCAGCACGGTGACCTCCGCGTCGTCACCGTCGTGGTCCCCGGCGATCTGGAGCGCCTGCTCGACCGCGTACTCGTCCAGCTCGGACAGCAGACCGTCGACATCGTCACGGTCCAGCGTCAGGTCATCGGCGAAATGCCGGTCGCCCGTGGCGTCGGGCACGTACTTCACACAGACAACGATCCTCAAGCTCACGCCGGCTCTCCTACTGCATCGTCATTTCTGGGCTGCCTTGTTGCTCGCAGCATAGGCGCCTGATGGGAGGTTTTCCGGTCAGGTCGACCGGCGCACCGACCATAATATTACTCGCCAGTACATCCATCTGATGCCCGCTGAGCAACCGCTTTGAACTGTGACCTTCCCAACGCCCACCGGCCCGCCGACCGGGAACTCTCAGTCGCCGGGCGTCGCGCCCGGCACGGCCACGCCCAGCGCGGCGATCACATCGGCTTTACGCGGCGCCCCCGCGGCCCGGCGGACGATCCGGCCCGCCGCGTCGAGGACGAGCACCGTCGGTGTCTTGAGGATGCCCAACTCGCGTACCAGCTCAAGTCGGTCCTCGGCGTCGATCTCCACATGGGCGACGCCGTCGACGATGCCGGTCACCTCGGCGAGCGTGCGCCGGGTCGCACGGCAGGGCTGGCAGAACGCGCTGGAGAACTGGACGAGCGTGGCGCGCTCCCCCAACTCCGCGCCCAACTCGGCGGCGCCGAGCAGTCTTTCGCCGTCACGCCCGCGCACCTTGAGCCTCCCGTTCGTACGGCGGTGCAGCAGACCGAAGACGCTCGCCGCCGCGAGCACCGCCACGCACACCATCAGTCCTGTCGTCGTCATCCCAGGTGAAGCGTTCACACGACCGCAAAATATTCCGCGGTCCCGGCCGGGCGGCCCTGAGTGATGCTGGTGTCATGAACATAGATGTCAGGGGCCCTCGCTTCGGCGCGGCCGTCACCACCGTCGTCCTGGCCGTGGTTCTGGTCACCGGCAGCGGCGCGCTTCTCGGCTGGCAGGCCCTGTGCTTCGCGGTGGGCGCGCTGGCCGGTGTGGGGCGCTCGCCCTACGGATGGCTGTTCCGCACCGTCGTACGGCCGAGGCTCGGACCGCCCACGGAGTTCGAGTCCCCGCAGCCGCCGCGCTTCGCGCAGGCGGTCGGACTGGTCTTCGCCGTGGTCGGACTGGTCGGCTATCTGTGGGGTCCGCTCTGGCTCGCACTGGCCGCCACGGCCTGCGCGTTGGCCGCCGCCTTCCTCAACGCCGCCTTCGCCTACTGCCTCGGCTGCGAGATGTACCTCCTGCTGCGCCGTACGACCGCCGCCCCGCGTTGAGCTGCGGCTGACGCCCTGATCACCCGGGAATGACGTGATGAGAATCTCGCTCCGCGCCGTCGGCAGGACTGGCCACAAGCCTTCGTTTGGGGCACGATCTGCCCAATGCCGAAAACCTACGGCTGCGTAACTTCCGTCGGGAGAACCCTCCCCGGGAACAGAAGGGTCTCCTCCAGATGGCAGAGCTCGTCTACCGGCCGGTCGTCGGCGCCGCCCGCACGATGTTCAGGGCGCTGGACCTCAAGATCGAGACTCAGGGCTCCGAGAACATCCCGCGTACCGGCGGTGCCGTGCTCGTCAGCAACCACATCAGCTATCTGGACTTCATCTTCACCGGACTCACCGCGCTCCCCCAGAAGCGCCTCGTGCGCTTCATGGCGAAGGACTCCGTCTTCCGCCACAGGGTCTCGGGGCCGCTCATGCGCGGCATGAAACACATCCCGGTGGACCGAAAACAGGGCGAGAGCGCCTACGCGCACGCGCTCGACTCGCTGCGCTCCGGCGAGATCGTCGGTGTGTTCCCCGAGGCGACCATCTCGCCGTCGTTCACCCTCAAGTCCTTCAAGTCGGGCGCGGCGCGCCTGGCGCAGGAGGCCGGCGTACCGCTGATCCCGATGGCGCTGTGGGGCACCCAGCGGATCTGGACCAAGGGACGCCCCCGCAACTTCCGGCGCAGCCACATCCCCGTGACGATGCGGGTCGGCGAGCCGATGGACGCCCCCGCCGACCAGTACGCGGGGGCGATCACCCGGCGGCTCCGCGAGCGGGTACAGGAACTGCTCGAAGCCGCCCAGCGCGCCTATCCGGTACGGCCCAGGGACGCGAGCGACACCTGGTGGGTACCGGCGCACCTCGGCGGTACGGCTCCGACACCGGCCGAGGTCCGCGAGGCCAACTGAGCGGGCCTTCGGCGAGTCCCGCGGCGACCGCACCGAAACGTCACTGCTGGGGCGGTCGCCGGGCGAGGCGTCAGCCGGCGGGGTGGACGGTGATCCGTGCCCCGGGGCTCAACTTCTCCAGCGACTCGGCGAGTTCGGTACCCGCGGCGTCGAGTGCCGCGCGGGTCATGGGGGCCAGGCTCTCCAGCAGGAAGACCGCGTTGACCGACTCCTCGGTGAGCCGGGTACGCACGCCCTGGCGCCAGTTCCAGCGCCGGCAGGTGACGCCCTCGTCGTCGCGCCACACCACCTCGCCCGCGTCCGGGTGTTCGACGGCGGGCTCACCGCCGGCGGCGGTGTGGAACGGTTCGTCGCCGGTGGCCCGTACGAGCCGCATGGCGCCCACGACGCTGTCGATGTCCTCGCCCCCGACGGGGATCAGATGGGCCACGCTGATCGCGTTGTAGAGGTCCACGAGGAGATTGATCCGGGGCAGGCCGCCGTCGGCGAGCGCCCGTTTGGCCAGTGCCTCGGCGGAGTTGCGGGTACGGGACGGCTTGCTGCCGAAAGCCGTGTACGCCGCGCGCCAGGCGATCATGTGCGGGTCCTCGTGCGGGGCGCGCCCGTCGAGGCGCTCGGCGAGCCGGCGTGCGGCGTCGTCCAGCAGCGCCGAACTGGCCTCGTTGCTGGGGCCGTTCACCAGGCCGTGGGCCTCGACGGCGAGCGGGGTGAAGCCGGGGACGAGGGTGTGCACCTCGTCCGACACGGTGAGAGTCAGGGTCATCGTCAGCCTTGCCTCGGGACATACGGAAGCGGTGCACCACGGCACACCATGAGGTCCACTGTAATGCACCGCCCAGCCCGAGGTTCCCGGTCCGCGGTTACCTGGCCATCTCTTCCTTGAGGGCCTGGACGAACGCGTCGACGTCGTCCTCGGTGGTGTCGAACGCGCACATCCAGCGCACGTCGCCGGCCGCCTCGTCCCAGAAGTAGAAGCGGAACCGCTGCTGGAGGCGTACGCCCACGTCGTGCGGCAGCCGGGCGAAGACGGCGTTGGCCTGCACGGGGTGCAGGATCTCGACGCCGTCGACCGCGCGCACCCCGTCGGCGAGCCGCTGCGCCATGGCGTTGCTGTGCCGGGCGTTGCGCAGCCACAGATCACCGGCCAGCAGCGCCTCCAACTGCACCGAGACGAACCGCATCTTGGAGCTGAGCTGCATCGACAGCTTGCGCAGCCGCTTCATCGCGCGCACCGCGTCCGGGTCGATCACGACGACGGCCTCGCCGAAGATCGCGCCGTTCTTCGTGCCGCCGTAACTCAGCACGTCCACACCGACGGTGTTGGTGAAGGTGCGCATCGGTACGTCGAGGAAGGCGGCGGCGTTGGATATCCGGGCGCCGTCGAGATGGACCTTCAGGCCCCGCTCGTGGGCGTGCTCGCACAGCGCGCGGATCTCGTCCGGGGTGTAGACCGTGCCCAGTTCGGTGTTCTGCGCGATCGACACGACCTGCGGCATGGCGCGGTGCTCGTCGTCGAAGCCCCACGCCTGCCGGTCGACCAGCTCCGGGGTGAGTTTGCCGTCCGGGGTCGGCACGGTCAGCAGTTTGAGCCCGCCGACCCGCTCGGGCGCACCGCCCTCGTCCACGTTGATGTGCGCGGACTCGGCGCAGATCACCGCACCCCAGCGGTCGGTCATGGCCTGGAGCGCGACGACGTTCGCCCCGGTGCCGTTGAAGACCGGGAACGCCTTCGCGGTGGGGCCGAAGTGGCCGTGCATGACGCGCTGGAGATGATCGGTGTACTCGTCCTCGCCGTACGCGATCTGGTGGCCGCCGTTGGCGACGGCGAGCGCGGCCAGCACCTCGGGGTGGGCGCCGGCGTAGTTGTCGCTGGCGAAGCCGCGCGTGCCGGGGTCGTGGTGCGCACGCGCGGCCGTCGTACGGGCCCTCATGACTCGGGGGTCAGCCACAGGCGGTTTCCGTTCACTTCACCGGCGGGCCGGTCCCAGACTCCGGCGATGGCGTCGGCCAGCTCTCCGGCGTCCGTGAAGCCCGCGAACTTCGCATTGGGGCGCTCGGCGCGCATCGCGTCGTGCACCAGTGCCTTGATGACCAGGATCGCAGCCGCCGCGCGCGGTCCTTCGTCGCCCCCGGCCTTGCGGAAGTCGTCGCCCAGCGCCAGCGTCCAGGCCTCGGCCGCGGCCTTGGCCGCCGCGTAGGCGGCGTTGCCCGCCGTGGGTTTGCTCGCGCCGGCGGCGCTGACCAGTACGTAACGACCGCGGTCGCTGCGCAGCAGCCCGTCGTGGAAGGCGAGGGAGGTGTGCTGGACGGTGCGGATCAGCAGCTTCTCCAGCAGGTCCCAGTCGGCGAGGTCGGTGTCGGCGAAGGTCTTGCCGCCGCGCCAGCCGCCGACGAGGTGGACCAGTCCGTCGATCCGGCCCCTTCCGTGGTCCTGCTCGGTCCTGGTCGCCCACGCGCGGGTGGCCGCCGGATCGAGGAGGTCGACGGTGTCGCCGGTGACGGTGGCGCCGCTGTGCGCGCGTCGGGCGGCGTCGACGGCCTCGGCGAGGCTCTCGGGGTCCGCGTCGGCGCCGACGACGGTCGCACCGGCCCCGGCCAGGCGCAGGAGCGTCGCGCGCCCGGCGGGCCCGCCCGCTCCGGCGACCGCCACGACGGCGCCGTCCAGCGCGCCCGTTCCGCTGCCTGCGCTCATGCTCGTCGTCTCCGTCATCCCGGTGTCCCCCGTGTCGGCGTTGTGTTCGTCGGCCGCGCTGTCGCGGCCCGGTCGGGTCGTGGACTCACGCGGCTCGCTGCTCGGCACCGGCCGCCGTGATGCCCTTGGTCGAGGCGATCACGGTCTTGAGCTTCTTGGCCAGTGCCTCGTAGAACATGCTGAGCGGAAACTCGTCGGGAAGCACGTCGTCCACCAGCTTGCGCGGGGGCAGATCCAGGTCGAGGGCGTCCGGGCCCTTGGCCCAGGTGGATCCGGGGTGCGGGGCCAGATAGGTGGAGACGAGGTCGTAGGCGGCGAACCAGTGGACCAGCTTCGGGCGGTCGATACCGGCCCGGTAGAGGGTCTCGATCTCGTCCAGGAGCCGCTGGGTGACCTGCGGGGCCCTGTCCCAGTCGATGCGCAGGGTGTTGTCGGTCCAGCGCACCACGTCGTGCTTGTGGAGGTAGGAGAAGAGCAGCTGGCCGCCGAGGCCGTCGTAGTTGCGCTCGCGGGCGCCGGTGACGGGGAAGCGGAACATCCGGTCGAAGAGCACCGCGTACTGCACGTCGCGGCCCTGCGCGACGCCGTCGGCCTGAAGTTTCACGGCCTCCCGGAAGGCGGTGAGGTCGCAGCGCAGCTCCTCCAGGCCGTACATCCAGAACGGCTGGCGCTGCTTGATCATGAAGGGGTCGAACGGCAGGTCGCCGTGGCTGTGCGTGCGGTCGTGGATCATGTCCCAGAGTACGAAGGCCTGCTGGCAGCGGTCCTGGTCGCCGACCATCTCGCGGATGCCCTCGGGGAGTTCCACCCCGAGGATGTCGACGGCGGCCTCGGTGACCCGGCGGAAGCGGGCCGCCTCGCGGTCGCAGAAGATACCGCCCCAGCTGAACCGCTCGGGTGCCTCCCGGACGGCGATCGTCTCGGGGAAGAGGACCGCGGAGTTGGTGTCGTACCCGGCGGTGAAGTCCTCGAAGGTGATGCCGCAGAAGAGGGGGTTGTCGTAGCGGGTGCGCTCCAGCTCCGAGAGCCACTCGGGCCAGACCATGCGCAGGACGACCGCCTCGAGGTTGCGGTCCGGGTTGCCGTTCTGCGTGTACATGGGGAAGACGACCAGGTGCTGGAGCCGGTCCACGCGGTCGGCCGCCGGCTGGAAGGCCAGCAGCGAGTCCAGGAAGTCGGGTACGTCGAAGGCGCTGTCGGCCCACTTGCGGAGGTCCGAGACGAGCGCCCGGTGGTAGGCGGCGTCGTGCGGCAGCAGGGGTGACAGCTGTTCGACGGCGGTGATGACGCGGTCGAGCGTGACGTCCACGTAGGCGCGCGAGGGCGCTTGCGGCGCGTCGAAATCTATGGAGCCGTCCTTGGACTGCCAGGGGCGGATCTCCTCGACGGCGTTCTTGAGCTCGGTCCAGGCGGGGTGCTCGACCACCCGCTCGTCGTCGGCCGAATGCCGTGCGGTCCGGTCCTGCACAAGAATTTCCGTCATGTCACGTCCTCCACGGGAGAAGCGGGCGTCAAAGCACCGTATAGGTCCTTGATTCTCCCGTACAAGGGAGCGCGTGACAAATTATCCTGCCGCACTCAGCGTTTACGGGCGATTTTCCTGCCGTTGGCGGTACGGACGGCAGGCTCAGGCGCGCACGGGTCCGACCCGGGTCCGTCCGGCGCGGTGACCGTTAGGCTGCCGCCGTGCCGCGTGGGGCACCAGCGCCGCGCGGGAGCCGCCGACGACGGAAGCGAGTCAGCCTTGACTTTCCTCACCATCGGTCATCGTGGAGTGATGGGTGTCGAACCGGAGAACACCCTGCGCTCCTTCCTGCACGCCGAACGAGCCGGCATGGACGCCATCGAGCTCGACCTCCATCTGAGCAAGGACGGCGCACTCGTCGTCATGCACGACGCCGAGCTGGACCGCACGACGGACGGAACGGGTCCGATCGCCGACCGGACCCTCGCCGAGCTGCGGGAGCTCGACGCGGGGCGTGGCGAGCGCGTGCCGGTCTTCGAGGAGGTCCTGGACGCGGTGGGTTCGCCGCTCCAGGCGGAGATCAAGGATGTGGCGGCGGCCCGCGCGCTGGCCGAGGTGATGCACCGGCGGAAGCTGGTGGGGCGCGTGGAGGTGTCCTCGTTCCACGACGAGGCCGTCGCCGAGATCTCCGCCCTGGTGCCGGGTGTACGGACGGTGCTGATCGCCAGCCGCTGGGGCGCCGACGTGGTCGACAGGGCCACCGCGGTGGGCGCGGACTCCCTCGCGCTGAACATCCGGCGTCTGACGCTGGAGGTCGTCGAGCGCGCGCACGCGGCGGAGCTCGGGGTCATCGGGTGGGTGGTGAACACACCGGATCAGTTGCGCCTCGTCAGGGCGTTCGGCCTGGACGGGGCGACCACCGACTTCCCGGAGATCCGGCGCACCGGCCGGTTCACGGCCTGACGGGTCCTGCCGCGGCGGCCCGGCCGGGGCGTTGCCGTCCCGGTCAGGCGTGGCCGCCGGGCGCCGTCCCGGTCAGGCGTCCTGGTCCAGCGCCTTGACCAGCAGCTCGAACGCCAGGTCGTCGCGCTGCGGTATGCCGAAGCGCTCGTCGCCGTACGGGAAGGGGGTCAGCTGTCCCGTACGGCGATAGCCGCGGCGCTCGTACCAGGCGATGAGGTCCTCGCGCTGGATGATCACGGTCATGTGCATCTCGCCGGCGCCCCACTGCGCGCGGGCACGGCGCTCCGCCTCGGCTATGACGCGCTTGCCCAGCCCGCCGCCCTGCGCGTCCGGGTGGACGGCGAACATGCCGAAGTACGCGGCGGGGCCGCGGTGCTCCAACTGGCAGCAGGCGACCAGTACGCCGTCCGCCTCGACCATCAGCAGGCGGCTGCCGGGGGCCTCGATCACTTCGAGGACACCCCGCTCGTCGGTGCGCTGGCCGCCCAGCAGGTCGGCCTCCGAGGTCCAGGAGGCACGGGCGTCCTTGCCGCGGTAGGCGGCCTCTATGAGCGCGACGAGCGGCTCGACGTCTTCTGCGGTGGCGTCCCGGTAGGTGAGCTGACCTGGGGCGGCGTGCGGTGCGGTGCTCATGGTGCGCGTTCTCCGATTCTCCGCCGCGGGGGCGGCGCGCCCGAGCCTAACCCCACTTCCCGCGGGCATGTCAGGGGGGTGCGCGCAGGCGAATCGTCCTGTTCGCGCGCCGTTCACGCCTCTGTTTCGGCACCCGCCCCGGAGCTCGCCTCGGCACCCGCTCCGGCGCCGGCCCCCTCGTCCGCGTCCGCGTCGAGCGCGCTCCTGCGGTGCTTCGGGGCGAAGCCGAGCAGCCGCGCGCACGCCGTGGTGTCGAACAGCGAGGCGTGACCGGTCAGCTCGGCGAAGTACGGCACACCGGGGTGGTACTCGTCGAGCAGTTGGGCCGTCGGCAGGGGTGAAGACGTGTCGTCCGCCGCCACGTTGAGCACATGACAGCCCGTCAGTTCGGCGTGGAGCGCGTACCGTACGGCCCTCGCCGCGTCCCTGGTGTCGAGCCACCCCCACAGGTCCATCCGGTGGGCGGCCGGATCGTCGCGTACGGCGGCGAGTTGCCTCGCCAGCCGCTCGCCGGTACCGGTGAACGGGAAGCGCATGCAGACGATGTCGGTGCCGTGGCGCCGGTACGTGGCGCGGGCCGTCTCCTCCAGCACGACCTTGGAGAGCCCGTACGGATCCTGGACCAGTGTGGGGTGTTCCTCGTCCAGTGGTACGTAGCGCGGGGACTGCGGCTCCGGCGACCAGGCGAGTCCCACGGCCGCCAGGCTGGAGGCGGCGACGACACGGCGGACGCCGGTGCGGCCCGCCTCGTCCAGGACCCGGTGGGCGGTGAGGCAGTTGGTGGCGAACAGGGCGCTGTCGTCGTCGGAGTTGGGGTGCGGGATGGCACCGAGATGGACGACGGCCTCGACGCCTGCCATGGCGTCGCGCACCAGGCCGGGATCGCGCAGATCGCCGGTGTGGACGCGGTCCGGCCGGGGGTCGTCGACGGGGACGAGGTCGGTGGCGACGATCCGGTGGCCGTGGGCCAGCAGGTCGTCGATGACATGGCCGCCGATGTGTCCGGCGGCTCCGGTGACCAGAACGCGCATCAGCCCTTCACCGCCCCGACGAGTCCGTTGACGAAGTAGCGCTGGAGACAGAGGAAGAGCAGCACGACGGGGATGACCACGATGAGGGCTCCGGCCATCAGGTTGTTGTAGTGGGGCACGTTCTCGGCGGCGAGGGTCTGGAGGCCGAGCGGCAGGGTGAAGGTGGACCGGTCGGTGAGTGAGACGCGGCTGAGCAAGTACTCGTTCCAGGTCGGGATCGCGGTGAGCAACGCGACCGTGATCAGGGCGGGTTGGGCCAGTGGCAGATAGATGTTGAGGAAGATCCGGAACTCAGCCGCGCCGTCGACCCGCGCGGAGTCCCGCAGTTCGGCCGGGATGGCGCCGAACGCGCCGGTCATGAGCAGGACCGACAGCGGGGCGCCGCCGTTGACGAAGGGCAGCACCAGTCCCCAGTGGGTGCCGAGGATGCCCAGCTCGTTCTCCAGCAGCACGATCGGCAGCATCACCGTCACGCCGGGCACGAAGAGCAGGGAGACGAACAGCCGTGACAGGAAGGTGCGTCCGGGGAAGCGCAGCACGGCGAAGGCGTAGCCGGCCGCCGCGTAGACCACCAGCGTGAGGACCACCGTGTAGAGGGTGACCAGCAGGCTGTTGAGGAAGAAGTCGAAGAAGTGGAGCTTGTTCCAGGTATCGATCAGGGTGTCGAAGGTGGGGTTCTCCGGGATCAGATGACCGCCGCTGACCACCTCCACCTGGTCCTTGAACGCGGCCGACACCATCCAGAGGAACGGATAGACGCTCACCGTCGCGTATCCGGCGAGCAGCAGACCGACGACGACACGCGCGAGTCTCCGGCGGTTACAGGCCCGCCCGGCGCCCGGTCGCCTGCCCGGCCCACCGGTCTTGTCGGGGTGTGCGGTCGCGTGGGGGCGCTTGTCCGCCACGGGGATCGAGGTCATGTCTTGCTCCGCAGCGCTCGCAGATTGATCAGGGCCAGTACCAGGGCGGCGGCGAACAGCAGCCAGCCCAGTGCGCTGGCGAGCCCGAGGGTGGGGCGGAGCTCTTTCAGGAAGGCCAGGCTGTACGCCTCCAGGCCCAGCACGTTGGTGTGGTCGCCCGGTCCGCCGTTGGTCATCACCAGGAAGGTCTGGAAGCCCTGGAGCGAGTCGCGCAGATTGAGCAGGACGACGATCGCCGTGATGGGGCGCAGCAGCGGCCAGACGACCGACGCGTTCGTGCGCCACCAGCCCGCGCCGTCGAGCTGCGCCGCTTCCAGCAGGCTGCGGTCGATGGTCTGGAGCCCGGTCAGATACAGCAGCATGGAGACGGGCACGGCGCCCCACACGGTCACCACGATCAGCGTGGGCAGCGCGGTGTCGGGGTTGCCGAGCCAGCCCTGGGGCTGCTGGAGCGAGCCGAGTCCGATCCGGCCGAGCAGCAGGTTGACGGCGCCGTCGGGCTGGAGGATGTACTGCCAGGCGAAGAAGACGGCGATGCCGCTGGTCACGTACGGCAGGAAGAACACCGAGCGCAGGACGGACCGCATCCTGCGTGCCTGGTTCAGCAGGACGGCCAGCGGAAACGAGACCATGACCGTCAGCACCGGTACGGCGATCATCACCCAGAGGGTGTTGAGTCCCGCGCTGCGCACGCGTGGCGCGTAGATGGGGCTGCGCCAGAGCAGGTCGGCGTAGTTGTCCAGGCCGACCCAGGTCCAGTGCGGCATGAAGCCGTTCCAGGACGCGAAGCTCAGCAGGAAGCCGTAGCCGACGGTGTACAGGCCCATGACGGCGAAGAGGATCACCGCGGGGGCGACGAACAGATATCCGGAGAGGGCCTCGCCGCCGAACGCGCGGCGCCGGGGCCGCTTGCCGGGGCCGGGGGCGGTGTCGGCCGCCCCGGCCGGGAGCGTACGGCTCTCGCCGCCGCTCCCGGCCTCCCCCACCGAGGTGGGCCGGGGTGCTGTGGTCACTGGGTCGCCCAGTAGTTGCTGTTGAGCTCGCGGAGCTTGGCTCCCGTCTGTGCCGGCGTCTCGCGGCCGAGCGGGGTCAGGTTGGTCAGGACCTCACCGGCCCTGTCCTGGTCGTAGCCCGGCGGCCGGAAGTCGTTGTTGCTCGGGTCGTACGTGGTCTCCTCGGTGCCGTCGAAGCTCTCCATCATGGAGGTCAGCGCGGGGCCGAGGACCTTGGCGGACTCGGCGCCCAGCTCGGTGGCGGGCAGGTCGGCCGACTCCTTGGCGAACCGCGCGGCGACGTCGGTGCCGGAGAGGAACTCCATCCACTTCTTGGCGTTCTCGGGCTGTTCGCTGGTGGCGGTGAGGCTCAGTCCGGTCAGCGCGAGCGGGCCGAGAGCCCGGTCGGGTACGGCGCCGTCCTTCGGCGCGGGCAGTCCGAAGGCGAGGACGTCGTCGGCCGTCATGTCGTTCTGCTGGAGGAAGGCGAGGGTGAAGGTGCCGCCGACGGCGAAGGCCGACTTGCCCTGGGCGAACGCCTGGTCGGCCTCGTCGATGCTGAGTGTCTGGGTGCCGGGCATCCAGTACGGGGTGAGCCGGTCGTACATGCTCAGGACCTCGGTGCCGTTGGCCGAGCCGAAGTCGGTGGCCTTGTCCTCGCCGAAGAGGTCCCAGTACGCCTGCTTGCCGAGCTGCGCGAACGCCAGCGGCTGGAGCACCCAGGTCAGTCCGGTCGCCTTGACCTTCAGGCCGAGGCTGATCCCGCCCGTCTTGGGGTCCTTGTGGTGGGTGGCCTCGACCGCCGCCAGGAACTCCTCCCAGGTGGCGGGGGCCTTGGTGATGCCGGCGTCGGCGAGCTTCCGCTTGTTGGCGTAGACGATGCCGAACGTGCCGGCGGTCAGGGGCACGCTGAAGCGCTGGCCCTCCTCGACGCCCTTGAACGTGGAGTCCTTGGCCTGCGACTCCTTGAACTTCTGCGGCGTGACGGTGCCGGAGCCCTTGATCGCCTCCTGGAAGCGGCCGCTCCAGGCGTCGGGGATCTGGTCCTGGAGGTCGGCGGTGACGCCGGCGGCGCCGAGGACGAAGTCCTCACCGTCGGAGTGCACTTCGAGGACGTCGGGGAGGCCGTCGGTCTTGGCCGCGCTCTGCACCTTGGTGGTGTAGGCGTCGTCGGGTGTGTACACCTCGACCTCGACCGAGATGCCGGTCTCCTTCTTGAACTCGGTGGCCGCCGCGCGAAGGGCACCGACGTGGGACTGCTTGAAGGTCCACATCTCCAGCGACTTGGAGTCGCCGCCGGAGTCCGAGCCGCCGCAGGCGGAGAGGGTGGTGAGTGTGAGCGCGGTGGTCGTGGCCAGAGCCACGAGCCGGACATTCCGTGCGAAAGGTATGCGCATGGCCCCTACCTAAGAATCAACCCGTTCAGAAGGCCGAATGGCGTTGGAGTGACTGAACTTATGGTTGCGGTGATATAGCGTCAAGACGCACGTCGAGAATCGTGCTGACCGGTTCGCCGAGGGGCGCCGGTGCGGGGAGCGGAGGTTCCGTGGAATCGGTGGCAGCAGCAGCGCGAGGGCGTAAGCCCGAGGAGGTCAAGTCCGCGGCTCGGGTACTCGAGGTGCTCGAACTGCTCGGCACCGAGGGCGCCCGGCTCTCGCTCGCCGAGATGGCGAGCGCGATGGCCGTGCCGAAAAGCAGCCTGCACGCGATCCTGCGGACCATGGAGGCACGGCGCTGGGTGGACCTGGACGCCTCGGGCACCCGCTACAGCCTCGGGCTCAAGGCCCTGCTCACGGGCACCGCGTATCTGGAGGGCGACGACGTCGCGAGCCTCGCCGGGCCGGTGCTCGACTCCCTCGCGGAGGAGACGGGCGAGTCGGTGCATCTGGGCAGGCTGGACGGCACCGACGTCGTCTACCTGGCCAAACGGGAGTCACGGCACGCGCTGCGGATGTACTCGGCGGTGGGCCGCCGGCTGCCGGCGCACGCGACGGCCCTCGGCAAGGCGATGCTGTCGCAGTACGACGCGGCCGAGGTGCAGCGCCGGCTGGACTGGCCGCTTGCCAGGCTCACGCCCGACACCGTGACCGATCCGGACGAGCTGATCCGCCAGCTCGCCGAGGCGCGGCTTCAGGGCTGGGCGATGGACGACGGCGAGAACTCCGTGGACATCCGGTGCGTGGCCGTGGCGCTCGGCACCGGGCACGGCGGCGGCGACGCCATCAGCTGTTCGGCCCCCAAGAGCCGGATGGACGACACCCGTGTGCGGGAGATCGCCGGAGCCGTCACGGAGGCCGCACATTCGCTGCGAACCCTCCTCAAACGGCTCGGGCAGCACTGAAGACCGCTCCCCCCATATTTGGTAAACTCATTGACAAATTAAAGACGCTCTCTCTACGTTCGGATAGCAGTACACCATCCTGCTATCTGTACGCTGGAGTTCGTATGGCTCAGCCTGATGCCCGCTCCGACATCCTCGCGCCCGCCCCCTGGGTCGAGGAACGCGGTGCGAAGATCCGCATCACGGCCGTCTCCACCTTCCTCACCGCCCCGCACGGCTGCCCCCATCTCGTCGTCCGCGTCGAGACCAACGAGCCGGGGCTGTACGGCCTCGGCTGCGCGAGCGACCCGCAGCGCACCCTCGCCGTACGCTCCGTGCTCGACGACTACCTGGCCCCGATGCTCCTCTGGCGCGATCCCGACGACATCGACGACATCCATCGGCTGCTGCTCAACAGCGCCTACTGGAGAGGCGGTTCGGTCACCGGCAACGCGCTCGGCGGTGTCGACGTCGCCCTGTGGGACCTCAAGGCCAAGCGCCTCGGCGCGCCCCTGTACTCACTGTTCGGCGGCCGGGTCCGGACCCACGCCGACGCCTACACCCATGTCAGCGGCGCCGACGCCGAGGAGATCGCCGAGAAGGTCGTGGCGGCGCGCGAGCGCGGCTACCGCCATGTCCGTGTCCAGGCCTCCGTTCCCGGCTCCGACACCTACGGCACCGCCGCCGCCGGCTCCGCGGACGCGCACGCGCTGCGCACCCGCTCGGTGCCGTGGGACTCCGCCGCGTACGTACGTACCGTGCCACGCGTCCTGACAGCGGTACGCGAACAGGTCGGCGACGAGGTCGAGTTGCTGCACGACGTACACGAACGGCTCGACCCCCGGCAGGCCCGGGACTTCCTGCGCCGGGTCGAGGACGCGGGGCTGTACTTCGTGGAGGACCTGCTCGCCCCGGAGGACGCGCGCCACTTCGCCGCGCTGCGGGCCGGCTCCCCCGTACCGCTCGCCGTGGGTGAACTCTTCCACGACGTGGGCCAGTTCCTGCCGCTGCTCGACGGCCCCGACATCGACTTCGCCCGGATCCGGGTCCCGACGCTCGGCGGTCTCACCCCGGCCCGCAAGCTCGCCGCCTACTGCGAACTGCGCGGTGTTCGGCTCGCCCCGCACGGTCCCGCCGACGTCAGCCCGGTCGCCCAGGCCGCCACACTCGCGATGAACATCAGCAGTCATGCCTTCGGGGTGCAGGAGGCCGCCGTGTTCAGGCCTGCCGTCCTCGATGTCTTCCCCGGTACGGTCGTGGCGCACGACGGCGCGCTGTCCCCGCACGAGACGCCCGGTCACGGGGTCGACTTCGACGAGGCCGCGGCCCGCCGGTATCCGGTACCCGAGCCGCTGGAACACGACCGCTGGGCCCTGCTGCGCAACACCGACGGGAGCGTGCAACGACCATGACCGCCCACATCTCCGGCCCGCCACCCACCCCCGGCTCCCGGCGCGCGCTGGTCGTCCGAGGCGGCTGGGAGGGCCACGAGCCCGTCAAGACCACGGATCTCTTCCTGCCGTTCCTCCAGGAGAACGGTTTCACCGTCGAGACGGCCGACACCCTCGACGTCTACACCGACACCGCGCTCCTGGCCGCCACCGACCTCGTCGTCCAGTGCTGGACCATGGGCGAGATCAGCGCGGAGCAGTGCGCCGGACTCACCGCGGCGGTCCGCGCGGGAACGGGCCTGGCCGGCTGGCACGGCGGCATCGTCGACTCCTTCCGCGGCAGCGTCGACTACCAACTCCTCACCGGTGGGCAGTTCCTGATGCATCCGCCCGGCTTCTCCACCCACACCGTGCGGATCCCGCCGGAGCGGGCGGACCACCCGGTCGTCGCCGGCCTCGCCGACTTCGAGGTGCACACCGAGCGGTACTGGACGGCCACCGACCCCCTGATCGACGTCCTGGCGACCATCGGCTTCGAGGCGGACGAGCAACGCTCGCGGCCGGTCACGATGCCCGCCGTCTGGACGAGGAACCGGGGCGCGGGCCGCGTCTTCGTCTCCACGATCGGCCACAAGCCGGACGACTTCGACGTGCCCGAGGTACGGGCGCTGACCGAGAGGGGGCTGCTGTGGGCGAGCCGCTGAGGGTCGGCATGGTCGGCGCGGGCAAGATCAGCGGCGAGTATCTGAAGACGCTGGAACGGCTGGACGACGTCAGGCTCACCGCCGTGACCGACCTCGACACGGGCCGCGCCGAGGCCGTCGCCGAGCGGACACCGGGCGTCGCCGTCGCCGCCTCGGTCGCCGAACTGGTCCGGCGCCCCGATGTCGACGCGGTGCTGAACCTGACTCTGCCCGCCGTGCACGCCGAGGTGGCGCGTGCCGCGCTCGACGCGGGAAAGCATGTGTACGGCGAGAAGCCCCTGGCCATGACCCGCGAGGAGGCCGACGGTCTGCTCGCCCTGGCGCGGGAGCGGGGGCTGCGGATCGGCTGCGCCCCCGACACCGTGCTGGGTACGGGGACGCAGAGCGCGCGGGCGGCGGTGGACGACGGGCTCATCGGCGCACCGGTGGCCGCCACCGCGTTCATGACCACCCCCGGACACGAACGCTGGCATCCCGACCCGGAGTTCTACTACCGCCCCGGCGGCGGGCCGCTGCTCGACATGGGCCCGTACTACCTCTCCGCGCTCGTCCATCTGCTCGGGCCGGTCGGCCGCGTCACCGGCGCCGCGTCCCGGCCGCGCGCGGAGCGGACCATCGGCAGCGGGCCGCGTGCGGGCGAGCGCTTCGACACCGAGGTGGACACCCATGTCACCGGGCTCCTGGAGCACACGGGCGGCGCGCTCACCACGCTGGTCATGAGCTTCGACGTCCACGCGGCGCGGCTGCCGCGCATCGAGGTGCACGGCACCGAGGGCTCGCTCTCCGTACCCGACCCCAACGGCTTCGACGGGCCTGTGGAGTTGCACCGGTCCGGCGGCGAGTGGGAACGGCTGCCGGTGGCGGCCGGTTACCGGGACGCCGGTCGTGGGACCGGACTCGCCGATCTCGCGACCGCGCTCGCGGACGACCGGCCGCACCGGGCGTCCGCCGAACTCGCCCGCCATGTCCTCGACACCATGCTGACGCTGCTCGACGCGGCACGCGAGGGTCTCTGGCTGCCGGTGCGCGGCGGGTGCGCGAGGCCGGAGGCCGTACGGCCGTAGATCCGGCGCGGGGGCGGCCTGTCCGCCCCCGCCCCCACACGAACGGCAGGAAGGCGGCGGCCTTCCTGCCGTTCTTCATGCCTCACCCCGGCCGCCCCCTCCGCCGGTGCTCCCGCAGGCCGTTTTCCCGCCCGATTCGTCAGGGCAATTAATATCCAGGAGGGGAACTTTACGGGCGGGAATTCAACTGACAATTCGATCGCGAGGCCCTCACCACCAGGAACTCAGAAGTAATCGGGACAGGCGTTGACTTGATAACACTCTTGGTTTTACATGGCGGTTACTGGCTGGACAGGAAGGGCCGCCCATGCATGACCGAAGGAAGTCCGGAGAGGCGCGAATAGCCCATTTCCTCGACTGCCGGCTGCGCCCCGCGCTGTACACCGGGCGGCTTCCCATGGAGGTCGGGGCCTGGCACATTCCGGGCGAGCCGGTGCCCGTCGACGTGGCGCTGCGCGCCGGGTACACGCCGTTCGTCGTCGGCGAGACCTGGGGCGGCGGCCCCTGGTCCACCAGTTGGTTCCGGCTCAACGCCGACGTCCCAGAGCGCTGGGCCGGCCGGCGCGTCGAGGCGGTCGTCGACCTCGGGGGCGAGGGGGCGGAGGGTCTGGTCCACGACGAGCACGGCACGCCGCTCCAGGGCCTGCACCCGCAGAACAGGACCATGACCGTCACGACGGCCGCGCGCGGCGGCGAGCCCGTACGGCTGCTCGTCGAGGCCGCGGCCAATCCGGCGATCGACGCGGCCACCGGTGCCGGGGCCCATTTCGGCGACCCGGTCACCGCCGGGGACGAACCCCTCCACCAATTGCTCCGCGCGGACCTCGCCGTACGCGACGAGAACATCTGGCAGCTCATTCATGACATCGATGTCCTGTACAGCCTGATGCGCGCGCTCCCCGCCGAACTGCCGCGACGCCACGAGATCCTGCTGGCCCTGGACCGGGCCGTCGACGCCGTCGACCCCCGTGACATCCCGGGGACGGCCGCCGGCGCGCGGGACATCCTCGCACCGGTCCTGGCCCGCCGGGCGCACGAGTCCGCGCACACCGTCGCGGCGGTCGGGCACGCGCGCTCCGGCGCCGCCCGGCTGCGGCCGACGCGCGAGAGCGTGCGTGCGAGCGCCCGCGCCTTCAGCAGCATGGCCGCGCTCGCCGAGGAGTACCCGGAGCTGGTGTTCGCCGCCTCGTCCGCGCAGGAGCACGCCTGGATGAAGGACCGGCATCCACACGTCTTCGAGCGGATTCGCAAGGCGGTCGCGCGGGGCAACTGGGTCCCGGTGGGCGGTATGTGGGTGGAGCCGGACGCGATCGTGCCCGGCGGGGAGTCGCTGGCGCGGCAGCTCGTGCACGGCCGGCGCTTCTACCGGGAGGAACTCGGCCTGGACCCCGACGGCGTCTGGCTGCCCGGCTCCGGCGGTATGACCGCCGCGATTCCGCAGCTCGCCGCGCTGGTCGGGGCGCGCTGGCTGCTCGGACACACGCTCGCCGAGCACGACCCCAACTCCCTTCCCCACCACACGTTCTGGTGGGAGGGCGCCGACGGCAGCCGGATCTTCACACACTGCCCGCCCGCCGGTCCGCACCACGCGTCGCTCACCGGGCCCGAGTTGGCCGACGCGGTCGCGGCGTACGCGGACAAGGGCGGCGGCACCCGCTCGTTACTGCCGTTCGGCGGGGGCCGGGGCGCCGACGGTGACGTCGGCGCGGACCATGCGGACCGTGAAGGAGACGGCCCCACCCGCGAGATGCTCGAACGCGCCCGCAGACTGGCCGATCTGGAGGGCTCACCGCGCGTCGAGATCCAGCACCCCGCGCACTTCTTCCGCGACGCGCTCGACGAGTACCCGCACGCGCCGGTGTGGCGCGGCGAGGTGTACGCGCAGACGCACCACGGCTCGTACACCAGCCAGGCCCGAACCAAGCGCGGCAACCGCCGAAGTGAATCACTGCTGCGCGAGGCCGAGTTGTGGTCGGCGACGGCGGCCGTACGGGACGGGGTGCCGTACCCGTACGACGAGTTGGACGCCCTGTGGAAGCGGGTCCTGCTGCACCAGAGCCGGGACATCCTGCCGGGCGGCGCCATCGCGTGGGTGCACGAGGAGGCCGAGCAGACGTACCGGGCGGTCCACCGCCGACTGGAGAGCCTGATCCGGCTGGCCGCGGGCGGTCCCGAGGGGGCCACTGTCCTCAACGCCGGGCCGCGCGCCCGCCGCGAGGTGGTCGTCCTCGACCGGGACCGGCTCACCGAGCCGGGCGCGGTGGAGGCGGGGCAGCCGCTGTCCGGCGGGCGGCTCGCCGTGCTGGCCGAGGCCCCCGCGCTCGGCCGGGGCACGGCCGGGCTGCCGCTCGGCGGCACGGCGCCGGTGACGGTCACCGCGGCCGATCCCGACCGGGGCGGCGGCCATCTGCTGGACAACGGGCTGCTGCGGGTCCACGTCGACTCGGCGGGGCTCGTGCGCTCCGCGCGCGATCTGGCGGCGGACCGCGAGGCCATCGCGCCGGGCGGCGCGGGCAATCTGCTCCAACTGCACCGGGACGACCCGGCGCGGTGGAGCGCGTCCGGCCTCGACGCGCCGCGCGCCGACACCAGCGGTGACGCGGCGTGCGGCACCCGGCGCGATCTCGACACCGCGTCGTGTGTCGAAGTGACCGACAGCGGACCGCTGTTGGCGCAGGTCCGGGTCGAGCGCGGCACCGGCAGGTCCACGGTCACACAGCGGCTGAGCCTGACGGCCGGCAGCCGCGCGCTGACGATCGACACCGACGTCGACTGGCGCGAACAGGACACGCTCCTCAAGGCCGCCTGGCCGCTGGACGTGCACGCGGAGAACAGCCGCGGCGAGATCCAGTACGGCCATGTCGAGCGCCCCACGCACGTGAACACCAGCTGGGACGCGGCCCGTTACGAGCAGTGGGCGCACCGCTGGATCCATGTCGGCGAGCACGGCTGGGGCGTGGCGCTGGCGTCCGACGCGACGTACGGCTACGACGTGTCGCGCCACACCCGCGCCGACGCGGGGACCACCACGCTCGTCCGTCTCTCGCTGCTGCGTGCCGCCCACAGCCCCGACCCGCACGCCGACCGCGGGCCGCACCGCTTCCGGCACACGCTGCGCCCCGGGGCGGACGTCGGTGCGGCGATCTCCGAGGGATACGCCCTCAACCTGCCGCTGCGGCCGGGCCCGTCGGCCGGGCCGGCGGAGCCGCTGGTGGCCGTGGACGATCCGGACGTGGTGGTCGAGGCCGTGAAGCTCGCCGACGACCGGTCGGGCGATGTCGTCGTGCGGCTGTACGAGTCGCGGGGCGGCCGTGCCCGAACGACACTGACCGCCGGGTTCCCCGTGACCGCCGTGCGGGAGACGGACCTCCTGGAGGACACGCTCGCGGTCCGCGCGCACACCGACCGGTCGGTGGCGCTGACGCTGCGGCCCTTCCAGATCCTGACGTTGCGGCTGGTCCGCGGCGACGGCCCGAGGGGAGGCTCGGGTGTCTGACACCCGGCCGGCCGAGAGTGCGCCCGCGCCGCCGTCGCCCGCCGACGGCGCGCTCTCCCCCGAACTCCGCGCCGTCCTGCGCCGGTGGGCCGACGAGGGGGGTCCGCTCGCCACCCGTGCCGGGGTCGTACTGCTGGCGGCAGACGGGCTGCGTGACGCGGAGATCTCGCGCCGGCTCGGGGTGTCGCGGCAGACGGTGGGCAGTTGGCGCCAGCGCTGGACGAGCGCGGGCATCGACGGTCTCGAACACCGGCCG
Organism: Streptomyces sp. NPDC060366; assembly: GCF_042725135.1. NCBI lineage: Bacteria > Bacillati > Actinomycetota > Actinomycetes > Kitasatosporales > Streptomycetaceae > Streptomyces > Streptomyces sp. NPDC060366. Next base: position 293,168 of record NZ_JBHXDC010000008.1, on the reverse strand, counting down.
CGTACCGGCAGACCCGCCACGGTCGACGAGGCCGAGGTCGTCACGCGTACGCTCCTCGCGCCCGGCGGCAGCGGCGCGTCGCGGGCGGTGGCAAGGGAGTTGGGCCTCTCGCACGCCACGGTGGCCGGCATCCGGCGCCGCTGGCGGCTCGTCCCCGACGAGCCGGTCGCCCCGTCCGTACCGACCCGGCCGCCGCTGCCCGACGCCGACGTGTGGGTGATGGGCCTTTACGTGGACGCGCGGCGCGCGGTCCTGCTCGCGGGCACCCGGCTGGTCCCGAGCACCCCGGTCACGGCGGGCACGGTGATCGGCGCGGACGTCCTGGCGGGCCTCGACCGCGCCCTGGACGCGGCACGACGGGCCTCCGGCCCGGAGTCGGCCGCCCTCGTGGACAGCGCTCACCGAGCGGGGGTGGCTGCCCACAAGACCGCGGGCACCGGTGGGGAGTCGGCCGCCACCGTGGACAGCGCTCACCGAGCAGGGGTGGCTGCCCATAAGGCCGCGGGCACCGGCAGGGACGGCGCTCCCGAGGGAGGCGGGGAATCCGCCGGCGACGCCGGGCACCCGCCGGGACCGGACCGGGACACCACGCCCGCCGGGCAAGAACCGGCGGAGCACGGCCCCGGCCACACCACCCACGTCGCCACCGAGGCCGCAGGCCGCCGCCTTCCGATCCACGCGCCCGGCCCGCACACCACGCCCGCCGGGCAGAACCCGGCACAGCACACCGGCCCCGGCCACACGACCCACGCCGCCGCCGAAGCCACGGCCCCACGCCTTCCGGCGCACAGCACCGGCCCGCGCACCACGCCCGCCGGGCAGAACCCGCCGAAGCACACAGGCTCCGACCACACCACCCACATCGCCGCCCAAGCAACGGCCCCACTCCTCCCGGCCCACGCGCCTGGCGACGACAGCCCGCCCGCCGGGCGTGACCCCGCCGAAGGCGACCCCGCGCTGGCCGCGTATCTCGCTCAGGCGAGCCGGCGGCACCCCGATCTCGCGCTGCACGCGATCACTCTGTGGGACGACGCCCCCGCCGAAGGGACCCCTCAACCACCCGGCCGCACAAGCATGGTGACGTGTCATCACATTCCCGCGCGGTCCACCTGGCGCACCTTCCTGCGGGCCATGATCGCTCTCGACAGCACCAGCCATCCGGAGTCCTCCCGGCGCGTCTATCTCGATCTGGCCGCCGAACTGGAGCGGTACGCGGCCGGCCGCGCCGACGACCCGTACCGCACCGTGCGCTGGCTGCGCGAGAACGTCGCGGGTCATCTGGGGACCGAGGACGCGACGGACAACTCCGTGCGCGGCCACACCTGGAGCGGTGTCAACCAGATCGACCTGGGGTCGTTCAACGAGTGCGTGGTCATCGAGACCGTACGGCTCTCCGGCACCATCACGCGCGGCGAGATCGCCCACCGCACCGGCCTCACCCAGCAGTCGGTGTCCCGGATCGCCCGCTCCCTGCTCGACCGGGGCATCCTGATCGAGGACGCGCAACTGCGCGCGACGTCGGGCAAGCCGCGTACTCCGGTACGGCTGCGCGGGGCCGCCGCGCACGCGCTCGGGATCCATATCGACCCCGAACTGCTGACGGCGGTCGTGATCGACCTCGACGGCGCGATCGTCTGCACCCGCACCCGGTCCGTCAGCGCGGACACCGACCCGGCGGAGTTCGTCGAGCGGGTCGCGGCACTGGGCCGGGAGACGCTGGCCGAGGCGGGCGGCGCCGTACGGCCCGAGGGGTTCCTGGGCATCGGGGTCGCGGTGCCGGGACCCGTGGACATCGCGTCCGGGACCGTACTGGGACCGCCCCTGATGTCGGCCTGGGGCGATCTACCGCTGCTGTATCTCCTCAAGGACCACTTCCCGTGCCCGGTCATCATGGAGAAGGACTCCACGGCCGCGGCGGCGGGCGAGCGCTGGATCGGCCGCGACCGGCGGGCCAGGGACTTCGCGTATCTCTACCTCGGTACGGGGGTCGGCACCGGCCTCTATCTGAACGGTGACATCTACCGGGGCGTCAGCTCGAACGCGGGCGAGTTCGGCCAGCTCTGCGCCATCGCGCTGGGGCGGGTGGACGAGGACGGCCGTCCGGAGATCCTGCCCGAGTGCAATCCGCCGGTGTCCGTGCCCGATCTGGCGGCGCGCGGCGGCCTGCGTCCGGCGGCCACGACGAGCGGGAGCACCGCCGCGTATCTGGCCGTGGGCCGGGCGGCGGCGGCCGGCGACCGGGCCGCGAAGGCGGCCGTACGCGAGGTGGCCCAGGCGATCGGGCGGGGCGCCCTGGGGCTGATCGACCTGCTGGACATCGATCTGGTCGTCCTCGGCGGGCCCTTCTTCACCGACGACGTCGCCGACTTCTACCTGGCCGAGATCGCCCGTACGGTCAACGAGTACCCGACCGCCCGGCGGCTGCGCCGGGTCGAGGTGGAGCCGTCGGTGCTGAGCGCGGGTGCCGCCGCCGTCGGGGCCGCGTCCACGATCTTCCACGCGACGTTCACGCCCAGGCTGCGGGGGCGGGAGACGCGGGCGCGGCACCTGCCCGCCGGCTGACCGCACCGGCCGCCGGGATCTTCCTGCCTCCCGGCGGCCGGTGCGGACGGAGCCCCGTTACCTCGGCGATGTCGGCCGGGTCGCGGTGAGCCCGATCTGCTTCTTGAGCATCCGCCCGCCGTCACCGGTGAGCCGGAGGTAGTAGTCGGACGAGCAGGACGTGCCGTCCTCGTCGAGGGCCCAGATGCCGGAGCCAGAGGGGACCATCGAGCCGTTCTCCGCCGTCTTGGCGATCTGGTTGCCCTCGTTGTACTCGTCGAACATGGAGATGTAGATCCCCGCGACGCCCAGCCGGCACATGTTGTAGAACTGCCGCCACATGAAGTCGCCGTGCGCGCGGTGCCTGGACTGGAGGTCTCCCGGCATCACACACGGCTGGTAGTCGATGCCGCTCGCGTCGCAGTCGGCCTTGTCGGGGGTGTTGACGTCCCGGTAGAACTGGTCGGCCTGGGCGACGGTGCCCATCCGTCCGACCATCCAGGGCGAGATCATGTTGAACGCGTGGTAGACACCGGAGAAGCCGGGCCTGGAGTCGCTGTTGCCGTTGCGCCAGTGCGTCGGCACGCCGCCGATGACGTAACAGCCCTGCCCCTTGAACCAGTTGATGACGTCCAGGCACTCCGGGGGCGCGAACGGGCGCTTGTCGTCGGCGAAGCCGAAGCCCCAGATGCAGACGACGGGCTTGCCGTTCTGCTTGGCGTACATGCTCGAAGACGTGTACGCCTTCATCTTGTTGGTCCAGTCCTGCTTGATCTCCGACTGCATGGCACGCCAGTCGGTGACGTCGTACATGATGTAGAACTTCCGGCCGTTGGCCTCCGCCGACTGGCGCACCTTGCGCGCCATCGCGTCCCGGATCGGGCCTTCGCCGCCCATGGGGCTGAACCGCTGGAGCGCGGCGGTGTCGCAGTTGTTCTCGCGCATCCACCGGAAGTGGGTGTCGACGGTCTGCTGGTCGTGCGAGGAGAACAGCGAGGCCGGCTGGCCATTGTTCAGATTCGGATACGCCGTGGGGAAAGTACGTGTGTACTCCCGCATATCGGGCCACGACTTGATGGTCGTATTGCTGAGGGACGGCGGCTGGCCGGCGTTCTGGCTCCAGTGCCACCAGCTGTCGATCGGGGAACCGTCGCCCTTGCAGGCGAACCAGCCCTGATACCCGACGCTGATCTTGCCGACCACGTCGCCGGGGGGACTCGCGGCGGGTGCCGCCTGGGCCCTGCCTCGCGGCGCGGGGGCGGCCCCCGCCTGCTGACTGCCGAGGACACCACCGGCAGCTGCTGTGCCGGCCAGCGCCGATGCGATGACGGCGCGTCTTGAAATACTCACGGAGTATTTCCTCCCACTAGAAATCTGCCAGAAATACGCGGATCCACGGAGGTGGGGGGAATTACAGGCGGCGGCAGCCCGCCCGCCTCCACGGCGCACCATCGCAAAGTAACCGCTTTCGGAGGGCCGCCACAAGGCCCGTGCGGAGGCTTTGTCCAGACCAATTCAAATGAACTTGTCAGCCTATTTTCTTTACGTTTTCCGTTTCCAGCGGAATGCGAAAAGCACGCGACTTCCGCGCCCTTGATCGCGGATCGTGTCCCCCGGTGCGCTCCCCCCGTGTCTCCCTGCGCTCGCGTGCGCCTCGAACTACAGGGGCATTTCACCGTTGACACCGTTTGTGTGGACATCGTTGGAGCCGGGACCTGCCCCGAAGGACGGGCCCCGGGCGAGGGGGAGGTGCGCGGTGCACGGACCGGCGACGGCCGGCTGGCTGGTCGTGGCGCTCTGCGCGGCGGCCGGCACCTACTGTCTGCTCCGGCTGCGCGGGGCCACGGGCGCGCGGAGCGGCACGGCGGGCGGGACGGCCGGCGGCGAGGCCCTGATGGGGTTCGGGATGGCGGCGATGGCCGTGCCGGCCGCGGTGGTCACACCACCGCGCTGGGTCTGGCTGGTGTACGTGGCGGTGTTCGGGGTCGCCGCGCTGCGCGCGCTGGGACCCGCCCGCAGGACGTCGCACCATCTGCACCATCTCGTGGGCATGCTCGCCATGGTCTACATGGCGGTGGCGATGGCCCTGCTGCCGGGCGGTACGCACGGCGCGCACAGCGCGGGCGGGACGCCGCTGGCCACGGGTGTGCTGCTGATCTACTACGCGGGATACGTGCTGTGGACGGGCGCCCGACTGCTCCCGTTGCAGACCGTGACCGTGGCGGAGGGCGGGGGCCCGGTGGGGACGGGCGCCGCCGACCGCGCCGGTGGTGGCGTGGTCGGCGGCGTCCCGGGGGACGTCCAGGTGGCGGGGGCACCGACGGGGGTCGTGACGGATACGCCCCCGGACACAGCGACGGACACGGCTACGGACGCGGTGACCGGCCTCTGCGGGGACCGGCCGGAGCTGGCGCTGGCCTGTCGGCTGTCCATGGGCATCGCGATGCTGGCGATGCTGCTCACGCTCTGACCCACGACCCACCGGCGCGGCCGGCGACCGACGCCGCCGACCCCGACGGGCCCCCAGCAGGGCACATGCCGCGCGCACCGACACGTACGACGACCGTGTCCTGCGTCACTTGACGCCCGCGGCCGCCCCCGTGAGCGGCACGGCACTCATAAACTGGCGCCCATGATGGTCTCCCTCGTGCTGCTGACGCTCGGTGCGCTGGCCGCCGTGGTCGCCCCGCGGCTGCTGGCCCGCGCCGAATGGCCCGAGCGCGAGCCGGTGGTGGCGCTCTGGGTCTGGCAGTGCGTGGTGGCCGCCGTGCTGCTGTGCTTCGCGCTCGCCATGACGTTCAGCGCCGCGGCGGCCTGGCTGGCCGTACGGGGACATGTCTTCGCCCCCGCCCCGAGCGGGGTCGTCGAGGCGTACGCGCTCGGCGCGCACCGCCCGTGGTCGGCGGCGCTGGCCCTGATCCTGGCGGCCGGCGGGGTGTGGACGGGCGCCATGCTCACGCGCGAGATCCACCGGGCGCACACGCGCCGCAAGCGGCGCCGTACCGAACTGCTCGTCCGTTCACCGCTGTTGCCCGGCGAGGAGCCCGGCGGCGGCCCTCTCGTCGTCCTGGAGGGCGAGCGTCCGGGCGCCTGGTGGCTGCCGGGCGCCGCACCCCAACTCGTCATCACCACGGCCGCCTTGCGACGGCTCAAGGGCCGCCAGCTCGATGCCGTACTGGCCCATGAGCAGGGTCACGCCCGCGCCCGGCACGACTGGCTGCTGCACTGCTCGTCGGCGCTGGCCAACGGGTTCCCGCAGGTACCGGTCTTCGCCGCGTTCCAGGCCGAGATGGACCGCCTGGTCGAGTTGGCCGCCGACGACGTCGCCTCGCGCCGCTTCGGGCGGCTGACGATCGCGCTCGCCCTGGTCGAACTGAACGAGGACCGTGGGGTGTTCGGCCCCTGCCCGGCCCCCGACAGCGAACTGCCGCGCCGGGTGGACCGGCTGCTGACACCGCTCCCCCGGCTGACGGCGGGACGCCGGCTGCGGCTCACGGCGGCGGCGGCGCTGGTGCCCGCGGTTCCGCTCGTGGTGGCCTTCATCCCGGCACTACGCGCGCTGGGATAGCTTTGCGGGGCCCTTCGTCGTAAGGATCACTCCATGCAATCCCCCGCGGTGCCCCCGGCGCCACGGCCGGCCTCGCCGGCACCGTCCACACCGCCCGGAACCGTGACACCGGCCCGCGTCGGCGCGGTGCTCGGTGTGGCCTCCCTGATCCTGCTGGCGCTCGTCGCCGCCGAGTGGGGTCCGCTGCTCTCCCTGGACCGGACCGTCTCCGTGGATCTGCACCGGTGGGCGGTCGACGAGCCGGGGCTCACCCACGCGAACCGGATTCTCACGGACTGGGTGTGGGACCCCTGGACGATGCGGCTGCTGACCGCCGTCGCCTTCTTCGTCCTCTTCCTCCGCGGCGAGCGCCTGCTCGCCTGCTGGGTCGCCCTGACGAGCCTGGTGGGCGCCCTGGTGTCGCAGGGCCTGAAGGCCGCCGTCGGGCGCGAGCGCCCCAGTTGGCCGGACCCGGTCGACTCGGCGCATTTCGCGGCGTTCCCCTCGGGCCACGCGATGACCGCCACCGTCACCGTGGGGATGCTGCTGTGGCTGCTGCGACGGCACGGCGTGAGCGGCCCGCTGTGGCGTTTCGCGCTGGTGGTGGGGGTGGTGTCGGTGCTCGGCGCCGGGTTCACCCGGGTCTGGCTGGGGGTGCACTGGAGTTCGGACGTGGTGGCCGGCTGGCTGTTCGGGGCGTGTCTTGTGGCCCTGTCCGTCGCCACGTACGGAGGACGGGCCTTGTCCCGGTGGCGGTGACCCGGCAAGGATCGGGTCCATGAAGATCAAGGGTGTGCTTTTCGACTTCTCAGGGACTCTGTTCCGCATCGAATCGGCCGGCTCCTGGCTCCGGTCCGTACTCGACGAATTGAGCGTTCCCGTGCCGCCCGCCGAGGTCCGGCGGTACGCGGTCCAGCTCGCCGTTGCGGGGGCACTGCCCGGCGGTCCCTCGCCGCAACAGGTGCCGCCGGAGCTGGCCGGACTGTGGGCCACCCGCGACGAGAGCGCCGAGCTGCACAGGGCCGCGTACACCGGTCTCGCCCGGCAGGTCGCGCTCCCGGACCCGCGGCTGTACGACGCGCTCTACGAGCGCCACCGGACGCCGGACGCCTGGCGGCCGTACGCCGACACAGCGGACGTGCTTGGCACCCTCAAGCGCGAGGGCATCGGTGTCGGAGTGATCAGCAACATCGGCTGGGACCTGCGTCCGGTCTTCCGCGCCCACGGCATGGACGACTACGTGGACGCCTACGTGCTGTCGTACGAGCACGGCATCCAGAAACCGGACGCACGCCTCTTCGGCGCCGCCTGCGAGGCCATCGGACAGGATCCGCGCGACGTGCTGATGGTCGGGGACGACCGGGAGGCGGACGGCGGCGCGGCCGAACTGGGCTGCGCGGTGCACTTCGTCGACCATCTGCCGGTGGAGGAGCGCCCGGCGGGCCTGCGGCCCGTTCTCGCCCTCACGCGCTGAGGAAGCCCCCCACCGCGCCCCGGAGCGGCGGAAGTTGACCTCAAGCGCGGTTGACGTTGTTGCCTGACGGTCGACAGCGACGGCCGCCGCGGGAGGACGACAGGGATGACCGCCGTCGGTATCTGTCTCGGGACCGAGGAGATCACCGAGACCGCGCGCGACGCCGAGCGCCTGGGCTTCGAATCGGTCCGGGTGTGGGACCACTTCACGGGGCGGGCGCCGATGCTCGCCCCGGAGGTGGTGCTCGCGACGGCGACGGCCGTCACGGAGCGGGTGCGTATCGGCTACGGCGTACTGCTCGCCGCCGTACGCCCGCTCCCGCTGCCGGCGAAGGAGATCGCGTCGCTCCAGTACGTCTCGCGGGGGCGGCTGCTGGTGGGGATCGGGGACGGGCGGGGCGCGTGGGAGCGCCGGCACGGCCGCCTGCGTGACGCGCCCGTGTGGGACGCGCTGGGCGTACGGCGCGCGGAGGCCGAGACGCGCACCGAGGCCGCGCTGAGGCTGTTGCCGGGGCTGGTCGGGGGCCGGCCCGACCCGGATCGCCCCGGAGGCCGCGACAGAGGCCGGGGACGGCTTCGGTGTCGGCGACGCCTCGGGCGTCGGGGCGGGCGTCGAGATCACGCTCGCGCCCGCGGTGGCCGCACCCCCGCTGTTCGTCGCCGGCGGCGCGGAGGATGCCGTGCTGCGGCAGGCGGGCGCGTTCGGCGTGAGCTGGTTCCCGGCGGTGATCTCCCCGGCCCAACTCGCGGGCAGGGTACGGAGACTGCGGCGGTACGCCGACGAGACGGGCCGCCCCGTCCCACCCGTCACCGTGGCCGTGCCGATCCAACTGGGCGTCCCCGCCGGAGAGGTGGCCGACGCCAGGGACGCCCTGGTCCGGACGGTCGTGGAGGCGTACGGGGTCGATCCCGACCAGGCGGCGGGCGTCGGGATCGTCGGCACCCCCGAACAGGCGGCGGAGCGGCTGGCCGCGTTCGTGGAGGCGGGCGCCGACCGGATCGTACTGAGCGGGGGCTCGGCGAAGGACTGGCGCACCGGTCATGAACTGCCGGCGCTGACGGCGTCGTTGCTGAAGACCTGAACCGTCCGGGGGGACGAAGCCGTGGACGCCCGGCGGGGGGACCCCGGCCAAGGGTCTGCCGGCACCCGCTTCGGGCGCCGGGCCGCGGCCGATGCGCGGGTACCGGTCCGCATGGCCGAAGTTCCCCACTTGACCGGATCATGTCAGCCCTCCACGATGTGGCGCGAACAAACGGCCGCCGCACGACACGTACGGCGGCCGAGCCCCCCACACGACTCCCCATCCAGGAGACAACATGCGACTTCGCGTACGCGAGGCCAGATGGAAGGCCGCCACCCTCGCGGCCATGCTGGCGCTCGCCGTGGCCGTCCCCTTCACCGCCGAGGCGGCGCCCCCGGATCCGAAGGCCGCGCCCGAGTCCCCCGTGGCCGCCGACGAGCGCGTCCGGCAGTACGAGATACCCGGCGTGGCCGACGTCGTGGGCCGTACCGCCCTCGCGTCCAGCGGCGTATCGGTGGACGAGGCGGGTGAGCGCTCGACGGTCGTCAGCGCCACCGACACCCAGGCGCAGCGGCTGCGCGCGGAGGGCTACCGGCTCGATGTGCTGCCCGGGCCGCCCGCCAGGACGAACGGCAAGGCCGTCGAGCCGTTCGACTTCCCCTCGGCCGACTCGCGCTATCACAACTACGCCGAGATGACGGCCGAGATCAACCAGCGGATCGCGGCTCGTCCCAACCTCATCAGCAAGCGCGTCATCGGCAAGAGCTACCAGGGCCGCGACATCATCGCGGTCAAGATCAGCGACAACGTGGCGACGGACGAGAACGAGCCCGAGGTGCTGTTCACGCACCACCAGCACGCCCGTGAGCACCTCACCGTCGAGATGGCGCTGTATCTGATCCGCGAGCTGGGTGACACCTACGGCACCGACTCACGGGTCACCAACGCCGTGAACAACCGGGAGATCTGGATCGTCCCGGACGTCAACCCGGACGGCGGCGAGTACGACATCGCCACCGGTTCCTACCGGAGCTGGCGCCTGAACCGCCAGCCCAACTCCGGCTCCTCGGCCATCGGTACGGACCTCAACCGCAACTGGGCCTTCCAGTGGGGCTGCTGCGGCGGCTCCTCCGGCACCCCCGGCTCCGAGACGTACCGCGGCCCGCGCGCCGAGTCCGCCCCGGAGGTCAAGGTGGTCGCGGACTTCGCGCGCAGCCGGGTCGTCGGCGGCAAGCAGCAGCTCAAGGCGGCCATCGACTTCCACACGTACAGCGAGCTGGTGCTGTGGCCGTACGGCTACACCAGGGCCGACACCGCTCCCGGCATGACGATCGACGACCGGAACGCCTTCGCCGCGGTCGGCGGGAAGATGGCCGCGAGCAACGGTTACACCGCGGAGCAGGCGAGCGACCTGTACATCACGGACGGGTCGATCGACGACTGGCTGTGGGGGAACCAGAAGATCTTCGCGTACACCTTCGAGATGTACCCGGGCAGCGCCGGCGGCGGCGGTTTCTACCCGCCCGACGAGGTGATCGAGCGCGAGACGAGCCGCAACCGGGACGCGGTGCTCCAACTTCTGGAGAACGCGGACTGCATGTACCGGTCCATCGGCAAGGAGTCGCAGTACTGCGCGGCCTGACGTACCGTCACCGTCTCTGACCGAGCGGTGGTAGTGCTGTCTGCCTTGGGCGATCCCCCGCGTCGCCCAAGACAGACAGCTTCACCCGCGCCGACCAGGCCCTATGGGCTGTCCGCGAGGACGTGCCGAGTATACTGGCTAGGAGCCAGTCAACGCAGGAGTCCAGCATGTCCCCGCGGAGCCCATCGGTCAATGAAGAACTTCGCCGGCGTTCCCGCGAACGGCTTCTGCAGGCCACCGTGGAGCTGGTCGAGGAGCGGGGTTTCGACGGAACGACGCTGGCCGACATCGCCGACCGGGCGGGAGCGGCGCGCGGACTGGTCTCGTACTACTTCCCCGGAAAGCGTCCGATGTTCCAGTCGGCCGTGCACCGGCTGATGCACCGCACCCTGGAAGCGGCCCTGGAGCGTGAGCCCCGTACCGACGACGGCCGGGAGCTGCTGGCGCGCGCCATCGACGCCGTACTCGGCCTCACGGTCGACCATCCGGTGGTGATGCGCGCCCATATGGCCGGGATTCTCCAGGCCGAGGGCTTCGTCCAGTGCCCCGAGCAGCAGCGGCTCGCGGAGTTGCTGCGCGAGACGATGGTGCGCTACGGGTCTCCGGACGTGGACAGCGACTATCCGCTGCTGCGCGCGCTGATGATGGGCGCGGTGTTCGCGATTCTGCTGCCCGGGGCGGCGATGCCGCTGGCCAGCCTGCGGGACGAGCTGTTCCACCGCTTCGGTCTGGACCCGACGTACGCCGCTCCGCCGGGCGGGGAGCCCGCCCGGCGGAGCGCGTCATGACTTCACCGGTCCGGCCGGCCGCCTCGGCGACCGGCCGCGCCGGTCAGTTGCGGAAGTCCTCGAAGTAGTCGGGCTGCGTCTGGACGTTGAGCTCGTCCATCTTCACCCTCTTCGCCTCGTCGGTCCGGCGGTCGTCGAGCTTGATGACGTCCAGACCCTTGGCGATGTCGTTCGAGTAGATGTAGCCGTTGTAGTAGTACGCGGACCACGGGCCGGCCGTGGTGACCTGGTCGAGGGTGACCGGGCCGCGCTCGAAGTAGCCGATCTCCTTCGGCTTCGACGAGTCGGTGAAGTCCCAGACCGAGATGCCGCCCTGGTACCAGGCCTGGACCATGATGTCCTTGCCCTTGACCGGGATCAGCGATCCGTTGTGCGCCACGCACACCTCGGAGTCCGCCTGCGGACGGTCGATCTTGAAGTAGCTCTTGAACTTCAGCGTCCGCTTGTCGCCCTTGCCGAGGATGTCGTAGATGCCGTCGGCGCCGCGCTTCGGGCCGATCTCCTCGTTGCAGGTGGCCGCGCCGCCGCCGCCGAGCTCGTCGGTGAAGACGACCTTGTTGGCGCGCTGGTTGAAGGTGGCCGAGTGCCAGAAGGCGAAGTTGACGTTGTCCTGGACGCGGTCGATGATCCGCGGCTTCTCCGGGTCCTTGATGTCGAACAGGATGCCGTCACCCATGCAGGCACCGGCGGCGACGTCCTTGGACGGGAGCACCGTGATGTCGTGGCAGCCGGTGGTCGCCGAGACGCCCGGGTTGGTGGGCGCGCCGGGGTTTCCGCCGTCCGGGAAGAGGACCGGGAAGTCGACGATCTTCGAATTCTCGGGCGCCTTGCGGGGCACCTTGATGATGCTGATGCCGTCGTGCGGCGGCTGGCAGTCCGGGAACGTGGCGCTGGGCGAGTACGAGGAGACGTACACGTACACGTTCTTGCGCTCCGGCACCAGCGTGTGCGTGTGCGAACCACACGCGGTCTCGATGGCCGCGACGTACTCGGGGTTCCGCTTGTCGCTGATGTCGAAGATCTTCATGCCCTCCCAGGAGGACTTCTCCGTCGCCGGCTGCGAGACGCTGGAGCAGGAGTTGTCACTGCGTGAGGCGTCCGTCGACAGGAAGAGCAGGTCGCCCGAGACGGAGATGTCGTTCTGGCCACCGGGGCACAGGACCTGCGCGACGGTCTTGGGCTTCGACGGCTTGCTGATGTCGAAGATCCGGAAGCCGTCGTAGTTGCCTGAGAAGGCGTACTTCCCCTGGAAGGCGATGTCCGAGTTGGTCCCCTTCAGGTGGTCCTTGGGGACGTTCGCGACATGGCTCATGTTGTCGCTGTGGATGATCTCGTCCACACCGGGTATGTCGTTGTTCTCGATGGCCTTCTTGGCCTCGGCCTGCTGGCTCTTGGAGGTCTCCTCCTTGGCCGGCTTGTCACCGGGGTCCGGTGTGGCGACCGCCGGTCCGGCGGCCAGCAGAGTGGCGAAGAGCCCGGCGGCAGCGGCTGCTGCCACGCCCAGACGTCTACGCCGCACGCGCGTGGTGTGCAACGAAGTCACTGCGTCCTCCCTTGTATCCGTTCTGAGTTGAACGGCTTACGGACCTGGGCAGTATCGTCCTTCTCATGTACATCACAACAGATGGAAACCGAGATGTAATGAAAGTTTTCGATCACTCGTGTCCGTAGGCGTGTTAGGAAAGTCCCTAACCAGATGCCCGATACACGTCAAGCACCCCAGGAGGTCACCGTGTTGATCCGGACCAGGAGTCCGCGTGTCCTCCGGCCTGTCGTGGCTGCCGCGGCCGTCGTCGCCCTACTCGCCCTGGGCGCCTGCGACTCGGGGGACGACGACGCGAAGAGTGAGACCAAGAGCGGGGCCACGGGGCAGATCGTCGCTCCGGGCAAGCCCGGTGAGAAGTCCAGGACCCTCTCCCCGGAGGAGGCGGCGAAGGAACTCCCGGACAACACTCCCAACTCGTCCGACTACGGTTACGCAACGATGATGATCACGCATCACAGCCAGGCGCTGGTGATGACCGAACTCGCCCCGGACCGCGCCGGATCCGGCCAGGTGAAGCGGCTCGCCGAGCGCATCAACGCGTCGCAGAAGCCCGAGATCGGCGCCATGGAGGGCTGGCTGAAGCTCAACGGCGGCGAGGAGAAGGCGAAGAAGGAGGGCGGCCACGACCACGGCGCGATGGACATGCCGGGCATGGCCACCGAGGCCCAGTTGGCGAAGTTGCGCGCCGCGAAGGGCAAGGCGTTCGACGACCTCTTCATCAGCCTGATGATCACGCACCACCAGGGTGCGGTCACGATGGCGACCGACGCCCTCTCGGCGGGCAACAACGTCCAGCTCGAAGAGATGGCGAGCGATGTGATCGCGCAGCAGACGTCCGAGATCAACCGGATGCGCTCGCTGTAGGAAGCGTCCGGAGTCGACCCCGGGCCAGGGGGGCGCGGGGCTTCAGCGACGGCGGTGACGCGGTGCCAGATATCCGTCGTCGCGGGCACTCGCGATCAGGCTGAGCGACTTGCGGCGCCCGTACCCCGTCGCGCACATCACCACGAGGACCGGGTCCTGGCCCAACTGCTGCGCCCTGCGGTACGTCGCCGCCACGCCGCGCCGGTCCGCGCGGTCGGACGACGCGGAGTCGTCGGCGCGGTGGCGGCCGACGGGCGCGGGTTCCTCTTCCGGGAGAAGCCGTACGCCGGTGTCCGGGGAGCCGCCCTCGTACTCGTAGCCCTCGTCCTCCGCCATCACGGCGACGGCCGCCTCCTGCGTACGACGCGATGTGGCGTCGGCCGGCGCCGGGCCCGGCGTCCGGTCACCGTCGGTGAGCGGTGCGGTCTCCACACGGTGCTGTCCCGCCACCACCCGGTGGGCGTACGCGAGCGGCGCCTCGATCCAGGCACCGAGCTCGGTCAGATCGTCCAGCGGCAGAGGCGGGTCGGCCTGCGCGCCCTCGACGGCGATCACGCCGTCCCGCAGGACCGCGAGCACGTCGACACGGGCCCCGTCGGCGAATGTCAGCCGGATGTCGACCCAGGGCGGCACCAGCGCGTCCGGCGGAAGTTCGCAGCGGCCACCCGGCGGCGTGTCGCAGTTGACGGTTCCATACCCCTGCACCTCCCACCGGGGCCAGACAGGCATCGCGGGCTGACCGGCGGAAGTATTCTCAAGTTCTGACACATTCACCACTTAATCAGGCAATTCTCCCTTATCGTCGTGGTAGACACGCCTCGGCCCGCATCGCACTCGGTCAGCGCACTGCCGTGCCGCCACCGGCAGCGCTTCTTGAAAAGGCGACGGCGCCGCTCCTCCCCCGCTCCACCAACCGGTGCGATGCTGGAAGCCTCTCGCCGGAAGGAGTGCGCCGTGCTGCGCATCGCCGTCGTCGGATCGGGCCCCAGCGGGGTCTACACCGCCCAGGCCCTCGTCCAGCAGCCGCTGGTCCCCGGCATCCTCGTGGATGTCCTGGACCGGCTCCCCGCCCCGTACGGACTCGTGCGCTACGGCGTCGCACCGGACCACGAGAAGATCAAGTCGCTCCAGAACACGCTGCGTTCGGTGCTGGAGCACGACCGTGTCCGCTTCCTGGGCAACGTGGAGATCGGCGCGCGCGGCCTCACGCCCGAGCGGCTCCTGGGTCTCTACCACGCGGTCGTCTACTGCGTCGGCGCCGCCCGGGACCGCCGGCTCGGCATCCCCGGCGAGGAACTGGCGGGCAGCCATTCGGCGACCGACTTCGTCTCCTGGTACAGCGCGCACCCCGACGCCGCGCCGGCCGGCTTCGGGCTCGGCGCGCGCTCGGTCGTGGTGATCGGCGTGGGCAACGTCGCGGTCGACGTGGCGCGTGTCCTGGCCCGTGGCGCGGAGGACTTCCGGCCGACGGATGTACCGCACCCGGCGCTCGGCGCGCTGGCCGGGAGCGCGGTCCGGGACGTGCACATGGTGGGCAGACGGGGTCCGTCGCAGGCGAAGTTCACCACCAAGGAGCTTCGTGAACTGGGCGCGCTGCCCTCGGCGGAGGTACGGGTGGAGCCCGCGGATCTGGCGCTCGACCCGGCGTACGCCCCGGTCCCGTCCACGGCCCCGGCCCCGGCCCCGGTCACCGGTGCGGTCCGGCCGGGGCGGGCTTCGGCGCCGTCCGCCCATCCGCTCGCCGCCGTCAACAGGCGCAACATCGAGGTCGTACGCGGCTGGGCCGCGATGCCCGACCAGGGCCGGGCGCGCCGTATCCACCTGCGGTTCTTCCTGCGGCCGGTGGAACTGCTCGGGACCGAGGGACGGGTGACGGCCGTACGGTTCGAGCGCACCGCGCCGGACGGGTCGGGGGCGGTGCGCGGCACCGGGAGCTACGAGGAGATCGAGGCGGGGCTCGTACTGCGGGCGGTCGGCTACCGGGGGGTGCCGCTCGCGGGGCTGCCGTTCGACGAGACGTCGGGCACGGTGCCGCATCTGGCGGGCCGGGTGCTGCGGGACGCGGTGGCATCGCCGGGCGAGTACGTGGCGGGCTGGATCAAGCGCGGCCCGACTGGCGTGATTGGCACCAATCGCGCCTGCGCGAAGGAGACGGTCGTCTCGCTCCTCGCGGACGCGCCGCGGCTGTCCGGGCGCCGGATCGTGCGGGACCCGGTCGACGCGCTCCGGGCGGCCGGGCACCACCCGGTCGAGTGGCCGGGCTGGCTGGCGATCGAGGATGCGGAGGCGGCGCTCGGAGCGTCGCTGGGACGGCGGTCGGTGAAGATCCCTGACTGGGAGGGCCTGCTGGCAGCGGCGCGCGGGGCGGACGGGCCGTCTCGTACATAGCGGGGGGGGGGCGGCACGGCGGGCGGTTCCCCGGCGCGCTCTCCCCTACTCCCGTGCTCCCCTACTCCCGTACGAGAACGGTGAAAGCGACCGGCCCGCAGCCGCCGAAATGTTAAGATGACTCATCGTTCCAGCCTCCCTTGGCACGGATTTCCGAGCCGCGGGGAGGCTTTTTGCGTGCCCGCAGCCGGCTCCCGCCCGGCCGGGCCGGCCTCCTGAGCACCTTCGTTCCCATCCTCAGAGGAGATCCATGTCAGATACGCGTGCGCGTCCCGCGACGGCCGCCGGTACCTGGAAGCTGGGTGACCTGAGCGTCAACCGCCTCGGATTCGGGGCGATGCGTCTCACCGGCGGCACTCCCTTCGGACCGGCCGGCGGGGCGAGCGACCGCGAGCGGTCCGTCGCCGTCCTGCGGCGCGCCGTGGAACTCGGCGTGAACCACATCGACACCGCCGCGTTCTACTTCTCCCCGACGCGCTCCGCCAACGAGCTGATCAACCGGGCGCTCGCGCCGTACCCCGACGACCTGGTCATCACCACCAAGGTCTGGCCGGGCCGGGACCCGTCGGGCGAGTTCTGGTGGGCCGAGCCGGAGCAGTTGCGCGGCCAGGTGGAGGAGAACCTGCGTCAACTCGGCCGTGACCACCTGGACGTGGTGAATCTGCGTCTCCCGCCGAGCCGGGGGGACGGCTCGCTCGCCGATCACTTCGGCGTGCTGTCCGATCTGCGCGACGCCGGGCTCGTCCGCCATCTCGGCGTCTCCAACGTGACCTCCGCGCATCTGGCCGAGGCCCGGTCCATCGCGCCGGTCGTCTGTGTGCAGAACGCCTACAGCGTCGACGCGCCGGGGACGGAGCAGGAACTCCTGCGGGAGTGCGGTGAACTCGGTATCGCCTTCGTACCGTTCTTCGCGATCGCGGGCGGCCGGCGCGAGCAGGGCGCGGGCGCCGCCGACGACGAGGCGGTGCTCACCGTCGCCCGCGCGCACGGCGTCTCGCCCGCGCAGATCCGGCTGGCCTGGACCCTGGAACAGGGTCCGCACGTACTGGCCATCCCCGGCACCGGCGATCCGGACCATCTCGCCGAGAACGTGGCGGCCGGCGCGATCCGCCTGTCGGCCGAGGAGATCGCGCTCCTCGGCTCCGTCCGCCGAGACGTCGGGTAGACGGACCCGCCGGACCTCGGCGTGGGCGGGGGCGGGGCCCTGGAGCCCCGCCCCCAGGCTTCGCGACCGCAACCGCGAGCACATCCGCTCCGGGGTGGTGCCGCGCGAAGCGCTGTGCGCGAACCGGCACGGACGGCGCGGGCCGTGGTCCTTGGCCGGTTCGTTGATCGCGAAGCCCGACGGCCCATTAGAGTGACGCCCCGTGGCACGTGAACTCAAAGAAATCGTCGAGTCCGGATGGGCCGACGCCCTCGCCCCTGTCGCCCAACGCATCACCGCGATGGGCGACTTCCTCCGCGCGGAGATCGCCGCCGGACGCACCTATCTGCCCGCCGGGCCGAATGTGCTGCGCGCCTTTCAGCAGCCGTTCGACGAGGTGCGCGTCCTGATCGTCGGCCAGGATCCGTATCCCACTCCGGGACACGCGGTGGGGCTGAGCTTCTCGGTCGCGCCCGACGTGCGGCCGGTGCCGGGGAGTCTGGACAACATCTTCCGGGAGATGCACGCGGACATCGGTGCTCCCCGGCCGTCCAACGGGGATCTGACGCCGTGGACCCGGCAGGGTGTGCTGCTGCTCAACAGGGCGCTCACCACCGCTCCCCGTAAACCGGCGGCGCATCGGGGCAAGGGCTGGGAAGAGGTCACCGAGCAGGCCATCCGGGCACTGGTCGCCCGGAACAAGCCGCTGGTGTCCATCCTGTGGGGGCGGGACGCCCGCAATCTGCGTCCGCTCCTCGGGCAGCTGCCCGCGATCGAGTCGTCGCACCCCTCCCCCATGTCGGCGGACCGGGGCTTCTTCGGCTCGCGTCCGTTCAGCCGTGCCAACGAACTCCTCGTCCAGCAGGGCGCTCAGCCCGTCGAGTGGCAACTCCCGTGAGCCGGATCCTCGGTGTGGACTCGGGCGGGTCCGGTCTGCGGATCGCTCTCGGATCGGCGGGCCCGGCCTCGGACGCATCGGCGGACGGTGAAGCGTCGGTCCGGACGATCGGCACCGCCGTGTCCACCGAGCCGGTCCGCACCGGCCCTTCGGGCATCGACCCCGCTCATCTGCTGGAGCAGTTGCTGCCCGCCGTGGAGACACTGCTCGCGCGGGCGGGCGCGGAGGCGCCGGAGGCCGTCGCGATCGGCGCCGCCGGCATGGCGACGCTCGGCGACGGGCTCCGCGCGGAGCTGCCCGCCGCACTGGAAAGCGCCCTGGGGGTAAGGCGGTTGGCGCTCGCCGCCGACGCCGTCACCGCCTACGCGGGGGCGCTCGGCCAGCGGCCGGGCGCCGTCGTCGCCGCCGGTACGGGCATGATCGCGCTCGGCACCGATCTGATCACCTGGCAGCGCGCGGACGGCTGGGGACACCTCCTCGGCGACTGCGGCGGCGGTGCCTGGATCGGCCGGGCGGGGCTGGAGGCGGCGATGCGCGCGTACGACGGGCGGCGCGGCGGTTCGGCCGCACTGCTGTCCCGGATGGAAGCCGTGTTCGGCCCCGCGCCGGAAATGCCGGGGCTCGTCTATCCGCGTACCGACCGGCCCGCCGTGCTCGCCTCCTTCGCCCCCGAGGTGGCCCGCTGCGCACTCCACGACCCGGTCGCCGCGGAGATCGTCAACGAGGCGGCGAGGCATGTCGCGGACGCGGCCGTCGCGGTGTGTCCGCAGGTCGAGGGGTGCGAAGTCGCCCTGACGGGTGGGCTGTTCAAGATGGGTGACCCGCTGCTCGTACCGCTGCGCGCCGAGTTGGCCGACCGGCTGCCGCGGGCCCGGACGGTGTCGGCCGAGGGCGATCCGCTGACGGGCGCGCTGCGGATCGCCGCGGCCCTCGCGACCGGATCGCTCCGACTGCCGCGCGACGAGCGACTGTTGACCGTCCCGACAGAGCGGGACGAATAAGAGTTAAGCAGCATATCGAAAAAATATGGACAGATAACACACGACCGGACCCTCCCCGAACAGCCGACCCCACAAAACCAGTAGCATTCGGCGCCATGAGCTCCCCCACTGGGCCGGCACCCGGCCTGCCTGTACGAATGCCCCGACCTCGACAGTCGGGGCGGCACCGTCGACCCGAACCCGTGGCGGCGCCCGAGGGCGCGCCCGCGCTCGTGCTCGCCATGCCCGGCGACCCGAGCCCCGAGGTGCGGAGCCTCGGCGAGGAGGTCGTCAGCATCGCCCGCTCCGAACTGCCGGGCCTCGACGCCCGCATCGGCTATCTGGACGGCGACGACGACGAGTACCCCGCGCTGGGCACCGTCCTGGCCCACGCCGCCGAGCAGCGTGTCGAGCGCTACGAGCTGGCGAAGGCGGCCGGCCGTGAGGTCAACGAGCCCGAGGGCATCTCGGCGGTTGTCGTGCCGCTGCTCGCGGGTCCCGACAACTCCCTGGTAAGGCGCATACGTCAGGCCGTTGTGGACAGCAAGGCCGTGGCGGAGATGACCGATGTCCTCGGTCCGCACCCGCTGCTCGCCGAGGCACTCCACGTGCGTCTGTCGGAGGCCGGCCTGGCCCGCGCCGACCGGGCGAGGCTCTTCACGGTGGCCACGGCCGCCGACGGCATCATCCTCGCCACGGTGGGCGGCGACGAGGCCGTCCAGGCCGCGGGAATCACCGGAATGCTGCTCGCCGCGCGCCTCGCCGTGCCGGTGATGGCGGCGGCGCTCGACGACGAGGGCGCGGTCGCGGCCATCGCCGAGCAGCTGCGCGACTCCGGTTCGACGCAGCTCGCGCTCGCGCCGTACCTGATCGGACCCGAGCTGCCCGGGGGCCTGCTCGACGTCGCGCTCAAGGAGGCCGACTGCGCCGCGTCGGAGCCGCTCGGCGCGTACCCGGCCGTCGGCAAGCTCGTTCTGTCGCAGTACACGAGCGCGCTGGGCATCTCGGCACAGACGCAAGGGTCGCCGGCGCACTGACCGGTTCGGCCTCGTGCGCCGGACGGGCTGTCGGCCCGTCCGGCGCGACCCGTTCGCCGGATCGGTCGCGTAACCCGGTGAGCTTCGTGTGCGGCCTCAGCCGAAGATCACGCAGGAGGCGGCGGGCGCCTCGAACGAGCCCGCACGCGACGGCACACCGGTCGCCGGATCGATGTCGAACCAGGTCACGTCCCCGGAGTGCTCGTTCGACACATAGAGCCTGCGCCCCGCCGGGTCCAGCGTGAGGTCGCGCGGCCAGCGTCCGCCGCAGTCCACGGTGGTGACCAGGACGGGCCTCTCGCGGCTCTCGTCGAGCCTCAGGACGGCGATGCTGTCGTGTCCGCGTACGGCGGCCCAGAGGTACCCGCCGTCGTGCGAGACGACGATCTCGGAGGCGTAGCTCCCCTCCTCGGCGCCGTCCGGGAGGACGGGTGCCTCGCCGACCGGCTCCAGCGCGCCCTTGTCGGCGTCCCAGCGGCAGACCGTGAGCGTCGGCTCCAGTTCGTTGAGCACGTACACGTGGGTGCCCGCCGGGTGGAAGGCGAGATGGCGCGGTCCCGTGCCGGGGCGCAGCACGGTCTCGCCGTGCGGTGTGATGTCGCCGCTGTCGGGGTCGACGGCGCTCGTCCGTACGGAGTCGGTGCCCAGGTCGACGGCGAGCAGCCAGCGTCCGCCGGGGTCGGGGAGCACCTGGTGCGCGTGCGGGCCTTCCTGCCGGTCGGGGTGGGGTCCGCTCCCCTCGTGCTGGAGGATTCCGGCGGCGGCGCCGAGGGTGCCGTCGGCGCGGACGGGCAGGGCGGTGACGCTGCCGGAGCCGTAGTTGGCGGTCACCAGGTGGCCGGCGGCGAGGGTGAGATGGGTGGGGCCCGATCCGCAGACCGCCACCGGCTCCCCCATCAGCCGCGGTGCGGACGTACCGCCGGACGCGCGGGGCGTGACCTCGAAGGCGGCGGCCGCGCCCTCCTCGCCCTCGGAGACGGCGTAGAGCACCGAGCCGTCGGGCGCGATCGTCAGGTAGGAGGGGTCCGCCAGGGCGTCGGTGGCGCCGAGTTCCGTCAGGGCGCCGGTGTCCGGGTCCACGGTGGCGGCGATGATGCCGCGACCGCCCGCCGAGGTGAACGACCCGATGAAGGCCCGCTTGTCGGCCCGTCCCTCTGTCCGCCCGTCGGTCCGCCCGTCGCTCGTGCCGTCCACTGGCTGTCCCCTGTCGCTCGATCGCTCCGTGCCTCCGCGCGTGGTGTGTTCGCCACGCTCGCGGCTCTGTCCTTCGGCCGACGGTAGCAGGGGGTCTAGACCAACCGGCCGCGTCGGGCACTGCCGCGTGAACTACCCACCCCGGCGGCCGGTTCACCCTTTTGGACGAGCCGGAAGCACATCACCGCTCAGACGGCGTGCGTGGGGAGCGCGACGCCGGTGAGACGTTCGGACTCGGCCCACAGCCGCGCGTTGAGGGCGTCGTCGAGCGCCCTGCGGGTCGTGCGTGCCGTGGTGGTGGGGCCGACGAGGCCGAAGCGTCCGCCGGGGCCGTAGTAGCCGGCGGCCACCGCGTCGGGGCTGGTGGCGGCGTACAGCAGGGGTTCGGTGCCCTGGTCCACCTCCTGCGAGGGCAGGAAGTCGAGCTTGGTGAGCAGACGCGTGATGGTCGTCCTGCCGGTGCCGAGGCTCGCGCCCGCCGTCTGGAGATTGGTACGGGTGTAGCCGGGGTGCGCGCCGGTGCTCAGCAGGTTCCAGCCGCGCTCGGCGGAGATACGCGCGAGCTGCCTGGTGAGGATGAGGTCGGCGAGCTTGGACTGCGCGTAGGAGCGGTTGGCGCTGTAGCGCCGGCTATTCCACTGGAGGTCGGCGAAGTCGATCCGGCCGTAGTTGGCGGTGCCGCTGCTCATGGTCGCCACGCGCGGGGACTCGGCGGCGAGCAGGAGCGGGAGGAGCCGTACGGTCAGGGCGAACGGGCCGAGGAAGTTGCTGCCCATCTGGAGCTCGAAGCCGTCGACCGTCTCCAGCCGGGAGGGCGGGGCCATCACTCCCGCGTTGTTGACCAGCAGGTCGATCGGGGTGCCGTCGGCGATGAGCCCGTCGGCGAACTCCTGGACGGACGCCAGATCTGCGAGGTCGACACGGCGCACGTCGAGGCGGGCGTGCGGGTGCCGCGCCAGGATCTCGTCGCGGGCCCGCTCACCCTTGGCGACCGTACGGACAGCCATGACGACGCGCGCCCCGGCGTCGGCGAGACGGCGGACGGCCTCCTTGCCGGTGCCGCTGTTGGCGCCGGTGACGACGGCGTATTTACCGGTCTGGTCGGGGACGGTGTACATGGCGACTCCTTCGGATGACATTCGGGAACAGTGCACGGCGGCCGTAGAAGACCGTCGGTCTCTTGCACTTCCGAAGCTAGCAGACCGCCGGTCCGATAACAACAGACCGCAGGTCTGTAGACTCGTGCCATGGCACACACCTTCCAGCGCGCACGCAATGAGGAGCAGCGCGCCCAGCGCCGACAGGCGATCCTCGACACGACGGCCTCGATGCTGACCGAGATGCCGGTGGCACAGGTGAGCCTCAACGAGCTGAGCCGCCGGGTCGGGCTGGCCAAGTCGAACGTCCTGCGCTACTTCGAGTCCCGGGAGGCCGTACTCCTCGAACTGCTCGACGTGGCGTGCAGGGAGTGGCTGGAGCATCTGGAGGGCGCGCTCGCCTCGGGCGTCGACGCCGGCGCCCCGCTGCCCGAGCGCGGGGACCAGGTGGCGGCCGTGGTCGCCGGCTCACTGGGGGACCGCCCTGTCCTGTGCGACCTGACCAGCTCCCAGGCGGCGGTCCTGGAGCGCAATGTCTCGCCGGCCGTCGCGGCCGATTTCAAACGCACCGCGATCGCGAACGTCGGCGCGCTGGCCGGGTCGGT
Organism: Streptomyces sp. NPDC060366; assembly: GCF_042725135.1. Lineage (NCBI taxonomy): Bacteria > Bacillati > Actinomycetota > Actinomycetes > Kitasatosporales > Streptomycetaceae > Streptomyces > Streptomyces sp. NPDC060366. Next base: position 270,402 of record NZ_JBHXDC010000008.1, on the reverse strand, counting down.
ACGCGCCCGTGTGCCCGAACTCGGCGAGGAGGACGCGCTGCGGTTCGCCGCCCTCTGCGTCATGACGACGGGCTCGATATGGACGCACACCCAGCCGTCGGCGGCGATGCTGGCGGCCTACGAGGCGGACCCGTCGCTGGCGGCGCTGCGGATCGAATTCACCGCGACGCTGCGGGAGGTGCTGGAGGTCGTGCTCTCGGGGCTGCTGGCACGCGCGTCACGGTGAGAGCGGGCCCGGGGCGCCGATCTCGTACTGCCTGATCTCCATGCTGAGCACGACCGGGGACGGCTGTGACTCCCGTGCCGTCCTGGCCAGATGAGCCGCCAGATGCTCCGGTGACTCCCACCGTTCGTACACGTTCACGCGCCCCGGCTCGACGGGGTCGGCGGCCACCACGTAGTCGAGACAGCCGGGTTCGGACCGCGCCCGCGTCTGGGCCGCCTCGAAGCCCGCGAGGAACGCCTCACGGCTCTCCGGATCGACGTATCCCTTGCCTGCGACGATCAGCATCTCGGGGCCTCCGTGATATCCGGGGATCTCTCAAGAGCGGTGCCTGGACCGCTCGCATTGTCCCGCGCGCGGACCCGGCCGCGTACGCGGGGGCCGCGCCGGACGACGTCCGCCGGACGCCCCGGCGCGGTGGGTGGTGGGGCTTGGCATGCTGGGGACCATGAGCACCGCGCGTACCGACTCCGTTCCCCGCGTCATCTTCGATCTCGACGGCACCCTCGTGGACAGCGAGCCGAACTACTACGAGGCGGGGCGGCGGCTGCTCGCCCGGCACGGGGTGCCCGACTTCAGCTGGGAGCACCACACCCGGTACATCGGCATCAGTACCCGGGAGACGCTGGAGGCGCTGCGCGCGGAGTACGGGATCGACGCGCCGGTCGACGAGCTGCTGACCGCCAAGAACCACCTCTATCTGGAGCTGGCGCGCGCCTCGACCGAGGTCTTTCCCGAGATGCGGAAGTTCGTGGAGCGGCTGCACGCGCGAGGGGTGCCCATGGCAGTGGCGTCCGGCTCGTCCCGCGCCGCCATCGAGGCCGTGCTCGGCGGCACGGGGCTGGACCCCTACTTCACCCTCGTCGTCTCGGCCGAGGAGGTCCCGCACGGCAAGCCCGCACCCGACGTCTTCCTGGAGGCCGCGCGGCGCCTCGGCGCGGATCCGGCCGACTGCGTGGTGCTGGAGGACGCGGCGCCGGGCGTGGCGGCGGCGCGTGCTGCGGGTATGCGGTGCGTCGCCGTGCCGTACGTGCCGGACACGGCCGACGATCCGGCGTTCCACGGGGCGGAGCTGCTTTTCGCGCGCGGGCAGAGCGAGTTCACGGCGCGGGCGGCCGAGGCCTGGCTGAGCGGGACGGAGCGGGACCCCCGGTAGCCGCCCCGGTCCGGGAGCCGGCTCCTCGCGGGCCGCGCACTCCCGGCCGGCCGCGCTCGGGGAATGCCACCGCGATGTCGAGCCCGCCCTCCGGTCCCGGCACGGCCGTCACCTCCGCACCGTGCGCGGTGGCGACCGCGGCCACGATGGACAGGCCGAGCCCGAGACCGTCCGGGCCGCCGGGCCGGGACTCATGGCGCTGGAAGGGCTGGAAGAGCGTCTCGACACGGTCGGGCGGGATCGTCGGCCCGCTGTTGACGACACGGAGCACCGGCCGCCCGCCCTGCGTACCGGTGGACACCCGCACCCACCCGGTGGCCCCGGTGCCGGCGTCGACGTTGTGGCGCAGCGCGTTGTCGACGAGGTTGGTGACCAGTCGCTCCACCAGCCGTGGATCGCCCGATGTCCAGGCCGGTGCGAGTGACCGCTCGATCCGTACGCCCTCGGCCTCCTCGGGGTTCGCGACCCGCAGCGCCTCGGCGACGACGGGCGCGAGATCGGTCGGCCGCCGTCGCTCCAGGCCGCGTTGGCCGCGGGCCAGCGTGAGCAGTGCCTCGATGAGGCGTTCCTGCTGCTCCCCCGCCGCCAGCACTCTCTCGCACACGGCGCGCAGCGATCGCGCGTCTGCCGCCGGGTTGGACAACGCGACCTCGATCAGGGCGCGTTGGAGGGTGAGCGGGGTGCGCAGCTCGTGCGAGGCGTTGGCGACGAAGCGCTTCTGCGCGTCGAAGGCGCTGTCGAGGCGGGCGAGCAGACTGTCGAACGTGTCGCCGAGATCCTTGAGTTCGTCGGCGGGGCCGGTGACGGCGAGCCGTTCGTGCAGGTTGCGTTCGGAGATTCGGCGGGCCTTCTCGGTCATGGTCCGCACGGGGCGCAGTACACGGCCGGCGGTGAGCCAGCCGAGTGCGACGGAGACGGCGGACATCAACGCGAGGGCGACGCCGGACTGGACGAGCAACTGGTGCAGTGTCGCCTCCCGTTGGCGGTCGGCGTGCTTCCTCATGGCCTGACGCATGGCCTCGCCGTCCACGGGGAGCCCACCCTCGGGGCCGCTGCCGATGAGGAAGAGCCGGGGCTTGGAGCCGTTCGCCACGAGGAAGTACGTGATGGCGAGGAGCGCGGCCCCCGACACGAGGAAGAGCGCGCCGTAGAGAAGGGTGAGACGGAGCCGGGCCGTCCACCGGATACGGACGAACGGCGGGCGTGGCCAACGGACTTGACCGGGTCGCCGGACTCGTAGCGGGCGCCACGGTCGGCGCGCCCGCTCAGATGCGGTAACCGGCATGGGGCACCGTTTCGATCACCGGCGGTTCGCCCAGCTTGCGGCGCAGTCTGCTGACCGTGACCTTGACCGTGTTGGTGAAGGGGTCCGCCGCGTGGTCCCACGCACGCTCCAGGAGCTGTTCGGCGGAGACGACGCCGCCCTCGGCCGCCAGGAGCAGTTCGAGTACGGCGAGTTCCTTGGGCGACAGTTCGAGTCGCCGTCCGCCGCGCCGCGCGATGCGCCGGGTCGAGTCCAGCGAGAGATCGCCGTGTACGAGGACGGGGGGTACGGCCGGCTGGGCGCGGCGCGCCAACGCCCTTATCCGCGCTATCAGTTCGGCGAAGGCGAACGGTTTGGGCAGATAGTCGTCGGCGCCGATGCCGAGACCGTCGACCCGGTCCTCGATGGTGGCCGACGCGGTGAGCATCAGTACGCGGGCGTGGGCACCCGCCGCCACCAGGGCACGACACACGTCGTCGCCATGGAGGCCGGGCAGGTCGCGATCGAGCACGACGACGTCGTACTCGTACACAGCCGTCATGTCGAGCGCGTGCGGCCCGTCGTGGGCGAGATCGACGGCCATGCCGTCCTGCCGCAGGCCGGCGCCCACGGTCTCCGCCAGTTCCCGGTGGTCCTCGACGATCAGTACGCGCATGTCACACAGCATGCAGGACCAGGGGTTACAGCGACATAACAGCGTGCGTTCCCGCCGTGTAACCGGCCGGTCGGTAGTTCTTGGCGGCATGACCCATTCGTACAGGCGCAAGAGTGCGCGCATCCTTCCCCTCGTCCCGCTGCTGCTCGCCGGAGTACTCCTCACCGGCTGCTCCGACGACGGCTCGTCCTCGGCGGCCGAGGGTGGCTCCAAGCCGGACGCCTCCCCCACCAGTCCCGAGGAGCGGACTCTCGCGTACGCCGAGTGCATGCGTGAGAACGGGGTTTCGAAGTTTCCGGATCCCGGCGAGGGCGGTGGCATCAGGCTCGATCCCAGCAGCGGCGTGGACCCCGAGTCCCCGGAGTTCAAGAAGGCGCAGGAGGCCTGCGTGGAGCTGTCCCCGCAGGGCACGGGCGGCGGTGGTGGCACGCTCGACTCCACCAAGGTCGCCGCGTGGGCCGACTGCATACGGGAGAACGGCGTACCGGACTTCACCGACCCGAAGATCAACGGCGGTTCGATGGAGATCACCATGGCCGCGGGGAGCGACCCGGACGATTCCGTCTTCCAGAAGGCCATGGACAGCTGCCGCGACAAGTTCCCCGGTGGCGGCGTCATGATGAGGCGGGGCGGCGGCTCATGACCTCCGAGCGACCGGCCGACGGCACGCCGTCCGACGTCTCTGCCGACATCCCGTCCCACACCCCGCCCGCCCCCACGGCGGACGCCTCCTCGACCGACATCTCCTCGGGGGGCTCGCCGGAGGAGCATCGCGGCCCCCGGCGCCGTCCGCTGCGCGCCTCGCTCATCACCTTGGCCGCGCTGACGGTGGTCGCCGCCGGCGGCATCGGCGCGACGGGCGTACTGGGCGGCGACGGCGGCGAGTCCGCCGAGGCCGCCCCCTCCAGTCCCGCGAAATCGGCCACGGTGGAGAAGACCACGCTCACCCGCGGCGAGACCGTGGACGGCGCGCTCGGATACGGGGAGGCGACGACCGTACGGGCCCCGGCCACCGGAGGAGGTTCCGGAGCGCGGGGGGCCACGGCCGGCGGCGCCGACAGCGACGCCGGCTCGGGCTCCGGCACCGGCACCTTGACCTGGCTGCCGGACGTGGGCGACGAGATCGAGCGCGGCGAGAGCGTCTACAGCGCCGACGAGCGGAAGTCGGTTCTGCTGTACGGCTCCACGCCGCTGTACCGCACGCTCGACGTCGGCTCCGAGGGCAAGGACGTCCTGATGCTGGAGCGCAACCTCGCCGCGCTCGGCCACACCGGCTTCACGGTGGACGAGGAGTACACCGGCTCGACCGCCGACGCCGTACGGGCCTGGCAGGAGGACCTCGGAAGGGAGGAGACCGGCGAGGTGACACCCGGCGACGCGGTGGTGGCACCCGGCGCCCGGCGAGTCTCCGATGTCGGGGCCTCGCGGGGTGGCGCCCTCTCCGGTGACGTCCTCACCTGGACCGGCACCGGGCGCGTGGTCACCGTCGATCTGGAGGTGCGGTTCGAGGGGCTCGTCAAGGACGGCACGAAGGCCACGGTCACGCTCCCCGACGGGACCGCGGTCATGGCCAAGGTGACGGACATCGGCGCCGCGGCCACCGCCGCACCCTCGGACGGGGGTGAGGACAAGAGCGCCGAGGACGCCACGCTTCCGGTCGAACTGACCGTCAAGGACCAGAAGAAACTCGGGCGTTATCAGGCGGCGCCGGTCGATGTGACGCTCGCCGCGGAGAGCCGCGCGGACGTACTCGCCGTGCCCGTCGGCGCGCTGATCGCCCGTCAGGGCGGCGGCTACGCCGTGCAGGCGATCACGGACGACGGCGTCGAGAACCGCCCGGTCGAGCTGGGCCTGTTCGCGGACGGCCTGGTCGAGGTCTCCGGTTCGGGCATCACCGAGGGTCTGCGCGTGGGGGTGCCCGGGTGACGCCTACACCGACCCGGCCTGTTGTCGAACTGACCGGGGTCTCCAAGACGTACGGAGAGGTCGCCGCGCTCGCGGACGCCGATCTGACCGTCATGCGCGGGGAGTTGCTCGGGATCGTCGGTCCGTCCGGCTCCGGCAAGTCCACCCTGCTGAACATCATGGGCACGCTGGCCCGCCCGACGACAGGCACGGTACGTATCGACGGCCACGCCGTGGACGAGCTGTCCGACCGTGAACTGTCCGCGCTGCGCGCCCAGTCCATCGGGTTCGTGTTCCAGTCCTTCCATCTCGCCCCCGGCGTACCGGCGTTGGACTCCGTCGCGGACGGCCTGCTCTACAGCGGCAGTTCGCGCGGCGAACGGCGTGGGCAGGCCGAACGCGCCCTGCGCCGGGTGGGTCTCGGGCACCGGCTGTACAACGAGCCGCACCAGTTGTCCGGTGGTGAGAAGCAACGGGTGGCGATCGCCCGCGCGGTGCTGGGGGATCCGCCGCTGCTGCTCGCGGACGAGCCGACCGGCGCCTTGGACTCGGCGTCCGGAGCGGTGGTGATGGAGCTGCTGCACGAGTTGCACCGGGCCGGTACGACGATCGTGGTCATCACCCACGACCGGGACATCGCCGGCTCGCTCCCGCGTGCGGTACGGCTCAAGGACGGCCGGATCACGCCCGATTCGGCCGCGCGCACGAGCGCGGACACGAACGCGGACCTGAACAGGAACGCGTACACGACCGCCCGGGCACAACGAGGGGTCGGCGTATGAGCACGGCCACGGCGTCACCGCCGCGCCCCGCGCCGCCGGCCCGCCCGCGTCCCGCCCGGCTCGGTCCCGCCGATGTCGTACGGGTCGGTGGGTCGGGGCTGCGCTCACGCCCGATGAGGGTGTTCCTCTCCGCGCTCGGCATCGCCATCGGGATCGCGGCGATGATCGGCGTCGTGGGCATCTCCACCTCCAGTCAGGAGGAGTTGAACCGGAGGATGGCGGCGCTCGGCACCAATCTGCTCACCGTCGCACCGGGCCAGTCCTTCGGCGGCGACCAGGCGTCCCTGCCCGACGAGGCGGTCGGGATGATCGCGGCGACCGACGGTGTGGAGTCGGTCTCGGCCGTCGGCCGGACCGGTGCGGCCGTCTACCGGACCGACCACATCCCGGAGGAACAGACCGGCGGCATCGGCGTGTTCGCCGCCCGTATCGATCTGACGAAGACGGTACGGATGGACGTCGTCGACGGCCGCTGGCTCAACGCGGCCAACGACCGGTACCCGTCGACGGTGCTCGGCGCCAGGGCGGCCCGTCAGCTCGGTGTCCTGGAGGCGGGCCCGGAGTCCCAAGTCTGGCTGGGAGAGCGGTGGTTCACCGTCGTGGGGCTGCTGGCACCCAACGAGCTGGCGCCGGAGCTGGACGCCGCCGCCCTCGTGGGCTGGCCTGCGGCGGAGGACGTCCTCGGGTTCGACGGCCATCCGACGACCGTCTACACCCGGGCACAGGAGGCGGCCGTCGGTGACGTACAGAGCGTGCTCGGCGCCACGGCCAATCCGCGGAGGCCGAACGAGGTGGAGGTCTCCCGGCCGTCCGACGCGCTGGCCGCGAAGCAGGCCACGGACGACACGCTCTCCGGTCTGCTGCTGGGTCTCGGCGCGGTGGCGCTGCTGGTCGGTGGCGTCGGGGTGGCCAACACCATGGTGATCTCCGTGCTGGAGCGCAGGGCCGAGATCGGGCTGCGGCGGTCGCTGGGCGCGACGCGGGGACAGATCCGTACGCAGTTCCTCTGCGAGTCGCTGCTGCTGTCCGCGCTGGGCGGGGTCGGCGGGGTCCTGCTGGGCATCGGCGTCACGACCGGATACGCGGGGTATCAGGGCTGGCCGACGGTCGTACCGCTGTGGGCGATGGCCGGCGGAGTGGCGGCGACGCTGCTGATCGGCGGCCTGGCGGGCTTCTACCCCGCCGTACGCGCCGCGCGCCTGCCGCCGACCGAGGCGCTGGCGGCTGCCTGAACCACCGCGAACGGGGGCTCGGTCGCCGGACGGACCGCGGGTGCGGCCCGTCCGGCGATCGACGAAGGGCCGGTCATCGCGCCGGCGCGTCCGTACGGGTCAGATACGCGCCCAGCGCGCCGAGCCAGTCGCCGGTGCCCTGTTCGCGCCACTCCGGCTTCTCGTGGCCGTCGAGGAAGCTGCCCTGCTCGGTGAGGACCAGGCGGGTGCCGTCGCCGTCCGGCTCGAACTCCACGGTGGTGAGCGAGGCGGTCGCCAGGGTCTCCCCCGCGTGCAGGGTGGAGCCGTACACGACCCGCTCGTCCACGACGATGTCGTGGTAGACGGACTCGAACGTCATGAGGGTGCCGTCCGGGTGCCTGCCCCGGTTGATCTCCCGGCCGCCGATCCGGAAGTCCAGCTCGTGCATGGGCTCCGGGCCCGCGAACCAACCGGCCTTGGCCTCGGGGTCCGCCCAGGCGGCGAACACGCGGGCGGGCGGCGCGGCGTAGACGCGCTCGATGGTGAACGTGGCGTGGGTGACGGTGTGGTCCGTCACGGGTCGGTCGGTCATGGTGTGCTCCCTCGATCTGTGGGTCCTCGATCTGCCGGCTCCCGCAGTCGCTCCTGCTGCTGCTCCTGCTTCTGTTCCTGTTCCTGTTCCGACAGGTGGTCGCCGAGGCGGTCCAGACGGTGCTCCCAGTCGGTGCGCTGCCGCCCGATCCAGTCCTCGGCCGTCCGCAGCCCGGCCGGCTCGATGTGGCAGGTGCGGACCCGGCCGGTCTTCTCGGACCGGACCAGCGCGCACGCTTCGAGCACCTGGAGGTGCTGCATCACTGCGGGCAGCGACATCTCAAGAGGCCGCGCCAGTTGGCTGACGGAGAGCGGGCCACTGATCAGCCGCTCGACGATCTCCCGCCGGGTCCGGTCCGCCAGCGCGTGGAACACCGCGTCCAACGAGCCTTCATAGTTAGGCATGTACTTAACTATGAAGCTCCGGACGCCAACAGTCAAGGGATCACTTAAGTATCAGCCGGTTCCGTCGGCGGCGGCCGTCAGTCCGGCGATGTCGATCTTCTTCATGCCGAACATGGCCTTCATCGCCCGCTGACCGCGCTCCGGGTCCGGTCCGTTCAGCAGCTCGGTCATCCCGGTCGGCGCGACCTGCCAGGACAGTCCGTACTTGTCCTTCAGCCAGCCGCAGGGGCCCTCCTCGCCACCCTCGGTGAGCTTCGTCCAGTAGTAGTCGATCTCGTCCTGGTCGGCGCACTCGATCAGGAACGAGATGGCCTCGTCGAAGGTGAACTGCGGGCCGCCGTTGATTCCGATGTAGGACTGGCCGTCGAGCTCGTACTCCACGGTCAGCACCGTGCCGGCCTTCCCGGGTCCGGCCTCGCCGTAGTGGGTGATGGCCGTGATCCTGGAGTTCGGGAAGATCCCGACGTAGAACTCGGCGGCCTCCTCGGCCTGGGTGTCGAACCAGAGGTTGGGCGTGGTCTTCGGCATCGCTGTCTCCCGGTGTCGGCGGCTTCTTCTGCCTCTCCCCTTCTGACTGTCGCACCGCCCGAAACTCATCGCAGTGGAGACGGGGGACCCGGATCACACCGGACGAGCGGAGATCCGGTCGGACGTACAGCGGCTCACACGGTGGCGAGGGCGATCTCCGTCGACTTGATCAGCGCGGTGACGCCGGTTCCGGGGGTGAGCCCCAGATCCTCCACGGCCTCCCTGGTGACCACGGCGGTCAGCTCGGCGCCGCCCACGGCCACCTTGACGTTCGCCAGGGCGGCGCCGAGAACGATCTCGGTGAGCGTGCCGGCGAGGCGGTTGCGGATGCTCAGCCCCTCGACGGGTCCGGTGGCCAGGGAGACCTCGGTCGCCTTGGCCAGCACGTGTACCGCGGTGCCGACCTGGATGCCGAGTTCCTGTACGCCCTCCAGGGTGACGGCGGCGGTGATGTCCTGCCCGCCCGACAGATGGACCCCGACCGTCGCCATGACCTCGTCGGGAGTGACGGCGGTGACGGTGCCTGCGATCTGATTGCGGATGGTCAGCTGCATGTGGGGTTCGGCCTCTCGCTGGTGGGGGCGTCGACTGGAGGCGTCGAGCGGACACGGAGTGTGGCCATTCAAAAGGATGAGCAAAGGCAAGCCACCCATTGACTCCAGTATCTTGCGATTTGCTCAGTTTTCTAACGAGTAAGGCTCAGCTAACTTAGGCTCGCCTCACATCCGGGGCCACGACGAACACCGTCCTCAGCCGCTGGAGCCCGCATGCGCCCCGTCCGTCTCTCCCTCACCGCCCTCGCGACGGTCGCAGCCCTCACCGCCGTCACCGCGTGCGCCGAGAAGAGCGACGCAGGAGGTGACGGGGCGATACAGGTCACGGCCACCGACACCTCCTGCGAGGTGTCCAGGAAGGAGTTCCCCGCCGGTCATCTCCAACTGGCCGTGGAGAACAAGGGCTCCAAGGTGACCGAGGTGTACGTCCTGTTCCCCGACGACCGCATCGTCACCGAGCGCGAGAACATCGGCGCGGGCACCAAGGCGAACATCACCGCCGAGATCAAGGCCGGTGACTACGAGATCGCCTGCAAGCCGGGCATGAAGGGCAAGGGCATCCGGCAGCAGGTCAAGGCCACCGGCGGCGGAAAGATCGCGAAGCGCGACCCGAAGCTGGACGCGGCGGTCGCCGCCTACCGCCAGTACACACTGGACCAGGCCGAGGAGACGCTGCCCAAGGCGAAGGTCTTCGCCGAGGCCGTGAAGTCCGGTGACATCGAGGCCGCGAAGAAGGCGTACGCCGACTCCCGTATCGGCTGGGAGCGCACGGAGCCGGTGGCGGAGTCCTTCGGTGACATCGACCCGAAGGTCGACCTGCGCGAGGACGGTCTCGAGGAGGGCCAGGACCTGGAGAAGGACTGGACCGGCTGGCACCGCCTGGAGAAGGCGCTGTGGCAGGACAAGAAGATCACCGCGCGCGACAAGGAACTCGCCGATCTGCTGATCAAGGACCTGACCGTCTGGCAGAAGAAGGTCGGTACGGCGGAGATAACGCCGACGTCGATGGCGAACGGCGCGAAGGAGCTGCTCGACGAGGTCGCCGCCGGCAAGGTCACCGGCGAGGAGGAGCGGTACAGCCACACCGACCTCGTCGACTTCAAGGCCAACGTCGAGGGCGCCGAGAAGTCGTACGTCCTGCTGAAGCCGGTGGCGTCGAAGAACGACGCGGGTCTGACCGCCGAACTGGACACCCAGTTCGCCGCGTTGAACACGCTGCTCGACAAGTACCGTGCGGACAAGACGAGTTACGTGTTCACGTCGTACGACAAGGTCGGCGAGCCGGAGCGCAAGGAGCTGTCCGACGCGGTGAACGCGCTGGCCGAGCCGCTGTCGAAGCTCGCCGCCGCGGTCGTGAAGTAGCCGAACCGCCATGACCGACGAGACCGATTCCAAAGGCCCGGCCGACGACCTCGGGGCCGAGGCGACGACGGCGGCCGACAGCCGTTCGCCGTCCTACCCTTCGCCCTCCCGGCGTTCGGTGCTCGGCTGGGGCGGTGCGGGGCTCGCGCTCGGCGCCGCCGCGGCCGGCACCGCCGCCGTCGCGCTGCGCGGCACGGACGGGACGGAGCCCGCCGGGTCCGCCGGCGCGGCCGTCCCCTTCCACGGCGCGCACCAGGCCGGCATCGCCACCGCAGTCCCCGACCGGCTGCATTTCGCGGCCTTCGACGTGACCACCGAGGACCGGGCCGAGCTGATCCAGCTCCTCAAGGAGTGGACCGCCGCCGCCACGCTGATGGCCGAGGGGCGGCCGGTCGGTGAGGGCGCGTTCGGCGGGCTCCCGGAAGCTCCGCCGGACGACACGGGTGAGGCGGTCGGCCTCAAACCGTCCCGGCTGACGCTGACGATCGGCTTCGGGCCGTCCCTGTTCACCGCGGACAGCGGCGACGGACACGGCAGCGGCAGGAGCGGCAGGGACCGCTTCGGCCTGGCGGACCGCAGGCCCGAGGCCCTCGTGGACCTGCCGAAGTTCCCCGGCGACAATCTCGACCCGGCGCGCAGCGGCGGCGATCTCTGTGTACAGGCCTGCGCCGACGATCCGCAGGTCGCGGTGCACGCCATCCGCAATCTCGCCCGCATCGGCTTCGGCCGGATCGCGATCCGCTGGTCGCAGCTCGGCTTCGGCAAGACCTCGTCGACCACGCCCGAGGCGCAGACTCCGCGCAATCTCTTCGGCTTCAAGGACGGCACCCGCAACGTCGCCGGCACCGACAGCGCCGCGCTCGACCGCCATGTGTGGGTGTCCCCCAAGGCCGGGCCCGCCTGGATGGCGGGCGGCTCCTATCTCGTGGCCCGCCGGATCGCCATGCGGATCGAGTCCTGGGACCGTACCTCCCTCCAGGAGCAGGAGGACGTCTTCGGACGGGACAAGGGCGAGGGCGCGGCGGTCGGCAAGGCCAAGGAGCACGACGAACCGTTCCTCAAGTCGATGCTGCCGACGTCACACGTGCGCCTCGCGCACCCCGACTCCAACGGCGGGGCCCGGATGCTGCGCAGGGGCTACTCCTACACGGACGGTACGGACGGACTCGGCCGCCTCGACGCGGGACTGTTCTTCCTCGCGTACCAGCACGACGTACGGGAATCGTTCATCCCCGTACAGCGGGGCCTGTCGCGCGCGGACGCGCTCAACGAGTACATCCAGCACGTGGGTTCGGCGGTCTTCGCCGTACCGCCGGGCGTCCGGGACAGGGACGACTGGTGGGGACGGGAGCTGTTCACATGACGCACACCCGGACCGTGCTCCACACGGTGATATCGGCGGAAGGACGGCGGGCATGTTCGGCAACTATCTGATCGGTCTGCGCGAGGGGCTGGAGGCCAGTCTGGTCGTCTGCATCCTCGTGGCGTATCTGGTCAAGACCGACCGCCGCGACGCGCTGCGGCCCGTGTGGTTCGGCATCGGCATCGCGTGCACCGTCTCGCTGGCCTTCGGCGCCGCGCTCGAATTCGGCTCCCAGGAGCTGACGTTCGAGGCGCAGGAACTGCTCGGCGGATCGCTGTCGATCATCTCCGTGGGCCTGGTGACCTGGATGATCTTCTGGATGCGGCGTACCGCGCGGCATCTCAAGAGCGATCTGCACGGCAAGCTCGACGCCGCGCTGCAAATGGGGACGGGCGCGCTCGTCGCCACCGCGCTGCTGGCGGTGGGCCGGGAGGGGCTGGAGACGGCGCTGTTCGTGTGGGCGTCGGTGCGGGCCGGCGGCGAGGGCAGATCGGGGCCGCTCGTCGGCGTACTGCTGGGGATCGCCACCGCGATCGTGCTCGGCTGGCTGTTCTACCGGGGGGCGCTGCGGATCAACCTGGCGAAGTTCTTCACCTGGACGGGTTCGATGCTGGTGATCGTGGCGGCGGGCGTCCTCGCGTACGGCGTGCACGACCTTCAGGAGGCGCGGTTCGTCGGCGGGCTCCAGACCAAGGCGTTCGACATCACCGGCGCCGTGCCGCCGGACAGCTGGTACGGGACGCTGCTGAAGGGCGTCTTCAACTTCCAGCCCGATCCGACCGTCGTCCAGGTGACGGTGTGGGCGCTGTATCTGGTCCCGACGATGATCTTCTTCCTCGCGCCCCGGCGGGGGAAGGCGGGACATGGCAAGGCGGGGCGGCCCGCTCCCGCGACGCCCCCGACAGCCTCGAACGCGTAGAGGGACGGTGGGCGGGGGGCCTCCTGGTGGTGGGCGGGGAGCCCGCCCACCGCCGCTCTCAGGATTCGAGCCAGCCGTGCGAGCGCGCCAGCTCGATCACCGACGTACGCACCCGCTTGATCTGGTCACCGGTCAGCGTCCCGTCGGCCTGGAGCAGCGCCTCGGTCAGCTCGTTCCGCAGCTCCACCGAGGACAGCACGTCCGAATACTCCCCGTGCGGGTCCACCTGTCCCTGTCCCCCGCCGGACGAGCCCCGCTGCGCCTGCGGCGCGGGGGCGTGCACGAGCCTGATCTGTGACGCCTTGGGACCCTTGTCCCCCATCTCCAGGTAGTACTCGACCTCACTGCCCGCCTTGTACTGGTACTTCTCGTCCAGCAGATCGTTGGCGTGCATGAACACGTCCTCGTCCCCCTCACTGGGGACGATGAACCCGTATCCGCGTACCTCGTCGAACCTCAGCACTCGCCCTACATGCAGCACAGCCCCTACCTCCACGGCCTTACCTCTACCTCGATCACCTCTGCGGGGATCCACATCGGCCCCCGAGCAACCTCTCACATCCTCCCGCCTGGGAGAATCCGTCGCCAGTGGATCAACATGAGTCGGGGGCACGATGGGCACGGTGGTGCGGGTACCGCAGACCCGGGACATGATCGGGGAAGAGCTGTCGGGGGACGAGGCGTGGGCGGCGCTGCGCACCTACGGCGGGCGCAAGCTGCTGACGGACGCGTTCCTGCGGTTCCGCTACGCGGACGGATTCAGCTTCGCCAGGGCGCTGGCCTTCCAGTTCGTCCTGGCGCTGGTGCCGTTCAGCATCGCGCTGGTCGGCGTCGCGACGTCCCTGCATACGGAGAGTGTCGGCCGCGTCGTCGAGTTGACGCTCACCCGAATAGCACCCGGTCCCAGCGCGGAGCTGATCCGCACCTCGCTGGGCCGTACCGAGGAGGGGGTCGGTTCCGGTGCCGGAGGTGAGCTGGCGGTCTGGTTCGGCCTCGCGTTCGCGACGCTGAATCTCGCGTCGGCCATGGCGCAGATCGAGCGCGGCGCGAACCGTATCTACGGGGTGGAGCGGGACCGCCCGTTCCTCGCCAAGTACGCGCGCGCACTCGTCCTCGTCGTCACGGCCGGGCTGCCGCTGATCGGCGGGTTTCTCGTGCTGGTCGGCGGCAAGGCCGTCGGCAGCGCGCTGGCGGAGACGTTCGGGTGGGGCGAGTCGGCGCAGGATGCGTGGGGGCTCCTGCGGATTCCGGTGGGCGTCCTGCTGACGTGGCTGGCCTCGGCCGTCCTGTTCCGTCGGGCCCCGCGCCGTGACCAACCCGGTTATACGTGGCTGGCGTTCGGATCCGCCGTACATCTGCTGCTGTGGGTCGGCGCGACGTGGCTGCTCACGCTGTACGTCGGGTTCAGCGGGTCGTTCGGCTCGGTGTACGGGCCGCTGACGGCGTTCGTCGCGCTGCTGCTCTGGTCGAACCTGGCGGGCATCTCGCTCTTCCTCGGTCTGTCGCTGGCCGCGCAACTGGAATCCGCGCGAGCCGGGCAGCACGACCCCGTGCACCCCGACCCGGGCCACGGCGGCGACCCGGACCACGTCTGAGCCCTCGTTTCCGCCGAGTCGTGTGCGAGGTGCGCGAGGTGGACTCTGTGCGAAGTGCGCTCGGTGCGGGGTGCGCTCAGTGCGATTCGCGCGACACCTCGTGGCCGCTCGACCCGACGAGGAAGTCGAGGTCGACGCCGGTGTCGGCCTGCATGACATGGTCGACATAGAGACGTTCCCAGCCGCGGGTGGGTGCGGCGAAGGCGCCCATCATCTCCTGGGCGGGGCGCCGTAGTTCGAGCTCGTCCGCCGGTACGTCGACGTCCAGTCGGCGTCCGGCGACATCCAGCTCGATCCAGTCCCCCGTGCGGACGAGTCCCAGCGGGCCGCCCGCCGCGGCCTCCGGCGCGACATGCAGGACGACCGTGCCGTACGCCGTACCGCTCATCCGGCCGTCGCAGATCCGCACCATGTCGCGGACCCCCTGCTCCAGCAGCTTGGTGGGCAGCGGCAGGTTCGCGACCTCGGGCATTCCGGGGTAGCCCTTGGGGCCGCAGCCGCGGAGTACGAGCACCGATGTCGCGTCGACATCGAGATCCGGATCGTCGATACGGGCGTGCATGTCCTCGATGCTGTCGAAGACGACGGCCCTGCCCCGGTGGTTCAGCAGCTCGGGTGACGCGGCGGCGGGCTTGACGACAGCACCGGACGGGGCCAGGTTCCCGCGCAGCACGGCGATCCCCGCGTCCGCCTGCAACGGCTCCTCACGCCGGTGGATGACGGAGTCGTCCCAGATCCGGGCCCCGTCCAGATGGTCCACCAGGGGCCTGCCGGTGACGGTGAGCGCCTGCGGATCGAGCAGGTCACGCACCTCGTTCAGGACGGCGAGCAGGCCGCCGGCCCGGTGGAAGTCCTCCATGAGGTGCCGTCCGGCGGGCTGGAGGTCGACCAGCAGCGGCACACCGCCCCCGGTGCGGTCGAAGTCGTCGAGCGTGAGGTCGATGCCGAGGCGCCCGGCGATGGCGAGGAGATGGACGACGGCGTTGGTCGAGCCGCCGACGGCGGCCAGGGCGACGATCGCGTTGAGGAAGGACCCCTTGGTCAGGGTGGTGCTGGGGCGGCGGCCGTCGGCGACCATCTCCACGACGAGCCGCCCCGTGCCGTGGGCGCTCTCCAGCAGCCGGCTGTCCGGGGCGGGGACGCCCGCGACGCCGGGGACGGTGGTGCCCAGCGCCTCCGCGACGCATGCCATGGTCGACGCGGTCCCCATGGTGTTGCAGTGCCCACGGCTGCGGATCATCGAGGACTCGGAGCGCAGGAACTCCTCCTCCGAGAGCGTCCCCGCCCGTACCTCTTCGGAGAGCTTCCACACGTCCGTGCCGCAGCCGAGCGGCTTGCCGCGGAACGTGCCCGTCAGCATCGGGCCGCCGGGCACCACCACGGCGGGCAGATCGACGGACGCCGCCGCCATCAGGAGTGACGGGATGGTCTTGTCGCAGCCGCCGAGGAGGACCACTCCGTCGATGGGGTTGGCCCGCAGCATCTCCTCGGTGGCCATCGCCGCCATGTTCCGCCACAGCATGGCGGTCGGTCTGACCAGCGTCTCGCCGAGGGAGACGGCCGGGAGGTTCATCGGGACACCGCCGGCCTCCCAGATGCCCTGCTTCACGCTCTCGGCGACCTCGCCGAGGTGGGCGTTGCACGGTGTCAGGTCGGACGCGGTGTTGGCGATCGCGATGTGCGGGCGGCCGTCGAAGGCGTGGGCGGGCAGTCCCCGCCGCATCCAGGCCCGGTGGATGTAGGCGTTACGGTCCGTTCCCGCGTACCACTGAGAGCTGCGCTGCTCCGGGCTGATCGGAAAGACACCCCCTGGGGCCATGACTTACTTACTTACGGGCGACTTGGCTGGCACCCTAACTTCCCCGGGCCGTACCGGGGAAGAGCGCGCCTTGGGCGCGCCCGCCCGTCCGGCCACCCCGTCAGGAGGTCGCCCTTGCGTGCTTTTGTCATCACCGGGCCGGGCCTGTGCGCGGTTCAGGACGTCGAATCGCCCGTCGCCGGGCCGGGTGAGGTCGTCGTGGACGTCGAGCGGGTGGGTGTCTGCGGCACCGACATCGAGTTCTACACCGGTGAGATGAGCTATCTGCACGACGGCCACGCCACGTATCCGATGCGTATCGGCCACGAGTGGTGCGGCACCGTCTCCGCCGTGGGCGAGGGCGTCGACAGCGGCTGGCTCGGGCGGCGCACCACCGGGGACACCATGCTCGGCTGCGGTCGCTGCCGACGGTGCCTGGGCGGACTGCACCATGTGTGCGAGGACCGTTACGAGTTGGGCATCCGGCACGGCCGGCCGGGGGCGCTCGCCGAGCGAGTGGCCGTTCCCGTCTCCTCGCTGCACGCGCTGCCGGACAGCGTCGACGCGACGGCCGGCGCCCTGGTGGAGCCCGGTGGCAACGCGCTGCGCGCCGTCGAGGCCGCCGCGCTGTCCCCCGGCGACCGGCTGCTGGTGCTCGGACCCGGCGCGATCGGTCTGCTCGCGGCGCGGTTCGCCCTCGCGCGGGGCGCGGAAGTGCATGTACAGGGGCTGACGGCGGAGTCCCTGGACTTCGCCCGCTCCGTGGGCGCGCACGGCGCGTGGACCGCCGACGGGCTTCCCGATCTGCCCTTCGACGCGGTGATCGACGCGTCGAACGCGGCGCATCTCCCGGCGCGGGCACTGGAGTTGGTCGAACCGGGCAAGCGGGTCGTGTACATCGGTCTGGCGAGTGTGGCGAGCCGGATCGACACCCGCGCGCTGGCACTGAAGGACGTCACCGCCGTGGGCGTGCTGAGCGCGTCACCCGCCCTGGCCCGCACGATCGGGCACTACGCGTCGGGCGCTGTCGATCCGCGGCCGCTGGTCGCGAGCACCGTGGCGCTGGAGTCGCTGGCGCAGGTGCTGGCTGGGGTACGGCCCGAGGGGGCCGGGCCGGGGCCCAAGATCCATGTCGATCCCCGGCTCTGAGCGGAGCGTACGAGCCGGGCGGCGGCGGATCCGTCGTCGGCCGCCGCCGTCCCGCTCGTGCTCGTACCCGCGCTCGTACTTCGTCTCGCGCTCGTACTTGTGGTCGCGCCGTTCTCAGACGTTGACGCCGAAGTCGGCCGCGATACCGGCCAGTCCGGAGGCGTAACCCTGGCCCACGGCGCGGAACTTCCACTCCGCACCGTGCCGGTAGAGCTCGCCGAAGACCATCGCGGTCTCCGTCGAGGCGTCCTCGGTGAGGTCGTAGCGCGCGAGTTCGGCGCCGCCGGCCTGGTTCACCACGCGGATGAACGCGTTGCGGACCTGGCCGAAGCTCTGCCCGCGTGATCCCGCCTCGTGGATGGAGACCGGGAACACGATCTTGTCGACGTCGGCGGGGACACCGGCGAGGTTGACCTTCAGCGACTCGTCGTCGCCCTCGCCCTCACCGGTGAGGTTGTCACCGGTGTGCTCGACCGAACCGTCAGGGCTCGTAAGGTTGTTGTAGAAGATGAAGTGCTGGTCGGAGAGCACCCGGCCGGCGCTGTTCACAAGCAGCGCGCTCGCGTCGAGGTCGAAGTCGGCGCCGGTGGTGCTGCGCGCGTCCCAGCCGAGGCCGACGAGCACGGCGGTCAGGCCGGGAGCCTCCTTGCTCAGCGAAACATTGCCACCCTTGCCCAGGGAAACGCCCACGATCTCCTCCTGCTGTTCGGACTGAAAAGTGGATCAAAATCTATAACACCGGAGAACCAACGGTCCGGGTATCTACCAGGCTCGTACGGTTCGGCGCGACCCGAGTTGTGGGACGGCGCGCGCGGTGGGGCGCGAGGGACCGCAGTGACGTCGCGGAGAGATCTTCATGGATTTTCGGCCATCGCTGGGACTGGAGTGGCTGAAGCGGGGCAGGCGGTGACGTAGCCGGAGAAGTGGACGTAAGAAGGGCCCGCGCCGACGGGTCGCCACGGGGAATGGATCGACATATGGACCAGCGCGTGGAAGAGACAGAGGACCGCTGCCCTGACACGGGCCGGGTGCTCAGACGTGGCGCGGTGTTCGACGGGGACTCGGCGATGATCGGGGAGGCACGGCGCTTCGCGGCCGACTTCCTCGGGGGCGTACAGACGGAACAGGGCCGGAAGGTGCCGTCCCGTGTGATCGGTACGGCGCAGTTGGTCGTCAGTGAGCTGGTGACCAACGCGTGCAAGTACGCACCCGGCCCCTGCCTGCTTGACCTGGTGTTCGACGGGGACGTCGTGGAGATCACCGTGTGGGACACGGACTCCACGCTGCCGGTGCCGCGCGCCGCCGAGCCCGGCCGGATCGGCCAGCACGGGATGGAGATCGTCATCGCGCTGTGCGAGGGATACGACGTCCGCCGGGAGCCCGTGGGCAAGCGCATCAAGGTCCGCCTCGCGGCCGGGGACAACGACCGGGCGTAACCGCTGTCCGACCGAGCCCCGAGCCGTGGTCGTTCCTACGGGCTGTCGGGTTCGGATCGCGGGCGGGGCAGGCTGCCCATGTCGACGTCCGCGTCGCAACTGGCGGCCTCCAGAGCGCCGTCCGTACCGCGCAGTCGCACCGTCCCTCTGCCCTCGTCATCGTGCACGTACGCGACGGTGCAGATCACCTGCCGTATCGCCATGTCGTCGAGACGACCGAGTGCGACCGGCAGCGTGACGGATGTCTGCCCCGCCTCGGTCTGTTCCACCTCGAAGCCGCTCTCACCGATTCCACCGCCCTCACCGCCCTCACCGTCCGCCAGGTCGGGCAGGCCCGGCACATCCGGCAGACCGTCGGTGAGTCCGGCGGCGCGCTCGTCGGGGAGCGGTCCGGCGAAGAGCGCGACCAGGGCCTTGCCGGATGTGCTCGGATCCGTCGTGGGTGGATCCGCCGCAGCCGGATCCACGGGGGCCTCGTACGCTCCGGGCCGGGCCACCGGCATCAGGGCTCCCTTCACACGGAAGAAGAGCAGCGTCCGATCGCCGCCTCCGCCTGGGAAGACCTGGATGGTGGCGGGGCCGCCCGCGTCGATCGCGTCGGTCGACCGGATCTCGCAGCCGGTGAGCAGCAGCGCGGCGAGGAGAGCGGCGCCGGGCAGTACGACCCCTGGAAGTACGGGGGCGGGCAGCCGTATCACGCGGGCTCCTCCCCCGAGTTGAGGGGTATCTCGACGGTGAAGACCGCGCCGGCGGAATGGGTTTCCGCGTCGGCGGCGGGGTCGGCGGCGGGCGCCGCACAGGCGTCCGCGCCCGGGCGATTGGCGGCGCGGATGGTGCCTCCGTGCAGCCGCACGTTCTCCCGCGTGATCGCGAGCCCCAGACCGCTGCCCGTCGACCGGGTCCGGGCCGCTTCCGCCTTGTAGAAGCGGTCGAAGATGTGCGGCAGTACCTCCGGCCGGATACCGGGACCCCGGTCCTCGACGTCCATCACCAGCAGCGCCGTACCGTCCTCGCGGTCCGCCGTGCGCAGCCGTACGGTGA
This sequence comes from Streptomyces sp. NPDC060366, assembly GCF_042725135.1. Classification (NCBI taxonomy): domain Bacteria; kingdom Bacillati; phylum Actinomycetota; class Actinomycetes; order Kitasatosporales; family Streptomycetaceae; genus Streptomyces; species Streptomyces sp. NPDC060366. The sequence continues at coordinate 250,483 of NZ_JBHXDC010000008.1, read as the reverse complement.
CCGGCGCGGCGCCGTGCCGCAGCGCGTTGCCGACGAGGTTGGCGACGACGATGTCGAAGCGGCGCGGATCGAGCCTGACCCGTACACCGTCCGGCAGTTCGGTGCGTACCCGGTCGGTCCAGTGCCGGCTCTGGATGGTCCTGCGTATCGTTTCCGCCGCGTCGACCTCGTCGGTGTTCAACTCGGCGGCGCGCGCGTCGAATCGGGAGATCTCCAGCAGGTCGTCGACGAGCACCGCGAGCTTTCCGGTCTCGGCGCTGATCAGCCGGACCGCCTGCGCGGTGTCGGGGTCGAGCCGGCCCGCGTCCTCGTCGAGCACCTCGGTCACGGCGAGCATCCCGGCGAGCGGGGTGCGCAGTTCGTGCGAGACGTCGGCGGCGAAGCGCCGGGCGCGCGCCTCGGCCTGCCGGAGTTCGGCCACGGACCGCTCGATCTCACCGGCGGACTCGTTGAACGTACGGGCCAGATCGGCGAGTTCGTCGCTGCCCCGGACCGGGATACGGGTGTCGAACCGCCCGCTGCCCATGCTGAGGGCGGCCCGCCGCAACTCGCGCACGGGACGCAGGACGCTGCGCGCCGCGAGGAGCGCCGGGAACAGCGCGATCGCGAGCCCGGGCACCGCGCCGTTCCTGGCGGCGGTGATCAGCGCCTCGACCTGGATCTCCTCCTCGTCCATGCGCATCACGGCATACAGCACGAGGCCGGTGGGCAGGACGCCGCCGGGCCCGACCTTGAAGACGGTGGGCATGCCGATCGTCAGATACGGCACACCGTCCTTGACGACCCGCTGGAAGCTGCCGTGCGGATAGCCCGCGGCCTTGCGGCGCAGTTCGGGGGTGATCACGGTGGAAGTGGGGCTGGTCCCCGAGGAGGCCCGCAGCGTGCCGTACTCGGCGAAGACGACCCAGGCGCGCGGCTTGCCCTTGCGGGCCATGCCCTGCAGCAGTTCCTCCAGCGATCCGTCGTCCAGCAGGGGCAGTTGGACGCCGATCTGCTGGACCTCGTCGCGGAAGGACGAGACGGCGGTGTCCTGTGCCGTCCTGAGGACGCTGATGCGCGCCTCCCGGAAGGTGAGTGTGGCGGTGGTGCCCGCGCTGACGGCGGCGACGAGCAGGAACGCCAGGATCAGCCGGGTCCGCAGTTTGAACGGGGTCATGGACCGCCGCCCGCCGCGCTCCCGTGCGGGACGGCGTGGGCGGCGAGGGCCACGTGGGCGGCGCGCGAGGACCGCGCGGAGGCTCGTCACAGGGGTCCGAAGCGGTAACCGAAGCCCCGCAGCGTCTGGATGTAGCGGGGGCTGCCCGGCTCCTCCTCGATCTTGTTGCGCAGCCGCCGGACGCACGCGTCGACCAGCCGGGCGTCGCCGTGGTAGCTGTGTTCCCACACGTGTTCCAGCAGTTGCTGCCTGCTGAACACCTGCTCCGGCGCGGCGCTCAGATGCAGCAGCAGCCGCAGTTCGGAGGGCGCGAGGGCGAGGTGCTGTCCGGACTTGGTGACGGTGAGTCCTGTGCGGTCGACGGCGAGTTCGCCGTGGAACTCGACGGCGGGACGCCCGTTGCCCGGCTCGTCGATCCGGCGCAGTACGGCCCGGATCCGGGCCTCGATCACTTCGGTACGGGCGGGCTTGACGATGTAGTCGTCGGCGCCCGCCTCCAGACCCACGACGACGTCGAAGTCGTCGCCGCGCGCGGTGAGCATGATGATCGGCAACTGGCTGGTCTCGCGCACCCGGCGGCAGACCTGGACACCGTTCACTCCGGGCAGCATGAGGTCCAGCAGGAGCAGATCGGGGCGGAACTCGTCGAGGAGGGCGAGGCCGGCCTCGCCGGTGGCGGCGGTCCGCACCTCGTGCCCCCGGCGACGCAGGCCGAGTTCGACCCCTTCGCGTACGGCGGGGTCGTCTTCTATGAGGAGCACGCGTGGCATAGGCGGTCTGTCCCAGGGGTTTTCTCAGCGCCGGGCGGGGCGCTTGGTGAGGCGGCGGGTGAGGCCGGTGAGCAGTTCGTCGAGTTCGGTGAGCCGGAGCGGGCGGGCGAGGAGTGCGAAGACCAGGACGACCACAGAGGCGCCCGCGGCGCAGGCGGCGACGGCGCCGACCGGCATCGTACGTGCGGCGGCGAGATGGCCGAGTGCGGCGGCCGGGACGGCGGCGACGAGCAGCCGGGCGTGCGCGCCGACGGCGGCGGACCGCCACAGCCGGGCACGGGCCGCCGGGGTGAATCCGGCGCCGCGCGTCAGTCGGCGGTGCAGGACCAGCGCCGTCACCACCCACCCCGCCAGCAGCGCCACCGAGTACGCCCCCGCCATCCCGGTCACCGCCCACCGCGCCGGCAGCAGTGCGTACGCGGCCAGCGACAGGCCCGCGTTGAGTCCGGCGATCACCAGGTTGAGCAGGAACGGGGTGCGGGTGTCGGAGAGCGCGTAGAAGGCGCGGGACAGGACGTACTGCCCGGAGAAGGCGACCAGTCCGGGGGCGAACGCCACCAGGATCCCGGCCATCGTCGCGATGTCGCTCGCGTCGGTCCTGCCGTACTGGAACACGACCGCCATCAGCGGCTGCGCGAGAGCCAGCAGGAGACACGCGGCCGGCACGATGGCCGCCGCGCTGCTCCGCAGTGCGTACGAGACGTCGCGCCGTATCCCGTCCGGGTCGCCGTCGGCCGCCGCCCGGCTCATCCTCGGCATCAGGGCCGTGACCAGGGAGACGGTGACGATGCCGTGCGGTACGGCCCAGAGCAGATAGGCGTTGTTGTACGCGCTGAAGCCCGCGCCGCCGTCGATGCCCTGTGCCGCCGCCCGCGCCCCGGCGAGCGTGGCGAGCCGGGTCACCACCCAGTACGCGGCCTGGTTGGTGAGCACGAGCAGCACGAGCCAGCCGGCGGCGCGCAGCGGTCGGGTCAGGCCGCTGCCGCGCCAGTCGAAGCGGGGTCGCCAGCGGAAGCGGGCGGCGCGCAGCGCGGGCAGGAGCGCCAGCGCCTGGACGGCGATGCCCGCCGTGGTGCCCCAGCCGAGGAGGGCCGTTTCGCCGCTGGTGAGTTCTCCGCCGTCGCCCGTCACCAGATACAGGCCGAACACCGCGATGACGACGACGTTGTTGAGGACGGGCGTCCACATCATCGAGCCGAACCGGCCACGGGCGTTGAGCACTTGGCCGAGCAGCGTGAAGACGCCGAGGAAGAAGATCTGCGGCAGGCAGTAGCGGGCGAACGCGACGGTCATCGTGGCCTGTTCACCGGTGTAGCCGGTGTACGCGTCGACGAGAGCGGGCGCCGCCCACACGGCGCCGGCGGTGATCGCCAGCAGGGCGACGACACAGACGGTGAGGAGCCGGTCGGTGTAGGCGGCGCCGCCGTCCCGGTGTTCCTTGGCCGCGCGGACCAGTTCGGGTACGAAGACGGCGTTCAGGGCGCCGCCGATGAGCAGCATGTAGACGATCGTGGGGACGGAGTTGGCCACGGCGTAGCCGTCGGCGGTCAGCCCGACGCCCAGTGCGGCGGCGACCACGGCGGACCGTACGAAGCCGGCGGCGCGGGAGACCACGGACCCCGCCGCCATGATCACACCGCTGCGGGCGACGGACGGTTCGCCCGCTGTCGTACTCGTCCCGGGCGGGCCCGGCTCGCCGCCGGGAGCGGGTGACGCGGGCGGCCCGGCGACGGACGTCGTACTCATCGGCGGGCCAGATACGCCTGGAAGGCCCGGTACAGCGTGTGATTGGCGGTCCCTGCCAACGGTGTCTCCCACTCCCCCAGTGTCTCGACGACCTGTCCCCCGGTGCCGAGTTTCCATCGCAGCAGCCCGAAGGTGCGGTCCGCCGGATCGAGTGTGGAGGGTACCCCGCGCATGTCGTACACCTCCGCGCCCGCCGCGTGGGCGTCGAGCATCATCCGCCACTGGAGGGCGTTCGAGGGACGGACCTCCCGCCGGTGGTCGGCGGACGCCCCGGTCTGGTACCAGACCCGCCGCCCCACGGTGATCATGGTGTGCGCGGCGAGTATCTCGCCCTCGAAACAGGCGAGATAGAGCTTCATCCGGCCGGGCTCCTCGGCGTTGAGCGCGGCGTACTGACGCTCGTAGTACGCCGCCGAGCGGCCGAGCCGGAAGCCGTCGCGCTGCTCGGTGACGCACAACAGCCGGTAGAAGTCGGGGAGTTCGGCCGCGCTGCCCACGACCACCTCGACCCCGGCCTTGCGTGCTCGGCGTACGTTGCGCCGCCATTCCTGGTTGAGGCCGGACCACAGGTCGTCGACGGTGCGGCCGGCGAGCGGCACCCGGAAGACATGGCGGGGCTGCGCGTCCCCGCCGTCCCCCGTATCGTCGCCGCAGCGCCGCCAGCCCCGGGCGCGCAGACGCTCGGCGACCGCCGTGCCGAGCGGGTCGACCTCGCAGTCGAGGACGTCGGCGAGCCGCATGCCCGTGCCGGTCCGTGACTTGAGCGGGCCGGGGTGCCAGCGGCGGTGCGCGGGAGTGGGGCCGATCCGGACGGCGAACGCGCCGACGCCCTTGAGGTACCGGAGCAGCGGCGTGAGCCAGCCGTCGACGTCCGGATCGGCCCAGTCGGCGACGGGTCCCTCGGGCAGGTACGCGAAGTACCTTCTCGTGCCCGGGAACTGACGCAGCAGAACCAGGGCCACGCCCGTCAGCCCCCCGGCTGCGGGTGCGGGTCCCCAGCCCAGCAGCAGTGGCCGCCAGCCGTCTTTCACCTGCGCCCACGAGGGGCACTGGAGGAATCCGGGGCCCAGTGCCTCTCCCGTACGGGAGGCGAGGAACGCGCGGTACGCGTGGGCGGTGACCGGTTCCAGCCGTAAGTCCCGGCCGTCCTGCCTCTGCCCGGTCCGGCCTGCCGTCACAAGGAGTGCTGACACAGTGTGAGCCTCTCTTCCACCCCGGCCTGCTCGCGGGGACGTCGAGGATGCTCACAGCCGCCCGTGACCGCTCCGCGCGCCGAATGTGACGGGACGACGACCGTTTTCCATCAGTGGCCGTCACATTGGCCGCACGCCTCTCACCTGCGTGTTTCGCGTGCTTAGAGTCGCGTTGTCCCCTTGCCCATGCCTTCCGACGGAGGTTTCCGTTGCGCCACCCATCCGTACGTCTCGCACCCGGACGCCTCGCGTCCGTACGCTTCGCGATCGCGCCCGTCGTCCTTGTCTCACTGGCCGCCTCACTCACCGCCTGTTCGTCCGCCGCCTCGGGCGAGACCGCGGACGGCAAGCGCTCGGCGGACGGCAGAGCCACTCAGGCCGCCGCGAGCCCGGCCACCGTCACCGTGACCCCGAGCGGGAAGGGCGCCGAGGCGGGCCATCCCGTCGAGGTCACCGCACACGGGGGCACACTCACGTCCGTCACGGTCACCGACGACCGGGGCCGGACCCTCGGAGGCTCGATGGCGCCGAAGGGCAAGGCCTGGGTCTCCGACCGCAAGGCGGTGCCCGGCGCCTCGTACACGGTCACGGCGGCGACCCGCACGGAGGACGGCAGGACGGGGAGGGCCGAGGCCGCCTTCAGCACCGCCCGCGCCGGCAAGGTCAACAAGACGGACTGGCGGCCCGGCGCGGGCGCCACGGTCGGCGTCGCGCAGCCGGTCTCACTCGTCTTCGACAACCCGGTCGCCAACAAGGCCGAGGTGGAACGCCAGTTGAAGGTCACCACCTCCAACGACACGCAGGGCTCCTGGGGTTGGGTCCGGGACTGGTCGGGGCGGGACCGGGTCGACTGGCGGCCGAAGACGTACTGGCGGCCCGGCACGAAGGTCACGCTGCGCGCCGAGTTGAACGGCACGGACTCCGGGACGGCCGGCGGCTGGTTCGTACGGGACTACTCGACCACCTTCACCGTCGGCGCCCGCCAGGTGGTCGAGGTCGATCTGGACAAGCACCGCCTCACCCTGGAGCGCGACGGCGAGACCGTACGCGAGATCCCGGTCTCCGGCGGCACCCCCGGCGGGGACAAGCGGTCCTGGCGCGGCACGGCGGTGCTGATGGCCAAGGAGGGGACGATCAACATGAACTCCGAGACCGTGGGTCTCGGTGACGCCTACGACAAGATGGTCGACCACTCGATGCGGCTGACCTGGTCCGGCATGTACGCGCACGCGGCGCCGTGGAACGCGAAGTATCTCGGCGTCGCCAACCGGAGTTCCGGCTGCATCGGGATGAGCACCGCCGACGCCGCCTGGTTCTACCGGCAGGTCCGGGTGGGCGACCCGTTCGAGATCAAGGGCGCCGACACCAAGGGCACGGTCGAGCCGGGAAACGGCTTCGGGGCCTGGAATCTCTCGTGGCGCCAGTGGCGGGAGCGCAGCGCCCTGGACTGATCCCACGGTCGGTGTATCGGGCAGCGTTCTTTGTTCTCGATGGACCTGACCTCCGTTCACCCGGCGTTCGGTTTGCCCTCCGAGACTCTGCGGTTGGCACCCCCCGCGCCGGAAGTTGAACGAAAGGCTTCAACCGTGAAGGACAAGAACACCGAGGACCCCGAGCGCTCCGCACTCTCACGGCGTCGACTCGTCAAGTTCGCGGGCGTCGGAGCGACCCTCGCCGCGGCGGCCCCGCTGGTCGGCGCCGGCGCCGCTTTCGGCAACGAGGACGACGACGAGCGCCGCAAGTCGGGCGGCTCCGGCGACTCCCGCAGACGCGCCTGGCGCGCCGGTGACCACCACGTGCACTCGGAGTACAGCGGCTCGTTCGACACGACGAAGAACCCGCCGGTGTTCAAGAAGGGCGCCGACGCGGTCTACCCGATCGTCACCAACGCGATCATGGCGAAGAACTTCGGTCTCAGCTGGGCGATGTGCACCGACCACGGCGGTCCGACGCACTCGAAGGTCAACCTGGAGCAGGCCTACCCCGATCTGCTGCGCTCGCGTGTGCTCGTACCCGAGGTGCTCCAGTTCTGGGGCATGGAGTTCGACGCCCCGGCGCTCGACCACCACACGCTGATGATCCCGCACCACACCGACGAGGCGCAGCAGCTGTTCGAGCTGGAGCAGCGCTTCGCCAAGCTCGATCCCTTCCCCGCCGACCCGGGCCGCGACACCGAGGCGAAGATGGTGGAGTTCCTGAAGGCGGCGAAGGACATGCGCCGCAAGCCGCTGGTGATCGCCCACCACGCCTCCCGCTCGGCGCCCGGCCTCGGTGTCTACGGTCAGGACACGCCGCGCGAGTTCCGTAACGGCAACGACGCGGCTCCCGACATCTACGTCGGCTTCGAGGGCGCTCCCGGTCACCAGGCGGGCCCGCTGAACGGCGGCGCGCGCGGCGGGTACGGCAACTACCCGACGCACGGCGGCTTCGACCAGATGACAGCCCGTGTCGGCGGCCTCTGGGACGCGCTGCTCGGCGAGGGCCGGCGCTGGTGGATCACCGCGACGTCCGACTCGCACGTGCACTGGACGCGCGGCGGCTCCGACTTCTGGCCGGGCGAGTACAGCAAGACCCATGTGCTGGCTCGGCAGGACTACGCCGACATCATGGACGGTCTGCGCAACGGCCGGATCTGGGTCGGCACCGGCGACCTCATCCGTACCCTGGACGTCACGGCGAGCAACCGCGGCAACGAGGCGTCCGTGGGCGAGACGATCACGGTCACCAACCGGGGCCGTACGGATGTCGAGATCGAGATCCGCTTCCGTCCGCTGGACGGCGAGAACGCCAACGGCGACCGTCCCGAGGTGCGTCGCGTCGACCTGATCGTCGGCAAGATCACCGGCAGGAGCGAGAACCGCGACTCCGACACCAACCCCACCACGAAGGTGGTGGCGCGGTTCGGCAAGCGCGACTGGCGCAAGCAGGGCGACGAGTACGTCATCAAGCACACGCTGCGCGATGTGGACGGTGACCTCTACGCCCGTGTCCGCGGCACCAGCACGGACGAGGCCGAGCCGCTCGCGGACGGTCTCGAAAGCCCGTGGGACGACCTCTGGTTCTACTCCAACCCGGTCTTCGTCAAGGTCCGTTAGTCGGTCGACGTCGGCGACAGGTCCGGGCTCCGCGTCAACGCGTGGAGTCGCAGGGCCAGTTGGATCTCCAGTGTGCGGGCCGGGGAGTTCCAGTCCGGGCCGAGGAGCCGGCCGACCCGTTCGAGGCGCTGCACGACCGTGTTCACATGGACGTGCAGCGCCGTCTTGGTCCGGGTGAGGCTCGCCCCCTCTGCGAAGTAGGCGTCGAGCGTGCCCACGAGGTCGGTGCCGCGCTCGGCGTCGTAGTCGAGTACGGCGCCGAGCGTGGCGCGTACGTAGCCGCCGAGGTCCGCGCGCTCGCCGAGGAGTACGCCCACGAAGCCGAGGTCGTCGGTGGCGCCGCCGTGCCCGGTGTGGCCGAGGACGCGCAGGGCGGAGAGACAGCGGCACGCCTCGGTGTGGGCGGTGGGCAGTTCGGCGGGACCTGCGGCCGGGCCCGCGGCGCCGACGGTGACCGGGGAGCCGAGTGCCTGGCCGAGTTCGGCGGCGAGCCTGCGCGCGCTCGGGCCGGGGGTGTCGGTGGGCGCGACCAGCACCACGTGTCCCTGGTGGAGTCCGGCCAGACCGTTGCCGGCCTGGGCGCTCCTGGCGGCCACGGCCAGCAGCCGGTGCCGGTCGGTCGTCTCGCTGTCGGCGACGAAGACACAGTGCCGGCGGGCCAGGTCGACTCCCAGCCGCCGGGCCCGCGCCGACAGGGCGCCCGGATCGCCGGAGCCGATGAGCAGGTCGCCCAGCAGTTCGCCGCGTACCCGGTCCTCCGCCTCGGCGACCGAGCGGCGCAGCAGCAGGAGCAGCGCCGTGACGACTCCGGCGCGTTCGAACAGGAGCCGGTCGACGTCAGCGAGGTCGGCGCGCCCGGTGAGGGCGATGCTGCCGAGGAGTTCGGGGCCGGCGAGGACCGCGCAGACCCAGGTGCCGTTCATCGGGACCGCCCGGCCGCTCGCCCTGGACGCGGCGACCGCGGGGGTGAGCGGCGCCAGTGATTCGGCGCGGGCGCGGGCGAGTTCGGCGCCGTCCGCGTCGTGGATGAGGATCCCGCCGTCGAGGATGTCGGCGATGGCCGCGGCCACGTCGTCGGCTCCGCCGCCGCGCAGCACGAGGTCGGTGAGCTGGTCGTGCGCCTCCTCGGCGCGGCGCATCTGCCCGCTGTGCGTTCTGATCGTCTCCGAGGCCGAGTTGAGGTCGACCAGCGCGGCCCGCGTCTCCTCCAGCAGGCGCGCGCCGTCGATGGCGATGGCGGCGTGGTCGGCCAGCGAGGAGAGCAGGGCGACCTCCTCGGCGGCGAACTCGCGGGGCGCCCGGTCGGCCGCGTACAGCACCCCGATGATCCGCGCGCCGACGCGCAGCGGTACGCCGAGGATCGCGCGCAGGCCCTCGTCGAGTACGGCGCTGTCGATGGTGGTCGTGTGGTTGAAGCGGGTGTCGCGCTGGTAGTCGCCGGTGGCGTACGGGCGGGCGGTCTGCGCGACGAGTCCGCCGAGGCCCTCGCCCATCCCGAGCCGTACCTGCTGGAAAGCGGCGGCCACGGAGCCGTCGGTGACCCGCATGTAGGTGTCGCCGGCGAGTTCGTCGTTGAGGGAGAGATAGGTGACGTCCGTGCCGAGCAAAAGCTTGGCCCGGTGGACGATGGCGCGCAGCACGGCGTCCAGGTCACGGAGCGCGGCCAGGTCGCTGGCGGTGTCGAAGAGTGCGGTGAGCTGCGCCTCGCGGCGCCGGTGCTGGCTCAGGGTCCGCCTGATGCGCAGGGCGACGTCGGTGGCGTCGGTGATCGCGGCCAGTTCACCGCCCCGCACGCCGGCCTCGCGGGCGTCGGCGGCGGGGCGGGCGAACTCCTCCGTGGGCGCGCCCCGCGCCAGCAGGTCGAGGAGCCGGCGGAGGGCAGCCACGGAGTGCCGGGTGCCTGGAGCTGTCACGTCGGCGAGCATACGGTGATCACCTCCAGGCGGGCACGGGTGCGGCGGTGGGATACGGCCCCGGGTCGGGGTGGCGGGTCAGCCGCCGAGCCGGGCCGAGTCCTTGGCGTCGCTCTCGGTACGGCTCGCCGCGGAACCCTTCGCCCGGTCCCCGGCCGCGTTCGCGGCGGGCGCCGGGACGGAGCCGACCAGTCCGTCCTTGGTCAGGTCACGGCCCCTGGTCTCCTTGGCCACCCAGACGGTCAGGACGGTGACGAGCGCGGCGGCGCTGAGGTAGATGGACACCGGCATGGACGAGTCGTAGTCCCTGAGCAGTTCGACCGCGATGAGCGGTGCGAGCGCGCCGCCGATGATCGAGGCGAGCTGGGAGCCCATCGAGGCGCCGGAGTAGCGGACCTTCGTGTCGAACATCTCGGAGATGAAGGCCGCCTGCGGCCCGTACATCGCCCCGTGGAACAGCAGACCCACCGTGACCGCGAGGGCGATGACCGGGAACGACTCGGTGTCCAGCAGGGCGAAGAAGGCGAACGCCCAGCCGACCATGCCGATCGCGCCGATCTGGGTGACCGGACGGCGGCCGAGCCGGTCGGAGAGGGCGCCCCACAGGGGGATGGTGACGAAGTGGACCGCCGAGCCGATCAGGACCGCGTTGAGGGCGTCGCTCTTGGGCAGTTCGAGGTGGACGGTGACGTAGACGAGCACGAAGGCGGTGAGGATGTAGTACGAGACGTTCTCGCCGAACCGGGTGCCGATCGCGACCAGCACCTCGCGCCAGCTCTTGCGGAACACCTGGACGACGGGGGCTTCCTCCTTGATTCCCGCGACCGCGCCCTTGGCTCCCCCGGCCGCCTCGTGGGCCTTCGCCGCCTCGGCCGCCTCGTCGGCCGCCTTCTTCTGCGCCTCCAGGAAGACCGGCGACTCCTCGACCGAGATCCGTATCCACAGGCCGATCACGACCAGCACTCCGGAGAGCAGGAACGGGATGCGCCAGCCCCAGGCGAGGAACGCCTCGTCGGACTGGACCGCGGCGAGCAGCGCCAGTACACCGGTGGCCAGCAGGTTGCCGCCGGGCGCGCCCGCCTGCGGCCAGGAGGCCCAGAAACCACGCCGCTTGTCGCCGCCGTGCTCGGAGACGATCAGGATCGCGCCGCCCCATTCGCCGCCGAGTGCGAAGCCCTGGACGAGCCGCAGCACGGTGAGCAGGATCGGCGCGCCGACGCCGATGGTCGCGTGGGTGGGCAGCAGGCCCATCGCGAAGGTGGCGCCGCCCATCAGCAGGAGGCTGAACACCAGGAGTTTCTTGCGGCCGATCTTGTCCCCGTAGTGGCCGAAGACGATGCCGCCGAGCGGGCGGGCGGCGAAGCCGACGGCGTAGGTGAGGAAGGCGAGCAGCGTGCCGACGAGCGGGTCGCTGCTGGGGAAGAACAGGGTGTTGAAGACCAGCGCGGCGGCGGAGCCGTAGAGGAAGAAGTCGTACCACTCGATGGTGGTGCCGACGAGGCTGGCCGCGACGATGCGGCCGATGTTGGCTCGGCGGGGTGGTGTGGAGCTGGGGTCGCTCATGGTGGAGTCACCGCGTTTCGTTGGGCGGGCAGGGACGGGGGTGCGGAGCTGGGCGGGAGCGGAATTCTCTGGTCGCGGGCTTGGGCGCCGGGTGGGTCAGCCGGCGCCCCATCCGCCGTCGACGGGGAGTGAGGAGCCGGTGATGTAGCCGGTGTCGGGGCCGCAGAGCCATACGCACACCGCCGCCACCTCCTCCGGTTCGATCAGCCGTTTGATCGCGGAGCGGTCCAGCAGTACGTCGCTGACGACTTCGTCCGGGGGGATCCCGTGGGCGGCGGCCTGGGCGGCGATCTGCCCTTCCACGAGCGGGGTCCGTACGTAGCCGGGGTTGACGCAGTTGCTGGTCACACCGTGCGGCGCGCCTTCGAGGGCGGCCACCTTGCTCAGCCCCTCCAGGCCGTGTTTGGCGGCGACGTAGGCGGACTTGAAGGGGCTGGCGCGCAGTCCGTGCATGCTGGAGATGTTGACCACGCGGCCCCAGCCGCCGGCGTACATGTGCGGCAGGCAGTGCCGTATCAGCAGGAACGGGGCCGTGAGCATCACCTTCTGCATCAGCTCGAACCTGTCGGGCGGGAAGTCCTGGATGGCCGAGACGTGCTGTAGTCCGGCGTTGTTGACCAGGATGTCCACGTCGGCGGGGAGCCTGTCGATCGCGCCTGTGTCGGCGAGGTCCACGGCGTGGCTCACGCCTCCCGTGTCGGCGGCGACGGCCTTGGCCGCTTCGGCGTCGCGGTCGACGATATGGACCAGCGCGCCGGCTTCGGCCAGCGCCACGGCGCAGGCCCGTCCGATGCCGCTGCCACCACCGGTTACCAGGGCGGTGCGACCCTTGAGCGCCCTTCCCCCCGCGCTCGGCGCGGAGGGATCGGGGCCTGCGTGACTTGGGCTCTTCATGGCCGGAACGGTAGAGACACCTGAACCGACATCCCATGTGACGGTTCACCACAGTGGATGCCGGTCGGATGGTGTCCTACACCATAGGGTTCGCCAGGAGCGGCGCACCGTCACGCTATGTGACTTTCCTGGGCCGTCCGGTCATCCTCCGTTCACCGTCCGAGGGGGCAGCGGGTGAGCAGTTTGGCCGGATCCGCCCCGTCGGGCAGGGGCAGCGTACGGCTCGGCGGCGGGCGCCTGCCGTCGTCCAGCCAGCGCTCCAGCGCGGTGACGGCCGAGCGGTGACACGGCACCAGCGGGCGGAGCCGGTCGGGGAAGGTATCGAAGAGCGAGTCGACGTGGGTGCCGCCCTCGACCCGGTAGTACCGGTGCAGCGAGCCACGGCCCTCCTGGCGCACCATCCGCGCGTAGGTGTCCGAGGTCTTGGAGATCGGCAGCAGTACGTCGAGCGTGCCGTGGAAGCTGATCAGCGGTTTGCCGATCCGGCCGGTCAGTTCGATCTTCTCGACGGCGTCACGGACGGCCGCCGGCCGCGACCCGTAGTCGTAGTCGGCGTCGCAGGCGGGTGTTCCCGGGGCGCAGAAGGGCGTCCCGGCCTCGACCGCGCCGTCGTACCCGGGGTCCAGTTCCTCGCGGTAGATGCGCTGGGTGAGGTCCCAGTAGTACTGGTGGTGGTACGGCCAGAGGAATTCGGAGCCGGCAGGGAATCCGGCCTTCACGATCTGCCGGTGTGCGGCGCCGGCTCCCGCGCCACCGGCCGCGTAGGTGGGGTAGGCGCGGAGGGTGGGCGGCAGGAAGGTGAGCGGGTTCGGGTCCTCCGTACGCCAGAGGGTGCCCTCCCAGTCGACGCCCCCGTCGTACAGCTCGGGGTGGTTCTCCAACTGCCACCGCACGAGATAGCCGCCGTTGGACATGCCCATCGCGAGGGTGCGGGTCACCGGCCGCTGATAGCGCTGGGCGGCCACCTCGCGGGCGGCGAGGGTGAGTTGGGTGACCCGGCTGTTCCATTCGGCGAGGGCGTCGCCGGGTGCGGAGCCGTCGCGGTGGAAGGTGGCGCCGGTGTTCCCCTTGTCGGTGGCGGCGAACGCGTAGCCGCGGGCGAGTACCCAGTCGCCGAAGGCCCGGTCGTTGGCGTACTGCTTACGGACCCCGGGCGATCCGGCGATCACGAGGCCGCCGTTCCAGCGGTCGGGCAGCCGGATCACGAACTGCGAGTCGTGGTTCCAGCCGTGGCTGGTGTTGGTGGTGGAGGAGTCGGGGAAGTAGCCGTCGAGCTGGATTCCCGGTACGCCGCTCGGGGTGGCGAGGTCTTTGGGGGTGAGCCCCGCCCAGTCGGCCTCGTCGGTGTGGCCCGAGGCGACTGTCCCGGCGGTCGTCAACTCGTCGAGGCAGGCGGCCTCTTGGTGTTCGGCGCCGGGGACGACGATCGCCTTCATCCCGGCGCAGTGGCCCGGTCGGCCGGTGTCGGCGTCAGCGGCGGAGACCGAGGCCGCGGGGGCCGCGACGGCCACCATCAGGGCCGCCGCGGCGAGGCCGGTGGCGCGGATCCACCGGGCCCGGACTCTGCCGGCGGGACCGCCGGGTGGGACGGGTGGGACGTTCTGTGGAACAAGTGGCATGGACCATCACTCCGTTGCGAGGACACGACACACGGCATGTGCGGGGCTGCGGGACGCTACCCACCCGTCAGGGGCAGCGAGCGTCGGCGAGGACGTAGTAACCGGTCGGGGACTCCTTCAACGTGCGGATGACGAACGTGTTGTTGAGGCCCATGTTCTGGTTCGAACCCTTGGCGTACACGTAGCCACCGCTGGTGGTCGCCCGCCCGGCGCGCACGTGCTCGTAGTTGCTCGCCGTCCAGCAGGCCGCCGCCGTTCCGCCGGTGCCGGCCGTGACCTGCGCCGAGCGCGCGCCTTCGGCTCCGTCCGAGCCACGCGCGGCCACGCTGTACGCGTGTGTGGTCCCGGCGCTCAGACCGCTGTCGGTGTACTGGGGATCGGCCGGCTGGGCCAGGCGCGTACCGCCTCGGTAGACGGCGTAGCCGGTCGCGCCTGCCACCGGCTCCCAGGCAAGGGAGATGGCGGAAGCGGTCGTACCCGTGGCCCGCAGTCCGGTCGGCGCGGGCAGTTGGCCGGGCCCCGGCGCGGACGTGTCGAGTCCGAAGAAGCGGGTGACCCAGTGGCTGGAGCAGATGGAGTCGATGAAGTGGGCGGTGCCGGTCGCTCCGCACTGCTCGGCGCCGGTGCCGGGGTCGACCGGCGTGCCGTGCCCGATGTTCGGGACCCGGTTGACCTCCACGGCGACGGTGCCGTCACCGGCCAGATACTCGTCCCGGCGTGTGTTGTTGGCTCCGATGGTGGAGCTGCGGTCCGGCGTCTGGTCGAGTCCGTGCACCTGGGTCCACTGGTCGCGCAGTTCGTCGGCGTTCCTCGGGACGACGGTGGGGTCGTTGTCGCCCTGCCACACGGACACCCTCGGCCACGGGCCCGTGTAACCGGGATAGGAGTTCCGTACGCGCTGCGCCCAGTCCTGGGGCGTACGGTCCACGCCGGGGCTCATGCAGGTGAACGCCGCCACGACGTCCGTGGCGCACTCGTACGGCAGTCCGGCCATCACCGCGCCGGCCTTGAAGACGTCGGGGTACGCGGCGAGCATGACCGCCGTCATGCCGCCGCCGGCGGAGAGTCCGGTGACATTGACCCTTCCGGCGTCGGCGCCGTAGGACGAGACGGCGTGGGCGACCATCTGCCGGATGGACGCGGCCTCGCCCTGGCCTCGCCGGATGTCGGCGGCCTGGAACCAGTTGAAGCACTTGTTCGCGTTGTTGAGGGACGTCGTCTCGGCGAAGACCAGCAGGAAGCCCTGGCGGTCGGCGAAGGTCGTCAGGCCCGAGTTGTCTGCGTAGATCTGGGCGGACTGCGTACAGCCGTGCAGCGCGACCACCACGGGCGCGTTCGCCGGCAGGGACGAGGGCCGGTAGACGTACATGTTCAGGCTGCCCGGGTTGGCACCGAAACTGGTCACCCGCTCCAGGGTGACGGCGGCTTGTGCCTCGGGCGCGGGCGGGAGCAGTGCGATCCCGGTCGCCAGGGCGAGGGCGGCCGCGACGCGCCCGAGGACGCGGCGCAGCCGCCCACGCCGGGTGGGGGGCTGTGATGTGGTTCGGTTCGGCTCGGACGACGGTGTGTGAGACAACGTGACCTCCAGTGGGGTGCGGTCACAGTAGGAAGCGTCTCACCCGCCCCGGAATGTGTCGGCGCTCCACAACCCGGCCACCACAGGGGGGTCACCACCTGTTGCGGGAAGCGCGCCGCGCTGCTAAGCCCGTCCGGCGCCCGACGACAGGGCGACCGTCAGTTCCGCACCGGTGGCGGCCCGTACCTGGTCCACCGTCACATCCGGTGCCAGCTCCCGCAGCAGCAGGCCGTCCGCCGTGACGTCGAGGACGGCGAGATCGGTGATCACCCGGTTCACGACCGCGGAACCGGTGAGCGGCAGGGTGCACTCCGTCAGGAGTTTCGGCGATCCGTCCTTCGCCGTGTGTTCCATGAGCACGATCACCTGCCGGGCTCCGTGCACCAGATCCATCGCGCCGCCCATCCCCTTGACCATCTTCCCGGGGATCACCCAGTTCGCGAGATCGCCGGACGCGGAGACCTGCATGGCGCCCAGCACGGCGACGTCGATGTGCCCGCCGCGGATCATCGCGAAGGACAGCGCGGAGTCGAAGTACGACGCGCCCGGCAGGGTCGTCACCGTCTCCTTGCCCGCGTTGACCAGATCGGGGTCCACCTCGTTCTCGTACGGGTAGGGGCCGGTGCCCAGGATGCCGTTCTCCGACTGGAGGACGACCTCGACACCGTCGGGCAGATGCTCCGGGATCAGTGTCGGCAGACCGATGCCGAGGTTGACGTAGGCGCCGTCGCGCAGCTCGCGGGCGGCGCGGGCGGCCATCCCCTCACGCGTCAGAGCCATGCCCCACCGTCCCTTCCTGACGTACGCGTACGGTGCGCCGTTCGACGCGCTTCCCGGCAGCCGGGTCCCCGGCCCGTACCGGAACGACCCGCTGTACGAAGATGCCGGGCAAATGGACCCGGTCGGGGCCGAGTTCGCCCGGTTCGACCAGCTCCTCCACCTCGGCGACGGTGACGCGTCCGGCCATGGCCACCAGCGGATTGAAGTTACGGGCGGAGGCGTGGAACCGGAGATTGCCGTGCCGGTCGCCCGCCGCCGCCCTGACCAGGGCGAAGTCCGTGGTGATGGCTTCTTCGAGGAGATGCTCGCGCCCTGCGAAGGTGCGGGTCTCGCGGGGCGGCGAGGCGACGGCGACGGAGCCGTCGGCGCCGTAACGCCACGCCAGTCCGCCGTCCGCGATCGCGGTTCCCACGCCCGCCGGCGTGTAGAACGCGGGGATGCCCGATCCGCCCGCGCGCAGCCGCTCGGCGAGGGTCCCCTGGGGTACCAGCTCCACCTCCAGCTCGCCGCTGAGGTACTGGCGCGCGAACTCCTTGTTCTCCCCCACGTAGGAGCTGGTCATCCGGGAGATCAGCCCGCGCCGCAGCAGCAGCCCGAGACCCCCGTCATCCACTCCGCAGTTGTTGGACACCACCCGCAACTCGCCGGTCCCACGCGCCAGGAGCGCGTCGATCAGCACTCCGGGGACACCGCACAGCCCGAAACCGCCCACCCCCAGCGACGCTCCGCGCCCGATGTCCGCGATCGCGTCCGCCGCGCGGGCGACCACCTTGTCCACACTCATCCGATGCCTTTCGTCGACTCCGCCCGAGACTAGGAAGCGTCTCCCGTACGCGGCCATGGCGACGGACCACACAACTGTGCGGGCTTTCATGGCGTTTCGTCTTCCGCCCCGACAGGTACGTATCCCAAGGTCACCGCCCTGGACCCGGACCGTTCCGGACCGTGGACGCGTGGTGCGGTGCGAGATCGAGGTGATCGACGGCATGTTCGGATCCAGCGGTACGGCGGACGAATCCGCGAACTCCCACTCTCCTCAATCCCCCCACGGCCGACCTGTGTTCACCGCCGACTTCTCGTCGCGGGACCAGTGGGTGGCCGGCCGCTCCTGGGCGTATCCCGACGGCGGCCCGACCAACCCGGGCGACGACAAACTGGACCACCTCACCGCGGATCCCGACTACAGCCGGTCCGGTGTCTTCCGAGCGACGCGAATGCCCCGGGGCACCTGGAAGACGGGGCTGTTGACCACCGAAGGCAGCGCCGACGACTTCATGGTCCGCTCGGGCGACATCCTGGAGACCCGGGTCCGCCTCCCCCGTGAGCAGGGGGCGTGGCCGGCGATCTGGACCTGGCTGGACGGCGGCAACGAGATCGACGTGTTCGAGTACCACCCGGACAATCCGGACCTGCTGGAGCTGTCGAACCATGTGAACGGCGGTCGGCGCTACTACCGCGACCGGGCGATCCGCCCCGGCGCCTGGGTGGACTTCGAGATCCACCTCGGCGCCCGCTCGGTCGTCTGGCACATCAACGGCGCCCGCGCCTTCGAGGACCGCACCGGCGTGGGCGGTGACTGGCGGGCCCATCTCATCGTCAACCTCTCGGTGTGCGCGGGCCGCTACCACCCGCCCCCGGATCCGGCGACCACGGAGATGTCCTACGAGGTGGCGAGGCTCCGCGTCTACCGGCCCTGACACGGGCAACGGCCGCCGCGACGCCGCGCGGGCGGCCGTGTCCCGCCCGCTCAGCCGGCCCACTCGGGTGTGCCGGGCACGGCCCCGTTCGCCTCGACCCACCGACGGCGATGCTCCGCCGCCAGGTCGTCGGCCCGCGCCACAACCGTCAACGGAAGGCTCCGCACGCTCAGTTCACGCAGCGCGGTCCGCATGCCCGACACGAAGCGGCGCCCCGTCGGGGTGAAGGCATGACAGTCCGTCAGCTGTGCCACGCCCGTGCGCACCGCCTGGCGCCAGCGCGCCAACTCCAGCTCCGCCATGTGCGCTTCGTCCGGTCCGTGCGCCGAACCCAGGCACCTGTTCCAGTACTGGGCGACGCCGAGGAACGCGTACGTGCCCTGGAGAAGTCCGGAGAGGGGCCGGGGGTCGCCGCGCCAGGGCGCGTAGTAGCGCGCGGCCGGGTCGTCCGTCGCGAAGAAGTCGAAGAGATGGAGGAGCGCGCTCAGTTTGTTGTGCTGCGTCTCGTGGGTGAACGCCAGAGCCACCGAGGCCGCGGACGACGGTGAGGAGAGCGCCAGACAGCCGAACGCCTCCGCCGAACTGCAACTCGTTCCGGCCGGTCCTGGCGACCGGAGAGGGACCAGCGTGCGCAGTCCGCCCTCGACCTCGGCGGCCGTCTCGGGGTGCTCGGAGCGCAGCAGCCGCAACCCCTGACGGATCGTCGTCCGCCAGTGGGCGTACTGCCGTTCGGTCAGCCGGGGGGCGCGTTGGGCCGAGGGGAAGGCGTAGGGATCGAGGTCGTCCAGCAGCAGCGGTTCCCCGTCGCCGACGACCGCCGCCCGGCGCACCGCGAGCCAGTCCTCGCCGTCCTCCCAGTGCCGCGCCGGGACGCTCACGCGTCGGCCGTCCACCTCGACCGCGGCGTCCGGGCCACTGTGCACCAGGGCCGTTTCACCGTCCCGGACGCCTCTGAACCGGGCGAGTCCCATGGAGGGGAGCAGCACCCCTTCGGCGCTGACGGGCAGCGCGAGCGTCCTGGTCAGCCCGGTCCGCACCGCCGCCGCTGCGGACAGCGCGGACAGGGAGGTCAGCGGCGCCGGCGAGGTCGGTGCCGGACGCGGTTCGTCGAGGGCCCGCAGACCGTGCAGAAGCCCCAGGCCCGTCGCGGGATAGCAGAGGAGTTCACGCACCACGGCGGGCGAGACGTGCCGGGCGGCGCTCAGCACCGACCACGCGCGGCGCGCGTCGGCTCCCGGCGCCCCGCCCCGCTCCTCGGCGCGGGCCACCACGGCGCGCAGGAGTACGAGACGTCTGCTGTGTTCGGAGCCGGCGAATACCGCGACCGCCTCGGCACCGCCGCCGCCCGTGGCGATCCGGTCGAACAGTGCTCCGGTCATGCGGTACGAGGAAAGGGTCACGCCGCCTTCGTGCAGCACTGTGCGTCTCCCCGTGACGATCATTCGGCCCCTGCACGCCAAGGATTCTTGCCCTGCGGTTCGGCAGTCAAGGGCGCGAATTGGCCTGGGGGCGCGGACGGGAGTTGCGAACGTGCCTCGATCATTTCCCGCAACGCCCTGGTAGCGGTTCTGACGGTCCGTTACCATGCCGATCCGGCACTTCTTCGTCTCGGTGACGTATTCCCACGAATTCCGTCGGACGGTGAGGGTGATCCACAATGACCGACCACGGCGATGCGCACGGTGATCCGCGCGACGACCTGGAATCTCTGATGGTGGATCTGTCGGAGCTGTCTTTCGAAGAAATCGAGCATTTGCCCGGCGACGTACTCGCCCACGCGCTGCGCAGTGTCCGCGAGTCCGCCGATCGGCCCGATTTCCTGCTCAGCACGGACACGCCCGACGACAAAACCGCGGACCGGGGCGCCCCGATTCCGCCACGTTCCTTTTCTCAACTCATATACTGAGCACGCTCGCGCGAGGGATTCCGCGGCCAGAAGTGGAGCGACGATGTCCGAGGCCGATGTCGACATCCGCGGACCGCGGGTGGCCATGTTCTGTTCCACGGCGGAGAATATCGGGCAGACGTCGACCCTGCTCAGTGTCGCCGTGACGCTCGCCGCTTCCGGACGGCGGGTGCTCGTGCTGGACGCCCGACGGGCGGGAGTACGGGCCGCCGACATGCTCCGCCGACTGCTTCCGCCCGGCGCGGAGCCCGACGACGGGGGCGCCGCGCCCGGTCCCGTAACCCTCCCGGCGGTGAGCGCGTCGACGCCGCCCGCCCTGCCTCCCGAGCGTCGGTGGCGGATCGCGCCCGGTGACAACAGCCCCGTCCTGAGCCTGGTCACCCTCGACGAACTCGACGGTCTCAAGGCTCTGCCGGGCCGCGACGAGTTCCCCTTCGGCGAGTACGACCGGGTCCTCATCGACGCGCCGGTCTTCCGCACCGAGGACGAGCTCACCCGGTGGGCCCATCTCCCCCACACCCTGGTCACCTGCTTCTCGCTCAACTCGTGGTCGATCCAGGCCGCGTCGGCGCTCGCCGCCGGTGTCCCCGCCGCCGACGCGCGCCGGATCGACGTCGTGGCGGTGGGCCTCCAGGCGGACCCCCGGATGGAGGACCAGCTGCGCCTGGCCCGTGACCGGGTGCGGGAGAGCTTCCAGCCGCTGTGGGGCGCGGGCCGGACCGGGTACGTGGAGATTCCGTACGACGCGACGTACCAGCGCGCCCTGGCGCTGACGGCCGGACAGGGGGAGGCCCCCGCCGACCGGCCCCTGGCGCCGAGTTTCACCCAGCTCGCCGACGCGCTCGGCTCCGGCCGGGCCGGGGGCTCCCAGCACGCCCTCGTGGTCCACGCGGCGCACCACCTCGCCTGGGCCGAGTGGATCGAGGCACAGCTCGCGGCGGCCGGGGTCACGGTGACCAGGCTCAAATTCGCGGCGTACAACGGGCAGCGCCCGTCTTCCGACGCCATGGTGCTGCTGCTCTCCCCGACGGGCCTGCGCCCCGAGCGCGGTGACCTCCTCGCGGACCTCTCGCACCCCAATGTGCGTCTGGTGCTGGTCGAGCAGGAGGCGCCGCCCCGCCGGCTCTCCCATCATCAGCAGATCGATCTGCGTCATCTGCCGGAGCCCGGAGCGGTCGAGACGCTGATGCGCGGTCTCAACATGACGGCCGCCCCGCCGGCCCCCGGACCGCGCAGGCTCAACTTCCCCAACCGGCCCAGAAGGCAGAACATCGCTCCCCGCAACGCCTCTTTCGTCGGGCGCGACGAGACCCTCGACCGGCTGCGCGCGGCGCTCACCACGGCGGGCCGGACGGGCGGCATCTGCCGGGTGACGGGGCGTCCGGGAGTCGGGAAGAGCGAGATCGCCCTGGAGTTCTGCCACCGCTTCAGCGGCGGCTACGACGTGGTGTGGTGGCTGCGGGCCGTCACGCCGAAGGAGCTGGACCGGGGCCTCACCGGCCTGGTGCGGGCCTTCCGCCTGGACGGGGCCGGTGATGTCGTCGAGACCGTCAGGGAGTTGCAGCGCTCGGCCGCGAATCGTGACGAGCGGTGGCTGCTGATCTGCGACGACATCGCGACCGCCGCCGAACTGGAGAAGATCGGGGGGCTGTTGCCTCGCCCGTCGGAGCGCTGTCATGTACTGGCGACGGTCCGGGGCACCGACAGCGCGGCGGACTCCGGGGCGGTGGTGGTCGAGCCGTTCACCGCCGAGGAGAGCGAACTGCTGCTCTCGGTGATGGTCCCCAACCTGCCGGCGGCCGCCGCCCGCCGGGTCGGCCAGACGGTCGGACTGCTGCCGCTGAGCGTGTATCTGGCCGCCGCGTGGCTGGGCGTGGAGACGGCACGGGGCGTCGACACGGACAACCTCATGCGTACGGAGGCGATCCGGCGGGCGGTGGAGCGGTTCACCGAACTGTTCGACAGGCATCAGCGAAGGCTGCTGCGTGACATGCCGAACGTACCGCTGCCGCGTGTCCTGCTGGAGGTCGCGTTCGCCTCGCTGGAGGAGACGGCGGCGGCCCATGTGTGGGCCCGGGTGGCGGGCGGCAGCGACCCGCTGGTCTGGCTGGCCGAGGTGTGCGCCCTGCTGGCCGGCGCGGGGATGGATCTGCCACTGCTGCGGTCGCCCCAGATGCAGGCGGCCGTGGTCCGCCGGCGCCGCGAACCTCCGTCACCCGGGGACGCGCCGATGTCCGGTCCGGCCCCGGAGCCGGGTGACGGCGCGCATCTCGACGAGCCGCTGATGGTCGACGTCGCCCTGTGGGCGCTGAACCGCTACGGCCTCGTCGAGTTCGACTTCGCCCGCCCCGACGAACCGGTACGGATGCACGGAGTCGTCCGGGAGCTCGTCGTACGGCGCATGGGGTCACGGCGGGCCGGGCGTGAGGCGGAGCTGCGCGAGGTCGTCGGCCGGTACGAGCCCGCGGCCGACGGCACCGGACGCCGGGAGGGCCCCCGGGCCAAGGAGTACATGGACCGCCGGGCCCGCCAGATCGAGGCACTGAAACTGTGGGACGACGAGCGCCCCCAGGTGCGCGGCCGGCTGCTGGGCCATCTCCACGATCTGGTGCGGTCGGGGGACAAGGTGTCGCTGGAAGAGGCCCTGCGGGTCGCGGAGTTCGCGGTCAACTCGTGGCACGACGGTCGGACCCCGGAGTATCTGCGGCTGCTCGCCCTGAAGTCCCAGGCGCACCGGCGGCTCGGCCAGTACGGCGACGCGGGGCGGCTGGCGCGCACCTCCCTCCATGGTTACCGCGCGCTCCTCGGTCCGAGCCACCCCCGCGCGCTCCAGACCAACAGGCTGTACTCGGCGGGCCTCAGGGCCGTGGGCAACTTCTCGGACGGGCTGGCCGAGGACGACAGCGCCGCGCAGAGCATGCTGGAACTGCTGGGGCCCCGGCACGAGGCGACCGCCCTGGTGGAACACACGCTCGCGCTGTCCCTGGCGTTGAACGGCGACTACCACAAGGCGCTGCGGCTGCTTCAGAACCTGCACAACCAACGACGGGCGATCGGCGGCCCGGACAGTGCGCGCGTGGTGGAGCTGGTGCCGTTCCTGGCCGCCATGCACCGCAATCTCGGGCAGAACGCGGAGTCGTTCGACCTGCTGAAGCGGCTGATGCTGCGCCGCTCGTCCTCCGACGCGAACCCGCTCGGGGTGCCTCTGCGGGTCGACGCCGAGAACGGGCTCGCGGTGAGCGAGCGCCGGCTCGGCCGCCCCGACGAGGCCAGGGAGCGCGATCTGCGGGTGCTGGAGCTGGCACTCGAAAGGCTCGGGGAGCAGCATCTGGCCACGCTGCGCTGCCGGTTCAGTCTGTCGGTGGATCTCTGTGTGCTGGGTGAGTTCGAGGAGGCGGTCGCCGAGACGGAGCGCTGTCTGACCCGTATCGAGAGCACCTTGGGCGCCGCCCATCCGTTCGCGCAGCTCTGCCGGGTACGGCTCGGGGTTCATCTGCGGTACGCCGGGCGGCACGCGCCCGCGCTGGAGATCGGAACCGCCGCGCAGTCGGCGCTGACTGAGCGGATGGGCGCCGGGCATCCATGGGTCATGGCGGCGGCCGTCGGTGTCGCCGGCGCGCTCTTCGCGAGCGGCCGGCTGGACGAGGCGGCGGCGCTGGAGAAGTTCGCCCGCGACGGTTACGACAGGCTGGAGATGGCACGGCACCCGTTCCGGGCCGTCGCGGCGGACAACCTGGCCATCACCGAGGCCGAGCTGAGGGGTGGGCCTCTCACTCCGGAGATGGCGCGGCGGCGCGGGGACATCGACGTGGAACTGCCCGGCGTGTGACATCGGCGGGCGGCGGCCCGGGGAGGGGAACGGAGTGGACATGACGGAACAGGCCGGCCTCGAGGAATCGGCGGGCACCCGTGCCGAGTTGCTGAAGGCGGACCACTGGACCGACGACGCCTACGAGGAGTTCGCCCAGCGGTGTCTGGCCGCGGCCCGGAAAACGCCCTTGTTCCGGGGTATCGCGCACTTCAGCAACAACATCGTGGATTTCGCGGTCCGGCCGGCGGGCGCGCCCCCGTTCCCCGCGGCCGGTGGCCTGCCGTGGGACGAGGAGGTCGAGACCGAGGGTCGGCCCGGCCGCCAACTGCTGCGCTGCGTGGCGGACTTCAGCACGACACTGGACCGGCTGGAAACCGGTTATCTGATGCGGGTGCTGGCCGTCACCACCGGCGGGGCGATGCACTACGGACGGCTGAAGCGCGGTCAGCATCTGGTCTCCGTCACCCTGGCGGACGCCGGGGTGGATGGGCTGGACTGGATGATGAACGACACGGTCGCGGACATCCGCGAAGCGGTACTGCATCAGCCGGACGAGCATCTGGGCGGTGACAAGAATCGTCCGCTGCGAGCGCTCGACGGCCCCCAGGACATCAACTTCGAGGCGGACCGGACGGCGGACCAGGTGTTGGTGTCCGCACTGCGCCGCGACTGGCAGTCGCTGGTCAACCGGCACGACCTTCAGTACGCGGCGTACTACCGCGACTGGGCGCTGGTGTGCGCGGGTGACGCTCTCGGCGACCGGCTGATCAGTCCCCATCTGGTGGGTGTCGTGGCCGCGGCCAAGCGCGCGATGTACCACGACATCGCGTTCCGCCTCCGTACGACGGTGGCGAGTCTGGCCGAGCCGTTGCAGTCGATCGGTCTGTCGGGGCTCACCCGGCTGGTGCTGGACGTGCAGGAGGGCGCCGTGTACATCCACTGGCTGGGCGGGGGCGAGGGTGACTTCGTCCTCGGCGTCACACTCGACCAGTTCGAGGTGGCCAACGCCGAGACCCGGCTGCGCGAGCTGGTCAGGGGGATCTCGGCAGCCGGCTCCTGACGACGGCGCGCGTCGAGCGCAGCACGTCGCCCGCCAGCGCGGTCAGCAGCTCCCCCGGATCGCTGTCGTACGGCACGGGCGGTTCCTCCCACGAACCGGTACGGAACGAGCCGCCGGGCACTTCGCCGGGCGACGCGACGGGACTCAGCGGTGGCAGCACCTCGATGGAGATCTCGAAGCTGCGGCAGATGACGAAGAGGCTCTGGTGCTGTTCGCGGTCGATGGGCCCGCCCTCGTCACCGCCGACGGTGCGCCACCAGTCGGCGAGGGATCGCTGGAACGCCTTGATGAGATTGCGCGCGTGCGCGGCGGTGCCCAGGAGTTCCATCCGCCGTTCGCTGAAGTCCATGCGGTGCGGGCGGCCACCGGGGGCGGCCATGCCGCTGCCGTCGACCCCGAGATCGGGGGACGGTTCGCCGGTGCCGTCGAGCAGCCGGTCCACTCCGGCGAACGCGGCGGTGAAATAGGGCTGGACGGTGTCGGGCAGCGGGAGTTCGGGGGTCCGGTCCGTGCGGACCGCGCTCGCGTGCTGGTGCCGGGTGATGCCGACCTCGACGCTGTCGAGCCGCCGCATGATGTCGGACTGCTGGGCGGTGATGGTGTCGAGCCGGTCGCGTACCCGTTCGAGCTGGGCGTCGCGGCTGCTGGTACGGAGCCGGTCGGCGAGCTTGGCGACGCCGAGCGTGAGGTCACGGGCGAACCGCCGCTCCCCCACGGCGAGCGGGACGGTGTCCGTCACGGCCGTGACGCGGTCCCGCATGGTGCGTGACACCTGTCCGTTCACGACGATGAGCACCTCGCAGTGGCTGGACTGGAACACGTCGCGCACGGTGTCGGTGACGCGCCGGATGGCCTCGACGTCGTCGTCGCCGAGGACGGAGCCCACCGGGACGATGGCGATCCACGAGGCGGCCGCGACCCGTACCCAGTACGGCGCGTGCCCATGGCTGCCGACGACCGACTCGTTCAGCCCCTCCGGCCCGGCCGCGCGGCCCCACTGCTCCTCGGTGAGCGCCTTGTCGAGGAGGCTGTAGACCTCCTCCGTCGAGCGTGTCTCGTAGTCGGCGCGTACCGCTCGGTGCACGATGCGACTGTCGATGGGCGCCGGTTCGCCGCGCGGCCCGAGCGCCGTGTTCCAGGCGCTCTCACAGATGCGCAGCGCTCTGCGGGGGACGCCGTCGGAGATGACGGCCACCTCGCCCACGGCGGGGCGGGTGAAGGGCGCGAAGGGTGTCTCCGGCGCCGCCGCGTCCGTCTGTGAGGCCGGGCCGCTCACGTAGGCGCTGATGAGTTCTTCGGTCCGCCGGGCGTTCCAGTTGTTCAGCCAGAACGGCGACACCCGCTCGTGCAGGGACGGCGGGAGTTTGCCCCAGGAGTCCGGCTGGATGCAGAAGACGAGCAGACCGCCTTCGTTGACATAGCAGTTGACCAGCATCTCGAAGGCGTTGATGAAGAGCATGCGCTCTTTGCGCCGCCAGCTGTAGACCTTCTCGAAGTCGTCGAGGACGAGGACGTACGGTTTCCCGACCTGCCCGTAGACGAAGCTGAAGACGGCGAGGGCGTCGAACGTCATCTGGATGCCGTCGATCGCGCCGGTGATCCCCCGGTCCCGCAGCGACTGCGCGGGCCGCTCCCCCGACAGCCAGTCCCACACGTCGCTGTTGAAGGGCCGGCGCAGCAGCAGGGCCAGCGCGGTGGCGAAGGCGCGGTGGTCGGTCACTCCCTTGAGGTGTTCCCGCAGCCGCCGCTGGATCAACTCCTGGTCCAGGTCGTACGTCTGGGCGATCTTCTGCGGGTCGATCCGGCGTTCGCGCAGTCCGCGTACGTAGTCGCGTTCCTGTTCGCTCTGGAGGAGCGACTCGTCCCGGTCCAGTAAGTCCGCCACGACGTCGGAGTGGTAGTCCGTCACCGCGCGTTCGAGTTCGGCGCGGGCGTTGAAGTCGTCCCGCGGATGCATGATCCGGTTGCGGTAGACCGACCCCATGTCGGTGAAAGGCTGCCCGATCACCCAGATGGGCTGGGAGCTGCCTCTGTCACGGACCGTGCTGATGAGTTTCTCGGCGATATGGCTCTTACCCAGTCCGTAGCCCCCGACAAGAGCCATGACACGGCCTCGCACCTGGCCGTTCTCCGCCGACTCGAAATACTCGGTGAGATGTTCCCGCAAATCCGGCCAAGGTCCGCCCGGGATGTGAATCCGGTCCCTCGGGGAGTCGTTACCGACGGTCGTGGTGTCGTCGAAGCCTTCCAGCTGGACGCTGGTGCTGCCCCGAAATGGATTGATTCTGCCGGGATTGCTGTCGATCTGACTCACTGCGGTGCTCCTCCCTGGTGAGACGTTCAGTACCTGCGTCGGACATCGGGTGGCGTCAACTCGTCGAAGTGTCGGCGTACGACTTCCGTGTCGATCCGGTCGTTGTATTCCCTGCGAGCCAGTTGGGCGATCTCGTAGAGATGTGTCTGCATGTCCCCGATGGTATTGATCGGTAATGACGGCGCCGTGTCGATGACGTCGTCCGTGACGGATACCACCGGAGCCGGTATGCCGTCCACGGTCAGCCGGTGCCGGATGTAGGTGGTCCAGTCCTCTTTCTCCAGCGCGCCCATCTCCAGATGGGTCACCGCTTCCGGTCTCTCGCCCAACGCGGCGTGCAGCAGCGGGGCGAAGTCGATCTGCGACACCTCCAGAAACACCACGAGGCCACGGGTCGCGATCTCGTGGCACTCATTTATGAATCTAATGGACAATTCGGTGTGCGCCCAGGGGACGTGCGGCACGACGATCAATGCGCAGCGTTTGACGTTTTTCAGGATTCTTTTGAGCCGGTGATATCCACTGTAGGGCTTGGACGGATCCACGGTAAGTACTGACTCGCGTTCGGCCCGGTCCCACTCCGGAAGATCCCTCAGGGTTTCGACGACACGCTCCAGGATCTGCGCGTCGATGGGCTCGAACAGCTCGCCGGTACCGTCGATGCGGCCCCGACCAAATGACTCCCTTTTGTTCCGGTACCCGTCGAGAACCACCACGAAGGAACTGGCGGGGCGGTTTCTGGTACGCCATTTCTCGACCGTCTGCGGATCCTCGCCCCCGGGCCCGTCGCGAGCAATCACGCATTCCTGAAGACGGGCGGCCAGATCGTGCACGCAGTGATGGATCAGACTTGTCTTACCCGTTTTTCGGGCACCGCTGACGATGACGAGATGGCCGGGGCTGAATTCGACGTCCAGGAGATCCCAGGGGCTCGGCCCGTGTACCTGGAATTTCTCCAGCAACTGCGCCACATGGTCCACGGGCGCCCAAAGATCGGAGTGCCCCTCGAACAGCCAGGGCGCGAGCGGCGCGTACTTCTGCCACGGTCCGGCGCCCCCGGTGGGGACGCCGAACAGATTGCACGGCAGCGGGCTGGTGGTCATGGTCGGTCAGGCCCCCGTGTTCGGGCCGCCACGCGGCTGTTGGTCCGGCGTCCGGGGCGGCGTCCGGGGCGGCGTCCGGGGACGCGAGGAGCGGAGACGGCGGATGTAGCGGCGGACGTGCCAGACCACGGCCCAGGAGGTCAGTTCCTGTGCTTCGGCCACGTTCGCGGTCAACTCGGCGTGGACGCGCCCGATCTCGGCCGCCCGCTCGTCCGTCGTCAACGACCTGGCACCGCCCGCCGACTTGACGTCGACCGCTTCCAGCGGATCCGGCAACGGGAGAGTCCTCCCCAGGTCGCCTGCCGCGCGCCCACGCGCCCCCGGCAGGCCGAGCCCTCGTAGCGCCGCCGCCAACGCGGCGCGAGAGGTGACCACTTCACCGTGCGGGCTGCGGGCGTTCTCCCGCCAGGCGGTGAGATAGAGCTCCACCTCGTAGGAGAACGTGCCGGTAGCACCGGTCAGTGCCGTGAGCCGCTCCCTGCGGCGCAGGGTGCCGCGCTCCACGAACTGGATGAACAGCGTGAACACCACGCCCAGCGCGGCCAGCAGCGCCGAATCGCGGACACCGCCGCCGCCTTCGTCCTTCGCCGGCGCCGGCGCGTCGGGCCGGGCGGCCATCACGGCCTCGCAGACCCGCCCGAAGTCCTCCGGGTGGCGGACGTACCACTGCTCGACGGTCAGTGCCCGCGTGCGGGTCGGGCCCGCGAGGAGCCGGGCCGGATCCCCGGTGACGGGCTTAGCCACATCCAACTGCCCCGCCGCGCGCACGATTTCCGGCTGCCGGGCGGGGTCGAGACAGTAGACGACCCGCGCGTCGTCCTCTTTCTGGTCCGCGAACGCCACGGACGGGACCGCGCACACCCATACGGCCACCGCGCACCCCAAGGCGGCCGGCCCCACCCCCACCCGGTCCATCGCTCCCCCTCCCGTGTCTCTCCTCGTTCTCCCCGCTCCGCGCGGTCAAATCACCTCGGGGAGAGCGCCCATGGGTCCGTCCGCCGTCGGCGTCGTGCGTGCGGCCGCGCCGTCCGGGGCCTCGGGACCGTGCGGCCGGGGACCGTAGGGTTCCGGCTTCTCCTGGTCCTTCGGCAGTCCGGGCGGCGGGGGCGGCGGTGTCACGTCGAGCTTGCGGTCGAGCAGCCGGTTGGCGCCGAGGTGCAGCAGATTGACGACGATGATCGCGGGCCCCACGACCCCGGCGGTGCCCGGGAATTGGGGTTCGAGCGCCAGTGCCAGCAGGATCGCCGTGATGCCGTTCTGCTGGCCGAGTCCGAGGTAGTAGCGGTCGACACGGCTGATGCCCGGCACCAGCCAGGGCCCGGCGAGCAGCGCGGCCACCATCTGCGCCCCGAACGCCGCCGCACCGAGCGCGAGACCGGGCAGCGGATCGATCCCCTGCGAGAGCAGCACGCCCAGGAAACACGCGGCGACCAGGAACGCGCCCGACACGGTCCGGTTGACGTACGGCTTGAACCGGCCGACCCGGACGAAGAGTCCGGCCAGCGCGACGGCCAGTACCAGCATGTACGAGGCGGCGACCAGCACCAGGACGACGACGAGCAGCAACGCGAACACGTCGGCCCGGCGCGCGGCGGCGGAGCGGGTACCCGCGCGGCCGTCCTCGCCGTTGTCCGCCGCCACGACGCCGGATTCGTCCTTGGTACGCCGGCCGACCGCGAGTCGCCGGACCACGCGCCAGACGAGCAGGGCGATTCCGAAGAGAACCACGTTGGCCAGCGTGGTCAGCAGGAAGTCGGCCCCGGCGCCCTGGTCGGGCGCCATCGACACCGTGCCGCTACCACCACCGGCCCGCAGCGCCAGCACGGCGAAGTAGAAACTGAGCAGCACGGTCATCGGGTCGTCGAACGACGCCCAGGCCGAGAGCAGGGTCTTGGCCCGGCGCGACATCCGGTGGCGGGCACCCATGGCGGCCACGGAGAGCGGGTCGATCTGGGCGACCGCGATCCCGAGCACGATGGCTTCCGGGCCCCGCACCACGAGGACCATCACGGCGGAGATCAGCGCCGCTTTGAGCAGCACTCCCAGGGTGACGGCCACCACCACCGCGCGCAGGTTCTCCCGCACGTCGGCGGCCTCGAGTTCGTGCGTGCTGCCGTAGAGACCGATCGCCAGCAGAAGGCCGGCGGTGAAGGTGTAGACGGGCAGGTCGGCGAGATTAC
Source organism: Streptomyces sp. NPDC060366 (assembly GCF_042725135.1). Taxonomy (NCBI): domain Bacteria; kingdom Bacillati; phylum Actinomycetota; class Actinomycetes; order Kitasatosporales; family Streptomycetaceae; genus Streptomyces; species Streptomyces sp. NPDC060366. The sequence goes on along the minus strand of NZ_JBHXDC010000008.1, from coordinate 220,107 downwards.
CCGGCTCGGTCAGCAGACCGATCGCGAGACCGGTGAGCAGCGCGCCGATCGCCATCAGAGAAGTACGCCGCGACGGCGCCTTGGCCGCCTGGCCGCGTAACCGCCACCATCTCCGAACCACTCCCGGTGCCCCCCGCATCCGATCTCGCCACACAAGATCGACGGTCGGAATCAACCGCCGTTCGCCGGTCAACCGGACCACGGACTTCGCGCACATGACGGGTCATCATGCCGGAAGCGACGAAGCCCGAAGGGGCTTCGTCCGACACCCCTCACCCGGTAGTCGGTCGCACGGCGAGCACGGCCGCCGCATGGTGAATTGAGTGTAGGAAAGATGGCCGCTTCGTGTGAGTGGATGACAGAAATTGACCGATCTCAACACCATTGATTCTTTTGCTTATCGATGAACGCCGGAGCATTACGACGCGCCTCCGGCGCACGCCCCGGTTGGAAAGGCGCCGGGAGAATCCGTTCGAGACACCATCCCGGCCCGGCTGCGCGCGTCGTCCGGGAGTCATCCCCCGAAGAGACCGCCGAGAAGTCCACCGAGCGGGTCCGTGTCGTCCGAAGGGGGGTCGGCCGGTGTGCCGGAGGGGGTCGGGGTGCCGGAGCCCGCGCCGCCGTCGCCGGTGCCGCCCGTGGGGGACTGCGAGGTCGTGGCCTCCGGCGCGCTCGGGCTCCCCGATGTCGCGGACGGCGATACGGCGCCGCTCTCCGTCGGGTCGGGCCGGGGTGAACCGCTGCCGCCGGACCGTGCGCCGGCCGACGGTTCCGAGGCTTCCCCGGTACGGCTGGTGTCCCCCCACCCCGGTGCGCCGCCGGCGCCCGGTCCGGATTCCGGCGCGCCCGGGGCCGAATCCCCCGGAGCCGGTGTGGAGTTCGCCGGGGCCTTGTCGTCGTTCTCCGATATGCCCGGTACGGACAGCCAGGGCGGCGCCGAACCTCCGCCGATCACCGCGCCGCCGAGCACGACGGCGCAACAGGCACCGGAGCCGACCAGGACCCAGCCGAGCCGTCGTAGCCGCTTCCCGCGCGGAGCGGTCGGGTCGTCGTCGTGCGGTGGCGGCTCGTCCTCGTACGACGCGGACGGAACGGGCTCCGGCGTCGGCTCGGGCCCGGAAGCTTCGGAGGCCTCGGGCTCTGAGGCCTGTGGAGCAGGATCGGCGGGTGCGGCGGAATGCGCCTCTTCCGTGGCCTCGATCTCCGTGGCCACGGTCTTCGTGACCTCGGTCTCCGTGGCCTCAACCGGCTCGACAGTCTCGGCCGGCTCGACGTCCCCCGCCTCCGTCGGCCCCGAACTCCCGCCTCGCGCGACCGACTCGGCGGCCATCCCGGCGACCACCCGCTCCAGCCTGTCGAGGCGCTCGCTCAGGTCCGACGCGTCGTCGCGGGGAGTCTCCGCCCGCTCGGCATCGCCAGCTGCCCCGTGCTCTTCCACAACCGCCCCGCTCAGTGCGTCCCAGCCGTACGACGGATATCCAACGTCGCCAATGAGACTAGTACTACCGCACAGTGGGTCCGCTCCGTCCGTCGGCCTGCTTCACATCCCTCGGACCGGCGCGGCACCGGAGCCGCGCAGCGCGTCGATCGCGATGCGGGCCGCTGTGCCGATGACGGCGTCCGCCGCGGGCAGCGTGGCGGCGGGGCTGGCGGCGCGGGTGAAGACAGCGACGGCGTACCGGCCGTGGTCCGGGTACTCGATGACGCCGACCTCGTTGCGGAGCGTGGGCGCGCTGCCGGTCTTGCCCGCGACATGGACGTCGTCGAAGGGGAAGCCGGAGGCCAGCCGGTGCGGCCACACCTGGAGCGCGAGCAGCCGGCGTACGGCGGCGCCGTGTTCGGGGGTGCACGCCTCGTCGCGCCAGATCGCGCCGAGCAGACGGGTCATGTCGCGCGGGGTGCTGCGGTTGGTGCGGGCGGGGTCCAGCGCGCGCATACGGGCGAGGACCTGAGGATCGCCCAGGGCCTGCGGGCCGCCCCGTCCGGCGTCCTCCCTGATGGTGACGAGGAAGTCGCGGAAGGTCTGGACGGCGTGGGTACGGGTGAGCCCGAGCCGCTCGGTGGTGTCGTTGACGGCGTCGAGACCGACGCGTTCAAGGAGGAGGTCGGCGGCGGTGTTGTCGCTGACGGCCATCATCAAGTAGGCCGCGTCGCGCAGGGAGAGACGGGCCGGGTCGAGCATGGCGGAGAGCCCGGTCGGCCCCGACGTACGGCCTTCCCTCGGGCATTCGGTCTGGTCGGTCAGGTTCAGGCGGCCCGTCTCGGCGTGCTGATGGAGCGCGACGAGCAGGCAGAGTTTGTGGACGCTCGCGGTGACGACGGACCGGTCCGCGCCCACGTCGATCTGGGCGCCGGAGTCGATGTCCGCGGCGTGCAGCCAGCCCGTGACACCGGCGTCGGCGAAGGCGGCGCGAATCCGGTCGCGCGGGTGGGCACGGGCGGGCGTGCGGGTGGGGGGCTCGGTCATATCCAGTACTCCGCCGCCGGGCGCAGACGCGGCGGACCGGCGGACAGGTCGGGGCCGGCGGTGGCGGTACGGCCCAGGGCATCGGTGACGGTGTCGGCGAAGGCCCGTACGGCGGCGTCGCCCCGCCCCTTGGGCCAGGCCGCCGAGTGACGCCAGGCCAGCGGCGTGCCGCTCAGCGGGCGCCAGGTGAGGTCGCGGTCCCCCGCGTGGTGGGCGTCGTGCGGGCCGAAGGCGATGGCCCGGCCGCCCAGGAGCAGGCCGCGGATGAAGCTCGGGCCCTGGCCGTGCCGGACCGCGGTGGGGGTGTAGCCGTGGCGGGCGCAGGTGGTCAGCAGATCGTCGTGGACGGCCGGGGCGTGGGCGCGCGGGAAGAGGATCAGGTCGTATCCGGTGAGTGCGGAGAGCGGGACCGTTTCGAGGCGCGCCTGCGGGGCGTCCTGCGGCAGCAGGACGCCCAGTTCGTGGCGCAGGACGGGGCCCAGCTCCAGCCCGGACACGTCACAGGGGTGGTGGATGAGCCCGACGTCCAGGTCATGCGAGGCGAGTCGGGCCAGTTGCTCGGCAGTCGTCAGCTCGTGCAGTTCCAGTTCGACGCCGCCCTCACGCTCCTGGAACCCGGCCAGGATCGCGGCGACGCTCTCGCCGGTGATGTCGGCCGGCAGCGCGGCGCGCAGCAGTCCGCTGTGACCTTCCTGGATACGGCGGGCCGTGGCCATCAGCGCCTCGGAGTGGGCCAGCAGCCGGCGGGCCTCGTCCAGCAGCAGTGTGCCGCCCTTCGTGATCGTCACCTGTCGGCTGGTCCGCTCGAAGAGGCGTACACCCAACTCCCGCTCCAGACGCTGGATGCGCTGCGACAGGGGTGGCTGAGCCACGCCGAGACGCTGGGCGGCGCGACCGAAATGTAACTCTTCCGCAACAGCCACAAAGCATTGCAGATGCCGTATCAGGTCCACGACCAGCAACCATATCGCTGATTGATCGATCCATGAGCGATATCTGTCTTGGACGTAAACCGGCGGGCGTTGTTCTCCTCGGGTCGAAGGAGGTACGGACCGGCGACCGGCGAATCCCCGCCTAACAGGCCTCTGAGCGGACCGGACCACCCCGAACTCCCCCGTACCAAGCGTCCGAACGGGCGCCCCGAGAGGAAAGCGACCACCACATGTCGACCCGTACCTCTGTCCCCCGCCGTGCCGCGCTCGCCACCCTGAGCGGCCTCGCGACCCTCCCGCTCATCGGCTGCGGCACGAGCACCCGTCAGGACGGGCCGCCGCCCCGTTCCGGCTCCACGCCGTCGCCTTCCACCCCGTCGACCTCCACGCGGACGTCGACGGCGGACACGAAGGGCGCGTTCGCCCGGCTGGAGCACGAGTTCGACGCCCGGCTCGGCGTCTACGCGATCGACACCGGCGACGGCCGGTCCATCACCCACCGGCCCGACGAACGTTTCGCCTACGCCTCCACCTGCAAGGCGCTGCTCGCCGCCGTCATGCTGGACACGTACTCCCTCAGGCAGCTCGACCGGCTCGTACGCTACGACCGCAACGATCTCGCCGGCGCCGGCTACTCGCCGATCACCGAGAAGCACCTCGCCACGGGGCTGACCCTGCGACAGCTGTGCGACGCCACCGTCCGCCACAGCGACAACGGCGCGGCCAACCTGCTCTTCCGCGAGATCGGCGGCCCCAAGAGACTCCAGAGCGCCCTCGCCTCCATCGGCGACCGCGTCACCCGGTGCGACCGTTACGAGGACGACCTCAGCGAGGCGGTCCCCGGCGACCTCCGCGACACCAGCACCCCGCGCGCGCTCGCCACCGACCTGCGTGCCTACGTCGTGGACGACGCCCTCGCGCCGGACAAGCGAGCCGTACTGACGGACTGGCTCAAGCGCAACACCACCGGCGACAAGGTCATCCGGGCGGGCGCCCCGGACGGCTGGCAGGTCGGCGACAAGACCGGCACCGGCGGCTACGGCACCCGCAACGACATCGCCGTCGTCTGGCCCCCGAAGGCCGCCCCGATCGCGATCGCCGTCCTGTCCCGCCGTGATTTCAAGGACGCCGAGCCGGACGACGCCCTCATCGCCGAGGCCGCCGAGATCACCCTCAACGCCCTGGCGTAGCCGCCCCGGAACACACGGGCGCGAGCCGGCGGGCCTCCGTCGATTCGATACGTCCCGCCTGCGGCTCCGTGATGACGTCGCACACCCAGTCCCAGTGCAGCGCCACGAGGTCGCCGGGAGCGAGCCCCGGAATCAGCGAGCGGCCTCCCGTCGACCAGCGCACGGACTCCTGGCGGGGCGGCCCGGGGATCAGGGCCGTACCCGTCCAGGTCAGCGGGCGGGACTCGACCGTGGCCGACTCCCCCTCGACCGCGCGGACCACGCCCGTCCGGATCCGGCACCGGTCGAGGACCGACAGCGCCGTTGGGTTGCCCGATGCGCGCAGCAGTTCGGCCCACGGGTAGACGTCGAAGACCTGGAAGCTGTGGTGGGCGAGGGCACCGTCGGCCGCGTCGCGCCACGTGCCGCCCGACTGGCCCCGGAAGCGGTCGCGCATACGGTCCAGCAGCGCCTGGGGGTCGGCCCGGTCCAGGAGGTCGTTGCCGATCCAGTACGCCTCGACGACGCGCTCGTCCAGCGGGTCGTCGAGTCCGGCCGACTCGGCGAGGAATTCGAGATAGCACCAGGCGCCGTCGAACTGGCGGGCGCCGCGCTCGATGCCCTCGGTGTCCGTGGCGCGCAGCAGAGCCGTGGGGTCCGCCGGGCCGCAGTAGCCGAGTTCGTTGGGCGGATAGGCGTACCGCGCGAAGAGGATCGCGCCGCGCTCGCTCATTCAGCAGATCCTCGGGAGCTGTTCACCGACGGGCAGGCCGACGACCCGGGTGCCGCCGAGGCCGGTCCTGGCGACCACCATGCCGGGGTGTTCGGTGACGCAGGTGCCGATCCGGCGGGCCCGGCGGCCCAGCGGGTGCGCCGTCAGGGCGTCGAGGACCCGGTCGGCGGCGTCGGCGGGCACGATCGCGATCAGCTTGCCCTCGTTCGCGACCTGGAGCGGGTCGAGCCCGAGCAGGCTGCACGCGTCGCGCACGGTGTCCGGTACGGGCAGGTCCCGCTCGATCAGTTCGACGCCGACCGCCGACGCGGTGGCGATCTCGTTCAGCGAGGCCGCGACGCCGCCGCGCGTGGGGTCGCGCAGGACGTGGACGTCGGCGCCGGTGGCGAGCATCGCGGCGACGAGGCCGTGCAGGGCGGCGGTGTCGCTCTCGACCGTCGTACCGAAGTCCAGGCCGTCCCGGCAGCTCATGACCGCCACGCCGTGCACCCCGATGTCGCCGCTGATCAGCACGGCGTCGCCGGGTGCGGCGCGGCGCGGGCCGATGTCGACACCGGCCGGGATCACCCCGATCCCCGAGGTGTTGACGTAGACGCCGTCCCCGCTGCCGCTGTCGACGACCTTGGTGTCGCCGGTGACCAGCCGGACCCCGGCCGCCCGCGCCGCCGCGCCCATGTCCTGGGCGATCCGGCCGAGGTCGGTGAGCGCGGTGCCTTCCTGGAGGATGAACGCGGACGACATGAACAGGGGCGTCGCGCCCGACATCGCCAGGTCGTTGACGGTCCCGTTGACGGCGAGGTCCCCGATGGAGCCGCCGGGGAAGAACATCGGCTTGACCACGAACGAGTCGGTGGAGAAGGCGAGTCGGGTGCCGTCGCCGACGGTGAGTACGGCGGAGTCGCCGAGTTCGGCCGCCGCGGCGGAGCCGTACGCGGGGAGGAACAGGTGCTCGACCAGTTCGGCCGACATCGCCCCGCCGCCGCCGTGGCCCATGACGACCGCCGGGGTCGCGCGGAGGGGGACGGGGCAGGCCCAGTTCTCGAAGTCGAGGTCGTTGCCGGCCGGGGCGGTCGCGGGGGCGGTCGCCGGTGCGGGTACGTGGTTGGTCGTCCCGGTCTCGGTCACTTCGCATCGACCAGTTCGAGTCGGCGGTAGGTGAAGTACGCGGCGCACGCGCCCTCGGAGGACACCATCGTGGCGCCCAGCGGATTCCTGGGGGTGCACTCCTTGCCGAAGGCGGCGCATTCGTGCGGTTTGATCAGCCCCTGGAGGACGTCGCCGGAGCGGCACAGCGACGATTCGGCGGTACGGATGTCCGCCACGTCGAACCGGCGCTCGGCGTCGAACTCCGCGTATTTCTCGGACAGTCGCCATCCGCTGCGGGGGATCATGCCGATGCCGCGCCAGGTCCGGTCGGTGACCTCGAAGACGTCCCGCAGCATCTCCATGGCGGGGAGGTTGCCCTCGTCACGTACGGCACGGGGGTAGGCGTTCTCCAGCTCGTGGCGGCCCTGTTCGAGCTGGAGGATCGTGCGGCGGACGCCTTCGAGGATGTCCAGCGGTTCGAATCCGGTGACGACGACGGGGACTTGGTACATGCGCGCGAGCGGCGGGTACTCGGAGGTCCCCATCACGCTGCACACGTGTCCTGCGGCGAGGAACGCCTGGACCCGGCAGGTGGGGGACTCCATGATGGCGGCGATGGCGGGCGGTACGAGTACGTGCGAGACGAGCAGCGAGAAGTTCCGTACGCCGAGCCGCCGGGCCTGATGGACCGTCATGGCGTTGGCGGGGGCGGTCGTCTCGAAGCCGATGCCGAAGAAGACGACTTCCTTGTCGGGATTGTCTCGGGCGATCTTCAGCGCGTCGAGCGGGGAGTACACGACGCGTACGTCGCCACCGGCGCTCTTGACCGAGAACAGGTCCTGGCCGCTGCCCGGCACCCGCAGCATGTCGCCGAAGGAGCAGAAGACGACGCCGGGCCGGGCCGCGATCGCCAGCGCCCGGTCGATGATCTCCAGCGGGGTCACACAGACCGGGCAGCCCGGCCCGTGGATCATCTCCACGCCGTCGGGCAGCAGTTGGTCGATGCCGTGCCGGATGATCGAGTGGGTCTGGCCGCCGCAGACCTCCATCATCGCCCAGGGGCGGGTGGTGGCCGCGTGGATCTCGTCGACCAGCCGCTTGGCCAGATCGGGGTCGCTGAACTCGTCGAGGTACTTCACAGTCCGCTGCCTTCCGCTTCCACTGATTCCCGCTGTCCGGCGGCGAGTTCGAAGCCGTCACCGAACTCCTCCTCCAGGAGCCCGAGCTTCTCGAAGTTCGCCAGCGTCTGCCGGGCCGACGCCTCGTCGAGCCGCTGGATGGCGAAGCCGACGTGGACGACGACGTATTCGCCGATCTCCGCGTCGGGGATGTACTGGAGGCAGACCTCCTTACGTACGCCGCCGAAGTCGACCTGGGCCATCAGGGCGCCGTCGACCTCGGCGGTGCTGAGCACCCGCCCGGGGACTGCCAGACACATGGTGTCGCTCCCTTCTCTCTGGATGTGTGACTCGGACGCCGGGTCAGCCGGACGCCGCGACCAGCAGTTGCCCGAAGGCGATGCCGCCGTCGTTGGGCGGCAGCAGAACGGGACGCAGGACGGTGAAGTCCTTCGCTCGCAGGGCCCGTTGGGTCGCTCCGAGCAGGACGGCGTTCTGGAAGACCCCGCCTCCGAGCGCCACCACGGCGAGCCCGGTCCGCCGTCGGAACAGCTCCGCGAGGTCGACGGTGAGGGCCGTGACGGCCGCGTGGAAACGTGCGGCGATCAGCTCCGGCGGTACTCCCGCGCTCACGTCGGACACCACCGCCCGGATCACCGGGCCGGGGTCGGCGACGACCGGGTCACTTGGGTCCGCCGGGGCCGGGAGACCGAACGCGTAGGCGCTCTCGGCGGGCTCCCCCGCCGCCGATCTGGCCAGCCCCTCCAGCGCGATCGCCGCCTCCGCCTCGTACGCCACCTCGTGCCGTACGCCCGCCAGTGAGGCCACGGCGTCGAAGAGCCGGCCCATGCTCGATGTCGGCACACAGCCGAAGCCCGTCGCGAACTGGTGGGCCAGCACGTCGCGTTCCCTCGCCGGGCAGGCGGCCACGGCGGGCTGCTTCTCGTCCCAGCCGATCCCGGCCGCGTGCAGATGCGCGAGCGCCATGCGGTACGGCCGCAGCACGCTCGCGTCACCGCCCGCGAGCGGTACGTACGCCAGGTGGGCGGCCCTGCGGTACGACTTGTAGTCGGCGATCAGCGTCTCGCCGCCCCACACCGCGCCGTCGGCGCCGTGGCCGGTGCCGTCGTAGGCGAAGCCGATGACGCTCTCGCCGGGGCCGAGGCCGTGTTCGCCCAGCACGGCCGCGATGTGGGCGTGGTGGTGCCGCACGGTGCGTACGGCCCGGCCCTTGGCGTGCGCGCGGGCCCAGGCGCCGGAGCGGTAGCCGGGGTGGGAATCCGCCACGAGCTGTTCGGGTTCGACACCGGTCAGCGCCCCGAGGTGGGCGGCGGTGCGGGTCAGCGCGTCGACCGTGGAGAGGTCGTCCATGTCGCCGATGTGCTGGCTGACCCAGGCGTAGCCGCCCTCGCCGAGCGCGCAGGTGTTCTTCAGATCGGCGCCGGCCGCGAGCAGCGGCGGGATGTCGAAGGGCAGCGCGAGGGGCAGCGGCGCGTACCCGCGTGATCTGCGTACGGGCAGTTCGGCGCCCGCGACGAACCGGCTGACGGAGTCGTCGCACGGCACCCGGATCGGACGGTCGTGCCGCAGCCAGGCGTCGACCAGCGGGGCGAGTTCGGTCAGCGCCTTCGCGTCGTCGGTGACGATCGGCTCACCGGAGCGGTTGCCGGAGGTCATCACCAGCACGTCGGGGCCCAGGGCGTCGTCGCCGATACCGAAGAGGAGGGTGTGCAGGGGGGTGTACGGAAGCAGCACGCCGAGGTCCGGATTGCCGGGCGCCACGGCATCCGCGAGTCCTCCGGAGGCGGGCGGCGTACGGCGGGGCAGCAGCACGATCGGCTTTCTGGTGCCGGTCAGCAGCGCCCGCTCGTCGTCCGTGACGGTCACCAGCTTCTCGGCGACGTCGAGGTCCGCGGCCATGACGGCGAAGGGCTTGCCGCCGCGTTGTTTGCGGCGGCGCAGTTCGGTGACGGCCGCCTCGTCGCGGGCGTCGCACGCGAGGTGGTAGCCGCCCAGCCCCTTGATGGCGACGATCTTTCCCTCGGCGAGCAACCGCCGTGCGGCGCGCAGCGCTTCGTCGCCGTCGTGGACCGTCCGGCCGTCGTTGCCGATCAGTTCGAGGCGGGGCCCGCAGTTGTGACAGGCGATCGGCTGGGCGTGGAAGCGGCGGTCGCGCGGGTCGTCGTACTCCGTGCGGCAGTCGTCGCACATCTCGAAGGCCGCCATGGTCGTCGCCGCGCGGTCGTAGGGCATGCCGGTGACGATCGTGAAGCGCGGGCCGCAGTGAGTGCAGGTGATGAAGGGGTGTCGGTGGCGCCGGTCCGCGGGGTCGCGCAGTTCGGTCAGACAGTCCCGGCAGGTCGCGGTGTCGGGCGAGACCAGGGTGCGGACCCGGTCGGTGGCGCTGGAGTCGGCGATGACGAACTCCGCTCCCCCGGTGGGTGGTTGGTCCGTCTCGGCCACCGACTCCACGACGGCCAGCGGGGGCGGGTCGGTGCGCAGCCGGCGCCCGAACTCCGCGACCGCGTCGGGATCGCCCTCCACCTCGGCGACGACGCCGGCAGCGGTGTTGGCGACCGAGCCGGTGAGCGCGAGTGCGGCGGCGGTGACGTAGACGAACGGGCGGAAGCCCACGCCCTGTACGACGCCGCGCACCTCGAACCGGCGTCGGACGCAAGGCTGTTGAGTGTCGGCGGACGCGCTCTCGCGGCCGAGCGTCAGGCGGTCCTCCGTCTCGCCGCCCGCGCCCTCGCGGGCGCCGCTGCCCATCATCTCCAGCCCCGACAGGGCTTCCGCCGCCTTCGCCTCGTCGATGACCTCCATCGCGAAACCCATGTGCAGCAGGACCCAGTCGCCCGTGGCCGGGGGTGTGTCGAGCATGCCGATGTTGATACGGCGCCGGGCGCCCTCCACGTCGACGAGGGCGAGCTGGTCCGCGTACCCCTCGACGATCTCCACGACTCGCCCGGGGATACCGAGACACATGATCAGGACCTCCGGGTCCGGGCGGGTGCGGGTTCCGTCGTGGGTGTACGGGGTGCGGGCCCGGCCGCCGACAGCCGTCGGACCAACGCGCGCACCTCCGCCACCGCTTCGGGTACGGCGGCGGCGACGGCCTCGCTGAGGCCGATGCCTTCCTCGACGTCGGCGGGGGTGCACCCCACAACGTGGGTGAGCGGAAGCGTACCGCCCAGTTGGTCCAGATTTGCCAGGACAGATACCGGATTCATACCGTGTGCATCGAATTCACCCGTACCGAGGTCGTCCGGGCCGACCTCCAGAACCGTCAGCTCGCCGGGCGCGCCACCGCCGGGGCAGGCGTCGACCAGTACGAGGGCGTCGTACCCGTCGAGCAGGTCGTACGCGAGGTGCATGCCCCGGATGCCGTAGTCGACGACCCGGACACCGGCGGGGAGCGGCGGCCCGGGGTCGGCGACGAGTCGCCGTACGACCTCCGGGCCGAAGCCGTCGTCGCCGAGGAAGAGATTGCCGATGCCGGCAACGAGCACGCCACCGGTCACGTCAGGACTGGTCCTCGGCGCGCGACGTGCCGCCGTGACGGGAAGGCCCGGTGTCCTCTTCCGCGGACCGCGACCCCTTCGACCGGTCGGCGGGCCGCTCGTCGCTCGGCGAGCGGGTGGCGCCCTTCTCGGTCTTCCGCGGATCGGCGGACTTCATGTCGGGGTCCTCGACGGGGCCGGTCGCGCCGCCCGTCCTGGCGCCGTCCTTGGCCGACTTCTCCTTGCCGCCGACGTCGGCGGTCTTCCGGCGGCCCTCGTACGGCGGAACGGCACGGTCGCCGGTGTCGATGTCGTCGGGCCGGCTCTTTTCCTTCGCCATGCTGTGCTCCCTTGTCGGGGGATACGGGATACCCGGCGGGGCGCCGAGCCGCGTCAGTTGCCGCCGGACTGAAGGTTCGGCGAGTCCGGGTCGATGGGGTCGCTCGGTTTGACGGAGGTGTCCGACTTCTTGTCGGAACCGCCGGCCGGCCGGTCGGCGGGACCTGCGGAGGGCTGGTCGGAACCGGTGTCGCGCGACCCCTTGGGGCCCCGCTCGGACTGCGGTTCCTCGTCGTGGCGTCCACGTTTCTTGTCAGTCATCGGATGCTCTTCTCACTCGCGCCACGCGCTCACATCGAGCGCATCTTGACGTATCTGCGGATGTCGGGGATCGAACGCACGCCCACGGCGACGGCCACGACCGCCACGGCCGCTGCCGCACCCGTGGTGATCATTCCGAGGATTCTCACGATGGGTTCTCCTTCCTTTGTTCCGTCGGACCGGGGATGTCGTCACCCTGGCGGGGATCTGGGGCGGGCAGTGGTTCCAGTTCGTCGGGGGCGAAGTAGAAGTAGCGGCCGTACCAGTCGTGCATGTCGGCCGCCGGGTCGTCGACCAGGACGAGGGCGACATGGACGCCGCCGTCGACGTCCGAGAGCACGGCGGTCACCCGCGCCACCTGGCCAGCGAAGAAGAGGTCCTGCGCGTCGGCGCGGCGGGACGGGTGGACACGGACGAGGCTGCCCTTCGCGACGGCGACCCCTTCGATGACGACGGCGTCGGACTCGGGCGCCACCGAGGCGTCGGCCGCCGGGTCCCACCAGGGCGCGCCGCCGGTGTCGAAGGCGGCCGGCTCGGCGTCCCGCAGATCGCCGCGAGGGCCCGTGGCGCCCGCGGCCGGTGGCCGGGCGGGGCCGTGCGGGTCGCGGAGAAGGCCGTGGAGCTGTTGCAGGTCGGCCGCCGACATCGTGTCGCAGCGGTCGATGATCTCGCGGGCCCGGGGGTCGGTGGCCCGCGCCTCCGCCTTCTCCCGCTCCGTCATGGTCATCACCCGGAGCGTCAGGATCTCGTCGATCTCGGTGGAGTCGAACAGGGCGCCGGGGCTCTGTTCGGCGATCTCCGGGTGGTCGTAGAGGATGATCGGCGCGCCCAGCACGGTGTCCGTGGAGCCCTTCGGCCCGGCCAGGACCGGCCAGCATCTGCGCTGCCGGCACCGGGCGGCGGCGGGCGCGGCCTCGTCCGGGGGCTCGCGCAGGGAGACGAAGTCGGCGCCGTGTGCCTGGAGGAGCAGATGGGTGCCGATCAGGGACGTGCGGATCGCGGCGTCCTTGTCGGTGGCGGTTCCGGGGTGCTCGTTGGTCACCGAGACCGACAGCCGCAGATAGCCGTCGTCCCAGGTCGTACGGGTACGGATGCGGGCCGTGAGCGGTTCGCGGCGCCGTACGACGCGCCCGGCCGGCGTGCCCCGCTCGTCCGTCAGCGGTTCGGTCTCCTCGCCGCCTGGGACGGTGCGCAGCTCGTCGGTCGAGCCGGGTTCCGTGCCCAACGGGACGGTGCCCAGGTCGAGTTCGCACTCGACGGCCTCGTCCCAGCTCAGGACGGACACCCCGGCCAGAGTGAGTTCACCGACGGCCGTGTGGCTCCCGTCCCGCTCCCGGCGCTGCACCTCGCGCACCTGGAGCTGGAGGAAACGGAGCCGTACGGACACCCCGGCCGTGACTCCCGACGCGTCGTCAGGGGCGGTGAGGAGGGCCTGCATCGCCATGTCGGGTTCCTCGGCGAAGCTGCCGGGCGCGGCGTGGGGCGGGCCGAGGACGCCGAACTGCCAACGGGACCGGTTCTTGTGGGAGCTGGCGCGGTACGGGTACAGCAGGTAACCCTCGTACAGCACCGCGTCGGCGATCGTACGGATGTGGTCGAGCCCCACGGGCGGGGCGGGTGTCACCGGGGTCATGTGACCACCTCACCGATCTCGTCGGCGGCGGTCCGCGTCCGCGCGTCCGCCAGCAGCGTCGTCACCGTCTCGTCCCAGCTGATCAGTCCGCGCCGTTCACGGAAGTCGGCGAAGCGCGCGAGCACATCGTGATCCAGCCTGATCCAGCCGGAGTTGGGGAAGTGGCAGGCGATCATCCGCCGCCAGACGGCGACCGGCAGCTGATACCGCGCCTCGCAGTCCCAGGGCACCTGCCGTACCCCGAAGCCCGAACCGCCGCCGCTGCCACCGCCCTTGGAGAAGACCGTGCCCGAGAAAAGCAGACTGATCGGCACCGTCCCCTCCCCGAGCGCGTGCAGATAGCGGGAGCCGATGACGTCGAAGTCGTAGGTGCAGGGCAGCGCGAGGTCGACCTCGGTGGAGCCGGTGAAGCCCTGCACGGTCGTGTGGCACTGCATCCACTGGAAGGGCCGCAGCGTGTCCGACCAGCGCTCGCGTTCCCCGAACAGACCGCGCAGGGCCTCCTGTTCGGCGTGGCCGTAGTGGCGGCGCTGCGGTTCGATACGGACCTGGCAGCGCAGCACGATCGCGTGGATCCGCTCGTCCGAGCCGTCCTCGATCCGCAGCCGCGCGGTCAGTTGGGGCGCGGCGGTGTACGGCTCGGCGACGATGTCCCGTACGGAGAACTCCAGTCCGGGGGCCGTGGCGCCGCTCATGCGGACCCGCCCACGGCGGAAGGACTGGCCACGGCCGAGGGGTCGGTCACGGCCGAGGGGCCGACCGTGCCCGCCGGATCCGCGGGTCGGCTGCGGGACCGGACGTGCTCGAAGAAGTCGTCCATCGCGGCGTGCGCCTCCTGGCCGCCGTCGAAGCCGCGCCACAACGCGCGCAGCCGGCCGACCAGTTCGTAGCACGCGTCGATCGGGACGAGATGGCAGGACGCGACCACTTGGCGCCCTCCTCCGCCGCCCGCTTCGGTGCGGCGTACGAGAAGTGCCTCGACGTCCGGGCGCAGTACGGCCAGTCCGGGATTGGCCTCGACGATGGTCGCCCAGGCGTCCAGGGGCAGTTCGGATTCGGTGGCCCCGGCCGGGCCCGGATAGAACGCGATGGTCCGGTCCTGCACGGAGTTGCGGAACAGGAAGGCCAGACCCACCGGGATCTGGAGTTCGTCCCAGGTGCGCGCGTCCAACGGGAGCCCGTCGAAGCGCAGATACCGGTCGGGGACCGCGCGGTAGCGCAGTTCCGCGCCCTCTTCCGTGAACAGCAGATAGCAGGCCCGGCAGCCGCACATCAGGCTGCGGCTCTCCAGATTCACCACATGCTGGTGTTCCTCGCCGATCGGCGCGGCGCACATCTCGCACCGCTCACCGACGACCGGCCCGGGGCGGCTGCGGCTGACCCGGAGCAGTGCGGCGACCGGGGACGCGGCACGGCCCGTGGGTACGGCACGGCCGTGGGGCGCGCTCATGTCGCGACCACGGGAGTGGCCGGTACGGGCGACGGCACGGCCACCGAGGCCGACGCGCCGTCCGCGAGGAGCGGCAGCGGGTCCAGATGTGCCCCGTCGGCCTCCGCGTCGAGGCAGGCACCGGCGCGCCGTACGTCGTAGTGGGCGCGGCAGGCGGGACAGCTCAGCACCCCGTCACCGGAGTCGCCCCCGAGCCGCCGGGCCAATGTGGCGCCCTCCATGGGGCGTTCGCAGCGGGCGCACCGGTCGCGGAAGGCGAACAGGTCGGGCCCGATCCGGCAGGCGAGGACCGGCAGCCCGCCGACGGTGAAGCGCTCGACGCCGCCGGACTCCAGGGCGAGCAGGGCGGGGACCGGCTCCCAGGTCGCGCCCGCGTCGACGGCACCCGTCTCGGGCACCGTCTCGTGCAGCCGGGAGAACAGGGCGTCCACCGGCACCAGCGGGCCCGCGGCCCCGGCGGCCGTCTCGTCGGCGGCCTCGACCTCGATCGTGGTGATCTCCGGGGCCGCGGCCTCCACCGCGCCCCGTACCGCCAGCGTGAGCGTGGCGGAGGAGGACGGGCAGCCGTCACAACTGCCCAACAGCCTCAGCCGTACGGCCCCTTCGTCCGTGACTCCCAGCAACTCCACGTCCCCGCCGTGCGAGCCGAGGTACGGCCGCACGCTCTCCAGCGCGTTCTCGACGCGGGTGGCCACGCTGTACGGGTGCAGTCCGTGCACCAGCAGCACACTGGCCACCAGGTCGTCGGCGGCGAGGGCGGCCAGCGTCTCGTCGTCCAGCCCCCCGTGCTCGTGGACGAGGTCGAGGAGCCGTTCCAGGCCGGCGCCGTAGAAGTCGGTGACGAGCCGCACCAGTTCCTCGCTGCGCTCGCGTGCCACCACGCCCCCGGCCGCGGCGGCGGAGATCAGGGTGTCGATACGTTCCCCGGTCGCCCGCCACTCCTCGGACCCCGTGGAGTCCTCGGGCCTCGGGGCCTCGCCGGCCCGCCGCTCCACCATGTCGCGGACCTCAGCCACGTCACTCACTGCCCGCGGACTGCGTGGGCGAGTGCAGCAGCTCCAGTTTCTTGCCCTCTCCGAGATACATGTGCACGCCGCAGGGCAGACAGGGGTCGAAGCTGCGGACCGTACGCATGATGTCGATGCCCTTGAAGTTCTCCCGGTCGTTCTCCTCGAAGATCGGCTGGCCCTGCACCGCGTCCTCGTAGGGCCCCGGCGTCCCGTAGGTGTCGCGGGGGCTCGCGTTCCACGGGGTGGGCGGGTACGGGTGGTAGTTGGCGATCTTGCCGTCCCTGATCACCATGTGGTGCGAGAGCACACCGCGTACGGCCTCGGTGAAGCCGCAGCCGACGCCCTCCTCGGGCACCTCGAACTTCTCCCAGGTCTTGGTGCGGCCGGCCCGGATCTCCACGAGCGCCTTCTCGGCGAAGTGCAGGGCGCAGGCCGCCGCGTACGCCTGGAAGTAGGTCCGCGCCCGGTTGCGCTCGATGGTGTTGCTCCAGCGCGGGACGTGCCACTCCAGCTCGACCGGGCCCTTGAGCGCGGTCTTGGGGAGGTTGATCTTGACGCTCTTGCCGGTGGCCTGGATGTAGCCGATGTCGACGAGACCGGCCAGCGCGGTGACCCACAGCCGGGCGAGCGGTCCGCCGCCGGTGTCGAGCGCGAGGTAGTCCTTGCCGTCGAACCAGCGCGGCGACATGACCCAGCTGTACTTGTCCCCCAGGTCGCGCTTCTGCGGCTGCGGGTTGGTGTGCTGGTTCCACGGGTGCCGCCGGTCGACCGGATTGCCGAGCGGGTCGTGGGTCACGAACATCTCCTGATCTTCCCAGTCGTTGTAGTACGACGAGCCGAGCAGGATGCGGATGCCGAGGTTGATCTTCACCAGGTCGGTGGTGACGAGCTTGCCGTCCACGACGACGCCGGGGGTCACGTACATCTTCCGACCCCAGTCGGTCATGTCCTTGTACTCGAAGTTGCAGTGCTCCGGGTCCTGGAAGGAGCCCCAGCAGCCGAGCAGGATCCGGCGGTTGCCGACCTTCTCGTAGCCGGGCAGCGCCTCGTAGAAGAAGTCGAAGAGGTCGTCGTGCATGGGCACGACCTTCTTCATGAACTCCACATAGCGCTGGAGGCGGGTGATGTAGTCCGTCATGAGCTGGATGGTCGCCACCGTGCCCACCCCGCCGGGGTAGAGCGTGGAGGGGTGCACGTGACGGCCCTCCATGAGGCAGAACATCTCGCGGGTCATGCGGCTGACCTGAAGGGCCTCGCGGTAGAACTCGCCGGTGAAGGGGTTCAGCGAGCGCATGATGTCGCCGATGGTCCTGTACCCGTGGTCGTCCGCGTGCGGCGATGAGGTGCGGTTGGCCTGTTCGAGTACGCCGGGATTGGTCTCGGCGACCATTTTCTCGCAGTAGTCGACCCCGACCAGGTTCTCCTGGAAGATATTGTGGTCGAACATGTACTCGGCGGCCTCGCCGAGATTCACGATCCACTCACCCAGATGCGGCGGCTTCACGCCGTACGCCATGTTCTGCGCGTAACAGGAACAGGTGGCGTGATTGTCACCGCAGATTCCGCAGATCCGGCTGGTGATGAAGTGGGCGTCGCGCGGGTCCTTGCCCTTCATGAAGACCGAATAGCCGCGGAAGATCGAGCTGGTGCTGTGGCACTCGGCGACGACCTTCTGCTTGAAATCGATCTTCGTGTAGATACCCAGACTCCCGACGATTCGGGTGATGGGATCCCACGCCATCTCCACCAGTTCGTCCTTGCCCTGGCTCGTCGCCGTCATGGGGCCGCCTCTTCTTTCGTTTCGCGATTCGGTCGAGCGGTGAGTTACCAGGTGGGTGCCCCACCGGCCGGTGAATTCGCGGCCGATGGGGCACCGTTCGGACTACCAGGTGCGCGTGGCACCCGTGGTGAGCTGTTTACCGCGTCTGCGCCATTTCGGCTCGCGGTCGAGCGTGTGGGTGGTGATGTTCCGCAGCCGCCGCATCGTCGCCCCGTACATTCCGACGGCGTTCGCGGAGAACCGCCCGCCCGGGGGCTCGTCCATGAACGGCATGAATTTGTCCGGGAATCCCGGCATGGTGCAGCCGATGCAGATGCCGCCAACGTTGGGGCAGCCGCCGATGCCGTTCATCCAGCCGCGCTTGGGCACGTTGCACTTCACCGTGGGGCCCCAGCAGCCGAGCTTCACGATGCACTTGGGCGAGCCGTACTCCGTCGCGAAGTCGCCCTGCTCGAAGTAGCCGGCCCGGTCGCAGCCCTCGTGCACGGTCTGGCCGAACAGCCAGGTCGGACGCAGCGCGTCGTCGAGGGGGATCATCGGGGCCTGGTCGGTGGCCATGTAGAGCAGATAGGTGAGTGTCTCCGAGAGGTTGTCCGGCTGGATGGGGCAGCCGGGGACGCACACGATGGGGATCCCGGCCTTGGACTTCCAGTCCCAGCCCAGGTAGTCGGGCACTCCCATGGCGCCGGTGGGGTTGCCCGCCATGGCGTGGATGCCGCCGTACGTGGCGCACGTGCCGACCGCGACGACCGCCGTGGCCTTCGGCGTCAGCCGGTCGAGCCACTCGCTGGTGGTCATCGGCTGCCCGGTGGCCGGGTCGTTGCCGAAGCCGCACCAGTAACCCTCTTCTTTCAGCTTCTCGTTGGGAATGGAGCCTTCGACGACCAGGACGAACGGCTCCAGTTCCCCGCGGTCCGCCTTGAAGAACCACTCCAGGAAGTCATCCGCGCCACCGTTGGGCCCGCACTCGAAATCGATCAGCGGCCAGTGCACGGCGATCTGCGGAAGACCGGGCAGCGCGCCGAGTGCGATCTCCTCGATACTGGGCTGGGTCGCGGCGGTCAGTGCGACCGAATCCCCGTCACAGCTCAGTCCGGCATTGATCCACAGAACGTGAATCAGCGTGTCCTCTGCTTTTTTCGCCGCTTGTGTCGGCATAGCACCGCTGCCTTCCGGGATTGGCCCACCCGATACCCATGAACGTCATGGGTGTGGCGTCGCTCACATTGCTACCATCTAGAATCCGGCGGGGCATTCTGTCAACACGAGCTTCGTCCGGGCGGCCCTGCTTTTCGCCCCGGCGAACAAGGGCCGATCAGGTGAATTACGGGGAAGGCTGGACGGTCGAATGCATGAATTGTCAATCACTCAGAGCATTGTCGACGCGGTGTGCGAGCGCGCCGCGGGAAGGCCGGTGCGTACGGTCAGTGTCCGGGTGGGAATGCTGACGGCGGTGGTCCCCGATTCGATGCGGTTCTGCTTCGATCTGACCACCGCGGGCACCGTCGCGGAAGGCGCCGCCCTGGAGATCGAACAACCTCCGGGAACGGCGCACTGCATGGCGTGTTCGGAGGACTTCACCCTGGCCGATCTTGTATTGCTGTGTCCGTGCGGGAGCGCCGACGTGCGGATCACGTCGGGACAGGAACTACAGATCATCTCCATGAGAGTGGGCTGACCCTATGTGCGGTACGTGCGGTTGCTCCGGCGGAAGCGAAGGGGGCGGCGGGACGCGAATCGCCGTACCCCACACGCACCCGCACGGCGGCGGCGAGACCATCACCCTCGAACAGCGGGTCCTCGCCAAGAACGAGGACCTGGCCGCGGGCAACCGCGCCTGGCTCGCCGAACAGGGCATCGTGGCGGTGAACATGATGAGCTCGCCGGGCGCCGGCAAGACCACCCTCCTGGAGCGCACCATCCGGGACTTCGCGGGCCGGCGCCCGGTCTCCGTCATCGAGGGCGACCAGGAGACGACGCTCGACGCCGACCGGATCAAGCGGGCGGGCAGCACCGTCGTCCAGGTCAACACCGGCGCGGGCTGCCACCTGGACGCGGAGATGATGCGGGACGCGCTCACGACCCTGACACCGTCGACCGGATCGCTCGTCCTGGTGGAGAACGTGGGCAATCTGGTCTGCCCCGCCCTCTTCGACCTCGGAGAGCGCAGCCGGGTCGTGATCATCTCGGTCACCGAGGGCACGGACAAGCCGCTCAAGTATCCGTACATGTTCGCCGCCGCGGATCTGGTGATCATCAACAAGATCGACCTGCTGCCGTACGTCGACTTCGACGTCGCCCGCTGCGAGGAGTACGCCCGCTCCGTCAATCCGGGCCTGACGACGCTGGCGCTGTCGGCGACCACGGGCGAGGGGATGCGGAGCTGGTACGACTGGGTGGCTGAGCGGTACTGAGCCGGGCGGTACCGAGCCGCGCCGTACAGGCCGGGTGGTCGCGGGCCCCGCGACCACCCGGTCCGTACGGTCAGCGGGCCCTGACGACGACCTCCGTCAGGGACAGCGGATCCGTCGAGGACGCCAACTGCACTCGTACGTAGCGGCCCTTCGCCCCGCCGAGCGCGACATCCGTCGGGCGTCGCGCCTGGTCCTTCAGATGGACGGCGCTCACGCCGGGCGCGGTGCGCGCCTCCTCCAGTGAGCCGGTCGTGAACGGCGTGTCGGAGACCAGCACCCAGTAGTCGGCGAGACGTTCCGCGCAGCAGTCGGTGCGGTTCCAGATCTCGACGGTGTCGATGCTGTGGGACCGCTCCAGGTCGACCTGCCACCACGCCTGGTTCGAGGGTTCCGCGGTATGGGTCGTGGTGTTGTCGCGCAGATAGTCCCCGGCGGTGTCGCCGTCGACGGCGCGGGCCGCGACGCCGTCCCATGCCGTGCTCGACTGGGTCGCCGTCCTGCCGCGCGCCACGTTGGGCAGGACGACCTCGACCTGGCTGGTGACTTCCAGAACCCGTCCGCCACCGGTCACTACGGCGGTGAGCGCGGCCGGTCCGGTCTCCGTCTCCACCGGCACCGAGAGCGGGACCGTGGCGGTGTGGGTGCGGCCCGTCGCCAGGCCGCCGAACTTCTCTCCCGTGCCCGTGGCCCAGCCTCGCGGTGCCCGCAGCGCGAGGGTGCCGCGCGCCTTGCCGTGGCCGAGGTTCGTGACGTGGACGGGGATGTCCGTCGCCGTGCCCACCGTGAGCTGATCGGGCGCCTGCGCCCAGGAGACGACGCTGCCAGTCGGTGCGACGAGCATCGCGTCGAGGCGCAGACCGAGTTCCTCGCCCGTGTGTTCCGGCCGGGCGAGGGTGATGGTGACGGGGGTGACCCGGCCGGGCCGTACGGGGAAGGAGCCGACGGCCTCGCGGGTCAGGTCCTTCCCCTTCACCAGCTCGGCACGCTCTCCGACCTGAACGCGGTAGAGCGCGTCCGGGCGGGCCTCTCCCCGTACCGCCAGCGACAGTTGTCCGGCACGGGCCGCGGTGACGTACGCGGTGTGGCGCACGGTCGTCCGCCGGGTGCTGGGGTAACTGCCGTCGTCGGCGTAGCTGTAGCCGTCCTCGAAGTCCGCCGCGCCCAGTACGGCCGGCGCGTTGCCGCCGGAGTCGTCGCGGGCGAGGGAGACGGTGTTGGCGGGGATGATCCTGAGCTCGGAGCCGAGTTCGACCCTGACCACCGGGAGCACCTGGTCGCGCGGATTCTCGGGGAGTGTCACCACGACGTCGTCACCGTCGCGGCGCCAGTCGAGCGTCCGCGCCGCGCCGTCCTCACGGACCTGCCGTACGGGGGTGGCGAGGCCCGGCAGGCGTAGTTCGCCGGACTCCGGCCAGTCGGTCACATGCAGGAACAGGTCGTGGTCGTTGACCGTCACCTCACCCCAGGACTGGCCGCCGAACCGGGTGGCGGACGCGTCGAGCACGGCGTCGGGGTGCCGGTCGAGCCAGTCGCCCATGCCGCGCAGGACGTCGGCCTCGAACTCGACCACCGAACCGTCGCCGCGCGGGCCGATGTTGAGCAGATAGTTGCCGCCACGGGCCCGGACGCCGGTGAGTCCGACGACGAGGTCCCGGATCTTCCCCGGCAGGTCGTCACGGACCTGCCAGCTCCGGTAGCCCCAGGTGTCGTGGTAGATCGACGCGGGGGTCTGCCAGGCGCCGTCGAGCGCCACGTCGGGAATCTCGTTGTCGCCGAGCGTGCGGAAGTCGCCCTTGTTGTTCCACACCCGGCTGTTGACCGCCGCTCGCGGCTGGAGTTCGCGGACGATGCCGGCGAACTCCTCGCTCTGCGTGTCGGTGGGTGACGACATGTCGAACCACACCTCGGCGATGTCACCGTAGTCGGTCATCAGCTCGCGGATCTGCGCCTTGATCACCGGTTCCATCGAGGCGGGGATCGGATTGTTGTTGCCGCCGTCGAAGTCGTGGCCCTGGTGCCAGTCCACGAGGGAGAAGTAGAAGCCGAACTTCAGTCCTTGGCCCCGGCATTCGTCGGCGAGCGCCTTGAGCGGGTCCTTGGCGTAGGGAGTCGCGTCCGTCACGTCGTAGTCGGTGGTGGCGGTGTCGAACATGGAGAAGCCGTCGTGGTGCTTGCTGGTGATGACGACGTAACGCATGCCGGCGCGCTTGGCGAGCGAGCAGATCCCGGCGGGGTCGAAGCTGTCGGGGCGGAAGCGCGCGGCGACGTCCAGATACTCCTCCTCCGAGATGTCGGCCCACATCTGGATCTGCTCGCTGTATCCGGAGGTGACCGGCTCGCCCTTCCAGACGCCGCCCAGTTCGGAGAAGAGACCCCAGTGGATGAACATCCCGAACTGGAGCCGCTGCCAGGCCGCGAGGTCCTTGTCCGCGCTGAGATCCATCGCGCCCGGTATGCCGCGGACGGCCGGACCGTCCGGTCCGTCCGGTCCGTCCGGTCCGTCGGGGCGGTCGGGGCGGTCGGCCGGGGTGGCGACCGCCGTGGGTGGGCTCGTGGCCGCCGCTCCGACTGCGAGCAGCAACGCGAGCATGAGGCCGATCACCTTGCGCATTCCGACACTCCTCCGCGAGCGGTCCGGTGGATACATCCGACCCTGAAGCACCAATTGGGTACTTTGTGCCCCGATTTGATCGACCGTTGAGCCAACACATCGGATGTTAGGGGCGAGTTGGACGCACGTCACCCCCTCCGACAGCACTCATCCGGATCGACGCCGGGTCCCGTGAGCCGAAGAAACGCACGGAATTCGAATTCGATTGCGAATTCATGAGCGGGAGACGCTCGTCAGCATGTCTTTGAAATCTGACTTTGCATGAACGGGTATTCGCGGGGACCGCGGAGGGACACACGGTACGGTCGTCACAGCTCCGAGTAAGGGGCCCATCGGTTCGTCAGGTATTTCCGTAGCGATTCCCGTCACGGAGCGGTGGACCGCATTTCGCGACGAGCCCCCGGAAGGAGACGTGTTGAATCCGCACCCGCGAGCCCTGCCTGTCACCGATGCCCGCAGCCGGCCGATGAATCAGCACAGTCTCCTCGGCCTCGCCGCCTTCGTGCAGCTGCACAGAATTCACTACCTGTCGTACGCACGGGCCAGACTGCTCGACGAGACGGCGAGTCAGGCCGCCGTCGAGGCGACCATCTCGGAGGTCGCCGGCCGGTGGAGCGAACTCCTGCGCAACGCGCGCCCCGCGGCGGACGCGTGGCAGCAACTGCGCGCGCAGATCCAGGCCGCGAGCCGAGACGCGGACGGACAGGATCCGGCCGTCGGACGGCTGTACTGCGCCCTTCCCCAGGACACCGCGGACACCGCACTGCTGCGGTGGCGGCTGTCCATGACGCCCGAGGCCATAGCCGATCTGATGGGTATCGACATTCCGACGGTGACGGCGTCCCTTCTGACGGCCCGGCGGCAGTTCTCCGACACGGCACTGAGACAACTGGAGCACCACGCTTCCCCGCAGTGACATCCGTGCCACCAGTGGTGGTGCGCCCACGGTCCGCACTCCTAGGATGGGTGCGCATTCCCTGGCGAGATCGGGGCTCGAACCGGGAGGGGTCTTTCCGTTGACGGACAACAGGCGTGTCGATTTATCCGTTCCGAGTGCGGCGAGGATGTACGACTGGCTGCTGGGCGGCCATTACAACTACGAAGTCGACCAGAGAGCTTCCGAGGAGCTCCTGAAGGTCGCACCGACCACGAAGGAACTGGCCCGGAACAATCGCTGGTTCCTGGAGCGTGTCGTACGCGTCATGGCCGCTGAGCACGGAATTCGGCAGTTCGTCGATTTCGGGTCCGGTCTGCCGACGCAGAACAACGTCCATCAGATCGCACAGGCGGTCGATCCGCGGTCACGTGTCGTCTATGTCGACGACGACCCCGTCGTCCTGGCGCACGGTCAGGCCATCTTCGACGAGAACGACCGGAGCGTGGTCATCGCGTCGGACATGCTGGAGACCGAATACATCCTGGAGCACGCCGACTTCAAGCGTCTCATCGACCTCGATCAGCCGGTCGGCGTGCTGTTCAACTCCGTGCTGCACTGCATTCCCGACGCCTCGGGGCCCGGCGACCTCGTCACGCGCGTCGTGGACCGTCTGCGCCCCGGCAGCTTCGTGGTGATCTGTCAGCTGGTCAGCGACGACGCCGAGCTTCGCCGGCAGGTGACGGAGATGATGCTGGAGCAGACCCACGGCCGATGGGGCCAGGTACGTGAACGGGCCCAGGTGGACCGGTACTTCGACGGTCTTCGGATCCAGTCACCCGGTCTGGTGGACGTCACGGACTGGCGTCCGGACTCCGAACTCAAGAGGCGGCAGCGCAGCATCGAGTGGACGGAGTACGGCGGTCTGGCCGAAGTACCGGGGAGCAGGGCCGTTCCTAGACCTCGTACCGCTTGATCGCGTCCAGCAGTATGGCCCGGCTGTCCCGCCAGGAGGCCGCCGCCTCGTGGCTGAGGCGCAGCATCAGCTCCACGCGCCGTTCCACGTCGTCCGGCTTCACGTAGTACGTCGCGCAGTCGTCCCCCTCGACATACACCATGGCGGGTGGCCCGAGGGGGCCGAAGCGCAGGTGGGCCATGGAGCCGTGGTTGGACACAACGCTGCTGTCCAGCGGTACGAACCGGATGGTGACGCCGGGCCGGTCGCTGTACTCCAGGAGTCTGCGCAGCTGCTCGGCCATGATCCCCGGGGCGCCGACCTGGCGGAGCAGTACGGACCGGTCCAGCAGGAAGACCGCTCTGGGCGGGTCCGGCTGCTCGAAGAACCG
Organism: Streptomyces sp. NPDC060366; assembly: GCF_042725135.1. Classification (NCBI taxonomy): domain Bacteria; kingdom Bacillati; phylum Actinomycetota; class Actinomycetes; order Kitasatosporales; family Streptomycetaceae; genus Streptomyces; species Streptomyces sp. NPDC060366. The sequence goes on along the minus strand of NZ_JBHXDC010000008.1, from coordinate 195,384 downwards.
CCGCTGTCGCTCCAGTCGCAGCTGGACACGCTGTTCGACCTGGTCGCCCTCGAAGACACGGAGGCCGTCGCTGATGATCTGGCGCGCGTACGCGGCGGTCTGGAGAAGGCCCGGCGTGATCCGTGCCTCGTAGGCGCAGAAGTACACGGCCTCCGACTCCAGCCCGATCAGGCGCTGCATCCACGAGGCCGCGTAGTCCGAGTAGCGGTCGAACCACTCCGGTTCCACCGCGCGGCGGGCGAGGAGCGCGAGATCGGCGCGCTCGGCCGCGGTCACCCCGTACCGGTCGGCGAGCATGTCGATGTCCCGCGGGTCCGGCGGGCTCTGTGCCCGTTCGAGCCGGCTCACCTTGGAAACGGACGCGTTGATCGATTTCGCCGAGGCGCTCGCGGTGATTCCACGCGCCTCGCGCATTCCGCGCAGTTCAAGGCCGAGCACGATACCGGCGGCGGTCGGATTGAGACTCCGCTGACGAACGGGGTCGGGAGCGTGGCCGAAAAGCGGGACCGGGGTGTCTGGCGGATGGGACACGCATGCTCCGTTCATGAATAAGCGTGGCTCATCATGGCACGGCGAAAGCTCGCATGTCCCACCGAACTGGTGCTCAAAACACGCCAGTTGAACTACAGCGCGTCGAACTCACCTTTCCTCGCACCGTCCAGGAAAGCCGCCATCTCAAGCGCGTCGAAGATCAGCGCCGGACCGTCCGGATCGGTCGAGTTGCGCATCGCCACCTTACCGCCGGGAAGAGCCGCCAGTTCCACGCACTGACCGTTGGCCGTACTCTTCCGGCTCTTGATCCAGTCCGCCGTGATGGACCCCGCCGAGACACCGTTGCGATAGCCGTCCATACGCTTCTCCCTAGCTGTTTTCGAACAATCGGACTTCCCGCCGATTCACCGCCGACTCCCGTCCATAGGGAGGTAAAGCCGCAGACGGGAGGTGCGCGTAATCCCGTCATGCAATTGCATGGGCGGGAACACGGCGATACTAGACCTGAAAATTCGAACAGAACTGTCCCCCTGAAGGGTGATCCCGAAGGAGTGTCGGGCTCGACATCAGCCCGGAGATGGACGTTCGATTGGACCGGCCGGCACACCCTCACCGATCCCGGCGGCCGCGCGATCGGCCGTCCTCATATCCAGGAGCAGCCATGACCACCGAGCAGGAAGCACTCGACGCCATCCATCACGCGTTCGGGAACAGCGCGCACGCCGAGGTGACCACTTTCCCGGCGGGAAACGTGTCGATCACCCTCACCAAGGGCGAGCACGCGGCGACGATCGACGGGCACCCGGAGAGCGGCTGGGGCTGGACGGTCGACCCCGCCGACGACGAGGGATTCAGCGGGCACGAGAACACGGCCGGCACGCTCGACGAGGCGCTCGCCGACGTACGCGCCGCCCTCATCTGAATCGGCATCCGAACCGGCATCCGGACCCGGGCGCGCGAAGAGCCGACGGGCGGAGCCCGCACACGAGTTCTTGTGCGGTGCGCCCCCGTCGGCGCGCGACGGGTACCTTGAGACGGTGATTGTCCAGGCACGCAAGCCGCGCGGTGACCGCGCGAGGCCGGTGCCGACGAACTCACGGGTGCGGCGAACGGCTTGGGGAGTTCGGCAGCGTGCCGCGGGGGTGCTGTCGGCGCTGCTCCTCGGCGTCGTCACCCTGGTCGCTCCCGCACCGGCGTCGGCGCTCGGCGCCACGAGCTCCGGCGCCGCGGCGGCCACTCCCGTCCAGCGGACACTCCCCCAGCAGGCCGACCGGCCGACGCGCTCGGAGCGGTCCGAGCGGTCCGGCGATTTCCGGCGGGACTCGCCCCGCGCCGCCCACAGCCACGCGGGCGCGCCGACCCGGGCGGCGTCCACGGGTCTGTGGACACCCGAGCACACCAGGCAGCAGCACGCGCCGCAGCCCGACACGGGCGTCGTGCCGCTCGCCACCGGACTTCCCCTCCCCCACGCCGTCGTGGAGTGCGGCGTACGTTCCGGCGTCACCGCACCGACGGTCCGGCCCTCGGGACTGCCCGACGTCCGCGGGCCTCCCTCCGGGAGCAGTCATCCGCACTGTCCCGTTTCCGCGCCGACACACCGCCCCCGGTAGAGCCGGGCGGGCCTGAAGCCAGGCCCGTCTCCCTCGTGGGGGTGGCGCGTTCCGGCGCCCTCCCGGAGGAACCCCATGACTCGCGCCACCACGGTGCGGGCAGTTCTGGCCCTGGCCGTCCTGCTCGTATCGCTCTTCGTCACACTCACCATGAGCCCCAGACTGGGGCTCGATCTACAGGGCGGCACCCGGATCGTTCTCCAGGCCCGCGACTCCGCGACCGCGGCCGCGGACCGGGAGAGCACCGACCGTACGGTCGAGGTCCTGCGGCAGCGGATCGACGCGCTCGGGGTCGCGGAGCCGACCGTCACGCGTTCCGGCGAGGACCGTGTCCTCGTCGAACTCCCCGACGTCACCGACCCGCGGAAGGCCGCCGAGGTGCTCGGCCGGACCGCCCAGCTGACCTTCCATCCCGTCAACGGCCTCGCCGCCGGCGAGCCTCCCGAGAAGACCGAAAAGCCCGATAAGAACGATAAGCCCGAGGAGCTGGTCCTCGCCGACGAGGACGGGAACCGGCTCAGGCTCGGCGCCTCGGACCTGTCGGGCGCGGGGGTGAAGGACGCCCGCGCGGAGTTCGACGGGCAGCGGGGAGCCGGCTGGTCCGTCTCCCTCGACTTCCGTGACGAGGCGTCCCGCGCGTGGACACGGCTGACCGGGGAAGCCGCCTGCCATCCGCCGCAGGACGAGCGGCGCCGGGTCGCGATCGTGCTGGACGACAAGGTGATCTCCGCGCCACAGGTGAGCCCCTCGGTGAGCTGCGGAGCCGGACTCCCGTCGGGTACGACCCAGATCAGCGGGTCCTTCTCCGCCGAGGAGGCCAGGAACCTGGCGCTGCTGATCAAGGGCGGGGCCCTGCCCGTACCGGTCGACGTCGTCGAACAGCGCACCGTGGGCCCGACGCTGGGCGCCGAGGCGATCAGCGCCAGCGCGCGGGCCGCGGTGATCGGCGCGAGCCTCACCGCCCTGTTCATCACCTTCGTGTACCGCCTCTTCGGCGGCCTCGCCTCGCTGGCCCTGGCCGGGTACGCGCTGATCTCGTACGCCGCCCTGGTCGCGCTCGGCGTCACGCTGACGCTCCCGGGGCTCGCCGGGTTCGTGCTCGCCATCGGTATGGCGGTCGACGCGAACGTGCTGGCCTTCGAACGGGCGCGGGAGGAGTACACGGGCCGTTCCAGCAGCACCCCACGGTCCGGCCGCTCCCTGCGGTCCGCGACGGCCGCCGGATTCCGTAACGCCCGCACCGCGGTCATCGACTCCAACGTGACGACACTGCTCGCGGCGGGCCTTCTCTTCGCCCTCGGCTCGGGGCCGGTGAAGGGGTTCGGCGTCACCCTGGGAATCGGCGTACTCGTGTCGATGTTCTCCGCCCTGGTCATCGCGCGGGCACTGACCGACCTGGCGACGCGCTCCCGCTTCGTCGCCGATTTCCCGGGCGTCAACGGAATCGGTCTGCCGGGCCGCGTACGTACGTATCTGACCCGCCGCGCCCCTGATCTGTTCCGCAGGTCGCGGCGGTGGCTGGTCGTCTCGGCGGCGGTGATGGCCGTCGCGGTGCTGGGCGTCGCCCTGCGCGGGGTGAACCTCGGCGTGGAGTTCACCGGCGGGCGGCTCATGGAGTACGCGACGACCCGGCCGGTCGACGTCGACACGGCTCGCACGGCCCTGGCAGACGCGGGCTTCGCCGACGCCGAGGTCACCACGGCGGGCCGGCAGGAACTCTCCGTACGCACCGGGGACACGGGCGAGCGGGCCGAGGCCGCCATCCGGAGCGCCCTGAGCGAGGAGGGCGGAGAGACGACGAAGATACGGGACGATCTGATCGGCCCCAGCCTCGGTGATGAGCTGAGGCGCCACGCGCTGATCGCGCTGGGGATCGCCGTCGGGGTCCAACTCCTCTATCTGGCCGTGCGGTTCAGGTGGTCCTTCGCGGTCGCGTCGGTGACCGCGCTGGTGCACGACGTGGTGATCCTGATCGGGGTCTTCGCATGGATGGGCCGTCCCGTCGACGGGATCTTCCTCGCCGCGCTGCTCACCGTCATCGGTTACTCGGTGAACGACTCCGTGGTGGTCTTCGACCGTGTCCGTGAGCTGTGGGCGAGGACACCCAACGCCTCCCTGCTGCCGACCGCGCGAACAGCCGTACTACAGACGGTGCCCAGAACGGTGAACACCGGTATGGGCGCGCTGTTCATCCTCACGGCGCTGGCGGTACTCGGCGGGGACTCGCTCAGGGACTTCGCGCTGGCCCTGCTCATCGGTATCTGTGTGGGCACGTACTCGTCCGTGTTCACGGCCGTGCCGGTGGCGCTGGCGATGGAGGCACGTCACAAGGGGAGCCCGCAGGGGCGCGGGCGGCGTGGCGCGGGCCGGACGCGACAGGTGCCGAGTCGCGGACGCCGGGCCGACAACGGGGCGCGGGTGTGAGCGGGTGACGCGGGCCGGGGACCCGGGCGTGGGAGACGTACTGTCCCACGCCCGGATCCCCGGTCGTCACGCGTCACACGGTGGTGCGTAGTGCGGTGGTTGCCGTTACGGGACGAGCCTGAGCAGCTTGTTCGGGGAGCCGGTCCCGACGCCCGTGATGACGTTGGACGTCGCGCCGTTGACCAGCGCCGTGGCGACGGCCGCCGGGGAGGCGCCCGGGTGGTTGGTCAGATAGACCGCGGCGGCGCCCGACACGTGCGGCGCGGCGAAGGAGGTGCCGTTGCCGGTGTAGGTGGCGCTGTCCGAGGTGTTCCAGCCGGCCGTGATGTCGGAACCGGGCGCGAAGATGTCCACGGTGGGGCCGTAGTTGGAGTACGTGGCCCGCGCGTCCGTCCTGGTGGTGGCGCCGACCGTGATCGCGGTCGACACCCGGGCGGGTGAGTAGTTGGACGCGAGCGCGCCGGAATTGCCGGCCGCGATGGAGTACGTCACGCCGGACGCGATGGATCTGCGCACCGCGTCGTCCAGCGTGGTGCTGGGCCCGCCGCCGAGCGAGACGTTGGCGACGGAGGAGGCGACGTGGTTGGCGGTGATCCAGTCGACGCCGGCGATAACCCCGGCGGTGGTGCCGGAGCCGTTGTTGCCGAGGACGCGCACGGCGACGATCTTCGCCTTCTTCGCGGCGCCGTAGGTGGTGCCGGCGACGGTCGTGGCGACGTGTGTGCCGTGACCGGCGCCGTCCTGGGCGGTGGCGTCGTTGTCGACGAAGTCCCAGCCGTACGAGGCCCGGCCGCTGATCTCCTGGTGGGTGATGCGGACGCCGGTGTCGAGAACGTAGACGGTCGTGCCGCCGCCCGCCGAGTCCGGGTAGTTGTACGTGCCGTTCAGCGGCAGGTTCGGCTGGTCGATACGGTCCAGACCCCAGGGCGCGTTGGTCTGGGTGGCGGTCGAGTGGACCTTCTGGTCCTGCTCGACGGACGCGACCGCCGGGTCGGCGGCGAGCCGCTTGGCCTCGGCGCTGCTGAGGGTGGCGGCGTAGCCGTTGAGTGCCGACGTGTAGGTGCGCTTGATCTGGCCCCCGTAGCCCGCTATCAGCTTCTTGCCCTGGGCGGTCGACGCCTTGAGTCCGGCCGTCTGCTTCAGCGTGACGATGTAGCTTCCGGGCACCGCCTCGGCCGCGCCGGCGTGCAGGATCCTGCCTTCCGCCGGGGCCGCCTGGGCGGGGGCGGCCAGGCCCGCGCCGAGTACCGCCGCCAGGGTCGCCGCGGTGGTGATCGCCACGGCGGCCCGCCGCTTGGTGTCGCGTACTGCTGCCATCGAGAGGGTCCTCCTCGGACGGTGGCGCGTTTGATGGTCACGCGCCGGGGTGGGGACGGCGTACGGGGTCGTAGGCCGCACCACGACGATGACCTGGAGTGTTCGGCCGGAACAAGCGTTCCCGGATGATGTCATGACCGCGACACAGGTTTGACACTCCGTCAATCTCCCGTCACACAGGGGCAATACGCCCGTCGCGCGATCTTCGGGAGTCTGCGTCCCGCCGCGCTACGGATCACCGCCGAGCTGTACTTCGGCCACGCGGACCAGGACACCACTCTTCCCCCGGAGCAGATCGAGCGTCCACCCGTCAAGAAGGTTGTGGCGGACGGTCAGAGCAGGTCCGTCTCCCGTAGTCCCGGCTGGAGCAGATCGCCGTGCGCGCGCACCATGGCGTCGCACAGCTCCCAGATGCGTTCCACGGGCAGCGCGGCGGCGGTCGCCGGATCCACCATCGCGGCCTGGCGTACGGAGCGCGGGTCGTCCTGAAGCGCCGCCCGGACCACCAGGTCGTTCATGCTCAGATAGCCGCGGTTGAGCGCCGCGCACTGGGCGGGCAGCGCGCCGATCCGGGTCGGCCGCACCCCCGACGCGTCGACCAGGCACGGTACTTCGACGGTCCCGGTCGCGGGGAGGTTGTCGATGAGCCCGTGGTTGGGGACATTGCCGTAGACGGTGCGGGGGGTGCCGGTGACGATGCTGTGGATGATCTGGGGCGCGTACTCCATCGTGCCCTCGACCGCGGGCGGGGACCCGGCCGCGAGCCCGTCGCGCGTCTTCTCGTAGAGCGCGACGTTCTCGTCGACGATCCCGAGATACGCGCCGACGGGCAGCCGCAGCCGCTCGATCTCGCTGTCGTGGCCCAGGTACCAGGGCACGTACTCCGCGGAGTGCTCGCTCGTCTCGGTCGGGTAGTAGCCGAGCCGCCGGTACATGTCGACGCGCACACGGCGCCTCAACTGGGCGTCGGAGGCGATGAGTTCGTCGAGCCGTGGATAGAGGTCGGCGCCGTCGTGCTCGAACCGCAGCAGCCACGACTGGTGGTTGACCCCGGCCGCGAGGTAAGTGACCTCCTCATAGGGCACGTCGAGCAGGTCCGACAGGTCCCGCAGCGTCCAGTGGACGGAGTGGCACAGACCGACGACGCGGGTCAGACCGGTGGCGGCGGTGAGGTACTGGACGTTCATCGCCATGGGGTTGGTGTAGTTGAGCAGCCAGGCGTCGGGGCAGAGTTCGGCGATGTCCGCGCCGAGGGCCTTCAGTACGGGGAAGGTTCGCAGCGCGCGGAAGATGCCGCCGATGCCGAGTGTGTCGCCGATGGTCTGGCGCACGCCGTAGCCGGCGGGTACGTCGAAGTCGGTACGGGTCGACTCGCCCATGCCGACCTGGACGATGTTGATGACGAACCGGGCGCCGTCGAGTGCCTCCCTGCGGTCCGCGTGCGCGGTGACGCGCGGGGCCGCCCCGCTACGGGCGGCGATGTGGCGGGCGGCGCCGTGGGCCGTGGCCAGCCGTTCCGGGTCGATGTCGTGCAGGGCGACATGGACGTCACGGAGTTCGGTGAAGGCGAAGAGGTCCGTCAGGAGCCCTTGAGTGAAGACGACGCTTCCGGCGCCGATGAAGGCGATCTTGGTGGTGGTCATGAGACGTTCTCTCCGTTGCGGGTGCTGTTACGGGCGCTGGGGCGGGTGGAGACCGGCGGGGCGGCGCGGAGTGCGGCACCCGCCTCGTCCCAGGTGGGCTGGGCGGGGGTGCCGCCGTACGCCCGGGTGGACAACGCCCCGCAGACGGCGGCCAGTTCGAGCGCGTCGGCGGGAGAGCGTCCGGCCAGGGTGGCGGCGACGAAGCCGGCGTCGAAGCTGTCGCCCGCGCCGACGGTGTCGAGTGGCCGGGCGGGGATGCCGGACGTGCGCAGCGAGGAGCGGCCGTCGTGCAGGAGGGCGCCGTCCGCCCCGTCCTTGACGGCCACCAGCGGTCCACGGGCGGCGAGTTGGCGTGCCGCGGTCTCCAGGGGCGCGTCCTCGGGCAGCCCGGCAAGCGCGCGTGCCTCGCGGGCGTTGGGCAGCAGGAGGTCGGTTACGTCGAGCACCGCCCCGAGCCCACCGGTGTCCCACTTCCCGGCCGGGTCGTCGTTGGTGTCCAGCGAGGTGGTGGCGCCCAGATCACGCGCCGTACGGAACAGCGCGGGCAGCGCCTCGGCCAGCCGTGGCATCAGGAAGTACGAGGCGGCGTGCACATGGCGGCTGTCGCGGAGCAGCGCCTCGGGGACGTCGTCGGCGCGGGTGGTGACGAGGGTGCCGGGCGCGGTGAGGATCGTACGGTCACCGTCGCCTCGCGTCACCACGACGGTGAGCGGGGTCGACAGGCCGGGGTCGATCCGTACGGCGCCGGTGTCGACATCGCGGGCGGCGAGCGCCGCCACGACGAACCGCCCTGCCTCGTCGTCCCCGACGCGCCCGGCGAAGGCGACCCGCAGCCCGAGCCGGGCAGCACCGCAGGCCATGATCGCGGCGGATCCGCCGAGGGTCAGCAGCCCGGTGCCGACGAGTTGTTCGCGCTGGCCGAAGGCGAGCGGCGCGTCGAGCGGTCCGACGACGACGTCGGGGTTGGCGTCCCCGACGACCAGCAGATCGTAGGCGGGCGAGGCGTCGGAGGCGTGCGAAGTGTGTGGCATCGGGCTTTCCTGGAGTGTTCCGTCCGGTCTCATCCCTTGAGTCCGGTGGAGGTGATGGACTGGATGAACGACTTCTGCGCCACGAGGAAGGCGAGCAGTACCGGCAGTACGGTGATCACGTTGCCCGCCATGACGGCCGCCCATTTGGTGTGGTGCTGGCCCTGGAAGGTCGTGAGACCGAGCTGCAACGTGTACTGCGTGTCGTGGTTGATGGCGATCAGCGGCCAGGTGAGGTCGTTCCAGGTGGTCAGGAAGGTCAGCACCGCCACGGTGCTCAGCGCGGGCCGCGACATCGGCAGGACGATGAGGAACAGCACCCGCAGCCGCGAGCAGCCGTCCATCCACGCGACCTCCTCCAACTCCCTCGGCAGGGAGAGGAAGAACTGCCGCAGCAGGAAGACCGCGAACGGTGTGACGAGGGACGGCACGATCAGCGCGCCCAGGGTGTCGATGAGACCGAGGCGCTTCATGACGAGGAAGGTCGGCACCATCGTGAGCTGGAACGGGATCGCCATCGTGGCGAGCATCAGCCCCATCAGCAGCCGAGATCCGGCGAACCGCATACGGGCGAACGCGTACCCGCCGAGGGCGCCGAACAGCAGGTTGGAGGCGACCGCGACGCCCGAGACGATCAGCGAGTTGGCGAACCAGCGGGGAAACATCGCGTTCCCGAGGACATAGCGGTAGCCGCCGAGGTCGATGCCCGAGGGCCACAGCGCGGGCGGGAAGCGGTTGATCTCGGCGTCGCTCATCAGCGAACTGAGCACCAGCCAGACCAGCGGGACCGCGAAGACGAGCGCGAGGGGCGCCAGCAGCAGGTGCCAGGCGCTGAACGGCAGCCGTGCGAGGCCCCGCCGGCGCGGCGGACGGGCTTCGGGCCCGGTCGGTACTGAGGCGGAGGCGGGGGCAGGGGTGGGCGTGTCGGTGGCGGCGGAGGTGGTGGCCGTCATTTCCCGGCTCCTTCGAGGCGTACGGGGTGCGCGGACCGTACGGAGCGCCGCTGTTCACGGCCCCGGACCAGCCGCAGGCCGACGGTGACGAGGGCCAGCGCGACCGCGAGCACGTAGGCCGCCGCCGCGCCGTAACCGGCGGTGAAGTTCTTGAAGGCCTGCTCCCAGATGAAGTAGACGATCACGGTGGTGGAGCCGAGCGGCCCGCCCTTGGTCGTCACGTACACCAGGTCGAAGACCTGCAGGGCGCTGATGGTCTGCCACACCAGCAGGAACACGCTCATCGGCGCCATGGCGGGCAGGGTGACGTACCGCAGGAGCTGCCACCGCCCGGCGCCGTCCAGCCGCGCCGCCTCGATCAGGGACGGCTGGACGTCCTGGAGGGCGGCGAGGTGGACGACGACGCAGAAGCCGGTGCCGCTCCAGAGCGAGATCGCGACCAGTACGAGCAGGGCCTGACCGGGGTCGGTGAGAAAGCCCTGGGCGGAGATGCCGAGCGTGTGCAGTACGGAGTTGGCGGCGCCGAACTCCGGGTCGAGGATGAAGGAGAACAGAACGCCCTGGGCGGTGGCCGAGATGACGAACGGCACGAAGATCAGGGTCCGGTAGAGCCCCACGAGCCGGATGCGCCGGTTGAGTACGAGGGCGAGCGCCAGCCCCAGACCGATGCTCAGCGGCACATAGAGCGCGGTGTAGAGCAGGGTGTTGCGTACGGCCTGGCTGAAGTTCGGATCCTGGCTCAGCGCACGGTAGTTGTCGAGGCCGACCCAGCGGCTGGGGGTGACCAGGTCGGACGCCTGGAAGGAGAGCAGGACGGACCAGCCGACGGGGACGACGCTCAGCCCGAGGATGACCAGGACGGCGGGCGAGATGAAGGCCCAGGCCGTCGCGGACTCGCCACGGCGCAGCCGTGAGCGGCCGGGTGGTGAGCGGCGCGGCGGTGAGCCTCGCGGCCGGTCGGTGGCCGGTGCGGGAAGCGTGAGCGGAGTGGGCAGTCGCGGCATGGCGGTTCTCCTCAACGCGGGATGAGCAGCGCGGCGTCGGCCGTGCGGGCGCACCGGCGCAGGGCCTCGGCGGGACTCGACCGGCCGAGCAGTACGGCGACGATCGCCTGCCCGAGTGCCTGCGAGATCTGCGGATACGCGGGGTGCGCGGGGCGTACGCGCGCGGTCTCCAGCGCCCGCGTGAACACCGCCAGCCCTGCCGTCCTCGCGTCCTGGGCCCGCCAGTCGGGCAGCGCCTGGGTCTGCCGGCTGAGCGGCAGACTGCCCGCGTCGATGCCCCAGCGCACGTCCTGGGCGGGCTGGGCCAGCCAGGTCACGAAGGTACGGGCGGCCCGCACGCGGGCCGGGCCGTTGTCGAAGAGGGTCCAGGTGTCGGGTCCGGAGATGGTCATCGGGCGGCGGCTGTAGCTGGGCAGCGGGACGACGTGGTAGTCGATTCCCGCGTCGCGGATGTCGGGGAGCTGCCACGGTCCGGTGACGACCATGCCCATGCGTCCGGAGGCGAAGACCTGGTACATCTGCTCGCTGCCGGGTTTGGGATCGATGTACACGCTCTTGGCGCGGGCCAGCGCCTCCACGGTCCCCAGCGCCCGTACGCCGGTCTTCGCGAAGCCGATCGACTTCCCGTCCCGCGCGACGACGTCACCGCCCAGGTCCCACACCATGGGCCACAGCCGCCACACCGTGTCCTCGTCCCCCACCCCCGGCCAGCCGGTGCCGAAGACGCCCCGGCGCCGGTCGGTGAGGCGCGCGGCCGTGTCGGTGAACTCCTGCCAGGTCCAGCCCGCTCGGGGCAGGGGCAGACCGGCGGCACGGAAGAGCTTCTTGTCGCAGACGACGGCGAGCGAGTCGAGCAGGGCGGGAGCGGCCCGTACCCGGCCGTTGACGGTGACGGCCTCGCGCGCCGGAGCCCAGAAGTCGCTCCACGGGACGGGGCCCGAGCGGACGGTCTCGGAGAGGTCGACGACCGAGGGGCTGCGGGCCACGCTGGAGAGGTCCGAGCCGAAGACGTACGCGATGTCGGGGAAGGAGCCGGACGCGAGCGCGGCGGTGATCTTCTGGAGCATCGCGTCGGCGATGACGCCGCCGCCGGGGTCGACGCGGATCCTCGGGTGGGTCCGGTTGAAGTCCCGTACCAGTGCCTCGATCGCCGCTAGGCCGGTGTCGGTCTGTCCGTGCCACAGCTCGACGGTGACCCGGCCGTCGGCGTCGACTCCGTCGGCCGCGCCCCCGGTGCAGCCGGTCAGCGCGGCCGACGACGACGCGACAGAAGCGGCGGCGCCGAGCGCGAGTCCGGAGCCCCGGCGCAGGATTCCGCGGCGGGACATGCGGGGGTCGGGGGCCATGTGTACCTCCATGCTCCGGGCTTCGTGAACGACCAGGTGGACCCGTCCGGCGATTGATGACAAACCGGTCACCGGGCGGGCCGGCGGAGCCACCTCGGGCAGAGCACCGGAGGGGGCGACGCCGCCGGCGGGGTCAGCAGGTCCGGCGGAGGTAGCCGCTGCTGCCGATGGGCACGACGTCCAGGTCACGGCGGACGATGCTGAGGCTGTCGCGCCAGCCCGCGCACGCGGTGGCGAGGCCCTTGGACGTGTACTCGATGACGATCACGTTGTCACCGAAGTGTTCGGTGAAGGAGTCGCACTCGTCGTACTCCCCGCACTCCTCGACGACGGCGAAGTCGAGCCCGGTGTCGGCACGGAACTCGGCGAGATCGGCGGTGTTCTTCTGACCGATCGCCAGGCCCTTGGCGTGCGCGTGGTCGGAGAGCAGCGTGATGAAGGCCATCGCGGCGGAGGTGCCGAACTGGCCCCGGCTCCGCTCGTAACTGTCGTAGTTGTCCGGCTCCACGGCCTGGAACCCGCTGCTCGCGCAGCCGTCGATCCAGCCGTTGACCTTGGCCGCGACGCGGTCCCGCTTGCCGGAGGTGCTGATGTCCAGGATCGCCTCGTCCCACTCCTCGTCGATGATGACTTCGCCGTCGGCGTCGCGGAGCAGGAGGTCGGGGGCCCACTCGTCCAGTTCGTCGGGCTGGACCTGGAAGGCGTTGACGTAACAGATGTTGTAGAGCCCGGCCGCCGGGGAGTCCTCGCGGTCACGGCTGACCACGTCCACCCCGGCCGGCGGCGCGTAGCCGCCGCCGATCTGGTAGTCGAACCCGGCGTGGACCGGGGGAAGGGGCACGTCGGCGGCCGGGGCGCCCGAGGAGGACGAGGCGAGGAAGGGGGTGATCAAAGCAGCCGTGAGGGCCGCGACCGCGGTGAGGAACCGGCGGGAACGGGCACGTTCGATGCTCACTGTCGAGCTCCAGAAAAATGGAGGGTACGTCCCCGCCTCGGACCCTGGAGCGATCCTGGCGACTCTGTCCGGGCTTGCGGGCCGTGGGCCCGTCCACCGGCTAGGCGTACCTCTGGCGCCGCGTGCTCAGCTCTGGTCGCTCAGCTCCGACGTTGCGAGGAGTAAAGCGAGCTGACCTCCGCGTGTCAACAGACCCCGTTCGCGTTCACGTTGACGGGCGCGTCGGTTGACGCTGACGGGCGGTCCGGGGCCGGGTCCGGTCATAAGCGTCTGGCAGATCGGGGCGAGGAGCGCTATGGTCACCGCGATGACTACCTACTCTGACGTCAGATTGGGGGACCCGTCCACGCAAGGTGAGTGCTGATGCTCACTGAGACCGTGAACGGGAATTCCCGCTTCTCCTTCTGGCCGCGCGTGCGTGAGTTCGCCGTGCCGCCCTCCATGATCGAGACCGCGACCGCCCGCCGTCATGTCGGCGACTGGGCGGGGGCATGTGCCGCCGCGGGCATCGATGTCGATCTCCATCCGCGTACCGCGGCGCGTACCCACGGCTCGGAATTCGCGGCCCGACTCCGCGCCGATCTGCGCCACTTGGCTCCTGACCTGTTGCGCTGGCACATGCCGAGAATCGCTCCCGACGGGCTGCTGCGCCCGGGGCTGACCGTCGCGCTGGCCCGTTACGACGTGGCGGGGCGCGACGGTGTGTACCCGGTGCGTCTCGTGGTCCGGACTCCGCCTGCCTGGGCGGACGCCGGTCAGCGGATCAGCCTGGCGCTGTGGGACGGATCCCGTACGGCGCACGGCGCCCGCGGCCATCCACATCACCATCCCCACCCTCACCCCGACCGGCGGTTCCGGCTCGATCTGCACCGTCATCTGTGGGACGCGCGCAGGACGGACGAGCTTCGCGTACGGTCCGGGTCCGGTCCGTCACCGGCCGGCGGCCGTCCCGCGACGGACCCGGACGTGTTGGCGACGGTGCCGCCGGAGTACCCCTGCGCCGTTGACCGTTGGGCGGCCGAGGCGGGGATCCTGCTGCACGCCGAGGGGCGCTCCACCGGAGCCTTCACCGTACGGTTCGGGGCCGGGCGCCGGCTGGACCTGGAGCTGTTCGCGGACCGGGACGGTGTCGGGCCGCCCGTACCGCGGCTCACGAACGCGGCCACATACGGTGTCGCATCCGCGCTGCCGGTCCTGCCCGACGCGGCGACGTGGGTGCCCCCCGATCTGGAACTGATCCGCGCCGGACTGATCGAGGCCGACCGGCTTCACCCGCTGGTCGCCTCGGCGCTGGTACCGGACCACACTCCGGCCGGCCCGGCCCGTGTCACGGACCCCGCGGGACAGGCCCGTCTCGTGGAGTGCCGGGGAGTTCGGCACCGGATCGGCCTGGTGGACGGGGTGCTGGCCCCGCTCGACCACGAACCGGACGAGATCCGGCGGGAGGAGCTGCTGGCCTCGCTGAGCGGTACTCCGCTGCCCTGTCTGCGGGCGATCGACGAGGCGCACCGCAGTCCGGACAGTCTCAGTGGTGTCCGCGAACGCCTGGACCACGGCGACGCCGCCGGTGCGCTGGCCGTCGTCGAGAGACTGTTGGGACCCGACGCGCTGCTGCGCGGCGGCCCACTGCGGGACGAGCTGGAGGCCGCCGCGGAACGGCGGATCAACTACGGGCTGTTCAGGGCGGGGATGGTCGGTCCCGGTCCCCGGTCCGGCCGCAACTTGCCGCACGGTCCCCGTCCCCGTGACGTCCGTTCACGGCCGCGCGACGTCACTCCTCGCTGAACCGAACCACGCCGATCGACACGGGGACCTCGGTCCCCCCACGCCCACTTCGCGCACCAACGAACCCACAGGTGATGAAACTTGTCCTCACGCACGCCTTTCGCCCCTACCGATGCCGCCAACAACGCCTCTGCCGATAACGCTGCCGGCCCGGCCCGCACCTCCCAGCTCGAAGTCGCGGACGATCTGCTCGCCCTGCTGCGCGACACGACCACCGAACCGCGTCCCGACATCCAGTTGGAGGCGCTGACCCTGGCCGTGGCCGCCGATCTGCCCGTACTGCTGTGGGGTGAACCGGGGATCGGCAAGACCGCCGCGCTGACACAGCTCGCCGAGTCCCTGGAGCTGCCGCTGACCACGGTGATCGCCAGTGTCCACGAGCCCTCCGACTTCTCGGGTCTGCCCGTCGTCGGTGACGATCCCGCCGAACAGGGTGTCCCGATGGCCCCGCCGGACTGGGCCGTTCGACTGGTGCGGGCGGGCCGGGGGCTGCTCTTCCTGGACGAACTGTCCACCGCACCACCGGCCGTTCAGGCCGCGCTCCTGCGTCTCGTACTCGAACGGCGGATCGGCGCCCTGCAACTGCCGCCCGACGTGAGGATCGTGGCCGCCGCCAATCCGCGGGCATCGGCGGCCGACGGCTGGGAGCTGAGCCCGCCGCTGGCCAACCGATTCGTCCATCTTCAGTGGGTCCACGACCACGAGGTCGTCGTTCGCGGTCTCGCCGGGACATGGCCGCGGGCGACGCTGCCACGGCTCGACCCCGAACTCCTCCCGGAATCGGTGGACTTCGCCCGCCGTGCCGTGTGCGGTCTGCTCTCGGCCCGCGCCGCGCTCGTCCACCGGCTGCCCAGCAACGAGGCCCGCCAGGGCGGTCCTTGGCCGTCCCCGCGGAGCTGGGAGATGACACTGCGTCTGATCGCCTTCGTGACGGCGGCCGGGTCGTCACGGGAGGTGCTCTCCCTGCTCGTCAGGGGCACCGTGGGGGACGGTCCGGGGCTGGAGCTGCTGGCGAGCCTGGACCGGATGGACCTCCCGGACCCCGAAACGCTTCTCGCCGACCCGGCGGGTGCGGTCCTGCCCGAGCGGGGGGATCTGCGGCAGGCCGTGCTCGACGGGGTGGTACGGGCGGTACGCGCGCGGCCGGAGAGGGACCGCTGGGACGCGGCGTGGGCGCTGCTGGTCCGGGCGATGGAGACCGGGGCCCCGGACCTGGTGGTCGTCCCCGCGACCACGCTCGCCTCGCTGCGCCAGGAGGACTGGGACGTCCCCTCGTCGATCGACCGGCTCGCCGGAGCGGTGTCGCTCTCCCGGCGGGCCGACCGCGCGGCGGCCCGTGCCGCGGAAGTCGCGGGCGTCGGGGGCGGCGCGAAGGCCGGACGATGACCGCGGACACGCCGGGGACGGGAACCCTGGATCTCGACAAGCTCTTCGCCGCCCGGCTGCACGCCGTCCGGGCCCGGCCCTTCATGGCGACGGCGCTGTTCGCCCTGCACGTGGTGGAGTCGTGGCGGGTACCGACGATGGCCGTCGACCGGCAGTGGCGGTGCTACGTCTCGCCAGCGTTCGTGGCCCGGACGCCGGTGGAGGAACTGGCCGGCGTATGGGTGCACGAGGTGTCGCACCTGCTCCGTGACCACCACGGACGCGGTGACCGGGTCGCGCGGGAGCGTGGGCTGACCGGCCGGGCCGAACGGCTGCGGATGAACATCGCGGCGGACTGCGAGATCAACGACGACGCGTTCGGTGACGGCCTGGTCCGGCCTGAAGGCGCAGTCGAACCACGGCTGTTGCGGCTGTCCGAGGGAAAGCTGATGGAGGACTATCTGCGCCAGTTCGGCCTCGGGCCGTTGACAGAGAGCATGGCCTGGCTGGACTGCGGCAGTGGCGCCGACGGGCTGGAGAGGGAGTGGGACCTGGGACCCGACGGCGCGCACGGACTGAGCCCGCAGGAACGGGACGCTGTCCGGTTCCGGGTGGCGCAGGGCATCAACGCCCGGCCGGGGAACACCCCGAGGGGGTGGCAGCGGTGGGCGGAGGAGGCGTTCCATCCGCCGCAGCCCTGGCGGGAGTTGCTGGGGGCGGCGGTCCGCTCGGCGACCTCCGGTTCCGGCGCGGGCGAGGACTACACGTACGGCCGGCCGTCACGGCGGTCGGCCGGGCTGCCCGGTGTGGTTCTGCCGAGCCTGCGGCGCAAGCCGCCCCGGGTGGCGGTGATCATCGATACGTCCGGGTCGGTCAGCGACGACGAACTGGGCAGCGCGCTCCTGGAGGTGGCCGCGATCTCCCGCGCCGTGGGTGGCCGCCGGGACCTGGTCTCCGTGCTGCCGTGCGACGCGTCGGCCCAGCTCGTGCACCCGCTGTGCCGGGCCGCCGGAATCCCCCTGGTGGGCGGTGGCGGTACGGATCTGCGTACGGGCTTCGCCAAGGTGCTCCGGACAGGACCGCGTCCGGACGTCGTCGTGGTCCTGACGGACGGTCAGACACCCTGGCCCGACACCCGGCCACCGTGCCGGACGGTGGTGGGTCTGTTCGACCGCCGGCGGACGCGGTCGTGGGACGAGGGCGACCCCGACTACGTACCGGACTCGCCGCCCGCGTGGGCGCGGGTGGTCACGATCGATTCGGCCTCCGCCGCGCGGTGAACGCCTCGATCACCGCTTGGGCCTCCGCCACCCGCCGGTCGTGCCGGTCGGTTCGGCCGCAGCCGTCTCGGCGAGGGCGGCTTCCCGGTGCTCCCCGGCGTCCCCCGGCGCAGGAAGCCGGACCGGCGGATTGTGGTCAGTCGGCGTGGAGGACCGCGAGGCCGACCTCGCCCTCGTCGAATCGGGTGAGCAACTCCGTGACCGACGCCGAGCCGTCGTGGTCGACGAGGAGCACCGGCTGTTTCTCCCCGTCGTGTTCGGCCGGGACGAAATCGGTCAAGATCTCGCGGCGCAGGAGGGTGACCCGGTGGTCGTCCGCGGGGTCACCCGGGAGGTCGGGCAGGTGCGCGCGCACGAGGTCGGGGTGGTTGGCCAGTTCGTGAGCGAGTACCTGCCCGGACGTCGTGACGACGACCGCGAGGCGCTCGCCCGTCCGCTCGTAGCGGGCCGACAGGTCGAACGGCAGAAGGTAGAACACCCCCTCCTCGCCCTCGTGGCCCCGGTCGAGCAGCAGGGAGATCACGCGCTCGCCGGGACTCTCGGAGGTGTGGTCGTGGCCGAGGAGCACCACGGGTTCGTCCGCGTCGAGTGCGGGAACCGTGGTGATCCACATGCGCGCCGAGTCGTCCATGGGGGCGATTCAAGCGCATGCCACTGACAGCCACGGCGCACGGGTACCGGCGTACCGGCGTTCCCGCGGGTCAAGAAGGCTCAGGGCCGGATGAGGACCTTCAGCGCGGTCCGGTCGGCCATGGCGCGGTAGCCGTCCGGGGCTTCGTCCAGGGAGACGGTGCGGTCGAAGACGCGGCCGGGGTCGACCGTGCCGTCGAGGACGGCGGGCAGCAGTTCGTCGATGTAGGCGCGCACCGGGGCCGGGCCGCCGGTCAGGGTGACGTTCGGCCCGAACAGGCTGGTGAAGCCGACCGGGGCGGCCTCGTACTGCGGCACACCGACCCGGCTGATCACACCGCCGGGCCGTACGGCGCCGACCGCCATCTCGTAGGCGGGCATGTGGCCCACCGCCTCCAGCACCGCGTGGGTGCCCTGGCCGCCGGTCAGTTCGCGGACCTTCTCGATGCCCTCCTGACCGCGCTCGGCGACGACGTCGGTCGCGCCGAAGTACCGGCCGAGGTCGGTGCGGCTGCGGTGACGGCCCATCAGAATGATGCGCTCGGCGCCGAGTTGCCTGGCCGACAGCACCGCCATCAGGCCCACCGCGCCGTCGCCTATCACCGTCACCGTGGTCCGCTCGCCGACCCGCGCCTGCTTCGCCGCGTGGTGACCGGTGCCGTACACGTCGGCCAGTGTCAGCAGCGACGGCAGCAGCGCGGAGTCCTCGCCCACGGGGAGCCTGACCAGGGTGCCCTGGGCCTGCGGGACGCGAACCGCCTCCGCCTGCGCGCCGCCGACGCCCGCGGCGAAGAACCCGCCGTCGGGGCAGGACGTCTGGAAACCCTCACGGCAGTACGCGCATGTGTTGTCCGCGTAGGCGAACGGTGCGACGACCATGTCGCCGCGGCTCAGTCCGGACACCTCCGTACCGAGTTCCTCGACGACGCCGAGGAACTCGTGCCCCATGGGTACGGGGCCGTCGGAGGCGGCCATGGTGCCGTACGGGTGCAGGTCGCTGCCGCACACACACGAGCGCACGATCCGCACGATCGCGTCGGTGGGCCGTTCGATCACCGGGTCCTGCGTGTCCTGGACACGCACGTCACCGGCTTCGTACAGGAACGTTGCCCTCATGGGGACGTTTCTCCTTCATATTGATGATGATCAGTGGCCACCGCGGACGCGGGTGGCGTTGTACAAGGCGTCGGGGACCTTCTCCAGCCAGGTGGTCTGCGGCCGGTCGTCGCCCGGCGCCTCCCACATCGCCAGGTGCTCCATGAACCGCTCCGGCGTCGCGCCGTGCCAGTGCTCCTCACCGGGCGGGCAGGTCACCGTCACGTCCCCGGTGAACCAGTCGTCCGGGGCCTTGGCGGTCGTACGGGGGGTGACGAATTCCATCCGAGATCCTTGTTCCTTTCCGCGTCGCGAGCGAATTCGCGCATTCTCACCGTTCGGAACGGAAAGGAGAGCCGGAGCGGCGGAAATGCTTCCGCCCCAGACTCACACGCGATCGCCTGCCTGCGGAGAGGAGAGTTTCCTCCCCCGACGGAAACATCCAGGGATAAATCTCTCCCTCCCAGCCGCCGGGCATCGGGTGAGACAGTGGAGGACATGAGCAGCAGCGCGCGT
Organism: Streptomyces sp. NPDC060366; assembly: GCF_042725135.1. Lineage (NCBI taxonomy): Bacteria > Bacillati > Actinomycetota > Actinomycetes > Kitasatosporales > Streptomycetaceae > Streptomyces > Streptomyces sp. NPDC060366. Next base: position 175,941 of record NZ_JBHXDC010000008.1, on the reverse strand, counting down.
CTGAACGAGCTGGGAGAGTTCCTGAAGGCCCGCAGGGCGGAACTCAGCCCCCGCACCGTCGGACTGCCCGAGAGCGGTGGCCCCCGCCGGGTGCCCGGCCTGCGCCGCGAGGAGGTCGCCCAGCTCGCCGCCATCAGCACCGACTACTACACGCGGCTGGAACAGGGCCGCATACGGGCTTCCACGCCGGTACTCTCCGCGCTGACCCGCGCGCTCCACCTTCAGGACGACGAGCGTGCGTACCTCTTCAGCCTGGCGGGAAAGCCGTCGGCACGATCCCCCCGGCGGGTACGGCAGAAGGTCCAGCCCCAGTTGCGGCGGCTCCTCGACGATCTGACGGCCACCCCGGCGATCGTGATGGGCCGGCGCATGGACATTCTCGCCTGGAACGCGCTCGCGGCCGCGATGATCACCGATTTCGCACAAATACCGGAAAAGCAGCGCAATTATGTCCGGCTGGTCTTCACGGACCCGGAAATGCGCACGTTGTATTCGGACTGGCCGACGGTCGCCCGTACGTGTGTCGCCCAGCTCCGAATGGAAGCCGCCAAGTATCCGGACGACCCGAGGCTCTCCGCCCTCGTCGGTGAGCTGTCCGTGCACGACGAGCAATTCCGCCAGTGGTGGGCCGCCCACGACGTCGCCACGCTGAGCGTGGGCACCAAGTCCCTCCACCACCCCCTCGCCGGGGAACTCACCCTCGACTGGGACACCCTCACCGCCACCACCGACCCCGACCAGCAACTCGTCATCTGGACCGCCGAACCCGGCACGCCCACGTACGAGGGGCTGCGCTTCCTCGCGTCCTGGGCCACCGGCGGCGCACCCCGAACCTCACCCGACGCCGCCGGCTGACACGGCGGCGCCGGAGTAGGTGACCGGGGGTTCAGTGATGCGCCCCGGCGCACGGCTTCAGCCGGACAGGCGCACCGTGGCGATCTCCCAGGCCCGCAGGGGAATCCGGACCGTGCCGGCGGCGACGGCGAGCGGCTCCCCTTGACGGCTGTCGTCGTCGCCCAGGACGGTGACTCGCCGTGCGCCGAGGAACGGGCCACGTACGACCGCCGTCGTCGGCTCGGGTGACGCGGCGACCAGTCGCAGTTCGAGGTCGCCGTCGCGGCGGCGGAGGCTGGTCATGACCGCGCCCTCGACGGACAGACCTCGGTCGGAGGTGGGCGGGGCCTCGCGTGGTCCGGTGCCGGGTGTGGCGTGGAGCGGGTGGCGGTAGAGTTCGGCCGCCTCCATGAGCCCGGCCGCGTGCCAGTCACCCGCGTGCGGCCGCACCGCGAACGAGACGCAAGTCGTCCCGGTCATCTGGGCCGCGGGGATGGGAAGTTGCGGGCCGGCCGGCTCCGCGCGGTACGGGTGGACGTTACGGCTCAGCCAGCCGGTTCCCCGCAGGACGGTCAACGCGACTTCCCGGTCGAGCAGTTCGTATTCGCACGCCTGGGTCAGCAGCAGGCCCGCGCCGCCCGCGTCGACGAAGCCGTGCGCGGGAAACGTCCCGACCGGGCGTTCGCTGAAGCCGCCCTCCGCCGTGCGGCCCCGTTCGACCACGGCGAACTGCCCTTCGGCGTGTGAGGTTTCGGCGGGCCGGGCGAGCGGCACGTGGCAGCGCACCCGGTGGTCGAGCGAGGCGTTGTCCAGGGTCATCTCGATGCGGACGAACGGCTCCCCCACCCGCAGTTCGACGTCCATGCGGACACCACCTGGCCGGGTCGCGGGCGTACGCCGATCGGCCGTCCGGTCCACCGCCTCGGGCCAGTCGTACACGCGCTCCACCGTGAGCGAGGCGCGCAGCGGGCCGCCGACCGCCGTGCCGACGCGCACTGATCGGGGGGTCTCGACGAGCGTGTCGGTGCCTGGCGGGGCGTAGTTGTAGCTGTCACCGCGATCGCCTCCGTCGACGATACGGCCGACGCCGTCGAGTACGGTCCCGTCCGCGGCCGTGACCCGGAGCGTGCCGTCGTCCAGCGCCGTGACGGAGAGCAGGCCGTTGGACAGGGTCCGGCCCTCGGCCCGCACGGGCCGCTGGACCGGCTGCCCGCCCCGTACCGCCCGCAGCGACGTCCGGCCCAGGGCCGGTACGCGTGCCAGGCAGGTGACCGTGCGGTGCGCGGCCCGGACGATGCGGACCGTCCAGTCACCGCTCGCGCCGGTGACGGCGGCGCGGACGGCCTCCACGTCGAACGGTGTCTCGCCGCCGTGCCGGGCCACGCCGAATTCCAGTACGCGCCGCTGTGCGTCGCAGTGCCAGTGGGTGATCTCGCTGCCGAACAGTTCGCGCCCGTGGACGCGTGGCAGGAACGCGGGCAGGTCCTCACCGCGCATCGCCTCGGAGAGCAGGAGTTGTTCGGCACGCCCTTCGGTCTGGGCGGGCAGCCTGCCGCCGTCGGGCAGTTCGACCGCGATGTCCTCCCACTCGTCGGGGACTTCGAGGTCGACGGTGATCAGGTCCGTGCGGGCGGCCGGGGTGGGGTTGAGTACGAGCACGGCGTCACGGGACACCTGGCGTGCGAGACCGCCGGCGACCCGGTCGCGTACGGCCTGGCCGAGGTGTCCGGCCTCGCTGATACGGGCGAACACCTGGGTGGCCGTCTCGTCCACGCCGCAGCCGGTGACCGAGTCGTGGCCCGAGGCGTCGATCAGTCGCCACCACGCCATGTCGAGGAACTTCTCGGGCCACTCCGCCGACCAGAGCGCGGCGAAGGGCTCGGCGTAGCGTTCGACAAGCCGCTCCGAGTGGGCCAGCGCCCGCTTCAGGTGGGGGCGCGCCGAGAGGACACCGGGCAGGATGTTGGCGGCGGCGTGGCTGCGCAGTTCGCCTTCCACGACGGGCAGTGACGGGTCGTGCGGGTCGCGCCCGCCGATGTAGTCGGCGAGCGTGGTGATCCGTACGTCGGCCTGCGCCGGATCCAGGTCGGCGACCAGTTTGACCAGTGAGCCGACCGGGGCCGAGTGGTCCGTGCCGTACATCGCGAGAACCGGGTCGGCGCCGAAGGAGGGCTTCAGCCGCCTACCGAGTTCGGCCATGCGCTCGGCGAAGTGTCCGGGGTCGGAGAAGACGTACGCGGCGTTGCCGTAGCCGCCGGCGAGGTACTCGGTGCGCACCGAGCTGCCGTCGGGGGCCTGCCAGCGGAAGGCGTGGCCGGGTATGCCCGCGGGGACGCCGCGCCATACGCAGGCGTGGTCGAGACCGGCGGCGTGGAGGATCTGCGGCATCTGCGCGCAGTGGCCGAACATGTCGGGGAGGTAGCCGACGGGCATGGGGCTGCCCAGTTCGGTGGCGCGGCGGTGGCCGAGTTCCAGGTTGCGGATGATGTTCTCGCCGCTGCACAGGAACTCGTCGAGGAGGATCTGCCAGGGACCGACGGCGAGTTGGCCGCGCCGGACCAGCCGGACGACGCGGTCGCGGTTCTCCGGGCGGACCTCCAGGTAGTCGTCCACGGCCGCCATCTGTCCGTCGAGGGTGAAGCGGAAGCGTGCGTCCGCCTCGGCCCGGTCGAGGACTTCGTCGAGCAGGTCGACGAGACGCAGCCGGAAGCGCTGGAAGGGCTCGTACCATTCGCGGTCCCAGTGGGTGTGCGGGACGAGCTGTACCTCTGGGGCGGTCATGGCGCCGGTGTCTCATCTGCGTCCAGGTTCAAGTCGGAGTCCGGGTCCGGGTCCGGGTCCAACGGGGCGAAGGTGAGCGTGAGGGAGGCCCTGTCCGGGTGCAGGCGGTACCGCGGCAGGACACCCGGCCCGCAGGACGCCGAACCGAGACCGTTCTGGGCGAGATCGAGGTTGAGCACGATCGTCTCGCCGGGCTCCAGGTCGGTGGTGTGGGTCGCGGCGTCGAGCTGTTCCGAGGTCCAGCGGCGCGCGGTGAAGGCGAAGGCGGTTTCGCCGTCGACACGAAGGCCCGCCCCGTCGGGGGATGTCAGCCGCAGCCACCTCAGGTCGATGCGGTTGCCGTTCTCCTGGGGGAAGACGTACGGCGTCTGGAGGGCGTCGACGGTGCTGGTGAAGCGGCCGATCCGGGCGGCCTGCCGGCTATCGGCGTACGCCTCCCCCGGTCCGCGCCCGAACCACTCGGCGCCGCCGAGGGCGCCGGGCAGGGTCATGCGCAGCCCGAGCCTGGGCAGTGTGCACGGCCAGGTGCCCTCGGGTTCGACGTCCAGTCGCAGTCGCAGGCGCTGCGGGTCGGCGCTCCAGTGGTAGTCGGCCCGCATCCCGAAGCCGTGACCGGCCGGCGCGACCCGTGTGCGTACGACGAGGGCGTCGCCGAGGAGTTCGACGCCCACGAGCCGGTGTTGCGCCCGGTGCAGGCCGGCGGCCCGCCACCGTACTTCGTCGGGGTCCTCGGAGCCGCGGTCGTTGTCGGTGGGGGCACGCCAGAGGTCGAGCCGGGGCCCTTCGACCACCAGAGCGCCGAGCGAGGTCAGTTGGCCGGTCGCCCGGTCGAACACGCCCGGTCCCAGGCGCAGTTCGGTGTCCGTCACGTCCAGGTCCACAGCGCCGAACAGGGCGGCGGGTGCGGTGGAAGCGGCGGGGTCCGGCTTCGGAGCGACGGGACTCTGGCCCCGGGCGACGACATGCCCGGCCGGCGCCCATGAGGTGTCGGCGGCGAGTGCGGCCCGTACGGTGAGCCAGCTTTCCGCACCCGTGGCGGGCAGCTCGGGCAGGGGCAGATCGGTGGTGGCGCCGGCGGCGAGTGGCGGCACGGTGAGGGTGCCGTGCGCGATCTCGATGCCCTCCTCCTCCAGCGTCCAGGAGAAGTCGAGATGCGCGGTCGACGCGATGTCGTAGTGGCTGGTGACGCGTAGCGCGCCGTCGACCGCCGTGATCCGCACCGGTTCGAAGACCTTCGCGAACTCGGTCAGGGCGGGCGACGGCGTGCGGTCGGGGTGGACGACTCCGTCGATCACGAAGTTGCCGTCGTGCAGGGGCTCGCCGAAGTCTCCGCCGTACGCGAAGTGGGCGCGTCCTTCCGCGTCGTGCCGGGCCAGGCCGTGGTCGAGCCATTCCCACACGAAGCCGCCCTGGCAGCGGGGGTGGCGTTCGAACAGGTCGCGGTACTCCAGCAGGCCGCCCGGTCCGTTGCCCATCGCGTGGCCGAACTCGCAGAGGATGAAGGGCAGTTCACGTACCCGCTCGGGCCCTGCGATCCCCTGTCCGATGCGGTCCACCTCGTCGTGGTCCGCGTACATCCGGCTGTACACGTCGGTGTAGGAGCAGTCGCTGTCGCCCTCGTAGTGCAGTGGGCGGGTGGGGTCGCGCCGGTGGGCCCACTCGGCGGCGGCGGCCAGATTGCGGCCGGTGCCGGCCTCGTTGCCGAGTGACCACAGGACGACCGAGGGGTGGTTCTTGTCCCGCTCGACCATGCGGCGCATCCGGTCCACATAGGCGTCGGCCCACCGGGGGTCGTCGCTGGGGTTGCCCTGCCAGCCCAGTTCGGAGAAGCCGTGCGTCTCCAGGTCGTTCTCGTCGATGACCCAAAGCCCGTATGTGTCGCACAGGTCCAGGAACGCGGGGTCGGGCGGGTAGTGGCTGGTGCGGACGGCGTTGACGTTGTGCCGTTTCATGAGTTCGATGTCGGCGACGGCGAACTCGCGGGGCACCACGCGTCCCGACTCCGGGTGGAATTCATGGCGGTTGACGCCGCGGAAGACGATCCGGCGGCCGTTCACCTTGAGTTGGCCGTCCTCGACGGTGACGGTGCGGAAGCCGATACGGACGGGGACGCGTTCGGTGTCGGTGTGGACCTCGCCCTCGTACAGCCGGGGTTCCTCGGCGCTCCACGGCTCCACGTCCGCCACCTCGGCCGTCTGCCCGGCGGGCAGGTCGTGGATTGCTAGTTCGGGGACGCTGAGGCGTACGCCGCTGTCGGCGTCGAGGCGGAGCGTGCCCCGTGCGGTGAGATGGTCGTAGCCGGCGTCGATCGTGTAGTCGCGCACTCCGCCCGCCGGGCGCGCCAGCAGGGTGACGTCGCGGAAGATACCGGACAGCCACCACATGTCCTGGTCCTCCAGGTAGCTGCCCGCGGACCACTGGTGCACGCGTACGGCGAGCAGATTGCCGCGCGGGCGCAGCAGCGGGCCCACGTCGAACTCCGCGGGGAGTCTGCTGCCCTTGGTCACGCCCAGTTCGGTGCCGTTGAGCCAGACGCGGCCGCAGGAGTCGATGCCGTCGAAGCGCAGGACGGCCGGCTGGTCGGCCCAGTCGTCGGGCAGGTCGAAGACCAGCCGGTGGTCACCTGTCGGGTTGTCGGACGGCACGTGGGGCGGGTCGACCGGGAAGGGGTAGCGGACGTTGGTGTAGGCGGGACTGCCGTGGCCGTTCAGCTGCCAGTGGCCGGGGACGGGGATGCCGTCCCAGTGCCGGTCGTCGAAGTCGTCCCTTTCGATCCCCTCCGGCGCCGTCCCGATCGTCGGCGAGAGCAGGAACCGCCACTCGCCGTTGAGGCTGAGCGCGGGGGCGTCGGAGCGGAAGGCGGCACGGGGCGCCGCCGAGCCGTGGCCGGGGGCGGGGTCTTCGACGTACGAGGAAGGCAATGGATTCCCTTCAGCCCTTGAGGGCGCCGGCGGCGATGTTGCGGATGAAGTGCCGGGCGCCGAAGAGGAAAATGATGATCAGCGGCACGATCGCCACCAGCGTGCCCGCCATGACGACGCTGTAGTCCGTGACGTAGAGGCCGTTGAGCTGTGCCAGCGCGAGTTGCAGCGTGATGTGGCGGGAGTCGATGAGGACGACAAGCGGCCACAGGAAGTCGTTCCACACATTGACGAATGTGAAGATGCCGAGGAACGCGAGCGCCGGGCGCAGCACCGGCAGTCCGACGAACAGGTACGTACGGAAGAAGCCGCAGCCGTCGATCCGGGCGGCGTCCAGCAGTTCGTCCGGCAGGGCGCCGGCCGCGTACTGGCGCATCCAGAAGATGCCGAAGGCGTTGGCGGCGGCGGGCACGATCAGGGCCTTCAGACTGCCGACCCAGCCGAGGTCGGCCATCAGGGAGAACTGCGGGATGGCGGCGAGTTGGGTGGGCACGACGAAGGTGGCGAGGAGGACACCGAAGAGGATCTTGCTGCCGGGGAAGGTGTACTTGGCGAAGGCGAAGGCCGCGAGTGAGTCGAAGAACAGCACGGCGACGGTCGTCACGATCGCGACGATCAGCGTGTTGAGCAGGGAACCGAAGAAGTCGATCCGGGAGAAGACCTCGCCGATGTTGTGGAACAGCTGGTCGCCGAAGACGAGCTTCGGCGGGGTGGAGTAGATGTCGGGCGTGGTGTTGGACGCCATCACGGCGAGCCAGTAGTAGGGGAAGAGGGTGATCGCGGCGCCGACGACGAGCGCGGCGTACGTCAGGATCCGTCCGCGGGTGCTCATCGCGCGTCCTCCTTGACAGTGACCCGGCCTCGCTCGGGGCGTTGCACGAGGCGCCAGTTGAGGATGGAGAAGAGCACGACGACGACGAAGATGCCCCAGGCGATGGCGGCTCCGTAGCCGAAGTCGTTGTCCGCGAACGCGGTTCCGTAGAAGTAGAGGACCATCGTGAGGCCCGCTCCGCCGGGGCCGCCGCGGTCGCCGAGCAGCACCTGGGACTCGGTGAAGATCTGGAGTCCGCCGATGGCCGACATCACCAGGGAGAACAGCAGAACCGGTCGCAGCAGGGGCAGCGTGATCTTGAAGAACGTCTGCACGGGTCCCGCGCCGTCGACGCGGGCCGCCTCGTAGACGTCGGTGGGCAGGGCCTGGAGTCCGGCGAGGAAGATGATGGCGTTGTAGCCCGTCCACCGCCAGATGATCATGATGGCGATGGCGCACCGGATCCCCCACGGGTCGGTCAGCCAGGGGACATGGTCGAGGCCGACGAGGTCGAGGAACCAGTTGAGGATGCCGAACTCACCGCTGAAGATCGAGCCGAACACCAGCGACATGGCCACGATGGACGTCACGTTGGGCATGAAGTACGCGACGCGCAGCACGCCCTTGAAGCGGACCGAGGAGTTCAGGCCGAGGGCGATGAGCAGGGCGAGCACGGTCATCGGCACCGTCGAAAGCACCCAGATGATCAGGGTGTTGGCGATCGAGTCCCAGAACTGGCTGTCGGTGAGCAGATAGCGGAAGTTCTCCAGGCCGACGAATTTCATCGGGCCGACGCCGTCCCAGCGCTGGAGCGAGAGGAAGAGCGAGTAGAAGACCGGGTAGAGGCCGAAGACGGCGAAGAGGATGAAGAACGGGGACACGGCGACGTACTGCGGCAGATGACGCCATCGCCTGCGGCGCCGGGCCGCGTCCTCCTCCGCCGGCCGCCGGTCGATCGCCGGCGCGCCGGGGCCGGACGCCGGGTCGGACGTGGGGTCGGACGTCGGGTCGGACGTCGTGGCCGACGCCGAGTCGGGCCCCGGGTCTGACGTCGGGTCTGACGTCGGGTCTGACGTCGGGTCTGACGTCGCGGTCATGAGAGCACACCCTGTCGGCGCAGAAGTCGTTCGATGCGGTTCCGGGCGTCCTTCCAGGCGCGCTCCGGATCCTTGCCGCCGAGTTCGACGTTCGTGAGCTCGTCGGTGTAGGTGTCGCTGATGGTGATGTCCCAGGGGCTGAAGTAGGCGTACCGCACCTGGTCGGCGATGTCGGCGAAGACCTTGACGGCCGACTGGCCGCCGAAGAACTTGTCCGGGGCCGTGATCCGCGGGTCCGCGGCCGCAGCGGGACTTGACGGGAAGAGACCGATGTCGAGGTAGTTGGTGGCCTGGTTCCGGGGGCTCTGCAACCAGTTGATGATGTCGAACGCCGCCTGCGGGTCGGGGCAGGCCGCGGTGACGGCGAGGAAGGAACCGCCCTGGTTGCCGGGTCCGCCGGGCGGGGCGCAGACCCGCCATTTGCCGGCGGTGCCGGGCGCCGACTGCTTGATCTCGCCGGTGATCCAGGAGGCGTTGACGAGGCTGACCTCCTGGCCCGTGTTCCAGGCCGCGTGCCGGTCGACGGACTGGCCGCCGGCGGTCTGCGATCCGCCGTATCCCGCGGTGAGCCGGCGCCGGAACGCCTCCACGGAGCGGTCCCATGCCAGCCGGACATGGGACTGGTCGTCGAGGTAACTGTCGTCCGGGGTGAAGTACTTCCGCCGCTCCTGGGCCATGGAGTACGTGAAGACCATCTTGGTGTCGGTGATCAGATAGCGGCCGGGAAGCTTCTTCCGGATCTGTTCACCGAAGGTGAAGTACTTCTCCCACGTGGGTACGGCCGCGGCGACGTCGTCCGGTTCGCTGGGCAGGCCGGCCCGTTCGAAGATGTCGTGCCGGTAGTAGAGGGCCGCGGGGCCGATGTCGATGGGAAAGCCGAGTTGGGAGCCCTCGGGGGTGGCGCCCGCCTGCCACTTCCAGGGCAGATAGCCCTGTGCCGCCTCCCGTGCTCCGTGGTCGTTCAGGTTCACGAAGCGGTCGCTGTCGCCGAAGTACCGCGAGATGTTGTCGCCGATCATGGTGATGTCGGGCAGATAGGCACCACCGGCGAGCGCGGCCAGCAGCCGCTGGGTGAGGTCGCCGCTGACCTGTGAGGGGACGAACTCGTCGTCCGCGAAGCGCTTCCGGGCCGCTGTGAGCACGCCCTCGGAGAAGCCGTTGTACGTGTACCAGAAGGTGAGACGACCAGGGTTCGCGGTCATCGGACTTGAGCATCCGCCGGCTCCGAACGCGGCGGCGCCGAGAGCGGTCGCGCCTGCCAGGAGCCTTCGTCGAGTCAGCGTCATTGAGGACCCTTCCAAGGCCCGTGAACGCTCCCGTGAACGTTCACGAATTGCCGGAAAGTCTCTGGCGGAGCACGCCGGTGTGTCAAGAGGCGTTGCGTCGGTGACTTGCCAAAGGTCCTGGGCGCGGGCTCACGGGAGCGCGGTACGGTCACCGGGCCGTACCTGGCGCTCAGCCGGACTCGCGCAGCCGCAACTCCGCCCGCGCCACCAGCTCGTCGGGAGCGAGCGGGTCGTCCCCGGTCAGCAGGCGGGCGGCCTGTTCGACGGCGAGCGCGCCGAGGGCGCGGGTGTCCAGTGCCACGGTCGAGAGCGGCGGTTCGACGAGTGCGCCGAGCCGCAGACCGTCGAAACCGATGACGGCCAGGTCCCCGGGGACGCGCCGGCCGAGGCGGCGTGCGGCGCGCAGCGCGCCGATGGCGATGATGTCGTTGAAGGTGAACACCGCGGTCACGTCCGGGTGTTCGGCGAGGAGCGCCTCCAGGGCGCTCTCGCCGCCCTCGACGCTCTGGTCCGCGCCGCGCACCGGCCCTTCGCCGAGGCCGCGGGCCGTCATCGCGGCCTCGAACCAGGCGCGCCTGACGCTCGGTTCGGCCCGGCCCGCGTGGTCGAGCATGCCGATGCGCCGGTGACCGGCCCCGGCCAGATGTGTGATCGCCGCCCTGACGCCGTCCTCGCCGTCGATCCTGATCGAGCTGAACCGCTCGGTGCGCCGCTCACGGTCGATGAGCACGACCGGGACCCCGCGGGTCAGCTTCTCGATCTCGTCCTCGGGCCGGCTGAAGTACCCGACGACGGCGTCCACCTGCGAAGCGATCACCTCCAGGGTGCCGCGCTCCTCCTCGGCGCTGTCGGCGGTGTCGTAGACGAGGACGTGCCAGCCACGGGCCCGCGCCGCCTCCAGCGCGGCGGCGGCGACCTCGGTGAAGAACGGGTTGAGCAGATCGGGGATGACCAGCCCGACGCTGATGGTGTCCTGTCTGACCAGTCCCCTGGCGAACCGGCTCGGGCGGTATCCCAGCGCGAGGGCGGCGTCGAGCACGCGCTGCTTGGTGGAGCCGTGGATCTCGCCCTTGTCGTTGAGGGCCCGTGACACGGTCTGCCGGGACACCCCGGCGGACCGGGCGACATCGTGGATCGTCACCCTGCGGGATTCGGTCCCCGACGGCGCCATCGCTCACCTCCGCGCATCTGACGACACGGGCGCGTCGCAGACGTCCGAGTATGCCCCGGCCGGGCGCGGCGGCGCGATGTCGTACGGCGGCCGGGCTCCGCCCCGCTCCGTGTCACCCGGCGGGTGCCGCCAGGCGGAACCCCACGCCGATCGCCGCCAAGTCCCGCTCGTAGGCGCCGTGCCGACGGGCGCACCGGGCCAGATCCCGGTCGTGGCGGAACGCGCCGCCGCGGGTGATGTGCGGGTCGAAGGCCCAGTCCTCGGCGCCCGGCACCTCGGCCGGCGCGCCCGGGTAGGGCGCGTAGAGGGTCGAGGTCCATTCATCGGCGTTGCCCGCCATGTCCAGCACCCCGAACGGGCCGGCGCCCTCGGGGAACGAGCCGACCGGCATCGTCGTACCGACGCCGAGGTCCACCAGATTGGCCAGACCGGTGCGGTATCCGTCCCCCCAGGGGAACTCCCGGTCGTCGTCGCCACGGGCGGCGCGCTCCCACTCGTCCTCCGTGGGCAGCCGTACGTCGAGACCGCCGAGGCGATTGCCCAGCCAGCGGCAGTAGGCCGTCGCCGCCTCCCAGGTGATACCGGTGACCGGGTGGTTCGCGGGTGCCCGCGGGACCGGCCGGCCGGTGGCCGCCGAGAAGAGCGACCACTGGCCGACGGTGACCTGCGTGCGGGCGATCCGGAATGCCGGGACGTGGATCTCGGCGCGCGGGGCCTCCTTGAGATACCACTCCACGGGGACCCCGGTGTCGGCGTAGCGGTGCGCCAGCCGGGCCACCTCTTCGACGGGGGTGCCGCGCCACAGTGTCCCGGCCGGCACGTCGACCCAGTCCACCTGCTCCGCGTGTCTCACCTGTTCCGCCTGCTCCGCCTGGTCCATCCGCAACGGTCCCCCTCGGTTCGATCGACGGGGCTCATGCTCTCCCCAGCCGTACGGGCCGGGCATCGGTCGATCGGCCCATCCCGGAGGCGACCTTGGAACCAGGCCCGCGGACCACCGTCCCGGCGGTCGCTCAGCGGGCCAGGAGTTCCAGCGTGTCGATCAGGCGGTTCGAGAAGCCCCACTCGTTGTCGTACCAGGCGACCACCTTGATGTGGCGGCCGTCGACGCGGGTGAGGGCCGAGTCGAAGATCGCCGAGGCCGGGTTGCCGGTGATGTCGGACGACACGAGCGCGTCCTCGGAGTATTCGAGGATGCCGGCGAGCGGCCCCTCCGCCGCGGTGCGGTACGCCGCCAGCACGTCGTCGCGCGACACGTCGCGGGCGACGGTCGTGTTGAGCTCGACGATCGAGCCCACCGGCACCGGTACGCGGATCGAGTCGCCCGACAGCTTTCCGTCGAGGTTCGGCAGCACGTGGCCGATCGCCTTCGCGGCGCCGGTCGTGGTCGGCACGATGTTGACCGCGGCGGCGCGGGCGCGGCGGGCGTCGCGGTGCGGAGCGTCCTGGAGGTTCTGCTCCTGGGTGTAGGCGTGCACCGTCGTCATGAAGCCGTGCTCGATACCGGCGAGGTCGTCGAGCACCGCGGCCAGTGGCGCGAGCGCGTTGGTCGTGCACGAGGCGTTCGAGATGATCGTGTGCGTGGCCGGGTCGTACGCGTCGGTGTTGACCCCGTACGCGACCGTGGCATCGGCTCCGGCCGACGGCGCGCTGACGAGGACCTTCTTGGCGCCCGCTTCGAGGTGGGCGCGGGCGGCGTCGGCCGATGTGAAGCGGCCGGTCGACTCCAGCACGATGTCGACGCCGAGTTCGGCCCATGGGAGCCGTGCGGGGTCGCGCTCCGCGAGCACGGCGATGCGGCGCCCGTCCACGACGAGGGCGTCGTTCTCGGCGGTGACCGGGCGGCCGAGCCGGCCGGCCGTCGTGTCGAAGGCGAGCAGACGGGCGAGGTCGGCCGGCTCCGTGAGGTCGTTGACGGCGACGATTTCGAGGTCACTGTCGCGTTCGAGCAGTACGCGCAGCGCGTTGCGTCCGATGCGGCCGAATCCGTTGATGGCGATGCGAGTCATGAGTGGTGTCCCTTCGGTTCCCCACCAGGTTCGCGCGCTGCGTACGCGTGTGGCGGCGGCGCGAACGCCATGGTTCGAAAGGATCGTGCCAAACGGCGGAACGGGCGCCCGCTACTCGCCCTGGGCGAAGGTCCGCCGGTACGCGCTGGGTGTGGTGCCGAGCGTGCCCTGGAAGTGTGTCCGCAGGTTGGCGCCGGTGCCGAGACCGACGTCAGTGGCGATCTGCTCGATGCTGCGCTCCGAACGCTCCAGCAGCTCCCGGGCCATGTCGACGCGGGCGCGCATGACCCACTGCATCGGTGTGTACCCGGTGTCCTCGACGAAGCGCCGCGAGAACGTGCGCGGTGAGACCGCCGCGTGCCGGGCGAGCGACTTGAGAGTGAGTGGCTCGTCGAGCCGGTGCAGCGCCCACTCGCGGGTGGCGGCGAACCGCTCGCCGAGCGGATCGGGCACCCGGCGCGGCACGTACTGCGCCTGGCCGCCGCTGCGGTAGGGGGCCGCGACCAGGCGCCGGGCGGCGTGGTTGGACGCGGCCACCCCGAGCTCGCCGCGCAGGATGTGCAGGCACAGATCGATGCCCGAGGCGGCGCCGGCCGACGTCAGCACGCTGCCCTCGTCGACGAACAGCACGTTCTCGTCGACCCGGACGAGCGGATGCTTGGCCGCGAGTGCTCGCGTGTAGTGCCAGTGAGTCGTGGCGCGCCTGCCGTCGAGCAGGCCCGTGGCGGCGAGCGCGAAGGCGCCCGTCGAGATGGCGGCGAGCCGCGCGCCCCGCCCGTGGGCGGCGATCAGCGCGTCGACGACCTCGGGCGGCGGGTCGTCACGGTCCGGGAACCGGTAGCCGGGGATGAAGACGATGTCGGCCCACGCGAGTGCGTCGAGCCCGTGGGCGACGTGGTACGACAGGCCGTCACCACCGGCGACCAGACCGGGCTCCGCACCGCACACCCGTACCTCGTACGGCATGCTCTCGCGGGTCGTGAACACCTGCGCGGGGATGCCCACATCGAGCGGTTTCGCGCCTTCCAGCACGAGGACGGCGGCGCGATGCGGGCGGGGGGCTGGCACGGGCACAGACTACGGGCCGGGTCAGCCGAGGAAGCTGAGCCGGACCTTGCGCTCCGGGTTGTCGACGTTCGTGTCGACCAGGCAGACGGACTGCCAGGTGCCCAGTTCCAGGCGGCCGGCGATCACCGGGAGGGTCGCGTGGGGCGGGACCAGGGCCGGGAGGACGTGGTCGCGGCCGTGGCCCGGGGAGCCGTGGCGGTGCTGCCAGCGGTCGTCGGCCGGGAGGAGGGTGTGCAGCGCGGCGAGCAGGTCGTCGTCGCTGCCCGCGCCGGTCTCGATGACGGCCACCCCGGCCGTGGCATGCGGGACGAAGACATGGAGGAGGCCGTCGCGGCCGGACGCGGTCTCGCGGAGGAACTGTTCGCACAGGTGGGTCAGGTCGGTCACCGCCTCGTCGGTGCCGGTGGGGATGTTCACGATCCTGGTGGTGAAGGCGTCGGGCATGGGTCCCATCCTGCCGCGCCGGAAGCCTGTTCGCGTGCGGGATGATCCGCGAGCCTCCGGCTGTTGGTAGAAACGTGAACGACTTCGGGGTGGCAGAGACGGTCGGGGTGGCGGCGACCGGCGGGGTACGGGACGTGGACGTCGTGGTCATCGGCGCCGGACAGGCCGGTCTGTCGAGCGCCTACCATCTGCGGCGCTCCGGGCTGGTGGCCGACCGGGACTTCGTCACCCTCGACCACTCCCCGCGGCCGGGCGGCGCCTGGCAGTTCCGGTGGCCCTCGCTCACGTACGAGAAGATCCACGGGATGCACGCGCTGCCGGGCATGGAGCTGACCGGCGCCGACGGGTCGCGGCCGTCGTCCGAGGTCATCGGGGGCTATTTCACCGCGTACGAGGAGAGGTTCGGCCTGCGGGTCCGCCGGCCCGTGGATGTGTCCGCGGTCCGTGAGGGCGACGGCGGGCGGCTGCGCGTCGAGACGTCGGACGGTGTCTGGTCGGCGCGGGCGCTGATCAGTGCCACGGGCACCTGGGACCGGCCTTTCTGGCCGCGCTATCGGGGACAGGAGACCTTTCGGGGCCGCCAGCTGCACACGGCGGGCTATCCCGGGCCCGGCGCGTTCGCCGGGCTGCGGGTGGTCGTCGTCGGGGGCGGGGCCTCCGGGACCCAGCATCTGATGGAGATCGCGGACGTGGCCGCGGAGACGACGTGGGTCACGCGCAGGCCACCGGTCTTCCGGGAGGGGCCGTTCGGCGAGGAGCAGGGGCGGGCGGCCGTCGCGCTGGTGGACGAGCGGGTACGGGCGGGGCTGCCGCCGCGGAGCGTGGTGTCGGTGACCGGGCTGCCGGTGAACGAGGCGATCACACGGGCGCGCGAGCGGGGTGTGCTGGACCGGCTGCCGATGTTCGACCGGATCACCCCGTCCGGTGTGGCCTGGGACGACGGGCGGCGCGTCGAGGCGGATGTGATCCTCTGGGCCACCGGTTTCCGTCCGGCGATCGACCATCTGGCGCCGCTGCGGCTGCGCGAGGCCGGAGGCGGGATCCGAGTCGAGGACACGCGCGCGGTACGGGACGAGCGCGTCCATCTGGTCGGGTACGGGCCTTCGGCCTCCACCATCGGCGCCAACCGGGCTGGCCGGGCGGCGGTGCGCGAGATCCGGGCGCTGCTGGCGCGCGAACCCGTTCTCGTCCCATGACCGCTGGGGGTACTCGGTCCGTCACGGGGCTGCTGCTCAGTTTGTCGCGGCGCTTCTGTTCGAGTTGAACTCCGCCACGTTGCGCTGGTGTTCCGCGTAATCGGCGGTGAAGCGGGTGTCCCCCGGCGCGACGGTCACGAAGTACAGCCAGTCGCCCCGCGTCGGGTTGATGGCCGCGTTCGTCGCCTCCTCCCCCGGATTGCCGATCGGCGTGGGCGGCAGCCCCCTGAACTCGTAGGTGTTGTACGGGCTCGTGGTCTTCGTTTCGGACTGCGTGGTGTCCAACGTGCTGCGGTTCAGCGCGTAGTTGAGGGTCGAGTCCATCTGGAGCGGCATGTCCTTGGCCAGCCGGTTGTGTACGACGCGCGCCACCCGGCCCATGTCGGCGGGCGTGTCGGCCTCGGCCTGCACGATGCTGGCGATCGTCACGGTCTGATAGACCGTCACCCCGTTGCGCCGGGCGCCGGCGGTGACGCGGTCGGCGCCGAAGCGCTCGCGCGCCGTGTCGACCATGTAGCCGAGCAGACCGGCCGGGGTCGCGCCGGCCTCGACCGGATAGGTGGCCGGGAAGAGATATCCCTCGGGGTTGCGCCCGGCGGCGTCGGGGAGTTCGAGCCGGGCCGCGGTCGCGGCCTTCGCGGTGGTGCCGGGCGCTACGTCGAGGACCTTGTCGACGGAGGCGTACACCTGGGCGGCCCGCCGTCCTTCGGGGACGAGCAGCGACACCTTCTTCTTCTCCCCGGCGGGTGGCTCGTCGGTCAGCAGCAGTGTCACGAGCACGGCCGTCGCGACGACCACCGCGGCGCTCGCGATCAGGACCAGTCGGCCCCGGCGGGTCAGCCGGGGCTTGCGCTCGGACGGCGTGCGCGGGGGCTCGTTCCTCATACGGGCACGCTAACCCGAACAAAGCACCCATTCCGGCACCTCACACGGAGCGATGTGCGAGCCCCGGCCGCGACACGAACACACGAACGTGGGAGCGGGTGTTCGCTGGAACGTGTGATCGCAACGGGAACCCCACAACCGGCGCCGTCGCTTCCCGTCCCAGGGAGCGGCGGCGCTGCCGTGCGCCGGGGTCGGCACGTCAGGCGGTGCGTCAGGCACTCACGCGCGCGTCCGTCTCCGGGGTCGGCGCCGTCGACAGCG
This sequence comes from Streptomyces sp. NPDC060366, assembly GCF_042725135.1. Classification (NCBI taxonomy): domain Bacteria; kingdom Bacillati; phylum Actinomycetota; class Actinomycetes; order Kitasatosporales; family Streptomycetaceae; genus Streptomyces; species Streptomyces sp. NPDC060366. Next base: position 159,177 of record NZ_JBHXDC010000008.1, on the reverse strand, counting down.
CACCGTCCCGGCGGACGAGCGCCGCGTACCGCCCGTCGCGGTCGATCAGCTCCTGGTGCGTGCCGCGCTCGGCGATTCGCCCGGCGTCCAGAACGACGATCTGGTCGGCGTCCCGCACCGTCGAGAGCCGGTGGGCGATCGTGATGGTCGTACGGCCCTCGGAGAGGGCGTCGATGGCCTGCTGGACCGCGTGTTCGGTACGGGTGTCGAGCGCGCTGGTCGCCTCGTCGAGTACGAGGACGGGTGGGTCGCGCAGGATGGTGCGGGCGATCGCGAGGCGCTGCTTCTCACCGCCGGAGAAGCGGTACCCGCGTTCGCCGACGAGTGTGTCGTACCCGTCGGGCAGGGAGGCGATGTGGTCGTGGATCTGCGCCGCCCTGGCCGCCGTCTCGATCTCCTCGTCGGTCGCGTCCGGCTTCGCGAAGCGGAGGTTGTCGGCGACCGAGGCGTGGAAGAGATACGTCTCCTGCGACACGACGCCGACCGCGCGGGCGAGGGTCTCGAAGGTCAGGTCGCGTACGTCGACCCCGTCGAGCAGGACCCCGCCTCCCGTCACGTCGTACAGACGCGGCACGAGATAGCTGAGGGTCGACTTGCCCGAGCCCGTGGGGCCGACGACGGCGAGGCTGCCGCCCGCCGGGACGGTCAGGTCGATGCCGTGGAGGGTGTTCCCGTCCTTCTCGTCATAGCTGAAGTCGACGCCGTCGAAGCGGACTTCACCGCGGACCGTGTCGAGCGCGACCGGCTTCTCGGGCTCGGTGATGTCGACGGGCAGGTCGAGGTATTCGAAGATGCGCTGGAAGAGCGCGAGCGACGTCTGCATCTGCACGCCGGTGGCGAGCAGGCTCACGGCGGGGCGGAACAGCCCTTGCTGAAGGGAGACGAAGGCGACGAGCGTGCCGATGGAGACGACCGTGCCGCCGGACTGGAGGACGAAACCCGCCGCCCAGTAGATGACGGCGGGCATGGCGGCCATGACGATGCCGATGACGGACATCCGCCACCGCCCCGCCATGTTCGACCGCACCTCCAGGTCGACGAGCCGCTCGGACTCCTCGGCGAAGGACTTGGTGAGCGAGTCGGCGCGCCCCATCGTGCGGCCGAGGAGGATGCCGCTCACCGACAGCGACTCCGTGACCGTGGCGGCCATCGTGGCCATCTGCTTCTGCCGTTGCAGGGTGATTCTCTTGCGCTCACGGCCGACGCGGCGGCTGATCCACACGAACACCGGCAGCAGGAGCAGCGAGACGACGGTCAGCCGCCAGTCCAGCGCGAGCATCGCGACCACGGTGGCGATGACGGCGGTGAGGTTGGAGACCAGTGATGTGGCGGTGGAGGTGACCGTCGCCTGCATACCGCCGATGTCGTTGGCGATCCGGGACTGGACCTCACCGGTGCGGGTGCGGGTGAAGAAGGCGAGCGGCATGCGCTGCAACTGCGCGTAGACCGCCGTCCGCAGGTCGTGCATCACGCGCTGGCCGACCGTCGTGGAGATGAGGGTCTGGATGACGCCGAAGACACTGCTGAGGACGGCGGTGAGGATCATGCCGAGGGCGAGCAGGCTGAGCAGCCCGGTGCGGCCCTGGGGGATCGCGGTGTCGAGGATCTCGCGCAGCATGAAGGGCGAGGCGACGGCCACGAGGGACGAGGCACCGACGAGCAGGCCGACGACGGCGAGCCTGCCTCGGTAGGGACGGAAGAGCCGGAAGATACGGCGCAGCTGCGCGGGTGGCTCGGGCACCGACGGATCCAGGGGCCGGGCCGAGGGCTTCCAGGTCGACAGTTCGGACTTCATGGGCTCCTTCGACGGATTCGGGAGTGGAAAAAAGACCTTGAGGAGCATAGCTCACTGTTACCTAGCTTCACAATGCACTAGGTCCTGTTATTATTCCCCCATGACCACCCCCGACGCCGACGGCCTGCTGGCCGAGCAGCTCCTGAGGTTGACCCGCCGGCTCCACCGCGTCCAGAAGCGCTATCTGGAGCCGATCGGCATCACCCCCGCGCAGTCGCGCCTGCTGCGCACGGTCGCCTTCTACGACAGTCCGCCGCGGATGGCGGATCTCGCCGAGCGCCTGGAAGTGGTGCCGCGCGCCGTGACGAGCCTGGTCGACGGTCTGGAGACGAGCGGCTGTGTCCGCCGCGCCCCGGACCCGACCAATCGCCGGGTGATCCGGATCGAGCTCACGGAGACCGGCCGGGGTGTGCTGCGGGCGCTGCGCGACGCGCGCAGGTCGGCCGCCGAGGACATCCTGGCCCCGCTGACGGCGGACCAGCGCGACGTGCTCGGGGTGCTGCTGTCGGCGCTCGTGGGCGGGCCGGTCGACGGCGTGCCGGAGCGGCGCTGCTGACGGGCGCCGCCCGGCGCGTTTCGAAGAGTCCAAGGGTCCGATCGAAGAGTCCAAACGGGACCCTTGCGCACCACCAGCCCCAACTACCAAGGTCCTTGCCGAGGTTCAATTCCGCCGCGCACGTCAGCTCCTATGGAGGCTTCATGAACGACGCAGCACCGCAGAACCCCGGCAGGGAGCAGGACAACGACAACGGCGGCTCGGTGAGCCGCCGTTCGGCTCTCCGGACGACGGCGGGCGCCGCCGGCGCCGGTCTCGGGCTCACCGCCCTGGGCAGCGGCACGGCCGCGGCCGCACAGCCCGCCGCGGCCGCATCGGCCGCCGCCGCGCAAGCCGCCCCCGAAAGCGCCGAGTCCGCCGTTCCCGAGCGCCAGGGCCGCACCATGGCCGGCGTGCCCTTCGAAGGACGCTCCACCGTACGCGTCGGCATCATCGGCCTCGGCAACCGCGGAGGCAGCATGATCGATCTGTTCCTCGCGGTGCCCGGCGTCCAGGTGGTCGCCCTCTGCGACACGGTGCGGGACAAGGCCGGGGCGGCCGCGGCCAAGGTCGTCAAGGCCGGGCAGCCGGCGCCCGCCGTCTACACGAAGGACGAGCACGACTACGAGCAGCTCTGCGCGCGCGGAGACGTCGACTTCGTCTACGTGGCCACTCCGTGGGACTTCCACTTCGAGATGGCCAAGGCGGCGATGCTGGCCGGCAAGCACGTCGGCGTGGAGTGTCCGATCGCGATGCGCCTCGACGAGCTGTGGAAGCTGGTCGACCTCTCCGAGCGCACCCGGCGCCACTGCATGCAGCTGGAGAACTGCGCGTACGGCAAGAACGAGATGCGCGTCCTGCGGATGGCGCACGCGGGCCTGTTCGGCGATCTGCTGCACGGCGCCGGCGCGTACAACCACGACCTGCGCGGTCTGATGTTCGACCCGGACTACTACGAAGGCCCCTGGCGCCGGCTGTGGCACACCCGGCTCCGCGGCGACCTCTATCCGAACCACGGCTTCGGCCCCGTCGCCAACTACCTCGACATCAACCGCGGTGACCGCGCCGTCAGCATCACCAGCATCGGTACGCCCGCGCTCGGCCTCGCCCAGTACCGCGAGGAGAACATGCCGCCGGGCGACGCCAGTTGGAAGGAGACGTACGTCAGCAGCGACCGGACGATCAGTCTGGTCCAGACGGCCAAGGGCCGGGTCGTAAGGCTGGAGCACGACGTCTCGACGCCGCATCCCTACAGCCGTATCAACAGCCTCGGCGGTACCAGAGGCATCTTCGAGGACTATCCCGAGCGCATCTACATCGAGCCGGACCACGCGAACGACGAGTGGGGCGACTTCGGCGCGTACGCCGAGTGGGACCACTGGCTGTGGAAGGAGCACGCGAATCCGCCGGGCGGGCACGGCGGGATGGACTACATCATGGTCTTCCGGCTGATGCAGTGCGTCCGGCTCGGCCTCGTCCCCGACTTCGACGTGTACGACGCGGCGACCTGGACCGCGCCCGTACCGCTCAGCCACGCGTCCATCAAGGCGAACGGCGAGCCGCAGCGGATTCCGGACTTCACCCGCGGCGAGTGGAAGAAGTCCCGGCCCGGCATGGACTCCGAGAAGCCGTCGGAGAAGTAGACCGAGCAGCCGCCGGGCAACGGCCCACGGGGCCGTCCGAACGGCCTTGGGACAAGCGGGCCCGGCCGGCGCGAACGCGCCGGCCGGGCCTCGCCGCGTTCACTCCCACGTGGCCGAGAGTCGAATAATCGATTGCCCCGGACCGTCCCCGAAGGACAACCTTGCACGGTTTGGGCCACTCCACGACTCACTGGGACGTCATGCAGATTCGCGATCTTCCGTATCCCGATCCGGGGAAACCGGATGCCCGGTCAGGCCCACGCTTCCTGTACTGGCTAGGGCGCAACCAACTGCGTGGCCAGCTCAAATCGCTCTCCTGGGGGCTGCTGCACCAGCTCGGCGTCGCCGGGCTCCCACTGGGCGCGGGACTCGCGGTACAGGCCGTCGTGGACCGTTCGGGCGGGCGGCTCGCGCTGGCCGGCGCCGTCATCGCGCTCTTCGGCGCCGCGATCACCGTCGGCGACACGATGCTGCACCGTACGGCGGTCACCAACTGGATCACCGCGGCCTCCCGCGTCCAGCAACTGCTGTCCCGCAAGACCGCCGAGCTCGGCTCGGCGCTGACCCGCCGGGTCGCGGCGGGTGAGGTCGTCGCCGTCTCGACGGGCGACGTCGAGAAGATCGGCTGGTTCGTGGAGGCGCTGTCACGCTTCTTCGCGGCCGTCGTCGCGGTCGTCGTGGTGTGCGTCGGCCTCGTCCTGTACGTGCCGTCGATCGGCGCCGTGGTGGCCATCGGGGTGCCGGTGCTGGCCCTCGCCGTACTGCCGCTGCTCCCCCGCGCCACCCGGCGCGCCGACGTCCAGCGCGAGAAGGCGGGCCGGGCCACCGAGCTGGCCGCCGACACGGTGGCGGGACTGCGGGTCCTGCGCGGCATCGGCGGCGAGGAGCTGTTCCTCACGCGCTACCAGGAGGCGTCGCAGGAGGTCCGCCGGGCGGCCGTCCGCAGCGCCCGTATGTGGGCACTGATCTCGGCCATTCAGGTCTTCCTTCCGGGCGTCCTGCTGATCACGGTGGTCTGGTACGGCGCGATCCTCGCGGGCGACGGCCGGATCTCGGTCGGCGAACTGGTCACCGTGTACAGCGCGGTGACCCTGCTGCTCTTCCCGCTCAGGCACTTCGAGGAAATCGCCATGGCCTACTCCTTCTCGCGTCCCTCGGCGACGCGCGCGGCCCGCGTGCTGCGTCTGGAGCGCACCTCCTACGACGACGAGCGCGGCGGTCTGGACGACGCCCGGCCCACCGGCGACCTGTACGACCCGGCCACCGGTCTGCTCGCCCATGAGGGGCAGCTGACCGCCGTCGTGTGCGGTGACCCCGACGCGGCGGGGCGGCTCGCCGAACGGCTGGGCGGGCACGCGACCGAGGAGGAGAAGAGCCCCTCCGTACTGCTCGGCCCGGTGGCGCTCGACGACCTCCCGCGGGACGCGGCGCGCGCCTCGGTCCTGGTGCAGGACAAGGATCCGGTGCTGCTCTCGGGAACGCTGACCGAGCTGCTGGACGTGCCCGCGTCCGGGAGCGTACGACCCCGGGACGCGCTGGACGCCGCGCAGTGCGACGACGTGCTCGCCGCACTCGTGCAGGCGTCGGTGGACGGCAGCGGCGACCCGCTGCGCTCGCGCATCACCGAGCGCGGCCGATCGCTCTCCGGCGGCCAGCGTCAGCGGCTCGCGCTGGCCCGCTCGCTGGTCGCCGACCCGGAGGTGCTGGTCCTGGACGAGCCCACGTCGGCCGTGGACTCGCACACGGAGGCGCGGATCGCGGAAGGCGTACGGCGGCTGCGGAGCGGCCGTACGACGGTCGTGTTCGCGTCGTCGCCGCTGCTGCTCGACCGCGCGGACACCGTCGTGTTCGTCCACAAAGGGAAGGTCGCGGCTGTCGGGGCGCACCGGGAGCTGCTGCGGGACGACCCGCGCTATCTGAGCGTCGTCACCCGCCGCACGGACGACGAGACGGAGTCCGGCACCGAGGCCGACCACACCGACGACGGGACGGGCGACGGCACGCACGTACCGACACCGCTCAAAACACGCGAACAGCTGGAAGAGATCGAGGAATCCGCATGATCGGCGTGGCACCACCGGAGTACGACCCGGCGGCACCGGAGTCGGCCACGACCCTGCCGGTCGGGCGCCCGGCGACCGTACGGACGTACGTCCTGGAGCTGCTGCGGCGGCACCGCAAGGCGTTCGTCCTGCTCATCGCCGTCAACACGGTGGCGGTGATCGCCTCCATGACGGGGCCGTATCTGCTCGGCGGCGTCGTGGAAGACCTGTCCGAGGGCGCCAAGGGGGCCCAGGAGCTCCATCTGGAGCGCACGGCCGCCGTCTTCGCCGGCGCGCTGATCCTCCAGACGCTGTTCACCCGGATGATGCGGCTGCGCGCCGCGATGCTCGGTGAGGAGATGCTGGCCGACCTGCGCGAGGACTTCCTCGTGCGGTCGGTACGGCTGCCGCCCGGTGTCCTGGAGCGGGCCGGCACGGGCGATCTGCTGTCCCGGATCACCACCGACATCGACCGGCTGACCAACGCGATGCGCGAAGCCGTGCCGCAGTTGGCGATCGGCGTCGTGTGGGCGGGCCTGCTGATCGGCGCGCTGGGCGTCACGGCGCCGCCGCTGGCGCTGGCGGTGGTGGTGGCGCTGCCGCTGCTGGTCGCGGGCTGCCGCTGGTACTTCAGGCGGGCGCCGTCGGCGTACCGGTCGGAGGCGGCCGGGTACGCGGCGGTCGCCGCGGTGCTCGCCGAGACGATCGACGCCGGGCGGACCGTCGAGGCGCACCGTCTCGGCCGCCGCCGGGTGGCGCTGTCGGACCGGCGGATCAAGGAGTGGACCGCGTGGGAGGGGTACAACCTGTGGCTGCGGTCGGTGCTCTTCCCCGTCATCAACATCACCCACGTCACGATCTTCCTGGCGACGCTGGTGGGCGGCGGTGTCTTCGTGCTCCAGGGCTGGATCACGGTCGGCCAGCTGACGACCGGCGCGCTGCTCGCGCAGATGCTGGTCGATCCGGTCGGTCTCATCCTGCGCTGGTACGACGAACTCCAGGTGGCGCAGGTGTCCCTCGCCCGCCTCGTCGGCGTACGCGAGATCGAGCCGGACGACGGTGACGAGAACGTCGTGCCGCACGGGCGGGACGTCAGCGCCGACCGGGTCAACTTCGGCTACCGCGAAGGCGTCGACGTACTTCACGAGGTGACGCTGAACGTGGCCCCGGGCACCCGGGTGGCGCTGGTAGGACCGTCCGGCGCGGGCAAGTCCACGCTGGGGCGGCTGCTCGCCGGGATCTACGCGCCGCGTACGGGCCGGATCGCACTCGGCGAGGCCGAGCTGTCGCGGATGGCCGCGGAGCGGGTGCGCAGCCATGTCGCCCTGGTCAACCAGGAGCACCATGTCTTCGTGGGCTCGATGCGCGACAACCTGCGGCTCGCCCGCGCGGACGCGGTGGACGCGGAGCTGTGGGCGGCGCTCGGCGCGGTGGACGCGGACGGCTGGGCCCGCGCGCTCGACGACGGGCTGGACACCGAGGTCGGGTCCGGCGCCACGACGCTGACACCGGCGCAGGCGCAGCAGATCGCCCTGGCGAGGCTGGTGCTGGCCGACCCGCACACGCTGGTCCTGGACGAGGCGACGTCGCTGCTCGACCCGCGCGCGGCCCGCCATCTGGAGCGGTCGCTGGCGAAGGTGCTGGACGGCCGTACGGTCGTGGCCATCGCGCACCGGCTGCACACCGCGCACGACGCGGACGTGATCGCCGTGGTCGAGGAGGGCCGGATCAGCGAGCTGGGCAGCCATGACGAGCTGGTGGCGGCGGACGGCGCGTACGCGGCGCTGTGGCGCTCCTGGCACGGCTGAGCGTCCCGGCTCCACGGGAGCGCGGGGCCGCTCCACGAGAGCGCGGCCGGGCGGGCGCGGGGGGCTCGCCCGTACGCGGTCCGGACGCCGGGGTGGGCGGTGTGTGCCGCCCACCCCGGCGCCCGGGAACCAGCTCACGGCCGGGCGGTCAGATCACGTTCAGCGCCGCCGCGCCGCCCACCCCGCCCAGCAGCATGAACACCGGCATCAGCACCTTCAGCTCCACCCAGCTCCCGGCCCTGAACCTGATCGCCTTCGGCGGTCCGATGGGGTACCAGCGCTTGCGCCCCACCGGGATCGGCCACAGGATCGGGCAGCCCGACACCGTCAGCGCGTCGCCGATGTCGTGCACCAGCGCGCCGAGGACGATCGGCAGCCCCAGCCACAGGTACTCCTGGCCGGGCGCGGTGAAGAGCCAGTCCGCGCCGTTGCCCGGCTTGTCCAGTACGCCGGCCAGGATCCACGCGCTCGTCGCGCCGAGCAGCCACACGAGCACGTCGCTGGACACCCGTGCCGCCCGCCACAGCAGTCCTTCGACGGCGAGCACCATATGGATGAAGAGCAGCGCGAGCACCGCCCAGCGGCCTCCGAGTATCGCGAGCGCTGAGGCGCCGCCGCCGATCATGACGGCCCAGAGCCAGGTGTGGGTGAGTGTGCGGTGGCCGCCGGTCCTGCGGGCGTCCGCAGGTTTCTTCGTCGCTTTGTAGACCGCGAACGACAGCTTGTCGACAATTCCGCAGAGCGTCTTGGACACCGGTCCGAAGGCGCGCGAGATGGTCGCCGACTTGTGGTCCAGGTCGGGGGCGAGCGCCGCCCCCGCGCAGATCAGCGCGCCGACCACCAGCACCGGCCAGGGCATCGGACGGTCGGCCGCGGCCGCCGCGGCTCCCACCCCCAGCCAGGCAGCCGCGCCCGACAGCGAGTGCGCCGGTCCCATCATGGTCGTCCCCGCATGGTCGATCCCCGCCCCGTCGTCGCTGTGGTGGTGCGTACCGAAGGGCCCACCGCCGTTGCGGCAAGGCCCAGTTGACAGGGCAGCGTACCGGTAGTGATCTTCACTCGGTCGTCCGGTTCCCTCTTCGGGGCACGAGGCAGGCAAGATGGGGGTGTGACCCTTATTGATCAGCTGCCGCCGGATGCCGACCCCGATGCCCTCTTCGAGGCCTTCTCCTCATGGGCCGAGGGCGAGGGGATCACGCTCTATCCGGCTCAGGAGGAGGCGCTGATCGAGGTGGTCTCGGGGGCCAATGTGATCGTCTCGACCCCCACCGGCTCCGGGAAGAGCCTGATCGCGGCGGGTGCGCACTTCACGGCGCTGGCCCAGGACAAGGTCACGTTCTACACCGCGCCGATCAAGGCGCTGGTGTCGGAGAAGTTCTTCGACCTGTGCAAACTCTTCGGTACGGAGAACGTCGGCATGCTGACGGGCGACGCGTCCGTGAACGCCGACGCGCCGGTCATCTGCTGCACGGCGGAGGTGCTGGCCTCGATCGCGCTGCGCGACGGCAAGCACGCCGACATCGGCCAGGTCGTGATGGACGAGTTCCACTTCTACGCGGAGCCGGACCGCGGCTGGGCCTGGCAGATCCCCATCCTGGAGCTGCCGCAGGCGCAGTTCATCCTGATGTCGGCGACGCTCGGCGACGTGTCACGGTTCGAGGAGGACCTGACCCGCCGAACCGGCCGCCCCACCTCCGTCGTCCGCTCGGCGACGCGACCGGTGCCGCTGAGTTACGAGTACCGCCTCACCCCGATCACCGAGACGCTGACCGAACTGCTGGAGACCCGTCAGGCGCCGGTCTACATCGTGCACTTCACCCAGGCGGCGGCCGTCGAGCGCGCGCAGTCGCTGATGAGCATCAACATGTGCACGCGCGAGGAGAAGGACCGGATCGCCGATCTGATCGGCAACTTCCGCTTCACCACCAAGTTCGGCCGCAATCTCTCCCGTTACGTACGGCACGGCATCGGGGTGCACCACGCGGGCATGCTGCCCAAGTACCGCCGGCTCGTCGAAAAGCTCGCGCAGGCCGGTCTGTTGAAGGTGATCTGCGGTACGGACACGCTCGGTGTCGGCGTCAACGTCCCCATCCGTACGGTGCTGTTCACGGCGCTGACCAAGTACGACGGCACGCGTGTGCGCACGCTGCGCGCCCGGGAGTTCCACCAGATCGCGGGCCGGGCGGGCCGCGCCGGTTTCGACACGGCGGGCTTCGTCGTCGCGCAGGCGCCCGAGCATGTCGTGGAGAACGAGAAGGCGCTCGCCAAGGCGGGCGACGACCCGAAGAAGCGCCGCAAGGTGGTCCGCAAGAAGGCCCCGGAGGGCTTCGTCGCCTGGTCGGAGAGCACGTTCGACAAGCTCATCACCTCCGACCCGGAGCCGCTGAACTCCCGCTTCCGCGTCACCCACACGATGCTGCTGTCGGTCATCGCGCGGCCCGGCAACGCCTTCGACGCGATGCGCCATCTCCTGGAGGACAACCACGAGCCGCGCAAGCAGCAGTTGCGGCACATCCGGCGGGCGATCGCGATCTACCGGTCGCTGCTGGACGGCGGTGTGGTGGAGCGTCTCGAGACGCCGGACGCCGAGGGCCGCATCATCCGCCTCACCGTCGACCTCCAGCAGAACTTCGCGCTCAACCAGCCGCTGTCGACGTTCGCGCTGGCCGCGTTCGAACTGCTGGAGCCGGGCTCGCCCTCGTACGCGCTGGACATGGTCTCCGTCGTCGAGTCGACGCTGGACGATCCCCGGCAGATCCTCGCCGCGCAGCAGAACAAGGCGCGGGGCGAGGCGATCGGCCAGATGAAGGCCGACGGTGTCGAGTACGAGGAACGGATGGAGCGGCTCCAGGAGTTCACGTATCCGAAGCCGCTCGAAGAGTTGCTGTGGCACGGGTACGAGGTCTACCGCACCAGCCATCCGTGGGTCGGTGACCACCCGGTGTCGCCGAAGTCCGTCATCCGGGACATGTTCGAACGGGCCATGACGTTCACGGAGTTCACGTCCCACTACGAGCTGGCCCGCACCGAGGGGATCGTGCTGCGCTATCTCGCGGGCGCGTACAAGGCGTTCGAGCACACCATCCCCGACGACCTCAAGTCGGAGGACCTGGAGGACCTGATCGCCTGGCTCGGCGAGATGGTGCGACAGGTCGACTCCAGTCTCCTCGACGAGTGGGAGCAACTGGCCAACCCCGAGGTGGAGACCGCCGAACAGGCGCAGGAGAAGGCCGACCAGGTCAAGCCGGTCACCGCCAACGCCCGCGCCTTCCGGGTGCTGGTGCGCAACGCGATGTTCCGCCGGGTGGAGCTGGCGGCGCTCGACAAGGTGAACGACCTGGGCGAGCTGGACGCCGATTCGGGCTGGGACGCGGATGCCTGGGGCGAGGCGATGGACGGGTACTGGGACGAGTACGAGGAGCTGGGCACCGGGCCGGACGCGCGCGGCCCGAAGCTGCTCGGCATCGAGGAGGACCCGGACCACGGCCTGTGGCGGGTCCGGCAGTCGTTCGCGGATCCGAACGGCGACCACGACTGGGGCATCAGCGCGGAGGTCGACCTCGCCGCGTCCGACGAGGAGGGTCGGGCCGTGGTCCGTGTCACCTCCGTGGGCCAGCTGTCCGGCGTCTGAGAACCGGCGTCGGACCATCGGCGCCCGACCACCGGCGTCGGACCACCGGCACCTGAGAACTCCCGAGAACTGTGGAGAACGAGAACGATGACGAATCCCGCCGAGCGGCTGGTCGATCTGCTCGATCTCGAGCGGATCGAGGTCAACATCTTCCGCGGCCGCAGCCCGCACGAGTCGCTGCAACGGGTCTTCGGCGGCCAGGTCGCCGGCCAGGCGCTGGTGGCGGCCGGGCGCACCACGGAGGGCGACCGCCCGGTCAACTCGCTGCACGCGTACTTCCTGCGCCCGGGTACGCCCGGCGTACCGATCGTCTACCAGGTCGAGCGGGTGCGGGACGGCCGGTCGTTCACCACCCGCCGGGTCACGGCGGTGCAGGAGGGCCGGACGATCTTCAATCTGACGGCGTCCTTCCACCACGCGGAGGAGGGCGGCATCGAGCATCAGCTGCCGCCGCGTCAGGACTTCCCGGACCCCGAGTCGCTGCCGACGGTGGCCGACGAGGTCCGTGAGCATCTGGGCGGGCTGCCGGAGGCGTTCGAGCGGATGGCGCGTCGTCAGCCGTTCGACATCCGCTACGCGGACCGGCTGCGCTGGACGGCGAAGGAGATCGAGGGCGCCGATCCGCGCAGCGCGGTGTGGATGCGCGCGGTGGGCCCGCTGGGCGACGACCCGCTGGTGCACACCTGCGCGCTGACGTACGCGAGTGACATGACGCTGCTGGACGCGGTCCGTATTCCCGTCGAGCCGCTGTGGGGTCCGCGCGGGTACGACATGGCGTCGCTGGACCACGCGATGTGGTTCCACCGGCCGTTCCGCGCGGACGAGTGGTTCCTGTACGACCAGGAGTCGCCGATCGCGACGGGCGGGCGGGGGCTGGCCCGGGGCCGTATCTACGACCGCTCGGGCCGGCTGCTGGTCTCGGTGGTTCAGGAGGGGCTGTTCCGCAAGCTCGGCGGGTGAAGCGCGACAATGGACGGGATAACGGGACCGACTGCTCCGAGGAGACCTTGATGACTCTGTACGACATCCCGCTGCGCACCCTCACCGGTGAGCCCACGTCCCTGGCCGCGTACAAGGGCCGGGCGGTGCTGGTGGTGAACGTCGCGTCGAAGTGCGGCCTCACCCCGCAGTACGAGGGCCTGGAGCGGCTCCAGCAGACGTACGGCGACCGCGGTCTCACGGTCGTCGGCGTGCCCTGCAACCAGTTCGCGGGTCAGGAGCCGGGCAGCGCCGAGGAGATCGAGACGTTCTGCTCGACGACGTACGGCGTGAGCTTCCCGCTGCTGGAGAAGTCCGAGGTCAACGGCGAGAACCGGCACCCGCTGTACACGGCGCTGACCGCGCGGGCGGACGCCGCGGGCGAGGCGGGCGATGTGCAGTGGAACTTCGAGAAATTCCTGATCTCCCCCGACGGCGAGGTCGTGGACCGTATCCGGCCCCGGACGGAGCCGGAGGCCCCCGAGGTCGTCGCGGCGATCGAGGCACAACTCCCCGCGTAACGCCCACTATTCAGACCGGTGCCCGGCCCCTGACAGGGGGCCGGGCATTGGTGTGTCCGGAGCCCGCACGGGTGCATCCACCATGCGTCCATGCTTTCATCACGGTTTCGACACAGCCGGAGCAACGGGCGTACAACGGGGCAAGTCACGCCGCTACGGTCATCCCCTCACGAAGCAGCCCTTGGGGGACACATGAGCTTTTCGCCACCTGGCGCGCCCGGTCCGAACCCGTACGTCGGGCCGCCGGCACCGCCGCCGGGCCGCCCGAAGTGGACACGGAAGCGGGTGCTGCTGCCGCTGCTGGCGGTGCTGTTCTTCCTGGGCGTCGGCATCGGCGCGGCGGACGACACGGCGGGGACGACGAACGCGGCCGACGCGAAGCCCGCACCGGCGGCGACGGTGACCGCCACGACGACGGCCACTCCCGAACCGGCCGTGACCGAGACGGTGACGGCCACGCCCGAGCCCGCGCCGACCGTCACCAGGACGAAGACCGTGCGCGTCACGGTCGCGCCCGCCGCCGACGGCAACGGCGACAGCGGCGGATCGGGTGACTCGGGCGGGTCGGGCACGGGGGGCTCGGGAGGCGGCTCGACGTACTACGCGAACTGCACGGCCGTCCGCGCGGCGGGCGCGGCCCCGATCCGCTCGGGCGATCCGGGCTACGGCTCGCACCTGGACCGCGACGGGGACGGCGTGGCCTGCGAGTGACGCGGGTGTCCTCGACCGCCGGACGGCCCGCGAACGCGGCCCGTCCGGCGGTCGGGCACCTGCCCTACCTGATCGGCATGCCCGACAGCGTGCGGGCGATGACCAGGCGCTGGATCTCGCTCGTGCCTTCGAAGATCGTGTAGATCGCGCTGTCGCGGTGCATCCGCTCCACCGGGTACTCCCGTGTGAAGCCGTTACCGCCGAGGATCTGGACCGCCTGCGCGGTGACCTCCTTGGCCGTCTCGCTCGCGTAGAGCTTCGACATGGAGCCCTCCGCCGCGGTGAAGGGTTTGCCCGTGGCCGCCATCCAGGAGGCGCGCCAGACGAGCAGCCGGGCCGCGTCGATGCGGGTGCGCATGTCGACGAGCTGGAAGGCGATGCCCTGGTTGTCGATGATGGGGCGGCCGAACTGGCTGCGGGTCCTGGCGTAGTCGAGCGCCACCTCGTACGCGGCGCGGGCCGTGCCCACGGCCATGGCGCCGACGGCGGGGCGTGACGCCTCGAAGGTGGCCATGGCCGCGTTCTTCACGCGCTCACCGCCGGCCCCCTTGCTCGCCTTCGCCTCGCGGGCGCGGGCCAGCCGCTCGTCCAGCTTCTCCTTGCCACCCAGCAGGCAGTGGCCGGGTACGCGGACGTCCTCAAGAACGACCTCGGCGGTGTGGGATGCGCGGATGCCGTGCTTCTTGAACTTCTGCCCCTGGGAGAGACCGGGTGTGCCGGGCGGGACGATGAAGGAGGCGTGCCCCTTGGAGCCGGCCCCGGGGTCCACGACGGCGACCACGACGTGCACGTTGGCGATACCGCCGTTGGTGGCCCAGGTCTTGGTGCCGTTCAGCACCCACTCGTCCTTGGCCTCGTCGTAGACGGCGCGGGTGCGCATCGCGGCGACGTCCGATCCGGCGTCGGGCTCGGACGAGCAGAACGCGGCGACCTTCACGTCGTCCGCGTCGCCGTACATCTGCGGGATCCAGGTGCCTATCTGGTCGTCGGTGCCGTTGGCGAGGACGCCGACCGCGGCGAGTCCGGTGCCGACGATCGACAGGCCGATGCCCGCGTCACCCCAGAACAGTTCCTCCATCACCATGGGGATGGAGAGGCCCGTGGGGTCGAAGTACTGCTGTGCGTAGAAGTCGAGGGAGTAGACGCCGACCTTGGCGGCTTCCTGGATGACGGGCCACGGGGTCTCCTCCCGCTCGTCCCACTCGGCCGCCGCCGGGCGGATGACGTCGGCCGCGAAACCGTGGAGCCAGTCACGTACCTGCTTCTGGTCGTCGTTGAGTTCGAACGTGAACTCGGCCATCGTCCCCTCCAGCACTGCTGTTACTTACGGTAACAACAGTCTGTTACCGGCAAGTAGAGGATGTCAACCTGCGGCGGGCTGATCTGCGTCGACGGCGGGCTTGGTGTTACGTTGCCGGGGCGTCACGGAATCGCTCGGGCGGGGAGACACCCATGGGGACCACACAGCAGGCCGACCAGCACCGCTCGGCCCATCAGCGCCGCCGCCAACTCCTGGAGGCCGCCGACAGGGTCGTCCTGCGTGACGGGCCCAAAGCCTCCATGAACGCCATCGCGGCCGAGGCCGGTATCACCAAGCCGATCCTCTACCGCCACTTCGGCGACAAGGGCGGGCTCTACCGCGCCCTGGCGAAGCGTCATACGGACGCGCTGCTCAGCGCGTTGAAGGCGGCACTCGACGCGCCCGCCGACCGCCGCGCGCGGGTGGAGGCCACACTCGACACGTACCTCGCGGCGATCGAGGCGCGCCCACAGGTGTACCGGTTCCTGATGCATCCCGCAGACGGCGCCGCCGACACCGCCGACACCCAACTCCCCGAACAGGGCTTCGACGTGGGCCGCCACTCGGCGCCGCTGCTGCGCCGCCTCGGCGAGGAGTTGGCCACCGTCATCGAGGAGCGGGTCGACCTCGGTCCCGACAGCGCGCAACTGGCCCGCGTGTGGGGCCACGGGATCGTCGGCATGATGCACGCGGCCGGTGACTGGTGGCTCGGCGAACGCCCTTGCTCACGCGCCCAGTTGGTGAGCAGTCTGGCCGATCTGCTCTGGGGCAGGCTGGCACTGGTGGACGACCGGGCGGGCAGTCCGGGGCTCTGACACGACGCTGCGCGCGCACCGCGCCGGGCGGCGGCGTGGACACGCCCGGCGGTCAGCTCCATGACGCGCGCCGCGCCGCCCGTAGCACCTTGGCCTTGCGCCAGCCCGTCAGCCGGTCCGGATAGACCAGCCCCTCCAGATGGTCGCACTCGTGCTGGAGGCAGCGCGCGAAGAATCCGGTTCCGTCGATCCGTACGGGCGCGCCGTCCACCGTCACGCCCTCCACCACCGCGTGGTCGAACCGCTCCGTCCCCGCTTCGAGGCCCGGCAGCGAGAGGCACCCCTCGGCGCCCCGTACGGTCACCCCGTCCGTGAGCGTCAGACGGGGATTGACGATGTGTCCGAGATGGCGGACGTCCTCGTCGTCGGGGCAGTCGTAGACGAACACCCTCAGCGGCACGCCGATCTGATTGGCCGCCAGGCCGACGCCGTTCGCCCGGTACATCGTCGCGAACAGGTCCTCGACCAGCCGGGCCAGCGATGGCCCGAAGTCCGTGACGGGTTCGCAGGCCGTGTGCAGGGTGGCGTCACCGAGCTTCCGCAGGGGACGGACACGCCCGGCGCTGCCGGGGATCGACTTGTTCCTCATGGCCGGTCGGTCCCGCGGATCTCGTGCACCGGCCCCTGCTCGCGCGTCCAGGCGTGGTGCGGATACGGGCCCACCGTGAAGTCCGCCACGAGGTCACCGAGTTCGAAGGTCGCCATCGCGCCAGCGTACGTCCGGGCCGGGCGGCGCCGGCCGCACGGGTCGCATTTACCGGAACGTGATGCGCCGCATGTCTGGTTTTCGTCGGTCGCCTGTGCTTAAAGTTGCGCCACCGAATTAATCTCAGAGTGAGAGGAATTGTGGCAACTACCTCGCTCCCCCGCACCTCCAACCGGAGCGCCGTGATCGCGGCCCTGCTTTCCGGCGCGGACATGGACCGTCAGCGGCTCATCGCGGACACCGGCCTGAGCCGGGCCACGGTGTTCCGCATCGTGGACGACCTGATGGCCGAGTCCCTCGCGCTGGAGGGTTTCCGGATGCTCCGGGAAGGCCCCGGCCGGCAGTCCACGACCGTGAGTTTCAACCACCGCTCCGCTCTCGTCTGCGGAGTCGACCTCGGCGGTACCAACTGCCGGGTCGTGGTGGCGGACGCGCTCGGCCGCGCCGTCATCAGGAGCCGGGACACCACGCCGCGCGACGCGACGGCGGGCGAACTCGCCGGCTGGGTCGCCGGCAAGGTCACCGATCTGGTCTCCCGGCACGGCGACGGCGTGCCCCTGCACACCGTCACGATCGGCCTGCCCGGTGTCGTCACCGGCGACGGGCGCTCCGTCGTGGCATCGCACAATCTCGGCCAGATCAAGGGCACCGGATTCATCGAGAAGGTCTCCGACCTGCTGGCCGTGGAGACCGCGGTCGGCAACGACTCCAACCTCGCGCTGCGGGGCGAACTCCAGTACGGATCACTGCCGGACCGGGAGACCGCCGTGCTGCTCGCCATGGGCACCGGCCTCGGTTCCGCCGTCTCCATCGACGGACAGGTCCTGCTCGGCAGGACGGGCCTGCTCGGCGAGTTCGGCCGGCTTCCGCTGCCCGGCCGCGAGGAGCGGCTGCGCGATCTGCTGTCCGGCGCCGACCTGGTGGCGTACGCACGCCGCCAAGGGGTGCACGTACCGACGGCGCGTGCGCTGTTCGCGGACCCGGAGGCGTACGCGCCCGTACTGGCCGAGGTGCACGGCGCGCTGGCCCATCTGGTCACCGTCGTCGCGCTCGCCTACGAGCCCGGCACGGTGGTCCTGACCGGCGGCTTCTCGGAGTCGTTCGACACCGCGCGGCTGACCGCCATCAGCGACCAGGTCGCCGACACGGTCGGGGTCCGCAGTGTCGTGCGCCGCTCCGACCTCGGCGACTCGGCGGGCCTGCTCGGCTCGATGGCGACCTCGCTCGGCCGTCTCTACGAGTCGCTGGGCGTGAGCGCGGGGGACGCGGCCTCCGTGGCCGTCGACCGCGATCTGATCGTCCGCCGCCTCGCGGAGTGCCCCACGGCTCCCACCGCCGGCCCCGGTGGACCCGGCACCACCCATGAAGACGACAAGGCCCCCCACACCAGGCACGACGAGCAGATGGCAGAAGGGTGACAACGATGAACCGATCACGGATCCGGTACGCACTCACGGCGCTTCCGGTTCTCGCGCTCACGCTGACGGCGTGCGGCGGTGGCGGGGTGGCGAAGTCCGACTCCGACAACAAGCTGACGATCTGGATGATGACCGGCGGGCCGGGTGACAACCCGCTGATCAAGGAGGCGACCGCCGAATTCAAGAAGGACCATCCGGACATCGACGTCGACATCGAGATCCAGCAGTGGGACGGTGTGGCCACCAAGATCACCACGGCGCTGGCCAGCGGCAACCCGCCGGACATCGTGGAGATGGGCAACACCCAGACCCCGTTGCAGACCTACTCCGGCGGTCTCGCCGACCTCACGGGGAGCAAGAAGTCCTTCGAGGGCTCCGAGGACTGGCTCACGGGCCTCTCCGGTCCGTCCGAGTACGACGGCAAGCTCTACGCCGTCCCGCTCTACGGCGGCACCAAGGTGGTCATGTACAACAAGAAGATGTTCGCGGACGCGGGCATCACGACACCCCCGAAGACCCTCGCCGAGCTCCAGGAGCACTGCGGCACCCTCGCCGACGCCAACTCCGGCACGGCCAACTTCTCCGGCTTCTACCTGCCGGGCCAGTACTGGTTCAACGGCATGCCCTTCCTCTTCGCCAAGGGCGGCGAGATCGCCTCGCAGAAGGACGGCAAGTGGCAGGCGGAGATGTCCTCCCCCGCCAACCAGGCCGGGCTCAAGGCGTGGAAGTCCTTCCAGAACACCTGCTCCACCCCCTCGTCCGTCGGCGTCAACACCGACAGTCCCGACCAGGACCAGCTGTTCGCCGACGGCAAGGCCGCCATGGCGTACGTCAAGGCGTGGGAGCCGGCCGCCGTCATCGAGAAGAACCCGAAGATGAAGGACAACATCGGCTTCTTCGCGATGCCCGGCTACACCGCCGACAGCACCATGCCCGTGATCGTCTCCGGCTCGACCATCGGCATAGCCGCGGGCAGCCCCGACCGGGACGCGGCCGAGGACTGGCTGCGGGTCGTCACCGGCGAGAAGTTCCAGCAGCGGATGGCGACGGAGCTCAACCTGCTGCCGATCTCGCCGGGCTTCACCCCGCCCGGCGTGCCCGAGCAGCTGACCGTCGCCTCGCAGGCAAGCAAGGTGAGCCGGCCCCTGCCCAACAGCCCCGGCGAAGCGACTCTGGAGACCGAGCGCTACAACGAACAGTTCTTCTCCAAGATCGCGAGCGGTGCGGACATCGCCTCGTCGTCGGCCGCGTACGACAAGCACGCGACGGACGCCTTCAACTCGCTGAGCGACTGACACCCCTGGACGCCTGATGGCACTCACTGAGAAGCACCGTCCGGTGCGCGCACCGGACCGGGACCGCCGCACCGGGCCACCGGGCGCGCGCCGCCGGGCGCGGCGGTCCCGGATGCTGCCCTGGGCGATGATCGCCCCGGCCCTGGCCGCGCTCCTGCTGATCCAGGGCTATCCCCTGCTTCGGCTGCTGACCCTGTCGACGCAGGAGTTCGGCCCCCGGTCGCTGTTCACCGGGCAGTCGGACTTCATCGGCCTGGACAACTTCACCCGCATCTTCACGGACGCCGACTTCCTGGCCGTCCTGCTGCGGACCGTGGTGTTCACGCTGGTGTGCGTGACGCTGCTCATGGTGCTGGGATTCCTCATCTCACACCTGCTGATGGGTGTCTCGCCGTGGGCCCGCGTCGTCCTCACCGTGTGCCTGGTGCTGGTGTGGGCGATGCCCATGGTGGCGGCGACCCTGGTCTGGCAGTGGATGTTCCAGCCGCAGTACGGCGTCGCCAACTGGCTGCTCACCCAGCTCCGGGTCTTCGGTGACATGTCGGTCTACGACTGGTTCTCCCATCCCACACAGGCGCTCGGCCTGATCATCCTGCTGACGGTCTGGAAGGGGCTGCCGTTCGTGGCCCTGACCCTGTTCGCCGCGCGCGGCCAGATATCGGAGTCGCTGTACGAGGCGGCCCGCCTCGACGGTGCGGGCACGCTCCAGATGTTCCGCCACATCACCATCCCGATCATGCGGCCCGTCCTCGCGATCCTCACCATTCTCGAAGTGATCTGGTCGGTGAACTCGTTCACCCCGATCTGGGTGCTGACCCAGGGCGGCCCCGACGGGGCGACCACCACGCTCGGCGTGTACGCGTACATCACCGCGTTCAGCCGCAACGAGTACGGGAGCGGCGCGTCGGTCGCGGTGGTGACCGTGGTGATCCTCGCCCTGTTCTCCGTCGCCTACGTCCGCAGGCTGTCCCGGCAGGGAGATGTCGTATGAGCACCCCGACCACGTCATCGCCCCCGCGGCGCACACCCGCGCGCCGCAAGCGCACCGTCAACAACGTCATCGCGATGGCGGTGTCCGCTCTGATGGTGTTCCCCGTCTACTGGATGGTGGCCACCGCGCTCAAGGAGCGGTCCGACATCCTCAGCGCCGTACCGAAGTTCGTTCCCTGGCCGATCAGCCTGGAGAACTTCACGCGGGCGCTGGACAAGCCCGGCTTCTGGACGTTCGTCCGCAACTCACTGACGGTCACGGTGTCCTCGGTCGTCCTCTCGCTGATCATCTCGCTGTTCGCGGCGATAGCGATCGCGCGGTTCCGGTTCGCCGGCCGCAAGGCGGTGCTGATCATCCTGGTGCTGGTGCAGATGGTCCCGGCGGCGGCCATGGTCATCCCGGTGTATCTGATGCTCCGGTCCGTCGGCGGGCTGGACTTCCTGCCGGGCCTCGTCCTCACGTACATGACCTTCGTGCTGCCGTTCACGATCTGGACGCTGCGCGGGTTCGTGGACGGTGTCCCCGTCGAGCTGGAGGAGGCCGCGCTCGTCGACGGGTGCGGGCGGTTCCAGATGTACGTACGGGTGCTGCTGCCCCTGTTGATGCCCGGCATCGTGGCGACGTCGATCTTCGCCTTCGTCAACGCGTGGGACGACTACATCTTCGCCTACGTGATCATGAAATCGCAGGACAACTACACGCTGCCGGTCTGGCTCGTGTCGTTCAAGACGTCGGAGAGCGTCGACTACGGCGCGATGATCGCGGCGTCGACCATCTTCTCCATCCCCGTACTCGTCTTCTTCCTGCTGGTGCAGCGCCGTCTCGTGGGCGGCATGACCAGCGGCGCGGTCAAGGGCTGACCCCTGGGCGCCGCGCCCCGCGCGCGGCGCCCGGCCCCCCCGTACGACCGCACGAAGACCAATCGCAAGGTGAGGAATCGAATCATGACCGAGCTGTCCCGGCTCGCCCACGGCGTGCTGTTCCCCGCGCTCGGACGCAGGACCGTCCCCAAGTGGGCGCGCGCCCGGGTCGCCGAAGGACTCGGCGGCTTCGTCCTGTTCGGCAAG
Source organism: Streptomyces sp. NPDC060366 (assembly GCF_042725135.1). Taxonomy (NCBI): domain Bacteria; kingdom Bacillati; phylum Actinomycetota; class Actinomycetes; order Kitasatosporales; family Streptomycetaceae; genus Streptomyces; species Streptomyces sp. NPDC060366. The sequence goes on along the minus strand of NZ_JBHXDC010000008.1, from coordinate 137,921 downwards.
GACATCGCCTCCGGCGAGCAGGTGCGGGAGCTGACCACCGCCCTGCACGGCCTGCGTGACCACGTGCTGCTCTCCGTCGACGAGGAGGGCGGTGACGTCAACCGCCTGGAGGACCACGGCGGTACGTCCGTACCGGGCAACCACGCCCTCGGCCGCCTCGACGATCCCGAGCGCACCCGCGAGTCCGCCTACCAGCTCGGCCTCTCGCTGGTAGAGGCCGGCATCGACTGGGATCTGGCGCCCGCCGTCGACGCGGCCGTCAACCCCCTCTCCCCCAACGGCATCCGCACCTTCGGCGCCGACCGCGCGCTGGTCGCCAGGCACGCGGCGGCCTGGGTGGAGGGACTTCAGGCCGCCGGGGTGAGCGCCTGCGCCAAGCACTTCCCCGGCCACGGGCTCAGCTCCACCGACGCGCACCTCGGCACGCCCACGGTGGACCTGTCCCGGCAGGAGCTGGTGGACCACTACCTCGACCCGTTCCGCGCGGCCATCGCCGCCGGGGTCGACAGCATCATGGTGTCGCACGTCCACCTCAGCCAGTTGGACGACGTACCCGCCACCATCAGCCCCGCCGTACTCACCGGGCTGCTCCGCGAGGAGCTGGGCTTCGACGGCGTCGTCATCACCGACGCGCTGGAGATGCGCGGCATCGCCGACGTGGCGAGCCTGCCCGAGGCGGCCGTACGGGCGATCGCGGCCGGCGCGGACGCGCTCTGCCTCGGCGCGTGGGCGTTCGGGGACGACGTGGACGCGGCGGCGGCCGCGCTGGTGGCCGCCGTGGAGAACGGCACCCTGCCCGAGGAGCGGTTGCGCGAGGCGAACGCCCGTCTCGCGAAGCTCGGCACCCGGCCGCGCGCCACCGGGGTCCCGCACGACGACGCGGTCGGCGAGCGGCTGGCGCGGGACGTCCTCGAGGTGAGCGGCGACGCGGTGCTCAAGGGCCGCCGCGCCCTGGTCGTACGGCTCGACCCGACGCATTCACCCGCGCAGGGCGGCGCCTCCTGGGGCGTGGAGGCGCCGCTGCGCGCGGCGGGCATCGACGTCGAAGCGCTCGCGGTGGCGGGCGACACCTACAACGCCGAGGGCATGATCAAGGCCGAAGTCGGCCTGTATCTGGACGAGTTCGGGCCGGACGCCGATGTGGTGCTGCTGGTGCGCAGCTCGCACCGGTTCCCCTGGCAGCGGCCGGTCCTGGACGAGCTGCTTGAGCGGTATCCCCGTTGCGTGGTGGTCGACATGGGGGTGCCCGGCGACGACTTCGGCGGCTTCCGGGGCTGGGTGCGTACGTTCGGCGCCTCCCGGGTCTGCGCGCGCGCCGCGGTGGACGCGCTGCTGGGCACACGGTGACGGCGGGCCGTCCGGCGCGGGCACCCGTGAGCGGGGCCGGTGACGGACGGCTGTTCGTCGGCGGCAGGTTCGCGACACCGGACGCCGGTGTCGTGGACGGGTGGCTGCTCGTACGCGACGGCCGTATCCACTCGCTGGGGACGGGCGCCCCGCCCGGCGGGCCGGACACCGCGGTGGATCTGGACGGGCGGCTCGTCGTGCCGGGGTTCGTGGACCCGCACTGCCACGGTGGGGCCGGCCACTCGGTCTACACCGGGGATCCCGCCGCCGTACGGGGGGCGGCGGCAGGTCATCTCGCGCGGGGTACGACCAGCATGCTGGCGTCCGTGGCGACGGTCGAGCCGGCCGCGATGGAGGCCGCCGTACGTACGGTCGCGTCCGTCATCGACGACGGGTCCGCGCCCAACCTGGTGGGCATCCACTTCGAGGGGCCGTTCCTGTCACCCGCGCGGCGCGGCGCGCAGACCCGCAGCGCGCTGCGCGCCCCCGACCCGGAGCTGATGGCGCGGCTGCTCGACGCGGCGGGCGGGCACGCGGTGTCGATGACCGTGGCACCGGAACTGCCGGGCGCGCCCGAACTGATCCGGCGGTACGCGGACGAACTGGTGTGCGCTCTGGGCCACACCGACGCGGACGCGGCCGCGTTCACGCGGGCCGCCGATCTCGGTGCGCGCGCGGTGACGCACCTGTTCAACGCGATGCCTCCGCTGCACCACCGGGAGCCGGGGCCGGTCGCCGCCGCGCTGCTCGACCCGCGGCTGGTCTGCGAACTGGTCCTGGACGGGCACCACTTGGCCGACGACACCGTACGGCTGGCGCACCGGGTCGCGGGCCCCGACCGGCTCACGCTGGTCAGCGACGCGATGCCGGCCGCGGGCATGCCGGACGGGGACTACGCGTTCGCGGACCGCGAGGTGACCGTCACGGACGGGGTGGCCAGACTGCGCGGCACCGACACGCTCGCCGGCTCGACGCTGTTCGTGGCGGAGGCGTTCCGCAGGGCCGTGTCCTCGGTGGGGATCCCGCTGCCGGACGCCGTCCGGATGACGTCGGCCACGGCGGCCCGCCTGCTCGGCCTCCACGACCGGGGCGAACTGCGCCCCGGACTGCGCGCGGACCTGATCGAACTGGACCCGGCCCTGCGCCCGGCGCGGATATGGCTCGGCGGCGTACCGGTGGGGTGAGACGGGGTCCCGCCGCGGACCGGACCGGACACGAAAGCCGCTCGACGGGCGGGGCGGGTGCCCGCGGGCCCGGCCGGATGTGAAGGACCGTCGGGGGCCGCGTGGTGGTGGTGTGCGGGCCGGGAGGTGGGGGTGGACGGGGAGAGCGGGGCGGCCCGGCCGCCGGGGCCGCGGGGGCGGGGGCGGGTAATCGGCGCGAAAGCCCCTTCGCCGCGGAAACAGGCCACTCTCCCGCGCGGAAACCGGTCGCGCGGCGGGGCGCGGGGCGCCCGTCCGGCGGCGTCGTTCAGGCGTACGTGTGACAACGATCAGCCCCTTCGACGGTGCCGTGGTTCGGGCCCGTGCACGTATCTCGATAGGCTGAGCCCGGACCGACGCGAGGAGGATCAAGGACGATGGCAGGCAACACGGACCCGCTGTCGCCACGGGCCAAGCTGGCCGTGACGGCAGGCAAGGCCGCAGCGGCGGTGTCGCGCGCTGCGGGGCGCGGCAGCGGATCGGTGATCGGCGGCAAGGTGGCGTTGCGGCTCGACCCGGATCTGCTGGCGGCTCTCGCGCAGCATCTGGATGTCGTGCTGGTGTCGGCGACGAACGGCAAGACCACCACGACACGGTTGATCGCCGAGGCCCTGCGGGCCAGCGGACCCGTGGTGTCGAACGCGCTGGGCGCGAACATGCCGGCCGGTATCACCTCCGCCCTCGCGGGCGGTTCGGACGCCAGGTACGGCGTGATCGAGGTGGACGAGAAGTACCTCGCCGGTGTCGCGCGCGACACCACGCCCAAGGCGATCGCCCTGCTCAACCTCTCCCGCGACCAGCTCGACCGCGCCGCGGAGACCCGCATGCTCGCCGAGCACTGGCGCGAGGGACTGGCCGGCACGAAGGCCGTCGTCATCGCCAACGCCGACGATCCGCTGGTCGTGTGGGCCGCCTCGTCGTCCCCCAACGTGGTCTGGGTCGCGGCCGGTCAGGAGTGGAAGGACGACGCCTGGTCCTGCCCCGCCTGCGGCGGTGTGATGCAGCGTCCGGGCGACGACTGGTTCTGCGGCCAGTGCGGTTTCCGCAGGCCCGCCCCGAGCTGGGCGCTGCACGGCGACCACGTCCTGGACCCGCACGGTTCCGCCTGGCCGATCCACCTCCAGCTGCCCGGCCGCGCGAACCGCGCGAACGCCGCCACCTCCGCCGCCGTCGCCGCCACGTTCGGCGTACCGCCGCAGGTCGCCCTGGAGCGCATGTACCAGGTGCAGGCCGTCGCCGGCCGGTACGACGTGGTGTCCTTCCTCGGCCGTGACCTGCGGCTGCTGCTGGCGAAGAACCCGGCGGGCTGGCTGGAGACGTTCTCGCTCATCGACCCGCCGCCCACGCCCGTCATCCTCGCGGTCAACGCCCGTGGCGCGGACGGCACGGACACCTCCTGGCTGTGGGACGTGGACTACACCCGGCTGGCCGGTCACCCGATCTTCGTCATCGGCGACCGCAAGCTGGACCTGGCCGTTCGGCTGGAGGTCGCGGGCCTGGACTTCCGGGTGTGCGCGACCGCCGACGAGGCCGTGCAGATGGCGCCGCCCGGACGTATCGAGGCGATCGCCAACTACACGTCGTTCCAGGACCTGCGCCGCCGCGTCGGCAACTGAGACAGCCGCCATGAACACCGACGTAGTCGGAGAGGGACGAGCGAGCAATGAGTGACAACAGTCTGCGGCTGGTGTGGATCTACCCGGACCTGCTGAGCACGTACGGGGACCAGGGCAACGCGCTGGTGGTGGAGCGCCGTGCCCGGCAGCGCGGTCTCGACGTGACACGTGTGGACGTGCGCAGCGACCAGCCCGTGCCGACGTCCGGCGACATCTACCTCATCGGCGGCGGCGAGGACCGGCCGCAGCGGCTGGCCGCCGAGCGGCTGCGCCGTGACGGTGGTCTGAACCGGGCGGTGTCCAACGGCGCCATCGTGTTCTCGGTCTGCGCCGGTTACCAGATCCTCGGCCACGAGTTCGTCAACGACCTGGGCGAGCGCGAGGGCGGTCTCGGACTGCTCGACGTGATCTCGACCCGTGGCGAGGGCGAGCGGTGCGTCGGGGACGTACTGGGCGACATCGACCCGCACCTGGGCCTGCCGCCGCTGACGGGGTTCGAGAACCACCAGGGCGTCACCCATCTCGGCCCGAGCGCCCGGCCGTTCGCGCGGGTGTCCCTCGGCAAGGGCAACGGCACGGGTGACGGCACGGAGGGCGCGTACAACGACACGGTGTTCGGTACGTACATGCACGGCCCCGTCCTGGCCCGGAACCCGCTGATCGCCGACCTGCTGCTGAAGCTGGCGCTCGACGTGAACGCGCTGCCGCCGGCGGACGACCGGTGGTACGAGGCGCTGCGCGCGGAGCGCATCGCCGCCGCGACGCAGCCCGCCTGACACGCTCCGTTCAACCGCGGGGCGTCCAGCAGTCGGACGCATGGTTCGGTCCCGCCACCCCGCGCCGGTAGGGTGGCGGGGATTCAGCCGGACGACGTGGTCCGGCCGTCGGCCCACGTTGCAAAGGTTCTCCGGGCAATGCGAATTGGTGTACTCACCTCCGGCGGCGACTGCCCCGGTCTCAATGCGGTGATCCGGTCCGTGGTGCACCGCGCCGTCGTCGACCACGGCGACGAGGTGATCGGCTTCCACGACGGCTGGAAAGGCCTTCTGGAGTGCGATTACCGCAAGCTCGACCTCGACGCCGTCGGCGGCATCCTGGCTCGTGGCGGCACGATCCTCGGTTCCTCCCGCGTCCAGCCCGCGCATCTGCGTGACGGTGTGGAGCGGGCCAAGGGGCATGTGGCCGACCTCGGTCTCGACGCGATCATCCCGATCGGCGGCGAGGGCACCCTCAAGGCGGCCAGCCTCCTCTACGAGGCGGGGCTGCCGATCGTCGGCGTGCCGAAGACCATCGACAACGACATCTCCTCCACGGATGTGACCTTCGGTTTCGACACCGCCGTCGGTGTCGCCACGGAGGCGCTGGACCGGCTGAAGACGACCGCCGAGTCCCACCAGCGGGTGCTGATCGTCGAGGTCATGGGCCGGGAGACGGGCTGGATCGCGCTGCACTCGGGCATGGCCGCCGGTGCGCACGCGATCGTCGTCCCGGAGCGCCCCTTCGACATAGGGGAGCTGACCGAGCTGGTCGGCAAGCGCTTCTCGGCGGGCAAGCGCTTCGCGATCGTGGTGGTCGCCGAGGGCGCCAAGCCCCGTGAGGGCTCGATGGAGTTCGACGTCGGCGGCAAGGACATCTACGGGCACCAGCGCTTCGCGGGCGTCGCCCGACAGCTCTCCGTCGAGCTGGAGGAGCGCCTGGGCAAGGAGGCGCGGCCGGTGATACTCGGCCACGTCCAGCGCGGCGGGACGCCGACCGCGTACGACCGGGTGCTCGCGACCCGCTTCGGCTGGCACGCGGTGGAGGCGGCGCACCGCGGCGAGTTCGGCATGATGACGGCGCTGCGCGGCACGAACATCCTGATGGTGCCGCTCGCGGAGGCCGTCGAGACGCTGAAGACGGTGCCCGCGGAGCGGTACGCCGAGGCGGAGTGCGTGCTCTGAGCGGCTGATCCAGTGCGTTGGTACGACGAACCGCCCCCGGCCGCGAACGGCGCCGGGGGCGGTTCTACTCTGGTCCCGGGTGCGGACACTTCGCACCATTCACCATCGTTCAGGATCGTCCCGGCGGGAGAGCACGTATGGATCACGGCGGGCACGGCACGACGATGGATCTGCCGCCGTTCACGCTGAGCCGCGCGCTGGAGTTCTCACCCGACGCCTTCTTCGTCGTCGGCTGTCTGCTGGCGCTCGCGCTGTACGGCTGGGGCGTCCTGCGGCTCCGCTCGCGGGGCGACGGCTGGTCACCGGGCCGCACCATCGCCTTCGTGCTCGGTGTGCTGAGCGTGGCGCTGATGATGTGCACCGGGCTGAACGACTACGGCATGGTCATGTTCAGCGTGCACATGGTGCAGCACATGGTGATCAGCATGGTCTCCCCGATCCTGCTGCTCCTCGGCGCGCCGGTGACGCTGGCGCTGCGGGCGCTGCCGGTCGCGGGCCGGGGGCGCAAGGGGCCGCGTGAGCTGCTGCTGGCGGTGCTGCACAGCCGGGTCGTGCGGTTCGTGTCGCATCCCGTCTTCACGATCCCGCTGTTCATCGCGAGCCTCTACGGCCTCTACTTCACCCCGCTGTTCGACTTCCTCATGGAGTCGAAGCCGGGGCACATCGCGATGATGGTGCACTTCCTGACCGTCGGGCTGGTCTTCTTCTGGCCGATCATGGGTGTGGACCCGGGGCCGCACCGGCCCGGCTATCTGATGCGGATGCTGGAGCTGTTCGCCGGGATGCCGTTCCACGCGTTCTTCGGCATCGCGCTGATGATGGCGAGCGAGCCGATGGTGCGGGCGTACGAGAATCCGCCCGCGTCCCTCGGCATCGACGCGCTCTCCGACCAGAACGCCGCCGGCGGCATCGCCTGGGCGTTCAGCGAGATCCCGTCGGTCCTGGTCCTGATCGCGCTGGTGTACCAGTGGTACCGCTCGGACCAGCGCCAGGCGAAGCGCTCGGACCGGGCCGCGGACCGGGACGGTGACAAGGAGCTGGCCGCGTACAACGCCTACCTCGCGTCGTTGCAGGCACGCGGACAGTAGCGCGGAAGCCACCTTTCGGGTGACGATGGTCTTTACGGCCACGGCCAGGAGGAGGACGTACATGTCCGGATCCGGATCCACGAAGGCGATGGGGATACTCACCGTCGGTGCGCTGGTGGTCGTGACGGCCTACACGGCGGCACTGGGGAGCAGCGGCTGGCTCTGGTTCGGGTGGGTGGTACTGGGACTGGTGACGGTCGCGATGGTCGCCTCACGGGGCAACTGACGGCGACTGAAGCGGTCGGTCAACCGCCGTGGGGACGCCCGGCTCCGGCGTCCGTGTGTCGTCGAGGTTGTTCTCCACCCAGGCACGCAACTGGCCGAGCGGCACGGCCACTCCACGCCCCAGCGACGTCAGCTCGTACTCGACGTGGAGCGGGACCGCCGGGTAGACGGTGCGGTCCACGAAGCCGTGGTCGGCCAGTCGGCGCAGGGTGCTGGTGAGCACCTTGGGGCTGACCCCCTGGAGCCGCCGCTGGAGCGCGCCGAAGCGCTGCGGGCCCTCTTCGAGGGCGCCGATGGCGAGCGCGGCCCATTTGTTGGCGAGCAGGCCGAGGACGTCCCGGCAGGGGCACTGCGCGGCGTAGACGTCGTGCTTGTCGTGCCGGCCCGTCGTACACGGGTGAGCCATGGGATCCGTCTCCTCGCACCGTCGAACGCCTTACTTCCCTTCGGATAGTAGTGTCCCTTGCGGGTTACCAGTACCCGGAGGGTACGTTTTCGGTGTCGAAGATCCACCGCACTCTTCCAGGGAGCCTTGACCCACATGAGCAGTGAGCCGACGATGCGCGCGATCACCCAGGACTCCCTCGGCGGACCCGAGGTGCTGCGCCTCTCCGAGCGTCCGCGGCCCCGGCCGGTCCCGACGGAGGTGCTGGTACGGGTGCACGCGGCGGGCGTGAACCCGGTCGACTGGAAGTCCCGTGAGAGCGGCGGCATGGCCGGTCTCCTCGGCGAGCCGCCGTTCGTCCTGGGCTGGGACGTGTCCGGCGTCGTGGAGGAGGTCGGCTTCGGTGTGCATACGCTGAAGGCCGGCGACGAGGTGTACGGGATGCCGTGGTTCCCGCGGCCGGCCTCCGCGTACGCCGAGTATGTGACGGCGCCGTCGCGGCAGTTCGCGCTCAAGCCGCGCACGATCGACCACGCCACCGCCGCGGCCGTACCGCTGGCCGGTCTGACCGCCTGGCAGTCGCTCGTGGACGCGGCGCACGTCGGGGCGGGGCAGCGGGTGCTGATCCACGCGGCGGCGGGTGGCGTGGGGCATCTGGCGGTGCAGTTCGCCAAGCACCTCGGGGCCCATGTCATCGGCACGGCGAGCGCCGCCAAGCACGACTGGCTGCGCGAGCTGGGCGCGGACGAGCTCGTGGACTACACGAAGGTCCGGTTCGAGGACGTGGTGAGCGACGTCGACGTCGTGATCGATCTGGTCGGCGAGGGGCACGACTCGACGACCACGCGCTCGCTGGAGACCCTGCGGCCGGGCGGCACGATCGTCGCGGTGCCGTCCGGCGTCGCGCCGGAGGTGCTGGAGAGCGCCCGCGCGCGGGGGCTGAACGCGACCGCGTTCCTGGTGGAGCCGGACGGCACCTCCCTGGCCCGGATCGCGGGGCTGATCGACCAGGGCGTGGTGCGCGTCGAGGTGGAGGACGTCCTGCCGCTGGCGGACGCGGCCGAGGCGCACCGCCGGGTCCAGGAGGGACGCACGCGCGGGAAGATCGTGCTGAGCGTCAACGGCTGACGGAGCGTCAACCGACCTTGCGGTGGGGCGGGTCGGCCGGTCAGCGGAGCAGGGGCAGTTTGCCGACGAGCTTGCTGATCCGGTTGCGCGGGCCGACGAGGGCGACCGCGTGGTAAGTGAGGTCCTCGTGCTTCGTACCGGCGAGCAGGTCGAGGTACTCGTCGTAGATCCGCGACGTCTGGGCGGGCTCCGGCATGTCGACGACGAAGACGTCCTCCTTGGCGGCTGCCTTCTCCCGCAGGGCGTGCAGGGTGGCGGCGTCAGCGGCCAGGACGGAGCAGCCCGCCCAGGGCAGTCCCGGGTGCACATGGCCCGAGCCGTCGCGGCCGTCGCCGCCGAGCAGGTCCGGCAGGGCCCTGCCGACGGCGGCGGCCATGCAGGCCGCCGCGTTCACCGCGCGCCCGGCGGGCAGGTCCTCGTCCACGACGAGGACCCACTTGAGCGGGGCCTGGCGGGTGGAGAGGTCGGTCCTTACGGTCACGGCGTGCTGAGCGGTGTCGTTCGGGGCGGTGTCGTTCTGAGCGGTCATACCTCGAAACGGTAGGCAGTCATGCGTACGATGGGGAGTTCCGGCGCACTTCGTACGGCCGAAGGGCAATATCGTGGAACTTGATGCGCTCGACTGGGCTCTGCTGCGGGAGTTGCAGCACGATGCACGGCAGACCAACCGCGATCTTGCGGCCAGGACCGGCGTCTCCCCCTCCACCTCGCTGGAGCGGGTCAAGATCCTGCGCGAGCGGGGCGTGATCGACGGATTCCACGCGGCGCTCGATCTGGAGGCCGTGGGCCGCCCCGTACAGGCGCTGATCTCCGTACGGATCAGACCGCCGTCCCGCCCCGTCATCGAGGGCTTCCGCGAGTGGGCGGCGCGACTCCCCGAGGTCATCGGGCTGTTCGTGACCTCGGGCCCGCACGACTTCCTCCTGCACGTGGCCGTCCCGAACGTGGACGGGCTGTACGCCTTCGTCATCGACCGCCTCACGGAGCGGCGCGAGGTCGCCGACGTACAGACGACGACGGTCTACGAGCACGTGCAGTCCCGGTCCATCTCCCGCCCCGCCGAGGAGAGCCGCCGCCGGGGCGCCGGGCGGCGGCGAGAAGCGTAGGGACGGGCGGCTCGGGACCGCCGATCGCCGGGTGGGCTCCGAGGAGTCCGCCCGGCGATCTGGGCCCGTGGCCCACAGGTGGTCAGGCGGCCCTGTCCACCCGGGCCGGGGCCTTTCCGTTCATCTTCTGTGTCGGGTCCTGGTCCTGCTCGGCCGGCGCACGCGTCGAACCGGTGTGTCCTTGCAGCGAGTTGAGGATGGTCATGCCCTGGCCGACCAGCCCGGCCGCGACCTCGTTGACGCCGTCGGTGCCGTTGAGGACGGTGAGGTTGGAGTCCGCCAGACCCTTGGCCGCCGAGTCCACGAGTTCCGGCAGCACCTCCACGACCCTGTTGGCCGCCAGGAGTTCCTGGTTGCCGTCGCGCAGCGAGACCGCCCGCGCGGTGTTCGCGTCTGCCTGCGCCTGCGCGAGGGTCCGCCTGCGGTACGCCTCCGCGTCCGCCGGGCGCCTGACCTCCGCCTCCAGCCGCTGCGCCGCCAGCATGGCCTGCCGCTCCGCCAGCGCCGTCTGCTCCTCGATGACCTCCTGCGACGCCTTCGCCCGTGCGAGCGGTCCCGCCTGCGAGGCACGGGCCCGTACCTGCTCGGTCTGCGCCTCGAAGCCGGCGCGCTTGATCGAGGTGTCCCTCTCGTACTCGGCCTTCAGAGCCTCCGCCTGCTGCTCGCGCTCGGCGGCTTCCTGGTCCGCCCTCGCCGCGGCGATACGGGCCTGGCTCGCGACAGCCGCGGCGTGCGGCGCCGCCAGGTTGTTGATGTAGCCGGTGGCGTCCTCGATCTCCTGGATCTGGAGGGCGTCCACGACGATGCCGAGTTTCTCCATCTCGCTGTGGCTGCCCGCCTTCACTTCCTGGGCGACCCTGTCCCGCTCGCGGATGATCTGTTCGACGGTCAGTCCACCGATGATGGACCGCAGGTGACCGGCGAAGATCCGCCCCACCAGGTCCTCCATCCGGTCCTGCTCGGCGAGGAAGCGCCGGGCGGCGTTGGCGATCGACACGGCGTCGTCACCGACCTTGAACACGGTCACCGCGCGTACCGTCAGCCGGATGCCCTGCTGGGTGACGCAGTCCTCGGCTATCTCCGCCTCCCGCAGCGCCAGGGACAGCATGCGGGCCTTCTGTTTGACGGGAAGAACGAAACTGCCGTGACCGGTGACTATCCGGAACTGGGTGTCCTGGACCTGTCGTTTGGAACCGGAGATGAGCATCGCCTCGTTCGGTGCTGGAACACGCCAGAACAACATGAGGGAACTCCTGTCCTTACTACACACTCACACGACATGCACCGCGAGACAGCTTCGCGATACATGCTTCTTCGGATTCGAGTGGGCCTCACTCGGGAAGAGGCTCCACCACCACCGAGCGGGCCGAGACACGGTCGGTCACCAGCACCCGGACGTTCGTGCCGATCGGCCGGTCGGACCAGGCCGCGTACGCCTCCGAACCACCACGCACGGCCACCAGAACTTCCCCCGGGCCGTTGGGCGGGATCGGGACGGTGATCCGTCCGACCGCTCCCACCGGGCTCTGCGCAGAGTCATCTGTGACGGACATGAATCGTTGCCCTCACCTCCAGCGCTCAGCACGCCCCCGCTCACTTCAGATTACTCCGGGGACGGAAAACCAGCAGAAACGCCGTGGTGACCACGGCGACCGCCTCGACCACCACGGTGGCCTGCTTCTCCCAGTACCAGAGCGGCTCGTACATGTTCGGAATCGGTCCGAGATTGCCGACGTTCACATAGCGGTAGACGAGCAGGAGCGCGAGCCCGCCGGCGGCCACAGCCCAGGCGAAGGCATCGCCCGGGAGCCGGCGCCAGACGAGGACGAGGAGCGCGGCCAGCGCCGCGAGGCCGGCCTCGATCCGGAAGAGGTCGCCCTGGCTGATGTCCTTCGTCACGGCGTCGTACTGGGGGGCGAGATCCGCGTGGTAGTAGGCGTCGAGGGCCAGGGCCGCCGCGGCGATCACCCGTACGACGCCCCGCACGATTCGGCCGGCGCCGCCTTTGTGCGAGGGCGCGGCGTGGGAGGCGGAGGGCTGTGATGACATGGGGGTTCTCCATTCGCGCCGTGGAGGGAGCCGCCGGCCGGGCTCACCTGACGGTGAGCGTGCCCTTCATGAACGGGTGGATCGTGCAGTCCCACGGGAAGTCGCCCGCCTTCGACGGCGCGGTGATGGTGGCTCTCCTGCCGGGCGCGAGGTCGCCCGTGTCGAAGGTCGCACCCTTGGTCGCCGTCAGGGTGTGCGTGGTCGTGTCCTCGTTGACCACGGTGATCTTCGCTCCGGGGGCGACGGTGAGGGCGGCCGGCTGGAACTTGAAGTTGTCGATGGTGACCTGCGTCCCGCCTCCGGACGGGCCGGCGGCCGAGGTCGTCGCGCTGTCGCCGCCACCACCTCCGCCGTCCGAACATCCGACGACGGTGATCAGAGCGACGGCGCGGGCAGCGACGGCCACGGCGACCCGCGCCCGGCCGGTACGGATCGAGAACGGCATGGCGTCTCCGAGCGCTCGTGGGCCGGACAGGCCGAGGATCAGTAACCGCCGCCGTTGTTGTTCTGGGGCTGGGTGGTGACCTTCTTGCCGGCGGGGTTCATGATGAACCACTTGGCGCCGAAGGCGTTGACGTCCTGACCGTTGACGTCGCCGGCCTTCTTGTCCGCCTCGAACCGGTACAGCGGGCGCCCGTTGTAGGTCACCTGCTCGGAGCCGTCGTCACGCTTCGTCGTCTTGAGCAGATCGGCCTTGATGCCCTTGCCGGCGGCCGGCTTCGACTTGACGGTGAACGGCGGCCAGGCCGTGGCGCAGGAGCCGTTGCACATGGACTTGTTCTTGGTGTCCTTGTCGAACTCGTAGAGCGTCATGCCCTTCTCGTCGACGAGCATCTTGCCGAACTTGCCGTTCTTCACGTCGACGGCGGGCGCGGACGACGAGGACGCCGCCGGGAGCACCTCGACTTCACGGCTGTTGACGTCGCTGCCGCTGTCCGTACCGCTGGCGCTGCCATTGTCGCCACCGCCGTTCGAACACCCGGCCGCCGCGGTGGCGATCAGCAGGGCGGAGGCCAGCGCGGTGACTGTCCTGGTGTGCCGTGTCATCAAGAACTCCTCGGTCGTCGGCCGCCCATGCGGGCAGCACGCGGCCCGCCCGATCGGGGCCGCCAGCCCCAGTGCACAGGAGGGCCGACGGACCGGCCACCTGGGCGGGGCCGTCCGGAGTGCGGTCCGGACGCGACCGAGGAGTACGAGGAGTACGGACGGGGTCGGGGGTTGGTCAGGCCTCTTCGAAGTAGGCGTCCAGCACCGCGTCGAGTTCGGCCGTCCACTCCTTGAGGCTGCTCCGGGAGGGTGCGTCGACCTCCGACTGGTAGTGGCGGCGGCCGGTCGTGTGCAGTGTGACGGTGAACCGGCGGCCGAACCGGGGGGTGTCGACCTCCACGGCGCCGATCTCGTCCCAGCCGAACTCCGCCTCCTCCTCGTCCAGCGTGAGCCGGATGCCGGTGCGGTCGGCGGTCATCGAGGCGCGGCGGTCGCTGGCTTCGAAGACCGGCCCTTCGGTGTCGTCGTCGGTGTCGTCGTCGGAGGTGTCCTTCGTGAAGGAGACCGCCTCGTCCGCCTCGTCGTCGGCCTTCGGGTCGGTCGATTCGGCCGCGTCGACGGCCGGCTCGCGAGGCGTCGGCGCCTCTTCGGTCACCTCTTCGTCGGCGGCCTCCTGAGGGACGTCCTTGGCGGCGTCGTCGGTCTTCGCTACGAGGCGGGGTGCCATGAGCCCAGGGATGTATCCGGGATCGGTCCCCGCGGCGGGTACGGGCTGGATTATCGGATCGATGCGCTCCACGGCTGGCAGTATGGCCGATAAACCTGTGCGAGGAACACTCGGTCCACCGACGACCACAGGATCACCGCGGTCCCGACGAACGAGAACGCGGCCGGGACGAGTCGCGGGCCGGATCCGGCCCCGGGCCGAGTCCGGAGCCGAACAGCCGGACACCTTCCGGGGGATGGCGGTGGGATACCTGATCAAGGCCGCACTGAGCTGATCGAGCGACCCCACGAGTGAGGGACCAAGTGCAAGGACAAGCAGAGGTTCTGCCCTGGAAGGGCGTCAACTACAACACCGGGACGGACTATTCGGGCCCCGCCTCGGGCTCGGCGGGAGCGCACTGGTCCCGCCCCCTCTTCCGGCAGCACATGGCCGCTGTCAGGAGCGAGCTGCACTGCACATCGGTGAACCTCTACGGCACCGACATCGCCGGGCTGGCCGAGTGCGCGGCCGCGGCCGCCGAGGAGGGACTGCATGTCTGGGTCCAGCCCCGCCTCGTCGAGGGCACGGCGGACGCCACCATCGCGTACCTCACGGAGGCGGCCGAGGCTACCGAGAAGCTGCGCCGGCGGTACGGTGCCATCGACCTCAACGTGGGTTGCGAACTGACCGTCTTCGGCTCGGGCATCATCCCCGGCCGGACCCACGGGGACCGCGCCGCGAAACTGCCCGACCCCCAATGGTGGGGCAGACTCCCGGAGTTCAACGGGCAGTTGAACCAGTTGCTCGGCCGCGCCCAGGAGGCCGCCAGAACACACTTCAACGGGCGGATCAGCTACGCGGCCGGTGTGTGGGAGGACGTCGACTGGACCGGCTTCGACTTCGTCGGGCTGAACTACTACCGGATGGCGTACAACTCCGCGGACTACGTCAGTGGTCTGCGGAAGCATCTCCAGCCCGGAAAGCCCGTCCTGATCACCGAGTTCGGCTGTTGCACCTTCACCGGCGCGGGAGACATGGGGCCCGCCGGTTACGGGATCATCGACTGGTCCGCCAGCCCCCCGGCGCTGAACGGCACGTACACCCGCGACGAGCGGGAGCAGGCGGACTACCTGTCACAGCAGTTGGACATCTTCGCGGCCGAGGGCGTCCACGGGGCGTACGTCTTCGAGTTCATCGCCCCCAAGCCGTACTCCCCCGACCCCCGCCACGACCTGGACATGGGCAGTTTCGGCCTGGCGAGGGTGAACCGGGACGGCGGCTGGGAGCCGAAGCTGTCCTTCCGCGAAGTGGCACGGCGCTACGGGACTCGGACTCCCTGATCCCTCACGCGCCCGGCCCGGCCTTCCCCCGGCGCACCGGTCCGGCGGAGGCGAATCTCCGGCTCGGCCGCCCGGTGGTCGCACGCGACCTGGTGAAGCAGCAACCGCACCGGGCCCAGGGCGTTGATCTGCGCAGCGAAGGTGTCTCGCTGTGGTTGCTCGCCGCGACGAGCGAGCTGCCGCAGCGGCCGGACCCACTGCGGAAGTCCGTCGATCCGCTCCAGGCGTCGGGCGACCGGATGGAACTGGCGCGTGCGCCGGCCGATCTCGGCGAGGCGTACCGGGACAAGCGGGAGCCGGTGGGAGTGGAGCGGCCCGCGGCCGATGCGAGCCGGACCGATCGGCCGCAGGGGCACGGACGTCGGTAGGTCAGCGCGTCGAGGCCGACCACCGTGTCGTCCGGATGCTTTCCCAGCCAGTGGCGGACGAAATGCGAGCCGGTGAATCCCGCCGCGCCCGTTACAAGTGGTGAGGTCATGTCGGCAACCCTGGTAAAGGCGTACCGATTTGCCAGATATTGGGCCGAAAATAGGGGGCCCAATCACCTGGGGCGTGCGTTCCGCACTCGACAGGTGCGGGGCGGCCGAGGGGGAATACTCTCTCCGAGGCCTGGCACACCGCTACCCAGAGCCGTCCGGAGAGTTGGGAGCGACACCGTGTTCTACTACGTCCTGAAATACGTCCTGTTGGGTCCGCTGCTGAGACTTCTTTTCCGGCCGAGGATCCAGGGGCTGGACAATATTCCGGCGGACGGTGCCGCCATTGTCGCGGGAAATCATCTGTCGTTCTCCGACCACTTCCTGATGCCCGCCATCATCCGGCGGCGCATCACCTTTCTCGCGAAGGCCGAGTACTTCACCGGGCCCGGCGTCAAGGGACGCCTCACCGCCACGTTCTTCCGCAGCGCCGGTCAGATCCCCGTCGACCGGTCCGGCAAGGAGGCCGGCCAGGCGGCGATCCGGGAAGGGCTCGGGGTGCTCGGCAAGGGTGAGCTGCTGGGGATCTACCCGGAGGGGACGCGCTCGCACGACGGACGGCTCTACAAGGGCAAGGTCGGGGTGGCGGTGATGGCCATCAAGGCGCAGGTGCCGGTGGTGCCGTGCGCGATGGTCGGCACGTTCGAGATCCAGCCTCCCGGTCAGAAGATCCCGAACATCAAGCAGGTCACGATCCGTTTCGGCGAACCGCTGGACTTCTCCCGCTACGCGGGTCTGGAGAACGAGAAGGCGGCCGTCCGGGCGGTGACCGACGAGATCATGTACGCGATTCTCGGTCTGTCCGGTCAGGAGTACGTGGACCGGTACGCCGCCGAGGTGAAGGCCGAGGAGGAGGCGCGGGCGCCGGCGAAGAAGTTCCCGCGCCTGCGACGCTGACGTCCGGTGACGCGGCCGGGGACGGCCGACCGGCGCGGCGGCGAGGAAGCGCGGTGTAGTCGTGAGGGAGGGGGCGGCGGCCTGTACAGGCCGCCGCCCCCTCCCCCGTCACCGGTGCTCCCCGCGCCTTACGGCTTGGGCGTGGCGTGCGGTGCGCACGTCACGTCGCGGCTGTCGAGCTCGCCGCTGAGCAGATACGACTCGACGCGGTCGTTGATGCACGGGTTCGCCACATTGGTGATTCCGTGCGAACCGGCGTCCCGCTCGGTGATCAGGCGTGAGCCCTTGAAGCGCTTGTGCAGCTCGACGGCGCCCCCGTACGGGGTGGCGGCGTCGCGCGTGGACTGCGCGATCAGTACGGGCGGCAGGCCGCGGCCCGTCCCGACCTCGACCGGTGTCTGCTGCTCCACGCCCCAGGTGGCGCAGGGCAGGTTCATCCAGGCGTTGGCCCAGGTGAGGAACGGGTGGTCGCGGTGGAGCCGGGTGTTGTCCCGGTCCCAGGTGCGCCAGCTCGTGGGCCACTTGGCGTCGGCGCACTCGACGGCGGTGTAGACCGCGTTGCTGTTCTCGGCGCGCGCGTTGCCGACCGTGTCGGACAGGTCGGGTGCGGCGGCGTCGACGAGCGCCTGGGTGTCTCCGGCCAGGTACTTGCTCCAGGTGTCGGCGACCGGCACCCAGCTGGAGTCGTAGTACGGAGCGCTCTGGAACAGACCGATGAGTTCGGCCGGTCCCACGACGCCGCCGATCGGGTCCTTCTTGGCGGTGGCGCGGAGCTTGTCCCACTGCTTCTCGACCTTGGCGACGGTGTCGCCGATGTGGAACGCCGCGTCGTTCTCGGCGACCCACTTCTTCCAGTCGTCGAAGCGCGTCTCGAAGGCGACGTCCTGGTCCAGGTTGGCCTGGTACCAGATCTTCTCCTTCGACGGGTTGACCACGCTGTCCAGGACCATGCGTCGCACATGGGACGGGAAGAGCGTGCCGTAGACGGCGCCCAGGTAGGTGCCGTAGGAGACGCCGACGAAGTTGAGCTTCTTGTCGCCGAGCGCGGCCCGCAGGACGTCCAGGTCACGCGCGGTGTTGGGCGTCGTCATGTGCGGCAGCATCCAGCCGCTGCGCTCCTTGCAGCCGTCCGCGTACTCGGCGGCGAGCTTGCGCTGTGCTCGCTTGTCGGCCTCGCTGTCGGGGACGGGGTCGGCCTTGGGGGCCTTGACGAACTCCTGCGGGTCGACGCACGAGATGGGCGTCGAACGGCCGACTCCGCGCGGGTCGAAGCCGACGAAGTCGTACGCCTTCGCGGCGTCCGCCCAGATGGCGTTCTTGGTCACGACACGGCGCGGGAACGCCATGCCGGAACCGCCGGGGCCACCGGGGTTGTAGACGAGGGAGCCCTGACGCTCACTCGCGCCGCCCGTGTTGCCTATCCGGTCGACGGCTATCTTGATCTGCTTGCCGTTCGGACGGGCGTAGTCGAGCGGAACGCTCACGTAGCCGCACTGGATCGGCTTCTCCAGGGCCCAGTCGGCCGGGCAGTCCGCCCAGTCGATGCCCTTCTTCGCGGCCCGCTCGGCGGCGACCTGCGCGCCCTGTGCCTGAGCGTTCCGGCTCTTCTGCTCCTCGCCCCGCGACTTCGAGCCGTCGGCCGTGCGGCCGTCGGCGCTCGCCGACGTGGCGGCGAGCGTGGTCGCTATGAGCGTGCCCGCGAGCAGAGTGCCGGCCGAGCCGAGTAGTGCTGTGCGTCTCAAGTGGTACCTCCCCCTGTGTGCGCGCCGCGCGCTGCGGCGCTGTTCGTAGGGTTACCGGGAGGATCCTTTCGTCTCCGGGCCCGTCGGGAACAGGTGATGGCCCTGATTCTTTGCCGAACCGATAGCCGGTGAATCCGGTTCCGCTCAGCGGTACATGTCCGCCAGGGCGTCGTCCAGGACCCGTCGCAGCGCCCGGGCGTCCGGGGCGAGGGCGGTCACGAGCGCTCCGGGACCGGTGAGCGGGGTGAGTACGGCGGTGTCGCCGAGCATTCTCGGCGCCACCGGCTTGTCCTCGAACTCCGGTGCCACCAAGAGCAGTTGTCCGACAGCGCGGTGTCCGCCGATGACCGCGCCGCCGTCCCATCCGCCGGGTGCGCCTGGCCCGAGGGCGAGTTGCTGGTCAAGCAGCGGGTGGCCCGCGTGGTGCACGGTGAGCCGGGAGGTGACGGTGCCGGGCGCCTCCCCGTGGCGGCCGAGGATCAGTTCCTCGCGCAGCACCAGCCGGGCGGTGGTGCCGAGTTCGACGCGGGTGCGGGCGCGCAGGTCGCTGCCGGTGACGGAGATGAGCTGCTCGGGCAGCCAGTGCAGTACGGCGCCCGCTCCGACCGTCAGACGTACGTCGTAGCCGGCGTGGTCGGCGGGCTCGTCGCCGGCGCGGCGGCCGGGCAGCGCGATCATGGCCGCCGCCGCATCGACGGTGAGCGCGGCCCCGTCCCGTACGACCGCTTCCAGGGCGAGCCGGTCACCGCCGAGCGGTGCGCTCATCGCGCCGACGACGGTGACGCGGGCGGGCGCGGTGCCGCGGGCGCCGGGGCCGGCGCCCTGGGCGGGGCCCGCGGCGGTGGTGGCCGCTCGCGTACGGCGCAGTGCCAGCGGACCGGCGCTCTCCAGCACGGGCAGGGCGGTGCCGCCGCGCCCGTCGGGGGCGGCGGTGATCCGGGCGGTGGCGTGGACGCTCATGCGGTCCAGGCGGTGAATCGCTCGCGTACCCAGTCGGCCACCGGGGCCACTCCGTCGGGGCCGGTGAGCGAGGTGAACAGGACGGGCAGTTCGCCGCGCTGCTCCTTGGCGTCGGACGCCATGCGCCCGAGGTCCGATCCGACGTACGGCGCGAGGTCGGTCTTGTTGATCACCAGCAGGTCCGAGGTGGTGACGCCGGGGCCGCCCTTGCGGGGAATGTCGTCGCCGCCGGCGACGTCGATGACGAAGATCTGCGCGTCCACGAGGCCCTTGGAGAAAGTGGCGGTGAGATTGTCCCCGCCGGACTCGACGAGGATCAGGTCGAGGGGGCCGACCGAGTCCTCGAGGTCTTCGACGGCTTCGAGGTTGGCGGAGATGTCGTCGCGGATCGCGGTGTGCGGGCAGGCCCCGGTCTCGACCGCCTGGATCCGCTCGGCGGGCAGCACGGCGTTGCGCAGCAGGAACGCCGCGTCCTCCCGCGTGTAGATGTCGTTGGTGACGACTGCGATGGACAACTGGTCGCGCAGGGCCCGGCAGAGGGCCGCGACGGTCGCGGTCTTGCCGGAGCCGACGGGCCCGCCGAGGCCGATGCGCAGCGCCCGCCGCGAGCCGTCCAGGCGGGCGGCCCCGGCGCCGTGGCCGTGCGGGTCCAGATACGGGTCGGTGTACGGGTCGGCGTGGTCGAGGTGCACGGTGCGGCTCCTTCGTGGTCGTACGGGCGGGCGTGTCGGCAGGTGTCCGGGCGTTACGAGGCGAAGAGGCGCACCGCCCAGGCCGCGTGCGCCTCGGCGGTGATGTCCAGCAGCGGCGCCGAGGCGGCGGGCAGGGCGCCGGGGCCCTTACGTACGGCGCGGTGCGCGGTGGCCACGGCGTGCAGTGCGGTGGCGTCGATCTCGGGTGCCAGCCGGGCCAGGACGGCGGTCGCGTCGAAGGGGTCCAGGCTGAGCAGGCGTACGGCGGCGGTGGCCGGGCCGCTGACCGTCTCGTACAGGACGCAGTGGGCGGCGTCCTCGGGTCCGAGGCCGGCCGAGCGCGCGGCGAGGCCGAGGACGATCGGCTGGTGGGCGCCGCGCGGGCGGGCCGCCGCCAGCGCGGCGAGTTCGGGGCCCGGCCAGGTGGCGCGCGCCGCGCGCATCATCTGGCGGCCGAGTTTGCGTGCGGTGGCGCGCAGGGCGGGTGAGGGGGTGCGTGCGTCGGCGGCCTCGTCCAGCGCGAGGGGGTCGACGCCGAGCACCGCCGCCGCGGCGAGCGCGGCGGCGGTGAGGCCGGTGGTGTGGAGCCGGCCCCGGCAGAAGGACGCCAGGTCGCGGGCGTCGGTGAGCCGCCCCGCGCGAACGGCCGCCTCGGCGCCGCCCGAGTGGGCGTGGCCGCCGGCCGGGAACCGTCCGTCGGCGAGGACGAGCAGTGCGGCGCGGCTCATCAGAAGAGGAAGTAGCGCTGCGCCAGGGGCAGTTCGGCGGCGGGCGCGGGTTCGACCACATCGCCGTCGATCGTGACCGTGAAGGTGTCGGGGTCGACCTGGACCCGCGGCAGGGCGTCGTTCTGCCGCATGTCGGCCTTGCCGACGGAGCGGGTGTTCTCGATGGGTACGAAGCGCTTGCCGAGACCGAGGCGTTCGGGCAGGGCGTCCTCGATGGCCTCCTGCGCCACGAAGTTGAACGAATTGGAGGCGGGGGCCGTGCCGGTCGCGCCGAACATGGGCCGGGGCATGACGGGTTGCGGGGTGGGGATGGACGCGTTGGCGTCGCCCATCTGCGCGTACGCGATCTGGCCGCCCTTGATGACCAGTTGGGGCTTCACGCCGAAGAACGCCGGGTCCCACAGGACGAGATCGGCGAGCTTGCCGGTCTCGACGGAGCCGATCTCGTGGCTGAGTCCCTGCGCCACGGCCGGGTTGACGGTGTATTTGGCGACGTAGCGGCGGACCCGGTGGTTGTCGGCCCGGCCGTCGCCGGGCAGTGCGCCCCGGCGCTTCTTCATGACGTGCGCGGTCTGCCAGGTCCGCAGGATGACCTCGCCGATACGGCCCATGGCCTGTGAGTCGGAGGAGATGATCGAGATGGCCCCGAGGTCGTGCAGGATGTCCTCGGCCGCGATGGTGGACGGTCTGATGCGTGACTCGGCGAACGCCAGGTCCTCGGGGACCGCGGGGTTGAGGTGGTGACAGACCATCAGCATGTCGAGGTGTTCGTCGATGGTGTTGACGGTGTGCGGCCGCGTCGGGTTGGTCGAGCTGGGCAGGACGTACGGCTCGGAGACCACCGTGATGATGTCGGGGGCGTGACCGCCGCCAGCGCCCTCCGAGTGGTAGGCGTGCAGGGTCCGCCCGGCGACGGCGGCGAGTGTGTCGGCGACGAATCCGGCCTCGTTGAGTGTGTCGGTGTGGATGGCGAGCTGTACGCCGGTCTCCTCGCAGACACGGAGACAGGCGTCGATGACGGCCGGGGTCGCCCCCCAGTCCTCGTGGATCTTGAACCCGAGTGCGCCGCCCCGCAGTTGGGAGTACATGGCGTCGCGCGACATCGTGTTGCCCTTGCCGAGCAGTCCGATGTTGACGGGGGCCGACTCCAGGGCGGCGAACATGCGCGCCAGGTGCCAGGGGCCCGGGGTGACGGTGGTGGCCTTCGTTCCCTCGGCGGGTCCCGTACCGCCGCCGACGAGCGTGGTGATGCCGGAGGAGAGCGCCTGGTCGACGAGGGTCGGCGAGATGAAGTGGACGTGGGCGTCGACGGCACCGGCGGTGAGGATCTTCCCGTTGCCCGCGATGATCTCGGTCTCGGGTCCGATGACGAGATCGGGGTGGACGCCGTCCATGGTGTCCGGGTTTCCGGCCTTGCCGATGCCGGTGATACGGCCGTCCCGGATGCCGATGTCGGCTTTGACGATGCCCCAGTGGTCGATGATCACGGCGCCGGTGAGCACGGTGTCCGGGGCTCCCTCGGCCCGCGTCGTACGAGACTGGCCCATCGATTCGCGGATCACCTTGCCGCCGCCGAACACCGCCTCGTCCCCGGCGAGTCCGGGGCCGCCGGAGCGGTCCTCCTCGATCTCGACCAGGAGGTCGGTGTCGGCGAGCCGGATCCGGTCGCCGGTGGTGGGGCCGAAGAGGTCGGCGTAGACGGCTCTGTTCAGCTCAGGCATCGAGGGGACCTCCGGTCTCGCCGCGCAGGCCCGGTACGACGCGGTGCCCGGCGAGCGGGACGAGTTCGACGTCGACGGGGATACCGGGCTCGAACCGTACGGACGTGCCTGCGGCCACGTTCAGGCGCAGACCGTACGCCGCGGCGCGGTCGAACCGCAGGCCGGGGTTGGTCTCGGCGAAGTGGTAGTGGGAGCCGATCTGGACGGGCCGGTCGGCGGCGTTGAGCACGGTGAGACGGGTGACGGGGCGGCCCTCGTTGAGGGGCACGGCGTCGTCGGCGTGGAGGATCTCTCCGGGAATCACGGCGGCGCTCCCCCGTCAGACGATCGGGTCGTGGACGGTGACGAGCTTGGTGCCGTCCGGGAAGGTGGCCTCCACCTGCACGTCGTGGATCATCTCGGGGATGCCCTCCATGACGTCGTCACGGGTGAGCACCTTGCGTCCGGAAGCCATGAGTTCGGCGACCGTACGGCCGTCCCTGGCGCCTTCGAGGAGGTGCGAGGTGATCAGGGCGACCGCCTCGGGATGGTTGAGACGCAGCCCGCGCGCCAGTCGTCTGGTGGCCACGTCGGCGGCCACATGGATGAGCAGACGTTCCTGTTCGTGCGGGGTCAACTGCACCTTTCCACCTCACTGTTGCGGCCCGGTCCGGCGTGGAGCCTGTTGTCACACGCGTCGATTCAACACTCTGTTGAACGCGAAATGGGCCCACACAGAGAGACATGGCACGTTACGGCGGAAGTTTTTCCGGCAGGTTAACCGGGCTTTGGAGCGCCCATGGACATCAACGCGCGCAGGCCGTCCTGAAGGATCTCCACCGGGGCCTCGCCGAACAGCGCCTGCTGGACGGCGAAGCCCTGCACCGTGGCGATCATCGTGCGGGCGACGTGCTCCGCCGGAATGTCGTCGCGCATCAGCCCCGCAGCCTGGTACCCCTCGACGACCTTGACCCAGGCGACGCGCACCGTGTCGTAGCCGGTCCGGAGCAGCGCCGCGAGCGACTCGTTGCGCAGGGTCTCCCCCCACACCTGGATGAGCAGGCGGGGCACCTCGACGCCGGCGGCGGGGCCCCGGACGAACTCCCCGCGCAGAACGCGTCCCATCACCTCGACGACCAGTACATCGGGCGGGTCGGGCGGACTCTGGCGCGCGGCCTCCTCGAACGCCTCCCTGACGGTGTCGAGGACCTCGGTGACGATGGCCCCGATCAGCTCCTCCTTGCCGCTGAAGTAGCGGTAGACGGCACCGGCGGAGAGGTCGACCTCGCGCAGCACGTCCTGCATGGAGGTGGCGTGGAAGCCGTTGCGCGCGAAACAGCGCGCGGCGCCGTCGAGGATCTGACGCCTGCGGGCGTCCAGGTGCTGCTGCGATACACGTGCCATACGGTCAACGTAAAACGAACATTCCTTCTTGACAAGCTTCCGCTTCGCCGGTGACAGTGACGGGACCCGCAAAACGAACGATCCTTCTTTTTAAGCTTCCGTGGACCGAAACGAGGACTCGATGTCCGCCACCCCCACCCGCCGCATGATCGGCGTCATGCTCCTGATCCCCCTGATCGCCGCTCTGGCGCTGTGGGCCTTCGCCTGGCCCGCCGCGCGCGTGGCCCCGCACGATCTGCCGGTCGGCGTGGCCGGGCCCGCCTCGGCGACGGCGCCGCTCCAGCAGGGATTCGAGCGGCGGCCGGGCGCCTTCGATGTGCACCGGTACGACGACGAGGCCGCCGCCCGCGCGGCGATCGAGGAGCGGGACGCCTACGGGGCCGTGGTCGCCACCCCGGAGGGACCACATCTGCTGACGGCGACGGCGGCCGGCCCGGTCGTCGCCCAGCTGCTCAGGGAAGCCGTGACCGCACAGGCACCGGCGGGCACCCAGGTGCGCGTGAGCGACGTCGTCGCGACGCCCCCGGGGGACCCGCGAGGCGGCGCGTTCGGCGCGAGCATGCTCCCGCTGTCACTGGCGGGTGTCGCCACCGGCGCGCTGGTGAGCCTGCTCGCACTGCGGGGAGTGCGCGCACTGGGCACGCTGTTCGGGGCGGCGGCACTGGCGGGTCTCACCGCCACCGCACTCGCCCACAGCTGGCTGGACGTTCTCGCCGGCGACTGGTGGGCGGAGGCAGGGGTGTTCGGGCTCGCCGTACTGGCCATCGGCTCGACCGTGGCCGGACTCGCCGCGCTCCTGGGACGGGCCGGGATCGGCCTCGGCGCGCTGCTGGTGGTGCTGCTCGGCAATCCGCTCTCGGGGGTGTCGAGCGCGCCCGAACTCCTGCCGGAATCGGTCGGGATGATCGGCCCGTGGCTGCCGCCGGGCGCGAGCGGTTCACTGCTCCGCTCGGTCGCCTACTTCGACGGGAACGCGGCGGGGACGCCCGCGCTGACGCTCACGGTGTGGGCCGTGCTGGGCCTGACCGCGGTGCTGGTGGGAGCACGCCGCACGGCAGCGACCCCCGAGACACCGGCCTCACCCGGCGCCCCGGCCCTCGCGCGCGAGTCCGCTTCGGCCGCCTGACCCGGATGCCCGGCGCCGGGCGGGCCCGAGCCCGTCCGGCGCTTGAGGACACAAGGCAGCCCGTCCGGCGCTCGAGGACAGAACAATCAGCCCGCCCCGCGCTTGAGGGCGAAGGCCTCAGCGCCTCTCCGGCGGCTCGTGCTTCGCCACGATGCCGAAGTCCGCGCGTTCGCCCGGAGCGGACGCCACCGACCTGATCGCGCTCACCGAGGCGATCACGCGCTCCTCGGCGGCGGCTGCCTCCTCCGACTTCAGGCTCTCCAGTCGTTCCAGGTCAGCGGCCGACACCAGGGCGACGAGCGGCTTGCCGTGACGTGTCACGACGACGTGTTCCTCGCCGTAGACGACCCGGTTGATCAGGTCCGCCAGTTCCGCCCTCGCTTGCGTCACCGGAATTTCGTAAGCCATGCTCGCCATCTTACGACCTGTACGTCCTGTACATTTTTTACAGACGGACGAGAGCCGCGTCCGGCACGCGAGGAGAGGCACACCATGAACCGTCCTTCCGCCCGTTACGTCCTGCCCGAGTTCACCGAGCGGACCTCCACCGGCACGCGGTCGCTCGACCCGTACTCCAAGCTCTTCGAAGGCCGGATCATCTTCCTCGGCACCGCCCTTGACGACACCTCGGCGAACGACGTGATCGCCCAGCTGCTCCAGCTCGAATACTCGGCGCCCGACCAGGACATCGCCCTCTACATCAACTCCCCCGGCGGCTCCCTCAGCGCCATGTCCGCCGTGTACGACACGATGCAGGTCGTCGGCTGCGACGTGGCGACCACCTGTCTCGGCCAGGCGGTGTCGACCGCCGCCGTCCTGCTGGCCGCCGGGGCGCCCGGCAAGCGGATGGCACTGCCCGGCGCGCGTGTCGTACTCCAGCAGCCGGGGATCGAGGAGCCCGTACGCGGCCAGCCGTCCGATCTCGCCATCCACGCCGAGGAGTTGCTGCGACTGCGGGCCCTGATGGCGCACATGCTGGTGCGGCACACCGGCCGGAGCGCCGAGCGGATCGACAACGACATCGACCGGGACACGATCTTCGACGCGCCGGGCGCCCTGGAGTACGGCCTGGTGGACCATGTCGCACAGGACCGCAGGGCGTCCCTCGGCCTCAACTCCCCCCGGTGAGCGCCCGATGCTGCCGGAACTGCCGCCGCTGCCCGCGCTGACCCGCGCCGAGGGCGACTTCGTCGACAGTTATCTCCAGGTCGTCGACCTGGTGGGCCGGATCAATCCGTCGCGGGGCGACGACACGTACGGCGCGCTGCGCGCCGCACAGGCCCTGGTGGCCAGGGCCGCCGAACTGCGCGACGCGCTGACGCTGATGCACGCCAGAGGCGAGAGGGAGTTGCACACGCCGACCCTGGACCGCGCCCTGCGGGTGCTCGACGGGGAGCGCAGGGCCGGGCGTGTCACCATGCCGCCCGGCCCTGCGACTTGATACGGGCCCGGCCCCACGGACCCGCGACACGACACGAACCGGCGGCCGACCGCCCCGTATGGACGCGTCCGTACGGGAATTGCCCGCTCGTTCGGCGTATCGACGCGCCCGCCGAGATCGGGACGGCGAGTTGCGACGGGTGATCGGCCGTCCGGCCGTAACACACCGCTGCGTCGCAGGTACAGCGCGTGAGTGGTCATATCAGCCGTTCACCGAATCGCCCACAGGGGCCCAAATAGCCCAAAAGTGACGAGGGTCACATCCAGTCGTTGCGGCTCGGAATTTCGCTGATGCCGCGTCAAGATCCGTTGGACGACAAGCCCCCGCCACCTCGGCGGGGCGGTCCGGGTGGACGCCGAGTCCTGCCGCCGCTCCGGATGACTGGTCGACACGAGTGGATCGGCAGGAGTGGAGGACCCGAGCAGTTCGGGGCGTTCCGACCATGGACCGCTCCTCGGGGTGAAGCCGCGCGAGCGGCCGGACATCTTCGCCTGTCCGAACCCGACAGGTCATCCTTCACAGGCGGCTGACGAAGGGTTGCGCATGTCCGCGCAGACGCATGTCCCGTCGCTGCTCTCCCGGGCCGGTACCGCATCGGTCCTCCTCGCCGCCGTCGGCGGCACGATGCTGGCGCCCGGCGCCGTGTCCGAGGCGCACGCCCAGCACGCCGCCGCCGCCAAGGCTCTCCATGTGGCCGCTTCCAAGAAGGGCGCGCCGTACAAGCACGGGGCGGCTGGTCCGCACCGGTTCGACTGCTCGGGCCTGACGGTGTTCTCGTACAAGAAGGCGGGCAAGTCGCTGCCGCGCACGGCGCAGCAGCAGTACAACAAGTCGCGCCACATCCCGGCCTCCAGCCGCAAACGGGGCGACCTGGTCTTCTTCCACTACGGAAACAGCGTCTACCACGTCGGGATCTACGCCGGAGCCGGCAAGATCTGGCATTCGCCGAAGTCGGGCCAGGTGGTGCGGCTGGAGCGCATCTGGTCGAAGAGCGTCTGGTACGGCCGCGTCCGCTGACGCCCGGCGGGTGGCGGGCCGTGCGCGGTAGCCGGTGCGCTGTTCCGGTGCGCGGGTGCGGCGGGTCAGCCCGGGGCGGGGACCGTCCAGGGCAGGGTGATCCAGACCGTCTTGCCGCCGTCCGCCGTGGGAGTGACGGACAGTCCGCCGCCGTACTCGGCGGTCAGCGCCCGGATGATGACCATGCCACGGCCGTTGTCCTGCTGGACCGCGGCCGGGAGCCGCCGCGGCCACCGCGGATGGCTGTCGGTGACTCCGACGCGCAGCCGTTCGTCGCGCTCCAGCGTGACGTCGACCGTGAAGGTCGGTGACGTCCCGAAGGTGTGCTGCACGGCGTTGGTCGCCAGCTCCGAGATGATCAGGCGAACCGTTTCGGCGGTCTCGGCGTCGTCGGGCAGGCCCCACTCCGAGAGGACGCGCGCGACATATCTGCGTGCCTCCGGTACCGAGGCGGGATCGCTCGGCAGGGTGACGGATGCTTCCTGATGGTCTGCCATGGCGACGCTGTCCCTTTCCCACCGGGACGCAGACCGACCTACGGCAGATGCCCGCGAGTACGTCCCCGGATTGCGCTTCGCGACACACTGCCATCAACGGCACCCGGCGCACGGGCGATCCGCCGGGATACGGCCCCGGTTGTCGCTCTAAGCGGTGAACCCTGCTACGCGCAAACGTATTTGAGCGGGCTCAAGTTTCCGGCCCCGGCGACCGAGGTGGGACACCCGTGGGCGGGCACCTACGCGTGCGTCAGACGGCCCGCCCCACGGCACCGGCGGGCGCGGTCGCGACGATCGTCGCGAGCGCCGCGGCGACCTGCCGGTCCGTCAGATCCGCACGGGCCGTGAGCCTGATCCGGGAGATCCCGTCCGGCACCGACGGCGGCCGGAAGCAGCCCACCACCAGCCCCGCGGCCCGGCAGTCGGCGGCCCAGCGCACGGCCGCGTCCGGGGAGGGCGCCCGGACGGAGACGACGGCCGCGTCCGGGCGTACGGCGGTCAGCCCCGCCCCGGTCAGCCCCTGGTGCAGCGCGTGCGCCACCGCCCGCGCCCGGACCGCCAGCGACGGGTCCTCGCGCAGCAGCCGCAGGCTCGCGAGCGCGGCGCCCACGGCGGCCGGCGCCAGTCCGGTGTCGAAGATGAACGACCGCGCGGTGTTGACGAGTTGGTCGATGACCCGGGCCGGCCCCAGGACCGCGCCGCCCTGGCTGCCCAGCGACTTGGAGAGCGTGACGGTGGCGACGGTCCCCGGGTCGCCCGCCAGACCCGCCGCGTGGACGGCGCCACGGCCGCCGTCGCCCAGCACACCGAGACCGTGGGCGTCGTCCACGAGCAGCGCCGCGCCCCGCGTACGGCACACCTCGGCCAACCGCGCGAGCGGCGCCGCGTCGCCGTCCACCGAGAACACCGAGTCGCTGACGACCAGGGCCCGCGAACCCTCGCGCGCTTCGAGCGTCTTGTCCACGGCCTCCGGGTCCGCGTGCGGTACGACGACGGTCTCGGCGCGCGAGAGACGGCAACCGTCCACGATGGAGGCGTGGTTGGCGGCGTCCGACACGACGAGCGAGCCGCGCGCGGTCAGCGCGGTGAGGGCGGCGAGGTTCGCGGCGTATCCGGACGACAGGACGAGCGCGGCCTCGAAACCGCAGAACGCGGCCAGCTCGCGCTCCAGTTCGGCGTGCAGGGCGGTGCTTCCGGTGACCAGCCGGGAGCCGGTGGCGCCCGCGCCCCAGCGGCGCGCCGCGTCGGCCGCCGCGCCCGTCGTCACGGGGTGGTGCGTGAGCCCCAGGTAGTCGTTGCTCGCCAGATCCAGCAGCGCCGAGCCGGCGTCGCGGGGCCGCAGCGTACGGACGAGACCGGAACGCTCGCGCCGGCGGGCCTCGTCGTCGATCCAGCCGAACGGATCCGGCGGAGCCGACGGGGCGGGCGTGCTCGGCACGGGCGGCGGCTCGGTTGGCACGGCTCAGGTCCTTTTGTAGGCAGCCCACAGACCCTAACCGTGGTCGAACCCGGCTCGAGTGTGGTCATACACACACCTGAATGCACCTGTCTTGTAGGATTCATCCTTGGCCCGGAGGCCCGCCGTAGGCCAGGATCGGCGCCATGGACCTGCTGAACACACTGGTGGAGAAGGGCCTTCGGCGCGAGCTGCCGTCGCGCGAAGAAGCGCTCGCCGTGCTGGCGACCTCCGACGACGATCTGCTCGATGTGGTGGCCGCGGCCGGGAAGGTGCGCCGCCAGTGGTTCGGGCGGCGGGTCAAACTCAATTACCTGGTCAACCTCAAGTCCGGGCTCTGTCCCGAGGACTGCTCGTACTGCTCGCAACGCCTCGGATCCAAGGCCGAGATCCTCAAGTACACCTGGCTCAAGCCCGACGAGGCGTCCAAGGCGGCGGCGGCCGGAGTGGCCGGCGGCGCGAAGCGGGTCTGTCTGGTCGCGAGCGGCCGGGGCCCGACGGACCGGGACGTCGACCGCGTCTCGCAGACCATCGGCGCGATCAAGGAACAGAATGCCGACGTCGAGGTCTGCGCCTGTCTCGGGCTGCTCTCGGAGGGTCAGGCGGAGCGGCTGAAGGCGGCGGGCGCCGACGCGTACAACCACAACCTGAACACGTCCGAGGCGACGTACGGCGACATCACCACCACCCACACCTACGCGGACCGGGTGGAGACGGTGCGGCACGCGCAGGGCGCGGGTCTGTCGGCCTGTTCCGGGCTGATCGCGGGCATGGGCGAGAGCGACGCCGACCTGGTGGACGTGGTCTTCGGACTGCGCGAGCTGGACCCGGACTCGGTACCGGTCAACTTCCTCATCCCCTTCGAGGGCACTCCGCTGGCCGACGAGTGGAATCTGACTCCGCAGCGGGCGCTGCGCATTCTGGCGATGGTGCGGTTCGTCTGCCCCGACGTGGAGGTCAGGCTCGCCGGCGGGCGTGAGGTGCATCTGCGGACGATGCAGCCGCTCGCGCTGCACCTGGTCAACTCGATCTTCCTCGGTGACTACCTCACCAGCGAGGGCCAGGAGGGCAAGGCGGACCTGGACATGATCGCGGACGCCGGGTTCGAGGTGGAGGGCACGGACACGACGACGCTGCCCGGACACCGCGGTGGTGGCTGCGACAGCCCGTGCGCGGGTACGCCGGTGGACGGTGCCGAACCGGCCGGGGCGGACACCGCGTCCGCCCGTACGGACCTGGTGACCGTACGGCGGCGCGGTGCGGGTACGGACCTGGCGCCCAATGCCTGACACATCGGGCGGGGGCGCTCTGGATCCGGACGCGCTGCTGGCGCTGGACCGGGCCCATGTCTGGCATCCCTACGGCCCGATGCCCGGCCGCACCGACCCGCTGGTGGTGGAGTCCGCCTCGGGTGTACGGCTCCGGCTCGCCCGGCCCGCCGAGGGGCGGGACGAGCTGGTCGACGGCATGTCGTCCTGGTGGTCGGCGATCCACGGCTACAACCACCCGGTCCTCAACGAGGCGGCGCACGGCCAGCTCGCGCGGATGAGCCATGTGATGTTCGGCGGGCTCACCCATGAGCCGGCCGTCCGGCTGGCGGCCCGGCTGGTGGAGATCACCCCCGAACCGCTGCGGCATGTCTTCCTCGCCGACTCGGGTTCGGTGTCGGTGGAGGTCGCCGTCAAGATGTGCCTCCAGTACTGGCGTTCGCTGGGCCGCCCGGCCAAGTCGCGTCTGCTGACATGGCGCGGCGGCTACCACGGGGACACCTGGCAGCCGATGTCGGTGTGCGACCCCGACGGCGGTATGCACGGGCTCTGGTCGGGGGTGCTGCCGCGCCAGATCTTCGCCGACGCGCCGCCGGCCGACTTCGAGCCGTACGACGAGGGTTACGCGGACCACCTGCGCGCCCTCGTCGCCCGCCACGCGGACGAACTGGCCGCCGTGATCGTGGAGCCGGTGGTGCAGGGCGCGGGCGGTATGCGCTTCCACTCCCCCGACTACGTGCGGGTGCTGCGCGAGGTCTGCGACGAGTACGGCGTACTGCTCGTCCTCGACGAGATCGCGACGGGCTTCGGCCGCACGGGCGCGTTGTTCGCCGCGGAGCACGCGGGCGTCTCCCCCGATGTGATGTGTGTGGGCAAGGCCCTGACCGGCGGTTATCTCACGATGGCCGCGACGTTGTGCACCTCGGCGGTGGCCGAGGGCATCTCGCGCGGCGAGGTGCCCGTCCTCGCCCACGGACCCACCTTCATGGGCAACCCGCTGGCGGCTGCCGTGGCGTGCGCCTCGATCGACCTGCTGCTCGGCCAGGACTGGCAGGGCGAGGTCAAGCGGATCGAGGCGGGGCTGCGTGACGGCCTCGCCGAGACGGCGTCCCTGCCCGGCGTGAAGGACGTGCGCGTGCTCGGCGCGATCGGCGTCGTGCAACTGGACCGCGAGGTGGACATGGCGTCGGCGACACGCGCGGCGGTACGCGAGGGCGTGTGGCTGCGGCCGTTCCGCGATCTCGTCTACACGATGCCGCCGTACGTCACGGACGACGACGACATCGCCCGGATCTGCCGCGCGGTGGCGGCCGCGGCGCGGGAGGCCTGAGATGCCGGTACTGATCGTCTCCGGGACCGGGACGGAGATCGGCAAGACCGTCGTCACGGCTGCCGTGGCCGCGACCGCGCTGGCCCGGGGCCTCGACGTCGCGGTGCTGAAGCCCGCGCAGACCGGTGTCGGCGCCGGTGAGCCGGGGGACGTCGACGAGGTCATACGTCTGGCGGGCGGTGTCACGACGGTCGAACTGGCGCGGTTCCCCGAGCCGTTGGCGCCCGCCACGGCGGCCCGGCGGGCGGGTGCGCCGCCGGTGCGGGCCGAAGACATCGCCGAGACGGCCGGGAAACTGGCCACCGAACACGATCTGGTGCTGGTCGAGGGCGCGGGCGGGCTGCTCGTACGGTTCGACGAGGAGGGCGGCACACTCGCGGACGCCGCCCGGCTGCTCGCCGCGCCCGTGCTGGTGGTGGCGCCCGCCGGGCTCGGCACGCTCAACGTGACCGCGCTGACGGCCGAGGCACTGAGGGTGCGCGGGCTGGCGGCGCTCGGTGTGGTGATCGGGAGCTGGCCGGCCGTGCCGGATCTGGCGGCGCGCTGCAATCTGGCCGATCTGCCGGACGTGGCGGGTGCCCCGCTGCTCGGGGCCGTACCGCACGGCGCGGGCGCGCTCGCCCCGGCCCGGTTCCGTGCGAGCGCGGCGCACTGGCTGGCTCCGGCGCTCGGCGGGGGCTGGGACGCGTCGCGGTTCACGGCGGACGCGCTGTCGGGTGCCCGGTCCGGTACTGCTTCGGGTGCCGCGTCGGATGCCGGGTCACACACCGCGTCGGCGGAACGGTAACGAGTTCCGGCCCATGAGCTGCTGAGCGGAGCCGTACGGGGAACAATCGCGGTGTCGCCCGTACGCCGGAGGAGACCCGCCACATGCATCTACGCAACCGCATGCCCCCCAAGGACTCCGTGCACCACCCGATCTTCGCGCGCTTCTACGCGCGGATGAGTGTCGCCGCCGACACGAAGGGCGGTATCGCGGCCCTCCGCGCGGAGCTGCTGGCCGGTCTGTCGGGGCGGGTCGTCGAGATCGGCGCGGGCAACGGGCTGAACTTCGCGCACTACCCGGCCGCCGTCTCCGAGGTCGTGGCGATCGAGCCGGAGCGCGGCCTGCGGCAACTGGCGGTGAGGGCGGCGATGCGGGCCGAGGTCTCGGTGGACGTGCGGCCCGGCACGGCGGAGGCGCTGCCCGTCGAGGACGAGGGTTTCGACGCGGCCGTCGCCTCCCTGGTGCTGTGCACCGTACGGGACGTGCCACGGGCGCTCGCCGAGGTCCGCCGGGTCCTGCGTCCCGGCGGTGAGCTGCGTTTCTTCGAACACGGGCTGGCCCGGGAGCGTGGCATGGCGACGGTGCAGAAGGCGCTCCAGCGCACGGTGTGGCCGACGCTCTTCGGCGGCTGCCATCCGGCACGGGACCCACTCGCCGCGATCCACGACGCGGGCTTCGAGTCCGGCACGCACCGCTCACTGCGGGTACCGGATCCCGGCCCGCGGACACCGACCTCGCCGTGCGTGCTCGGCGTGGCGTACCGACCGCGGGCGGATCTGGTCTGACAAGGCGTGGCCCGGCGACGACAGGGCTCACAGGCTCCAGCCGCGCAACTCCTCGGCGATGACGCGTACGTCTGCCCTGCCGTCCTTGACCAGCTTGGCCAGGTCCCTGACCTGCTCGGGCGAGGTGACGACCTTCAGGCCGCTCGCGACGAGATAGCCGTACGCGACGGCCGAGGCGTACATGGCGTTGGACCGCTCCAGCGCGGGCACGTGCAGGAGGCTCTGCAACAGGGCCGCCGCGCGGCTGTGGGGGTCGCTGTAGACGGGGGTGCCGAATATCTCGGCCTCGTGCCGGCTGACGGCGCCCACGAGCGCGCCCCAGTCGGTGACTTGGGGATCACCGGGCATCTTGTGCTCGGCGACCATGAGGAGCCAGGACAGATCGATCCGTAACGTGAGGTTGGCATGTGACGGTGAGTCAGAAGAATCGGCGTTTTCCATGGGGGCAGCTGTCTCACTAGGGGGCGGAGGCGGGGAGTTCGCGATGATCAGTATCCCCGACGTGGATGAGCAGTGCGGTGATGTTGTCCTGCCCGCCCGCGTCCATGGCGTACCCGATCAGCACTCGCGCGTCCTCAAGAAGGCTGTGGCCAACCGGTGTTGAGTGCCTGCGTCGGGCGAGGACGGCGCGCAGTCCTTCGGCCTCCGGCAGATGGCGCGTCAACCCGTCCGTGCACAGCAGCAGTCGGCCCGGTCCCGGTGGGCGGTAGCTCCGGACGCGCGCGAGGGGTTCGCCGGCGTCGGCGCCCAACCAGGCGGTCAGGGCGTCGTGCCGGCCCGAGTCGTCCTCGGTCAGCGCCATGCACGTCCCGTCGTCGGGCAGCCAGTACGCGCGGCTGTCACCGATCCAGGCGCACCAGATGCCCTCGGGGCCTGCGATGCCCGCGACGTACGTACAGGCCGGGGCCTCGTCCAAGGAGGCGGCCAAGGCGCTGACGGCGCGGCCCGCGCGGGCGGCGGCGTCCACGAGGACGGTCTCCGGCAGCGTTCCCTCCCGCAGTCCCGCCCGCAGACGGTCCGCGCCGACGTCGGCCGCGACACGCGCGGCACGCTCCGCGCGGGGCGACATCGACACTCCGTCGCACACGACGCCGATCGTCCAGGCGCCGGTCGCGGTCAGCGCCATGGCGTCCGCGTTGACGCCGCGCCGCTTGCCGCGGTCACTGACGCCGGCGGCGACGGTGGCGAGCGTGGTCTCGATGTGCGAGCGGTAGGCGGGCTGTGGCTCGCCGCAGTCCCAGCAGTGGCCGTCGGGGGCGACGGTCCCGCCGCACACGACGCAGTCGGGTGGTTCAGGTGTCCCGGTCATCGGCCGCGAATCCTGCCGGACCGGGATCCGGCCTCAGCGTGCGCCCTCGTGCCCCGCGCCCCGCCGTGTGCCGCGGTCCTTGCCCCGGCCCGTGGGGGCGGTGTCCGTGTCGAACTCCTCCGCGAACACGGACTCGTACTGCTTCATGAAATCGGCGGCGGACTCGACGAAGGTCTTCCCGATTTCACCCGCGTCCTGCTTCACGAGTTCCTCGATGTAGCGGTTCACACTCATCCCGCGCCGACCCGCCTGCCGCCGGGCGGCCTCCGCGGTGGTCTCGTCCACGCGTACGTTCAACTGAGTCTTCGCCACCCGACCAAGCTAGCGCGCGGACGCTAGCGTCGGCAAGTGCGCCGTCGGCGTCCTGGACCGGGGGCCGACCACATCGCGGAATCCGTTCGACGGCGCGGGCGGCCCGGTGCTGGGATCGGTCCATGGACGTAGCGATGACGAACGGGCCGGGCACGGACGGCGAGCTCCGGATCCGGCCCGCGACGCGGGCCGATCTCGACGACGTACTGGCCTTCTGGAAGATGGCGGCCGAGGGCACCAGCATCAGCGACGACCGCGAGGGCGTCGAACGGCTGGTCACCCGCGATCCGGATGCGCTGATCGTCGCCGAGCGGGCCGGGGAGCTCGTCGGCACCGTGATCGCCGGCTTCGACGGGTGGCGCTGCCACCTCTACCGGCTCGCCGTCCATCCGGACCGGCGGCGCCGGGGCATCGGGGCGGCCCTGCTCACGGCCGCCGAGGAGCGCTTCGTCCGGCTGGGGGGACGGCGGGCCGACGCTATGGTGCTCGACCGCAACACGCTCGCGCACCGGGCGTGGGAGGCGTCCGGGTACGGCCCCCAGCAGCAGTGGCGGCGCTGGGTGAAGCCACTCGCCGACTGACCGGCCCGGGGGCCGAGGGCGGTGGCCGGAAAACCGGTGGCAGGGGGCGGGACGGCACACCTACGATCCGCGCCATGCCGACCCCCGACCGTCTCCTCGCCTTCGCGGCCATGTCGTTCCTGCTGATCGTCATTCCCGGCCCCAGCGTGCTCTTCGTGGTGGGGCGGGCCCTCGCGCAGGGGCGCCGCGCCGCGCTGACCACGGTGGCGGGGAACGCACTGGGGGCCTATGTGCTCGTCGTGGGCGTGGCGTTCGGGGTCGGGGCCGTCGTCGAACGTTCCGTCGTCGCGTTCACGGCGCTGAAGCTGGTGGGCGCCGCGTACCTGATTTACCTGGGGATCAAGGCGATACGCCGGCGTGGTTCGCTGCACGCGTCGTTCGGTGGGGACGCTCCCGCGCGGAGCGATCTGCGCACCTTCTGGGAAGGGTTCGCCGTCGGTGTGGCCAACCCCAAGAACATCGTCTTCTTCGCCGCCGTGCTTCCCCAGTTCGTCGACCCCGGCCAGGGACACGTCACGCTCCAGATGCTGCTGCTCGGACTGGTCTTCAACGTCATCGCGGTGGTGTGCGACAGCGTGTGGGGGCTGGCCGCGGCCACGGCGCGGGGCTGGTTCGCCCGCTCGCCGAGGCGGCTCGCCATGGTCGGCGGGGCCGGCGGATTCGCGATGATCGGCCTCGGCGTCACGGTCGCCACGACGGGGCACAAGGAGTAGGCCGGTGGCCGTCGCCGCTCCCGATCACGGCACTATGCTGGGCCGTTCGCTCAGGACATGACACAGGCGTCTTCACCGACAGCGGCGGATATCGCGCCGCCCGCCGGCCCCTGACCGATCATGGGACGGAGGTGAACCGATGACCGAAGTGCTCCTGCTCCTGGTGGCCGTGCTGCTCGCGCTGGCCTGTGGAGCCTTCGTCGCCGCCGAGTTCTCCCTGACGACGGTGGAACGCAGCGACCTCGAACGGGCGGTCGAAAACGGCGAGCGTGGCGCGGCGAGCGCCATGAAGGCCGTACGCAGCCTCACCTTCCAGCTCTCCGGGGCCCAGTTGGGCATCACGGTGACCAATCTGGTCGTCGGTATGCTCGCCGAGCCCTCGGTGGCGAAGCTGATCCGTGGCCCCGTCGAGGCGGTCGGCTTCTCGCCGTCCGTGGCGTCGTCGCTGGCGCTGGTCATCGGTACGGCCCTGTCGACCGTCGTGCTGATGGTGGTCGGCGAGCTGGTCCCCAAGAACTGGGCCATCTCCACGCCGCTGGCGGTCGCCAAGGTCGTCGCCACGCCGCAGCGGGTGTTCACCGGTGCCTTCCGGCCGTTCATCAGCCATCTCAACAACACGGCGAACCGTCTGGTGCGGCGGCTGGGCCTGGAGCCCGCCGAGGAGCTGGCCTCGGCCCGCAGTCCGCAGGAGCTGGTCGCGCTCGCCCGGCACTCCGCCAAGGAGGGCGCGCTGGAGGCGGACACCGCCGAACTGTTCGTACGCACCCTCAATCTCGCGGAGCTGACCGCGGAGAACGTGATGACGCCGCGCGTACAGGTCACCGCACTCGACGTACAGGCCACCGCCGAGGACGTCGCCAACGCCACCCGCGCCACCGGGCTCTCCCGCTTCCCCGTCTACCACGACAGTCTCGACACCGTCGTGGGCGTCGCCCACATCAAGGACGTGCTGGCGGTCCCCGACGGGCGGCGCGCCCGTACGACGGTGTCCGAGCTGATGCGTGACCCCCTGCTCGTACCGGAGTCGCTGACCGTGGACCGGCTGCTGGACCGGCTCTCCGGCAACCGCACCATGGCGGTCGTGATCGACGAGTACGGCGGGACGGCGGGTGTCGTGACGCTGGAGGACATCGTCGAGGAGGTCGTCGGCGAGGTACGTGACGAGCACGACCCGCACGAGACGTCCGACCTGGCCCGCGCCGGCGAGGACGCCGACGGCCGCGACCTGTGGTCGGCCGACGGCGCCGCGCGCTTCGACCAGCTGTGGAACATCGGGATGCGAGTGCCCGAAGGGCCGTACGAGACGCTGGCCGGTCTCGTCGCCACCGAACTCGGGCGGATCCCCGTCGAGGGCGACCGCGTGGAGCTGGGCGGCTGGCGCGTCGACGTGGTCGACGCCTCCGGGCGCCGCGCCGCCCGCGTACTGCTGCACGCGCCCCTGCCGGCGCCCGCCGAGGACGAAGACGGCGACGACCACGGCAGGGGGGCCGGACGATGACCGTGATCCAGCTGCTCGTCGGACTGCTGACCCTGGTCGTGAACGCCTTCTTCGTCGGCGCGGAGTTCGCCCTGATCTCGGTGCGCCGCAGCCAGATCGAGCCCGCCGCCGAGGAGGGCGACCGGCGTGCGCGCAGCGTCCTGTGGGGCCTGCGGCACGTCTCGGCGATGCTCGCCGCCGCCCAGCTCGGCATCACGCTGTGCACGCTGGTGCTCGGCATCGTCGCCGAGCCGGCCATCGCTCATCTGCTGGAGCCCGTCTTCGACGCGGTGGGTGTGCCGCACGGGGTGGTGCACCCGATCTCGTTCGTCATCGCGCTCGCCCTGGCGACCTATCTGCACATGCTGCTCGGCGAGATGGTGCCCAAGAACATCGCGCTCGCGGAGCCGGTGCGCACGGCGCTGCTCCTCGGCCCGGCGCTGGTGGGGCTGGCCCGTGCGCTGCGTCCGGTGATCTTCACGGTCAACGCGTTCGCCAATGTGCTGCTGAAGCTGCTGCGCGTGGAGACCAAGGACGAGGTGTCGGCGACGTTCTCCGACGCCGAACTGTCCCGGATGGTCACCGACGCCGGTGACGCCGGGCTCCTGGACGACCGCGCCGCCGAACGGCTGCACGACGCGCTGGAGCTGGGACGCAGGCCCGTACGGGACGTGGTCATGCCGCTGGACCAGGTCGTGACGGCACGGGTGGGGATCACCCCCGTCGACCTGGAGGCGCTGGCGGCCGACTCCGGATTCTCCCGTTTCCCGGTCGTGGACGAGTCCCGGCGGATCCTCGGCTACCTCCATGTGAAGGACGCCCTGGACGCGATGCCGCGCGACGAGCCGTTGCCGGTCTCCGGGATGCGGGCGATCGCCCAGGTGCGGGCCGACACCCCGCTCGACGACGTGCTGACGGCGATGCGCCGCAGCCGTACGCACCTGGCCGCCGTGCTGGACGAGGACGGCAAGCTGGAAGGTCTGGTGACCATGGAGGACGTGCTGCGTGAGCTGGTCGGGAGGCATTCGCAGGGGACCTGAGGCCCCGTCCGGGAGGGCCCGGGGCGCGCGATACGATCGCTCGGCCATGGAGAAGAACGCCACGTACACCAGCCTGGTCACCCTCGGGGACTCGTTCACCGAGGGCATGTCGGACCTCCAGCCGGACGGGTCGTACCGGGGCTGGGCGGATCTGCTCGCGGCCCGTCTCGCCGCCCGTACGCCCGGTTTCCGCTACGCGAATCTCGCCGTACGCGGCAAGCTCATCGGCCAGATCCTCGACGAGCAGGTGGACGCCGCCGCCGCGATGCGCGCGGACGTGGTGACTCTGGTCGGCGGGCTGAACGACACACTGCGGCCCAAGTACGACCCGGGTCTGGTCCTCGGGAAGCTGGAGGAGTCGGTCGAGCGGCTGGCACCGAACTGCGGACGGCTGGTGCTGATGCACAGCCCCGTCCGCCGGGGTCCGGTGACGGAACGTTTCAAGTCGCGCTGGGAGAACCTCTTCACCTTCATCGACGAGCTGGCCGCGCGGCACGACGCGGTGGTGGTCGATCTGTACGGGTCGCGGGTGCTCGGCGAGCAGCGCATGTGGGACGTGGACCGGCTGCATCTGACCGCCGACGGCCACCGCAGGGTCGCCGAGGCCGTGTGGCAGGCGCTGGGCATGGAGCCGGCGGACGACTGGCGCGCGGAGCTGGCGCCCGCGCTGCCCACGGGCTGGCTGATGCGGCGCACCGGGGACGCCAGGTTCGCGCGGCAGCATCTGGGGCCGTGGATCGGCCGTCGGCTGACGGGCCGGTCGTCGGGGGACGGCAGGGCGCCGAAGCGGCCGGAGCTGCTGCCGTACGAGCCGCTGCCCGGTGACGCGGGCGTGCGGCACGAGCAGGCGTAGGGCCTGCCTTTCGGATCCTGCCTCTTCCCGTACGGATCCCCTACGGACAAGGGCGCGGCTCGGACCAGCGGGAACGGCCACGTAGAATCCGGCTACGTGACTGCTGCGTCTGTGAAGCCCCGTATCCCCAACGTCCTCGCCGGCCGCTACGCCTCGGCGGAGCTGGCCGTGCTCTGGTCCCCCGAGCAGAAGGTGAGGCTGGAGCGGCAGCTGTGGCTCGCCGTGCTGCGGGCCCAGCGGGATCTCGGCATCGAGGTGCCCGAGTCCGCCCTCGCCGACTACGAGCGGGTGCTCGACCAGGTCGATCTGGCGTCGATCGCCGAGCGCGAGAAGGTCACCCGCCACGACGTGAAGGCGCGGATCGAGGAGTTCAACGCGCTCGCCGGTCATGAGCAGGTCCACAAGGGCATGACGTCGCGGGATCTGACGGAGAACGTAGAGCAGTTGCAGGTCCGGCTCTCGCTGGAGCTGATGCGCGACCGTACGGTGGCGGTGCTCGCGCGCCTGGGGAGGCTCTCCGGGGAGTACGCGGAGCTGGTCATGGCCGGCCGCTCGCACAATGTCGCCGCGCAGGCGACCACCCTCGGCAAGCGCTTCGCGACGGCCGCCGACGAGCTGCTGGTCGCCTACGGCCGGCTTGAGGACCTGCTCGCCCGCTACCCGCTGCGCGGGATCAAGGGTCCGGTCGGCACGGCGCAGGACATGCTCGACCTGCTCGGCGGTGACGCGGCGAAGCTCGCCGACCTGGAGTCCCGGATCGCGGGGCATCTGGGCTTCGGCCACGCCTTCACCTCGGTCGGCCAGGTGTATCCGCGTTCGCTGGACTACGACGTGGTGACCGCGCTGGTGCAGCTCGCCGCCGGTCCCTCCTCCGTGGCGAAGACGATCCGGCTGATGGCCGGGCACGAGCTGGTGACCGAGGGCTTCAAGCCGGGCCAGGTCGGTTCGTCGGCGATGCCGCACAAGATGAACACCCGCTCCTGCGAGCGCGTCAACGGGCTGATGGTGATCCTGCGCGGCTACGCGTCGATGACGGGCGAGCTGGCCGGTGACCAGTGGAACGAGGGCGACGTGTCGTGCTCCGTCGTCCGCCGGGTGGCGCTGCCGGACGCGTTCTTCGCCTTCGACGGGCTGCTGGAGACGTTCCTGACGGTCCTCGACGAGTTCGGCGCGTTCCCGGCGGTCGTGGCCCGCGAGCTGGACCGCTATCTGCCGTTCCTGGCGACGACGAAGGTGCTGATGGCCGCCGTACGCGCGGGGGTCGGCCGGGAGGCCGCGCACGAGGTCATCAAGGAGCACGCGGTCGCGTCGGCGCTCGCCATGCGCGAGCGCGGCGCGGAGCGCAACGAGCTGCTGGACAAGCTCGCGGCCGACGAGCGGATGCCGCTGGACCGGGCGCGGTTGGACGGGCTGATGGCCGACAAGCTGTCGTTCACCGGCGCGGCCGGCGACCAGGTGGCCGCCGTGCTCGCCCGGATCGAGGAGATCGTGAAGCGGCACCCCGTGGCCGCCGGATACACGCCCGGGTCGATCCTCTGAAGCCGGGGAAGTGAAGCCCGAGGAGCTGGCCGCCGCCCGCGACCGTGTCATCCCCGACGTGGTCGCGGCGGATCTGGGTGTGCTCTTCTGCGGGATCAACCCCGGTCTGATGTCGGCGGCGACGGGCCACCACTTCGCCCGGCCGGGGAACCGCTTCTGGCCGGTGCTGCGGCTCTCGGGCTTCACCCCGCGGCAGCTCGCGCCGTCCGAGCAGGACGAGTTGCTCACCTACGGCCTCGGCATCACCAACGTCGTGGCACGGGCGACGGCGCGGGCCGACGAACTGAGCGACGAGGAGTACCGGGAGGGCGGCCGGCGCCTGGTGGCGAAGGTGGAGCGGCTGCGGCCGCGCTGGCTGGCGGTCGTCGGCATCACCGCGTACCGCACGGCGTTCGGCGACCGGGCGGCGGCGATCGGACCGCAGACGCGGACGATAGGCACGACCCGCATCTGGGCACTGCCCAACCCGAGCGGTCTGAACGCGCACTGGACGGCGCAGACGATGGCGGAGGAGTTCGGCAGGCTGCGGGTGGCGGCGGGAATGCCGGACAGGACGCAGGCTTAGGGCCTGTGCCTACGGCGGGTCCGTCTCCGTGACGGCCGCGAGGAGTTGGAACGGGTGTTCCTCGCCGTGTTGGGACACGCCGACCGCGACCCAGCGGCCTTCGCTGCGCCACAGGTGTACGTAACCCACTCCGGCCGACAGTTCGCGCCACGGCTCCGGTATCTCCTCGCCCTCGCCGGCGCGCACGCGTGTGCTCCAGAGGCTGACGAGCTGCGGCTCCCCCCACCGCGCGGCCAGCACCGACGCGAGGGCGGCGCATTCGGCCTCGTACTGCTCCGCCTCCTGGGCGCGGCGCGTCCCGTCGTCCTCCCAGAAGCCGTCGCCGCTCGCGAGCTCCGCCAGGTGATACCCCGGCCCGCTCGTCCCCGCCTCGGACGCGGCGCGCTCGGCGGGGAAGGACCGGGCACACAGCAGATCGATGGTGGCGACGTGCCGTGCGGTGCTCATGACTCCAGTAAAGCGCCCGGCACTGACAATTGGCATGCCGTCAGACGTGCCCCGTGAACGGTGGCTTCCGGCCGTCATCGGGAGCTTTCCGGCACCGCGAGGTCTCCGTGTCGTCGACCGTTAGCCGCCTCGGCGACCACCGAGTACCATCCGGCAGACACGCGCACGAGCTTGGAGGACATACCGTGGGGCGGCTGACCGGCGGGGACCCTTCCTTGTTGCGGCGGATCAACTCCGCGGTGGTGCTGCACGCCCTGCGGGGCGCCGACTGCCCCACGTTCACCGATCTGACCCGGATCACCGGTCTGTCGCGGCCCACGGTCGAAGGTGTCGTCGAGGGGCTGATGGAGACCGGTCTGGTCATGGAGGCGGCGCCGGGCGAGGGCGAGGCCCGCAGACAGGGCCGTCCCGCGCGCAGGTTCCGGTTCCGGGCCGAGGCCGGGCATCTGCTGGGCATCGAGATCGGGCCGCACCGGGTCGCCGCGCTGCTGTCGGGTCTCGACGGCCGGATCATCGGCGCCAGTTCGCGCGATGCCACGGAGACGGCGTCGGCGGACGAGCGGCTGGACCGGGTGCGGGTCGTCGTCTCCGACGTACTGCGCCGCGCGGGGGTGGCACGCAGTTCGCTGCGGGCGGTCGGTGTCGGCAGCCCCGGCATCGTGGAGGCCGACGGGACGGTACGGCTCGGTACGGCGCTGCCCGAGTGGACGGGCCTGGCGCTCGGCGAGCGGCTGCGCCGCTCGTTCCGCTGCCCGGTCCTGGTGGAGAACGACGCCAACGCGGCGGCCGTGGCCGAGCACTGGAAGGGTGCGGCCACCGAATCGGACGACATCGTGTTCGTCCTGGCCGGTCTGAGCCCGGGGGCGGGATCCCTGATCGGCGGCCGGTTGCACCGTGGTTTCGGCGGCGCGGCAGGTGAGATCGGGGCGCTGCATCTGCTGGGCCGCGAGGTGACACCGGAGAAGCTGCTCTCGACGACGGACGAGCCGCTGCATCCGCTGGACGAGCGGGCGGTGGCCCGCGTGTTCGCGCTGGCGAAGCAGGGTGACGTCGGGGCGAAGCAGGCGATGGAGCGCTTCATCCAGCGGCTGGTCCACGACGTGGCGGCCCTGGTCCTGGCGCTCGACCCCGAGTTGGTGGTCATCGGCGGCTGGGCGGCCGGTCTCGACGGCGTACTCGACCCGCTGCGCGACGAACTGTCCCGTTACTGTCTGCGCCCGCCCCGGG
This sequence comes from Streptomyces sp. NPDC060366, assembly GCF_042725135.1. Lineage (NCBI taxonomy): Bacteria > Bacillati > Actinomycetota > Actinomycetes > Kitasatosporales > Streptomycetaceae > Streptomyces > Streptomyces sp. NPDC060366. Next base: position 94,454 of record NZ_JBHXDC010000008.1, on the reverse strand, counting down.
TGACGCTGTCACTGCTGGGCGAGGCGGCGGTGGCCACGGGTGCGCTGCGTCTGGCGCTGGACCATGTCGAGGAACAACTGTTCGCGGTCGACGCGACGGTGACGGCCCGCCGCTAGGGCCTCCGGCTGGTCTTCGAGGATCGGCGGATCGGCGTTGTCGTCGATGACCGGCCGTACTTGGCCGACTCCCGGGAACGCAGGGCCCCCGTGCCCCCTCGGGGGGGCTACGGGGGCAGTGCCCGTTCAGGCGTCGCGGGCCTGGTGACAGGCCCGCGGTGGGACGAAGAACAGCCGTCAGGAGGCTTTGCGCTCGTCCGGGTGGTGGCTTATCTCTACGTCGCCCGTGTCCCCGAAGGTGAGCCGGCAGGTGTCGGCCCGGTACGTCGCCACCGAGACGGCCGCCGTACGGCCCCCGGCGAGGTAGCGGGTCGTGACGACTAGCACGGGCGCGCCGGGCAGCCGGTCGAGCTCCTTGGCGTCGTCCACGCGGGCCGAGCCCAGCTCCACGGCGCGGTCCTGGCCCTCCATGCCGAGCCGCTGGAGCTCACGCAGCACGCTGCGCGCGCGGGCGGGGCCGGACGGGATGTCTATGGCGGGCAGCTCGGGCACCGACTCCGAGGGGACGTACAGCAACTCGGCCGCCACGGTCTGGCCGTGTGTCACACGGGTCCTGCGGACCGTGTGGACCTCGTCGGCCGCGTCCCTGCCGAGCATCTTGGCCACGGCGACGGGCGGCGCGGCGGTCACCGAGTCGACGGGCTGCCAGGCGTCCGGGTCCGCGCCCGGCCACTCCTGCTGGGTGGTCGACACGTCGACACCCATCCGCGGCGGCGCGACGGTCGTGCCCACGCCGCGGCGGCGCTGCAACCGGCCTTCGAGTTCGAGCTGTTCGAGCGCCTGACGGAGCGTCGCGCGCGCGACGCCGAAGCGGGCGGCGAGGTCACGCTCGTTGGGCAGCACCTCACCGACCGCGAAGTCGGAGTCGAGCGCCTCGCCCAGCACGGTCTTGAGGTGCCAGTACTTGGGCTCCGGCACCGTTTCGAGCTGCGTGGTCCCCACCGTGATCCTCCGCAATCGCCGTGTCCCCGGCGGCTTTTCCATGCACTTGTTTATTAAAGGTTCCTGCACTAACTCTCCGAGAGTAGGACGGCCGATCGCGTTGGTCAAGACCAATCCTGCGCGCACTCCCGAACGGAATCGCACTCTGCCACAGACCGTTCACGCAGAGTTCGCGGGTTTGGCGTGAAACGACAACATCAGCAGGTGGGAGACCCGGAGGCGGGGACCTGACGTGTCGGGACAGACACATACAGGCATGTCAGGGGGCGGGGACGCGCTCCCTCTCCGCGACCCGGCGGGCCGCGGCCCGCGCCCGGAACGCCCCGGAGCCGAGCGCCACACCGATGCCCACGAGCAGGCTCCCGGCGGCCTGCGCGGGCCCGTAGGCCCCGGTGCCCACCAAGGGTGCGGTGAGGGCCGCCGCCACCGGGATGAGGCCGGAAAAGAGCGTGGCCCGCTCCGCGCCGATGCGCTGCATGCCCATGTACCAGCAGATGAATCCGACCACCGTCACCACGGCCGCCTGCCAGCCGAGCGCGACCGCCTCCTCGCCGGTGGGGACGCGCACGAACCCGGTTCCGTCCAGGACGAGTCCGGCGATCGTGGACTCGATCGCGGCGACGCCGGCCACCGTCGCGGAGAGCAGCTTCGGTCCGAGCGGACGCAGCACCGGTACGGCCAGTACGGCGAAGCCGACCTCGCCGACGAGCGCGGCGACCGACCACCCGATGCCGGCGGCGTCCGTACGCCCCCAGCCCTGGACGGTGAACGCGCCGACGGCGACCAGCAGCGCGCCGTACACGACGGCGCGCGCGGGGCGGCGCCGGCCGAGGAGGGGAAAGAGGACGGCGACGACGACGGGCGCGCAGCCGACGAAGACACCGGGGACGGCGGGCTCGGCGGTGCGTTCGGCGGCGATGACGGAGAGGTTGAAGCCGACCATGCCGACCCCGGCGACGGCGGCGAGCCGGCCCCACTGCCGGCGGGTGAGGGCGCGCAGGGGCGCTGCGGCGCCCCGGGCGACGAGCGGGAGGAGCAGCAGACAGGCGATGCCGTAGCGCAGGGCCTGGCCGCCGGCGTACGGGTAGTCGCCGAGGACGCTGTTGGCGGTGAAAGAGGCTCCGACGAGCGTGCAGGCGAAGGCGGCGAGAAGCATGCCGGTCAGGGAGTTGCCCCGGGGTGTGGCTGTCATGAGGGCGACGCTACGGAGGAAGGTGGTCCGGTTTAAGGTCCACTTCCATGACGGTATCGGGAACCACTTCGGGCACTTCGGGTGACGGCGCGGCCGGTCGCGTGGACGGGACGGCCGCCGGGTCGCGTACGGCGTGGACCGACGCGTGGGACGTGCTGCTCGCGTCCGCGCCCGCCCGGCGCCGTGGGCGTGTGCTCCAGTCGGCCCTGCGTGAGGCGGTGCGGTCGGGGCGGCTGGCGGCGGGTACCCGGCTGCCGTCGAGCCGTGAACTCGCCGCCGATCTCGGTGTGTCGCGCGGCCTGGTCACCGACGCGTACGAACAGCTCACTGCCGAGGGCTATCTGCGCAGCGGGCACGGTTCGGGGACCTGGGTGGGCGACGCCGTGCGGGCGGCGGCCCCTGCCGTGCGCGACCGGGCGCCCCATCCGCCGGGCGCGCGGGCCGACTTCGTACCCGGTACGCCCGACCTCTCGCTGTTCCCGCGCGCCGCGTGGGGCGCCGCCCACCGGGCCGTACTGGCGCGGCTGCCGCACCGGGCGCTCGGCTATCCGGATCCGCGGGGCCTGCCGGAGCTGCGTACGGCGCTGGCGGCGCTGCTGACCCGGCGGCGGGGGGTGGTGGCCGATCCGGAGCGGCTGCTGGTCTGCTCGGGGGTGGCGCAGGCGATGACGCTGCTCGGGTTCGCGCTGCACCGGCGCGGGGTCCGCACCATGGGTGTCGAGGACCCCGGCAGCCCGGAGAACGTCGCGGTGCTCGGCTCGGCCGGGCTGCGTTCGGTGCCGCTGCCGGTGGACTCGGAGGGTCTGGTGCCGGGCGCGGCGGCGCGGGCGGGTGTACGCGCGGTGCTGACGACCCCGGCCCACCAGTACCCGTCCGGTATCGCCTACTCGGCGGCGCGCAGGACCGAACTCCTCGACTGGGCACGGTCGGTGGACGGCTTCGTCCTGGAGGACGACTACGACGGGGACTTCCGTTACGACCGGGCCCCGGTCGGCGCGTTGCAGGGCCTGGACCCGGAGCGCGTGGCGTACATGGGCTCGGTCAGCAAGTCGATGGCGCCGGGGCTGCGGATCGGCTGGCTGCTGGCGCCGGAGGAGCTGACCGAGGAGTTGGTCGAGCGCAAGCGCACGATGGACCTCGGCAATCCCGTACTGGAGCAGGCGCTGCTCGCGGACTTCGTCGAACAGGGCGGTTACGACCGCCACTTGCGCCGCTGTCGGCTGGCGTACCAGCGGCGCCGGGACACGCTGATCGCGGCGCTGGACGAGCACTTCCCCGGCACCGAGGTCAGCGGTATCGCGGCGGGTCTGCACGTCATCGCGCTGCTGCCGGGGCGTTACGGCCCCGAGGCGCGGTTCCTGGAGCGGGCGGCGGCTGCCGGTGTCGCGCTGCGGGCGCTGGCGTACCACGGGACGGCGCGGCCGGACGACGGCCGGGTGCGGCTGGTGATGGGGTACGCGCACCAGTCGCCGTCGGAGATCACGCGCGGGGTGCGGCTGCTGGCCGAGGCGGTCGGGCGGGGCTGATGCCGGGCATGGTGGTGAACGACGGGGCGTAGGGGGCGGGTCCGGGGAGAGCGGGTCCGGGGGGCGGGTTGTTCACCCGGGGTTCGTGTGCCGGCCGTCGCCGGGCGCTACGTATGGCACGTCGCACCATTCCCCAGGTCACGGTCCTACCGAGCCCGCAGCAGGAGGCACTTCGATGACGAACAGTTCCCCCAGTCCCGCCACGGACCGCCGCACCGTTTTGCGCGGCTCCCTCGCCGCCTCCGCCGCACTGGCCCTGCCCACGACCGCCGCCGTCGCCGCAACGGTCGCCGGCGCCGCACCCGCCCAGGCGCGCTCCGGCCGGCCGAGCGCCGACTGGGGTGTCCAGACGGGCGACGTCACCTCGTCGTCCGGACTGGTGTGGATCCGTTCCGACCGGCCCGCGCGGATGCTGGTGGAGACGTCGGCGACCGAGTCGTTCCGCCGCGCGCGCACCTGGCACGGTCCGCTCCTCGGCCCCGGCACCGACTTCACGGGAACGACGCCGCTGCGCGGACTGCCCGCCGGTGAGCAGGTGCACTACCGGGTGACGCTCGCCGACCCGGACGACCCCCGGCGTACGAGCGAGCCGGTGTACGGCACGTTCCGTACGGCCCCGGCGCGGCGCCGGCAGGGCGTGCGGTTCCTGTGGTCGGGCGACATCGCCGGCCAGGGGTGGGGCATCAACCCGGACATCGGCGGCTATCGCGCGTACGACGACATGCGCCGGCTCGACCCGGACTTCTTCCTGTGCAGCGGCGACACCGTGTACGCGGACGGGCCGCTGGTGCCGTCGGTGACGCTGCCGGACGGGCGGGTCTGGCGCAACATCGTCACGGAGGAGAAGTCGAAGGTCGCCGAGACGCTGGACGAGTACCGGGGCCAGTTCCGCTACAACCTGCTCGACCACAACGTCCGCCGGTTCAACGCGCAGGTGCCGACGATCGTGCAGTGGGACGACCACGAGGTGCGCAACAACTGGTATCCGGGGCAGATCCTGGACGACGTCCGGTACCAGGAGAAGGACGTCGACGTGCTGGCGGCGCGCTCGATCCAGGCGTTCGGCGAGTACTTCCCGGTGCCGACGCTCCGCGCGCGCGGCGAGGACCGGCGGGTGCACCGGGTGGTGCGGTACGGGCCGCTGCTCGACGTGTTCGTGCTGGACATGCGCTCGTTCCGCAACGCCAACTCGCCCGGCCGGCAGGCCGACGACACGACGGGCATTCTCGGCGCCGAGCAACTGGACTGGCTCAAGCGCGAGTTGTCACGCTCGCGGGCGGTGTGGAAGGTCATCGCGGCCGACATGCCGATCGGTCTGGTCGTGCCGGACGGTACGGCGAACATCGAGGCGATCGCGCAGGGCGATCCGGGCGCGCCGCTGGGGCGGGAGCTCCAGATCGCCGATCTGCTGCGGTTCATCAAGCACCGCAGGATCACCGGCACGGTGTGGCTGACGGCGGACGTGCACTACACGTCGGCGCAGCACTACGAGCCGGAGGGGGCGGCCTTCAAGGACTTCGCGCCGTTCTGGGAGTTCGTGTCGGGTCCGCTGGCGGCGGGCGGGTTCCAGGCGAACGCGCTGGACGGGACCTTCGGGCCGAACCGTGTCTTCGTCCAGGCGCCGGACCGGGCGAACGTCTCACCGATGGAGTCGTCGCAGTACTTCGGCGAGGTGGACATCGACGGCGGCAGCGGCGAGCTGACTGTGCGGCTGCGGGCCGAGGGGAACAAGGTGCTGTTCAGCAAGGTGCTGAAGCCGGGCCGGGTCGGCCAGTAGGCCCCGGGTGTCCGGGGCGGGTAGCCTCGGCGGAGGACGCGGGCCCCGCCCCGGTCGTCAAGGTGGAACGGGGCGCGGCCATCGCACGCCATAAATCAACCAAAAGTAGTTGATAGGCGAACAGAAGCATCTTTTACCCATCAGTCACAGTACGTTCGTGATCGCGCAACACCGCTCCGTCACAGTGAGGTCATGACCGATGTGACTTCATCGAAGAGTGCCCGGCGCCCCCATCACTGGCGCCGGGATCTCGTCGAACTGGCCGCCCTGTTCACCGCGGTGGCGGTCGCCGACGCTGTCGCGAACATGATCGCGCACGGGCCGGACGGACCTTTCCTGCTCGTCGTCTCCGCGATCGCCCTGATCATCACGGCCGCATTCCACACATGGTGGTCAAGGCGCCACGGCCACGCGCCGCCGGTTGACGCGCCGTCGGCCGGCGGTGCGTCAACCGGCGGCGCGTCGGCTACACCCGAAGGCGCTCCGGCCGGGGCCGAGGGGCAGACCGACGACGCCACGGACACCGCAACCGCGCTCTGGCGGATGCGGGCCACCGTGCGTGACGCGCCCGGTTCGCTGGCCGCGCTCTGCACTGTCCTCGCCCGCCGCCGGGTGGACATCCTCACGCTCCAGACGCACCCGCTGGCCACCGGCACCGTCGACGAGTTCCTGCTGCGCGCGCCCGCCGCGCTGCCCGCGCGGCAGCTCACCCGCGAGATCTCCCTCGCCGGCGGCAGCGACATCTGGATCGAGCGCGCCGACGCGCACGATCTCGTGGACGCGCCGACCCGGGTGCTGGGCCTGGCGACCCGTACCGCCCTGGACGCCGCCGAACTGCCCCTGGCCCTACGCCAGTTGCTCGGCCGCTGCACGATCCACTCGCTGCCCGCCGTCTCCCCCACCGGCCGTCCGATCGGCGAGAGCGCTCCCGTCGAGGGCATCCTGGAGAGCACCACGATGCGGATGCGCGACCCGAACGGAGGCACGATCACCGTCGAGCGTCACCATCTGCCGTTCACGCCGACCGAGTTCGCCAGGGCCCGCGCCCTGGTCGAACTCGACGCGCGCCTCGGCCCGCGCGTCCCGCGCAGCCGGGACGTCCTGACACTGCCCGAGGGCAGGATCACCGTGCGCCGCGCCGACCAGAGCGATGTCGACGCGGCGGCGGCGATGCACGAGCGCTGCTCCGAGCACACCCTGGGCCTGCGCTACCACGGTCCGGTGGGCGACGCGGACCGCTATCTCGACCATCTGCTGAGCCCGCGGCACGGGCGGACGCTGAAGGTCCAGACGGCGTCCGGACGCCTCGTCGCGCTCGGCCACCTGCTGTGGGACGGCGACGAGACCGAGGTCGCGCTGATCGTCGAGGACGCCTGGCAGCGGCGCGGCATCGGCTCCGAACTCCTCGGCCGGCTGGTCGCGCTCGCCGTCGAGGCGGGCTGCGCGAGCGTGTACGCCGTCACGCAGGCGTCCAACACCGGCATGGTCGCCGCCATGCGCGGACTCGGGCTGCCGCTGGACTACCAGATAGAGGGTGGGACGCTGGTCGTCACCGCCCGTCTCAAGGGAACGGACGAGCCGCAGGCGCCGGCCGCCACGGACGAGACAACGCACGAGACGGCACACGGGACGTCGTACGGCATCCGGCCGGGTGCTACGTACGGGACCCGGTAGCGGGCGCCGTACGAGGTCACGTACGAGCCCCGCTCCGGGACTCCGGGGATCGCGACACGCGACCGGACCGGGCGCTGAGCGCCTCGGTCAGATCCCGCCAGAGGTCCTCGACATCCTCCAGGCCGACCGACATCCGCAGCAGCCGGTCGCTGACCCCGGCCGAACGCCGGTCTCCCTCCGCCACGATCCGGTGGCTGATGGAGGCCGGATGCTGGATGAGCGAGTCCACGCTGCCGAGGCTGACCGCCGGGGTGATCAGCCGGACGCCGGCGATCACCTCGTGCGGGTCCCCGTACACCTCGAAGGAGACCATCGCCCCGCCGATGCTCGGGTAGTGGACGCGGGCGATGCGCGGGTCGGTGGCCAACCTGCGGGCCAGGTCGGCCGCGGTGGCCGAGGCCGCCCGTACCCGCACGGGCAGCGTGGACAGACCGCGCAGGAGCAGGTAGCCGGCCATCGGGTGCAGGACACCGCCGGTCGCGAACCGCACCTGGCGCAGCTTGCGCGCGAACTCCTCGTCACACGCGACGACTCCGCCGAGGACGTCGCCGTGCCCGCCGAGATACTTCGTCGCGCTGTGCAGGACGAGCCGCGCGCCGTGCTCGACGGGCCGTTGCAGCACGGGCGTGGCGAAGGTGCTGTCGACCAGCAGCGGTATCGAGCCGCAGGCATGGGCGACGGCGGCGATGTCGACCTCCGCGAGGGTCGGGTTCGCGGGGGTCTCGACCATCACCAGGCCGGTGTCGGGGCGGATCGCGTCGGCGATGCCCGCCGGATCGGTCCACGTGACCTCCGTACCGAGGAGGCCGGCGGTCAGCAGGTGGTCGCTGCATCCGTAGAGAGGCCGTACGGCGACGACATGGCGCAGGCCCAGTCCGGACCGTACGAGCAGGACGGCGGTGAGCGCCGCCATGCCGCTCGCGAAGGCGACCGCGCTCTCGGTGCCCTCCAGCCGGGCGAGCGCCGTCTCGAAGCGGGCCGTCGTCGGGTTGTCCAGGCGCGCGTACACGGGCGGGCCCTCGGGGCGGGCGCCGGTGGCGGCGAACTCGTCGATCCGCGCCGCCTCGTCACGGGTGTCGTAGGAGGGGTAGGTCGTCGACAGATCGATCGGCGCCGCGTGCACACCGAGCCGTGCGAGGTCCTCGCGACCCGCGTGCACGGCCTCGGTCGCCAGCGCCCGGGGGAAGGTCGCGGACAGGGGTACGGCTACGGGTTCGGTCATGCCGTCGGCATCCAGGGAGTCCATGGGAGCACTCTGAACATCCGGCGGGAACCCCGGGGAATCCTCCGTGTTACGTTCGCCGGATGAGTGAGTCAGTCGTACTGGACACGGTCGATCTGCACATACTGCGCCTGTTGCAGAACGACGCACGGACCACCTACCGGGAGATCGCCGCCGAGGTCGGCGTCGCCGCGTCCACCTGTCTGGACCGGGTGGCCAGACTTCGCCGCTCCGGTGTGATTCTGGGACACCAGCTGCGCCTCGATCCGGCCAAACTCGGCCGTGGGCTCCAGGCATTGCTGTCCGTGCAGGTCCGGCCGCACCGCCGCGAGCTGATCAAGCCGTTCGTGGAGCGTATCCGGGGCCTGCCGGAGTCCCGCTCGCTGTTCCATCTGACCGGGCCCGACGACTATCTGGTCCTTGTCGCGGTGGCCGACACGGCGGATCTTCAGCGGCTCGTGGTGGACGAGTTCACCTCACGGCCGGAAGTGGCCCGTGTCGAGACGCGGTTGGTCTTCCAGCAGTGGGACTGCGGTCCCCTCATGCCGCCTTCATCAGCCATTCCACCGGCAACGCGGTCCTGAAGTAGGGTGACGCGCGGTCCTCGCTCGGAGAGGATGTCGCCATGCCAGACACCTCCAGCAGCGCGCTGCCCCGCCAGGTCGCCGACGCCTATGTCGACGCACTCATCGAACTCGATCCGATCACCGGTACCTTCCTGGGCGTCGCGGCAAGCTCCGGCCGCCTGCCCGATTTCTCACCGGCCGGAGCGCGGGAGGTCGCCGACCTCGCCCGCGCGACCCTCGCCAAGCTCGACATCGCGACGAAGCTGCCGGGAGCCGACAACGACCAGGAGCGGCGCTGCGCCAGGCTGCTCCGTGAACGGCTCACCGCCGAACTCGCCGTCCACGACGCCGAGGAGAACCTGCGCGCCGTCAGCAACATCCACTCCCCCGCCCACCACGTCCGCGAGATCTTCACCGTGACGCCGACCGAGACGGACGAGGACTGGGCGGCTGTGGCCCAGCGCCTGCGCGCCGTACCGGCCGCGCTGGACGGGTTCCGCGAGTCGCTGGCCCTCGGCCTGGAGCGGAATCTGCCGGCCGGGCCCCGTCCCACCGCGACGTTCGTCGGCCAGCTCACGGAGTGGGCGGGCGACGGCAGGGGCTGGTTCGACGAGTTCGCGTCCGCCGGGCCCGACTCGCTCCGTACGGAGCTGGACGCGGCGGCGGCCGGCGCCACCGGCGCGGTCGCCGCACTGCGCGACTGGATGCGCGACGTGTACGCGCCGGCCGTCCGGGGCGCGAGCGACACGGTGGGCCGTGAGCGCTACGCCCGTTGGTCGCGCTACTTCAACGGCACGGACCTCGATCTCGACGAGGCCTACGCCTACGGCTGGTCCGAGTACCACCGGCTGCACGCCGAGATGACCACCGAAGCCGCGAAGATCCTCCCCGGCGCGACTCCTTGGGAGGCGCTGGCCCACCTCGACGAGCACGGCGAGCACATCGAGGGCGTGGAGGAGGTACGCAAGTGGCTCCAGGCCCTGATGGACGAGGCCATCGAGGCGCTGGACGGCACCCACTTCGAACTCGCCGACCGGGTACGGAAGGTGGAGTCCCGTATCGCTCCGGCGGGCGGTGCGGCGGCGCCGTACTACACCGGCCCCTCGGAGGACTTCTCGCGTCCGGGCAGCACCTGGCTGCCGACGATGGGCGAGACGCGTTTCCCGGTGTACGACCTGGTGTCGACCTGGTACCACGAGGGCGTTCCCGGCCACCACCTCCAGATCGCGCAGTGGACCCATGTCGCCGACCAGCTCTCGCGCTACCAGGCGTCCGTGGGCGGTGTCAGCGCGAACGCCGAGGGCTGGGCGCTGTACGCGGAGCGGCTGATGGACGAGCTGGGCTTCCTGCCGGACGCCGAGCGCAGGCTCGGCTATCTGGACGCGCAGATGATGCGTGCGTGCCGGGTGATCGTGGACATCGGGATGCATCTGGAGCTGGAGATCCCGGCGGACTCGCCGTTCCACCCGGGTGAGCGCTGGACGCCCGGTCTGGCGCAGGAGTTCTTCGGGAACCACAGCGGCAGGCCCGCGGACTTCGTGGAGAGCGAGCTGACCCGCTATCTGTCGATGCCGGCCCAGGCCATCGGCTACAAGCTGGGCGAGCGGGCGTGGCTGCTGGGCCGGGCGAACGCGCGCGAGCGGCACGGCGACGCGTTCGACGCGAAGGCGTGGCACATGGCCGCGCTGTCGCAGGGCTCGCTGGGGCTGGACGATCTGGTGGACGAGCTGTCCAAGCTCTGAACGGTGGCGCCCGGCGTGATGACGCCGGGCGCCTTCTCCGTACGGCGTGTGGCCGCTCCGTACGGCGGGTGGACGCGACGCGGCTGTCCGGCGCGCTCGGCCGCGCTCAGCCGCGCGCCGGGCGGGCTGATCGGGTCCGGTCAGCAGCCGCAGGACGCCGCGGCGCGGGGTGTCGTCAGGGGGTCGGGCTCGCGCCGTTCCCTTCGGCCGGCGTCCCGCGGCCCCGCACCCGCACCCGGGCCCGTGCCCGTCTCGATCTCGAAGCCCTCCCTGATCCAGTACTCGATGCCGCCGAGCATCTCCTTCACCGGGTAGCCGAGCAGTGCGAGTGCGAGGGCCGCGCGGGCGGCGCCGTCGCAGCCGGGGCCCCAGCAGTACGTGACGACGGGCACGGACCTGTCGAGCAACTCCTGCGCCCGCCCGGGGATCAGCGCGGTCGGCAGATGGACGGCGCCCGGGACATGGCCCTGCTCCCAGGACTCCGTCGAGCGTGAGTCCAGCAGGACGAAGCCCGGGTCCGCGCCGGTGGACAGCGCGGCGGCGACGTCGGAGACATCGGTGTACGAGGCGAGGCGCGCCGCGAAGTGGGCGGCGGCTTCGGCGGGGGCGGCGGGGGCCACCGCGAGGACGGCGTTGGCACCTGAACCGGCGCGGGTGGAAGTGGTCATGCCCAGAACGGTATGGCGGCGGGGACGCTCTTATGAAGGCAGATTCCCCGGCACTTGACTTGTTCGGCCGGGGATCTCTCTGCTAATTGTGGCTCATGACCGAGTTTTCCCCGGATGCCACGGACTGGCTCATTCTGGACGTCCTGCAACGCGACGGACGGACCGGCTTCGCCGAACTGGCGCGTGCCGTCTCGATGTCGGCGAGCGCCGTTACGGAGCGGGTGCGGCGTATGGAGGAGGCCGGGGTGATCTCCGGGTACACGGCCGTGGTCGACCAGGAGCGGCTCGGGCGGCCGATCCTCGCTTTCGTACGGCTCCGCTATCCGCACGGCAACTACAAGCCGTTCCACGATCTGCTGGCGGGCATGACGGAGATTCTGGAGGCGCACCATGTGACGGGCGACGACTGCTTCGTACTGAAGGTCGCCGCCCGGTCGATGAGCGATCTGGAGGCGGTCACGGGCCGGATCGCGACGCTGGGTTCGGTCACGACGAGCGTGGTCTACTCGTCCCCGCTGCGGCGCCGGTCGGTGGCTCCGTAGGAGGAGAGCCCTGACGGCCCGGCTACTCGACCGGGCGCGGGCGAGAGCCCGGGCGCGGGTCCGCCGGGCGTTCGCGGGGCCAGGGGCCGCCCGGGACGGGACTGAAGTGTTCCCCGCTCAGCAGGAAACCGCCCTCCGAGTTGATGACCTGGCCGGTGATCCACTCGGCCTCGTCCGTGGCGAGCCACGCGATCAGCCTCGCCGGGTCGTCCGGCATCCCCCACCGTCCGGCCGGGAACATCCCGGCGATCCTGTCGTACGCCTCGCCGGTGAGGTAATCCGTGTCCACGGGGCCGGGGTTGACGCTGTTGACCGTGATCCCCATGCCGCCGAGTGAGGCGGCCAGAGTGTGGGTGGCCGAGGCGAGGGCGCCCTTGGAGAGGCTGTAGGCGATCTCCTCGGGCATACCGGCCCGCAGATCCTGGCCGGAGGTCATCATCACGACACGGCTGCCGCGCCGGATACGGACCGGATGGGCGGCCCGCAGCTTGGCGTACGCCTGGATCAGCAGGATCACGGAGCGCGTGTTGGTCGCCCAGTGCGCGTCGAGCAGCTGCGCGTCGATGTCCTTGAGGCTGCCGTCCGAGCCGTTGAGGGCGTGATTGGCCACCAGGATGTCGACCACGCCGCCGAGCGCCTCACTCGCCGCCGCGAAGACCTTGGCCGGGCCTTCGGGATCGGAGAGGTCGCCGGGCCCGTGCGCCACTTGGGCGCCCGGATACCCGAGGGCTTCGCGCACGCCCGCCGCGACGCCCTCGGGGCCGTCGGGATCCGCTCCCCAGGGCTGGGCCCGGTCGTGCGGCACATGGTGATGGAGGTAGATGCTCGCGCCGTACGCGGCGAGCCTGCGGGCGACCGCGTACCCGATGCCGCCGCGCCGGCTGGCACCGGTGACGAGGGCCGTACGACCCCGCAGCGGCATGTACTCACGGCGGAGGGATTCGGCGCTGGGCTCGGGAAGTTGAGGCATGGGCACCCATCATGGTCGGCCGTCCGGCGCGTGTCATACGGATTCCCCGGGGCGGGCGAGCCGCGCTCAGCCGTCGGCGCCGCCCGTCCGGAGACTGACCGTCGAGCCCCGGCGGGTCTTCGTCACCTCCAGCTGGGTCGGGATCCGGCGGCGGAGGTCCGCGACATGGCTGACTATGCCGACGCTGCGGTCGCGTTCGCGCAGCGAGTCCAGCACGTCCAGGACCTCGTCCAGCGTCTGGTCGTCCAGACTGCCGAACCCCTCGTCGATGAAGAGGGTGTCCAGACGCGCGCCGCCCGCCTCGTCGGTGACGACGTCGGCGAGACCCAGCGCGAGGGCGAGGGAGACGAAGAACGTCTCCCCGCCGGACAGGGTCGCCGTGTCCCGCGCGCTGCCCGTCCAGGAGTCGACCACGTGGAGTCCGAGCCCTGACCGCTTGCCGCCGCCGCTCCTCGCGTCCGAGTGGACCAGGGTGTAGCGGCCCGAGGACATGCGCAGCAGCCGCGCGGTCGCCGCGTCCGCGACCTGTTCGAGCCGGGCGGCCAGGACGTACGACTCCAGGCGCATCTTGCGGTCGTTCTCGGTGGAGGTGCCCGCGGTGAGCGCGGCGAGGCGGGCCACCCGCTCGTACTCCGTACGGAGCGGGCCGAGGCGTCGCACCTCCTCCTCGGCCTGCCGCGAGAGCCTGACCAGTTCGCCGCTCCGCTCGCGGGCACCCGTGAGCGCGGAGGAGGCGGCGCGGTGCGCGGTCTCGGCCGCCTCGTAGGACATCAGCGCCGTGTCCAGCCGGGCGGGCGGTGCCTCTGCGGCGTCGCGTGCGTCCGACTCGGCGAGCCGGTCGGCGACGGTGGCGGCCTCGGCCTGCCAGTCGTCCATCCGGTGGGTCAGTTCGCGTTGTTCGGGGCCGGACAACAAGGCCGCCGCGGCCTCGCGCGGTGTTTCGAATCCCGCACGGAACGCGGCATCGGCGAGCCGGCCGTCGCCGTCCTTCAGGCGCTGGGCCGTGGTGTCGAAGTCCCTTACCGCGTCGGCCGCTTCGGCGAGCAGCCGGGCCCTTTTCGTCAGCCGATCGGCGTGCTCGGCGACGCTGTCGGCGTCACCGCGGGCGCGGACCAGCTCCGATTCGAGGCCGGTCTGTTCCTGGTCGAGCGCTTCGCGCCGTGAGGTACGGGCCGCGACGCGGTTCTCGGCGGACCGCTGTGCGGTGAGCCGGTCCTCACGCTCCCGTTCGGCGCGGGCCAGCGCCTCACGGGCGGCGTGTGTGTCGGCGGCGAGGCGGTGCGCCGCCGTGTGCTCGCGGCCCAGGCGCTCGGTGAGCGCGACCAGTTCGGCGACGGTCGATCCGCCGGCCGCGGACCGGGCCGCCGCGTACTCCTCTCTTACGGAGGCGTGGTCGCGCTCGGCCTCCGTGACGGCCGCCTCGGCTCTGCGGGAGGCGGCGAGCGCGGCGTCCTCCGACGCCTGGTCGACCTGGCCCGCCGAGGCCCGCGCGGGCGCCGGGTGGTCGGCGGAGCCGCAGACCGCGCAGGGCTCCCCCGCCACGAGCCGGGCGGCGAGTTCGGCGGCGATGCCACGCAGCCGTCGCTCGCGCAGGTCGAGCCAGGTCTCCTTGGCGTCGTTGGCGTGCTCACGGGCGGTGTTCAGGAGGCGTTCCGAAGCGGCGGCCCGTGCGTCGAGCGCGTCGCGCGCGCGGGCCGCGTCGAGCTGTGCGCGCGCCGGTTCGAGCGCTCCCGCGAGCTGTTCGGCGCGGGTCGCCGCCTCCTGGGACGTCTCGACGCGTTCCTGGTGTCCCCGGCGGGCGGCCTCCCAGCCGGTGAGCCATCCCGCCGCGTCGGCCAGCAGTTCTTCGTCCGCGCGCGCCTGACGGTCCAGTTCGGCCCGTTCGCGGCTGATCTCCGCGCTGCGCCGCTCGGCGCCCCGGGCCGCGTCGACCCGGCCCAGCTCCTCCAGCATCTTCCGCTCCAGCGCGGAGAGATGGTCGGCGCCGGTGTCGGTCAGTTCGGCGGGGAGCAGGGCGCGTGCCCGGTCGAGGTCGGCGGCGGCCGTGCGGTGCGCGCGCTCGGCGTCGGTGCGCAGGGCGAGTGCGGGGGCGACCTGGTCCGCCTTGCGGGCGCGGTCGAGCCTGGCTCGCGCAGCCTCGTACTCGGGGCGGCGGGCTTCGAGGGCGTCGGCGCGCCGCCGTCCGTCGGCGAACCGCTGTTGCAGCCGCGCCAGTTCGCGTTCGTCGTCGAGCAGTCGGCGTGCGGCGGCCTGCCCGCTCTCGGCGCCCGCGAGGGCGGACTCGGCGATGTCCCGGCGTTCGTGGGCCGTGGAGCGGGCGACGGCGGCCCATTCCAGGACGGCGGGCGCGAGGCCCGGATCGCCGGGCTGCCGTGCGGGCAGCGGGTGTTCGATGCCTCCACGCGCCGCCCCGGCGATCCGCTGCCCGATGTCGAGCAGCCGCTGATCGCCTTCCCTTACCTGTTGTTCGGCGCCCCGGCGCAGTTCGGCGAGCCGCTCCTCCACGGCGGCGAACCGGCGGGTGTCGAAGAGGCGGCCGAGGAGTCTGCCGCGCGCCTCGGCGTCGGCACGCAGGAAGCGCGCGAAGTCGCCCTGCGGCAGGAGGACCACCTGGCAGAACTGCTCCCGGCTCATTCCGAGGAGCTGGCCGATCTCCTCGCCGATCTCCTGGTGGGAGCGGCTCAGCGCGCGCCAGTCGCCGCTCGCGGGGGCCTGCTCCCGCAGCCCGCTCCGGGCCTTCTCGATGGTGACGCCGGTGCCGCGCTTCTTGGGGCGTGTCTGTGCGGGGCTGCGGGTGATCTCCAACCGCCGTCCGCCGACGGTCAGTTCGAGGCAGACCTCCGTGTACGTGCCCGCGGGGGCGTGGTCGCTGCGCAGGGAGGCGTCCTTGGCGGCGCCGCCCTTGATCTGGCGAACGCCGGGCACCGCGTCGTACAGGGCGTAGCAGACGGCGTCGAGGACCGAGGTCTTCCCGGCGCCGGTCGCGCCGTGGAGCAGGAAGATCCCGCCGGCGCACAGTGCGTCGAAGTCGACCTCCTGGGTGTCGGCGAAGGGGCCGAAGGCGGTGATGGTCAGCCGGTGCAGTCTCATCCGGTCACCTCGCGTACGGCGGCGTCGACGCGTACATGGTCGAAGGCGCCGCGCAGCACGGTCCGTTCCCGGTCGTCGGGGCCGGCGCCGTTTCTGACGTGTGCCACGAAGTCCTCGGCGATCTCCTGGTCGCTGCGGCCTTCGAGGCGCCGTGCGTAGGAGGCGACGACGTCCTCGTCGGCCCGGTCGGGGTCGAAGACGAGGCTGAGGGTGTGCGGGAAGCGTTCGGCGAGGCGCGCCATGGGCTCGGCGGGACGTACGGGGTCGGTGAGCGTCGCCTCGATCCAGGACTCTTCGTGGCGGGTGAGCGCCGGGTCGTCGAGGAGATGGGCGAGGGTGCCGCGGACGCGGGCGAGCGGGCGCGGTACCGGGCAGTCGATCCGCTCGGCGTCGATCTCGCCGCGGGCTCCGAGGTCCACGAGCCACATCGTCTTGCGGTGGTCGGTCTCGGAGAAGGAGTACGCGAGGGGTGAACCGGAGTAGCGGACGCGCTCGGTGAGGGCCTGTGAGCCGTGCAGATGCCCGAGGGCCACGTAGTCCACGCCGTCGAACGTCGCGGTGGGCACGGCGGACACACCGCCGACGGTGATGTCGCGTTCACTGTCGCTGGCGGCGCCGCCGGCCACGAAGGCGTGCGCGAGGACGACGGACCGGGTGCCTTCCGGCCGTGCGGCGAGGTCGGCCCGTACGCGGTCGAGGGCGGCGGACAGCACGGCCTCGTGGCCCGTCCTGGCGGCCTTGAACTCGTCGCGGACCAGGGCCGGTTCGAGGTAGGGCAGGCCGTAGAAAGCCACGTCGCCGTGGGTGTCGGAGAGCACGACGGGGGTGGCGCAGCGGGCCGGGTCGGTGCGCAGGTGGATGCCCGCGTGGTCGATGAGTCCGGCGCCGACGCCCAGTCGGCGGGCCGAGTCGTGGTTCCCGGAGATCATCACGGTCGGTACGCGCGCCTCGGCGAGCCGGTGCAGCGCCCGGTCGAAGAGTTCGACGGCGGAGAGCGGCGGCACCGCCCTGTCGTACACGTCGCCCGCCACGAGGACCGCGTCGACCTCGTGCGCCAGCGCTGTCGCGACGAGATGGTCGAGAAAGGCGGCCTGTGCGTCGAGAAGGCCGACCCGGTGGAACGACCGTCCCAGGTGCCAGTCCGACGTGTGCAGGAATCTCATGATCCTTGAGAGTAACGGTGGGGTCGGACATCACGTGTGGGTACCGGCATTTCGCCCGTGGGGCGACTGACGGCCCGTCGGTCCCGGTGGGTGTCAGATGTCGCCGTACGCCTCACCGCCCAACTCCAGCAGGGCTGTTCCGGCGGTGGTGTCGGCGAGCCAGTCGCGGAAGGCGCCGACGTCGGAGGCGGGCAGTCCGATCCGCATGGTCACTATCTCCGCGTACCGCACGTCGCGCACGGTGCGGCCGGTGGCCCGGAGTTCGTTCTCCAGCTTTCCGGCGCGCTGGTGGTCGACGATGATCGTGGCGAGCCGGTAGCGGCGGCGGGTGACGGTGCCGACCCGGTCGAGCGCTTCGCCCACCGCGCCTCCGTAGGCGCGGATCAGCCCGCCCGCGCCGAGCTTGACGCCTCCGTAGTAGCGCGTGACGACTGCGACGACGTACCGCACGTCCCGGCGCATGAGCATCTGGAGCATGGGCGCACCTGCCGTGCCGCCCGGCTCGCCGTCGTCGCCGGCCTTCTGTACGGAGGCGTCGGCGCCGATGACATAGGCGAAGCAGTTGTGCGTGGCGGTGGGATGTTCCCTGCGGACGCCCGCGACGAAGTCCCGTGCCTCCTCCTCGGTGGCGGCGGGCGCGAGCGCGCAGAGGAAACGCGACCGGTTGACCTCGGTCTCGTGGACACCCTGTCGGGCGACGGTGCGGTACTGCTCATGCATCGCGCCACCCTAGGCTCTGCCACCACCGGGCGCGCATGGCGGGCCCTCGCCAATGGGTGGGGCGGGGGAATTGCCGGGCCGCGCCGTCCGTTGTCCGGGCATGTACGCAGACGATGAGACGATCCGCAGGATTCTGACCTCCACGGGCGACACCTGGGCGGTCGTGGGCCTGTCCGGCAACCGTTCGCGGGCGGCCTACGGCGTGGCGGCCGTGCTCCAGCGCTTCGGCAAGCGCGTGGTGCCGGTGCATCCCAAGGCGGAGACGGTCCACGGCGAGCGGGGGTACGCGTCGCTGGCGGAGATCCCGTTCCCCGTCGACGTGGTGGATGTGTTCGTCAACAGCGAGCTGGCGGGGCCGGTCGCCGACGAGGCCGCCGCGATCGGTGCGAAGGCGGTCTGGTTCCAGCTCGGGGTGATCGACGAGAAGGCGTACGAGCGCACGCGGGCCGCCGGTCTCGACATGGTGATGGACCGCTGCCCCGCCATCGAGATACCGCGCCTCGGCTGAGGAGACCGCCGGCCGTAGGAGCGCTGAGCGTCTTCAGTCGGTGGCGACGCCGAGCCCGTCGATGACCACGGCGCCCGGCAGGGTGGTGAACGCCTTGCCGGGCACGATCAGCTTCCCCCGGCGGCGTCCGCTGCCGATCAGTACCCACTCGGTGTCCACGACGGCCGCGTCCACGAGCAGTGTCCAGCCGGCGGGCAGGCCGATCGGTGTGATGCCGCCGTACTCCATGCCGGTCTCACCGGTCGCGGAGTCCATCGGGGCGAACGAGGCTTTGCGGGCGCCGAGTTGCTTGCGTACGACTCCGTTGACGTCGACGCGCGTCCGGGACAGCACGAGACAGGCGGCGAGCGTGGCCTCGCCGCCGCGCTTGCCCGCCACGACGACGCAGTTGGCGGACCGGTCGAGCAGATCGGCCCCGTGGTGCTCGACGAAGGCGGCGGTGTCCGCGATCTCCGGGTCGGTGTCCACGTAGAGCAGTTGCTCGGCGGGCACATCGCCCTGCCAGGCCCGTACGGCGGCGGCGACGGGCTCCGTGAGCAGGTCGAGGCAGTCGGGGGCGGGTCGGGCGTCGGTGAAGTCTCCGATGGGGGCGCGCATGGGCGTCAAGTTAACAGGCGGGCCGACGGCCGGGAGCGGGCGTCTCGACGGATGAACGTGAGTGGCGTGAGCACGGGGCGCGTGAGCACGGTGCAGGTGAGCTCGGTGCGGGTGAGCACGGTGTGCGGTCGTTCAGCGCGCGGGCGGGATGGAGACGGCCATCGTCATCTCGACGGTCGTGTCGCCCTCGTTGCGGTAGGCGTGCGGCACGTTCCCCTCGAAGACCGCCGACGAGCCCTCGGCCACGGCGTGCGTCGCACCGTCCACGACGAGGGTCAGCTCGCCCGCGGAGACGTGCAGCAGCTCGGTCGTGCCGTCCGGGTGCGCGTCGGACTCGCTGTGCTCGCCGGGCATCAGCTTCCACGACCACAGTTCGAGCGGGCCGCGTGACTCGGTCCCGACCAGCAGGGAGGTGGAGCTGCCCGCGTCGGTGGACCACATGCGGACGGCCTGCTCGGCCGGTACGACCCTGACCTGCGGGCCCTGTTCGTAGTCGAGGAGCGTGGTGATGCTGATGCCGAGCGCGTCGGCGAGTTTCACCGTCGTGCCGACGCTGGGGTTGGTGCGCGCCTGCTCGATCTGGATGATCATGCCCCGGCTCACCCCCGACCGGGCCGCGAGGGCGTCGAGAGTGAAGGCTCTCTCGCCGCGCCACCGTTTGAGGTTACGGGCGAGCGACTGGGTCAGCTGATCGAGCTCCGACACATTCCGTCCAATATATTCAATGGAACAGTTCAATAGAGTGCACTACGGTGTGGTGCACCAACCGTCCATCACACTGTACTGGCGAGGTTCGCTCCATGACCGCACTGTTCGCGCTGGCCACCGCCCTGCTCTGGGGTCTGGCCGACTTCGGCGGCGGGCTGCTCACCCGGCGCACGCCGGCCCTGACGGTGGTCGTGGTGTCGCAGTCGATCGCCGTCGCCGTCCTCGGCGTGGTCGTCGTCGCGACCGGCGCGTGGAGCGAGACCGGACCTCAGCTCTGGTACGCGGTCGCGGCCGGCGTCGTCGGCCCCGTCGCCATGCTCGCCTTCTACAAAGCACTCGCGCTCGGCCCGATGGGCGTCGTGTCCCCGCTCGGCTCGATCGGCGTGGCCGTACCGGTCGGTGTGGGCATCGTCGTGGGCGAGCGCCCCGGACTGCTCCAGCTCGCCGGGATCGCCGTGGCCGTCGCGGGCATCGTGCTGGCCGGCGGGCCCGAGCTGCGCGGAGCGGCGGTCCAGCGTCAGGCGATCGCGCTGACGCTGGTCGCCGCGATCGGATTCGGCGCGGTCATGGCACTGATCGCCGAGGCGTCGACGTCGATCACCGGCCTGTTCCTGGCACTGTTCGTGCAGCGCGTCACCAACGTCGCTGTGGGCGGTACCGCGCTGTTCGTGTCGGTGAGGCGGGGCGCACGCGCACTGCCGGAGGAGGGCGGGTTCCAGGTGATCCGGGCGGCCCTGCCCGCGCTGGCGTTCGTCGGCCTCGCGGACGTCGCGGCCAACGGCACCTACTCGATCGCGGCGCAGAACGGTCCTGTCACGGTCGCCGCCGTCCTGGCCTCGCTGTATCCCGTGATCACCGCGATCGCCGCTCGTGGCGTGCTGAAGGAGAAGCTGCGCGCCGTCCAGGCGGCGGGCGCCGGGCTCGCGCTGATCGGCACGGTCCTGCTGGCCGCGGGCTGACCACCCGCTCGTACGACGCCCCCACCGTCACGACCCGGCGGACCCCGCCGCCGGGCGCGCTACGACAGGTCCGGATCCAGCTCGGCCAGCGCGAGCAGCTCCTGCGGGGTGACGCCCTCGGGGATCGGTACGGGAGCGGGCGTACGCAACGGCGGCTGCCAGCCCCGCTCCGGATCCCAGCTCCGTACGACGCGCGCGGGCGCCCCGGCGACCACCGCGTGGTCGGGCACCTCGCCCCGTACGACAGCGCCCGCCGCGACCACCACGTTGCGGCCGAGCCGCGCACCCGGAAGGATCACCGCGCCGGTGCCGAGCCAGCACCCGGGCCCCACCGAGACCCGCTCGGTACGCGGCCACTGCTTGCCGACGGGCACCTCCGGATCGTCGTAACTGTGGTTCGTGGACGTGATGTAGACGTACGGGCCGCAGTACGTGTTCGAGCCGATGGTCACCGCCGAGTCGGCGATGACATGACTGCCACGGCCGAGGACGACGCCGTCGCCGAGCCGCAGGATCGGCTCCGCGCCCAGGTCCAGGCCGGGCATCATCCCGACGGTGAGCGTGACGTGTTCGCCGATGACACAGTGGTCGCCGAGCTCGATCCACGGCTCGCCGAATACCGTGCCCTGCGGGAAGGCGAGCCGGGTCCCGGTGCCGATCCCGCCGAAGCGCAGTTTCCCCGGATGCTCGGCGCTCACGGCGCCCGCCTCCTGGATCCACCGCCAGCCGCCCTGGACGGCGCGCGAGACGAGCCGACGGCGCCAGGCGGTCAGTGGGGCGAACGTGTCTCTGCTCTTCGGCACCCGTCCACGGTATCGGCGGCGCCGGGGCGAGCCGGGGCCCCGTGCTGTGACGTTCGCCCCACGCCTCCGCTCCCCTCCTGCTCTCCTCCTGTCCCTCTGCCCCGGCTTCCCCTCCGGTCCCTCTGGCCCCGCCCTCCCCTCCCGCGCGGGTACCACGACTTCGGCCCCCGGCGGGGTGAGTTCAGGGCCAACTCCCTCATTGGTGGGCACCGCCCCGCGACGGCCCTGTCTTCCCGCCGCGCGTGAGTAGCGTGAGCGCCACGCATGGCCCGGGAGATTCCCGGGAGATCACCGTCCAGTCGGTGACCGGCGCCCCCACCCCCCACCACGGCCGACGCGCGCCGCCCGGCCTGTCTGTTTCCCCCCGCACTCGAATACCGAGGGACCGCGGAATGTCTGTGCCAGTCGCACCGAGCCCCCACCGCATACTCACAACGCGCCCCCTGTCACTCGTCGGCCCGCCCGCCCTGTTGCTGGTGGCGGGGGCGGCGGCCGGCGCCGCGATCGTGACCGCCCCCGCCGCCGCACGCGCCTGGACGCTGACGACACTCGCCGTCGCCTGGGCGGTCCTCGCCGCCGTCGTCGTCGGAGCCGGACTGCTGCTGCGGCGTCACCGCCGTGGATCGGTGACGGCCGGCGGCGAGCTCCAGGCCCTGCACGCGCGACTGGCCAGGAACAACGCGGAGTCGGCCCATCTGGTGAACGTCACGCTGCCCACCGTCGTGAAGCGGCTCCGCGAGGGGGCGGGCACCGAGGAGACGCTCGCCGCCGTCCCTACGCCGTCCGACCCCCAACTCCAGCGGGTCCTGCGGGCGTTCGCGGACGAGGTGGCGCTCGGCGAGCACCGCGCCACCGCCGCGACCGGCGACCACGAGTCAGTCGTGGCCAGGCTCGGCCGAATCGCCGACGATCTGGACCTCCTGTCGACGGTGACGCTGCCCACCGCGCTCGGCTCCCTCCGCGAGGGCCGGGGCGCCGACACCGTACTGGCCGATCTGAAGCGACCGTCCGATCCCCGGCTCCGCGTCCTGACCGAGGCGGTCGTGCGGGACTTCGCCATCAGCGAGCGGCGCGGCTCCGCCGCCCAGGCGGCCAGCGCCAAGGCCCTGAGCCGGGTTCAGGCGAAGGCGGTGAGCATGCTCGCCGATCTGCGCGAGATGCAGGAACGTCACGGCGAGGAGGTCTTCGGCGATCTCCTGAAGCTCGATCACAACACCTCGCAGCTCGGGCTGATGACCGACCGGCTGGCGCTGCTGATGGGCGGCCGGGCGAGCCGCGCCTGGAACAAGCCGATCAGGATGGAGAGCATCCTGCGCGGCGCCGTCGGCCGGATCGCGGCCTATCGGCGGGTACGGCTGCACTGCTCCAGCACCGCGGCCGTCGCGGGATTCGCCGCCGAGGGCGTGATGCATCTGCTGGCCGAACTCATGGACAACGCCGCGAACTTCTCCCCGCCGATCGACGAGGTGCACGTCTACGTCGAGGAGCGCTCCGCCGGGATCGTGGTGACCATCGAGGACAGCGGCCTGAAGATGGCGGACGCGGCGATGCGACGCGCCGAGGAATCGGTGTCGGGACGCGCCAACGACCTGGCGACCCTCCAGGGCACCCGCCTCGGCCTGGCCGTCGTGGGACGGCTCGCGGCCAAGTACCACCTGAGCGTCAACTTCCGCCCCTCCTCACGCGGCGGCACCGGCGTCGTCGTGCTCTTCCCGCCGCAACTCCTCGCCCAGCAGCGGAGCGCCGCGTCCGACCCGAGGGGCCGGCACGCCGCGCCCGTCCCGGCGGTCACGGTCACCGAGCCGGCCGTCACGCCCCCGTCGGTGCCGCTGCCCGCGGCGCTGCCGTCGCCCGGCGCGCCTAAGGACGGTCCCAGGGTGGCGACGCCGGGCGGGCTGCCCGTACGGCCACCGGGACGCACGATGGCGGCGGCGGACCGCGACAGGCCGCCCGCGGACGGCACAGGCGACGCCGGTCGCCCGCGCAACGGCGCGGCGCCCGGGGCCCTGCCGCCCGGCCGC
Organism: Streptomyces sp. NPDC060366; assembly: GCF_042725135.1. Lineage (NCBI taxonomy): Bacteria > Bacillati > Actinomycetota > Actinomycetes > Kitasatosporales > Streptomycetaceae > Streptomyces > Streptomyces sp. NPDC060366. Next base: position 70,948 of record NZ_JBHXDC010000008.1, on the reverse strand, counting down.
GACGCCGGATCACAGTTCGGCGCCTTCCACCGCGCCCGGCTTCCCATCGACGGTGCCTTCGAGGAGCCGGAGCCGAAGCCCGGCGACATGTCCTGAGGCTCTCGTTCCCCGTACGGCGCCGGAAGTACGGGCACACCAGGCGCCCACCCCCGTCAGCGAACGTGAGCAACGTACGCAACCTCAGATTGGAGGCACGGGCCGGTGATCCGCTTCCCCCCGGCGGATCCCGCCCCACGCAACCCATGCACCCCATGCCGACGACCGACAACAGCCTGACCTGGCTCCTGGAGAGCCTGCTGGAGCGCACCCCCGGCACCCGGCACGCCCTGGTGCTCTCCCGCGACGGGCTCAAACTCTGCTGGAGCCGCCATCTCACACTCGACCAGGCCGACCAGCTCTCGGCGATCTGCTCCGGCATCCAGGCCCTCGCGCAGGGCGCCTCCGTCGAGTTCGGCAACGGCGCCGGCGGTGTACGCCACTCGATGACGGAGTTCCACGGCGGTCTGCTGTTCATCGTGGAGGCGGGCGACGGCGCGCATCTCGCGGTGGTGGCCGAGGACGGCGCGGACCCGGGCGTGGTGGGCCATCAGATGACCGAACTGGTCGATCAGATCGGCGAGCATCTGCGGGCCGAGCCCCGGACCCCGGTGTCTCCCGAGGCCGCCCCGTCATGACCCGCCGGCCTGTCGACACCGGTGACCCCGACCGGCTGTACACCGTCACCGGTGGCCGCAGCCGCGCCGACCACGACTCGTTCGACCTGGTCACCCTGATCGTCAGCGAGTGCGCGCCGGTTCCGGGCACGCAGTCGGAACACCGGGCGATCCTCGATCTGTGCCGGCACCCCACGGCGGTCGTGGAGATCTCGGCGGAGCTGGGACTGCCCGTGACGGTCGTACGGATCCTGCTCGGCGACCTCCGGGCGACGGGCCGGATCACGGCCCGCCATCCGCCCGTGACGCGCTCCGCCTCCGCACTTCCCGACCCGGCCCTCTTGAAGGAGGTGCTCCATGGACTCCGCAACCTCTGAGCTGCCCGCCCGTACCCCACTGACCGACACCGCCGAGACCGGACTGAAGATCGTGATCGTGGGCGGTTTCGGAGTCGGCAAGACGACCCTCGTCCGTTCGGTGAGCGAGATCCGTCCGCTCAACACCGAGGAGGTCATGACACAGGCCGGCGTCGGTGTCGACGAGACCGCCGGACTCACCACGAAGACCACGACGACGGTCGCCTTCGACTTCGGCCGGATCAGCCTCAGCGACCGGGTGGTGCTGTATCTGTTCGGGGCGCCGGGCCAGGAGCGGTTCTGGTTCCTGTGGGACCGCCTCTTCTCGGGCACTCTGGGCGCGGTCGTCCTGGTCGACACCCGGCGGATGAGCGAGTCCTGGTACGCCATCGACCGGCTGGAACACCACAGGACGCCGTTCGTGGTCGCGGTCAACCGGTTCGACGCCGACATCTCCGCGTTCTCGCTCGACGAGATCCGGCAGGCGCTGTCGCTGCCGGAGCACGTCCCGCTGATCGACTGCGACGCGCGGGTCCGCTCGTCCGGCAAGAACGTCCTGATCGCCCTCGTGGACCACCTGTACGAACTGGCGATGGCACGGGAGTTGACGCCATGACCGATCCACACACCCACTGGCCCGAGGCACTTGACGCACCGGGCGCGCCCCCGCAGACGCAGCCGCAGCCCGGCTGCCCCGCCGCGCACCCCGACTCGGTGCCGCTGAGCGGTCTCGAATTCCAGCAGACCCCGTCGCAGCTCTACCGCGGCCTGCGCCGTGAACACGGCCCGATCGCCCCCGTCCTGCTGGACGGCGGCATCCCGGCGTGGCTGGTCCTCGGGTACTCGGAGGTCAGCTATGTCACCAGCCATGACGAGCTGTTCGCCAGGGACTCGCGCCGCTGGAACCAGTGGGCGGCGATCCCAGCCGACTGGCCGCTGCTGCCGTACGTGGGCCATCAGCCGTCCGTGCTGTTCGCCGAGGGCGCCGAGCACCAGCGGCGGGCCGGCGTGATCACCCAGGCCCTCGAAGCGGTGGACCAGTTCGAACTCGCCCACGACTGCCGGCAGATCGCCGAACAGCTCATCGACGCGTTCGCGGGCTCCGGGGGCGCCGAGCTGATGGCCGCCTACGCGCACGCGCTGCCGATGCGGGCGGCCGTCCAGATGTGCGGCATGCCGGCGGGCGGCGCCGACACCGAGGAGCTCGTACGTGATCTACGGGTGTCGCTGGACGCGGCGGAGGGCGACGACCCGGTCTCGGCGTACGTACGGGTGCAGGAGCGCATCCAGCGGCTGGTTAAGGACAAGCGCGCCCGGCCCGGCTCGGACGTCACCTCGCGGATGCTGGGCCATCCGGCGGGTCTGGCGGACGACGAGATCGTCCAGGACCTGATCTCCGTGATCGCGGCGGCGCAGCAGCCGACGGCCAACTGGATCTGCAACACGCTGCGTCTGCTGCTGACCGACGACCGGTTCGCGCTCAATGTGTCGGGCGGGCGGCTCAGTGTCGGACAGGCGCTCAACGAGGTGCTGTGGCTGGACACTCCGACACAGAATTTCATCGGCCGGTGGGCGGTGCGCGACACACAGTTGGGCGGTCGGCACATCAGGGCGGGCGACTGTCTGGTCCTGGGGCTCGCGGCGGCCAACACGGATCCGCAGATCTGGCCCGACGGGCACATCGGCGCGGAGAACTCGGCGCATCTGTCCTTCAGCAACGGCGAGCACCGGTGTCCGTATCCGGCGCCGCTGCTGGCCGATGTGATCGCCCGTACGGCGGTCGAGACGCTGCTGGAGCGGCTGCCGGATGTCGTACTGGCCGTGCGGCCCGGCGAGTTGAGGTGGCGCCCGTCGATCTGGATGCGTGGTCTGACGGCGCTGCCGGTGGAGTTCACGCCGGTGGTGCGGTGAGCGGCGCCGTCGCCGTCCACCGCCGGACGGGCCGGGCCGGGCCCGTCCGGCGAACGCGTGGTGGGTCAGCTCGCGACGGGGGTGAACTCCACCGGCAGTGACCGTGGGCCTCGGGTGAACACCCCCTGCTCGACCGGGTCGAACCCGTCCGCCAGCCGCAACCCGGGCATGGCGTCGAGGAGTTGCCCCACTCCGACCCGCACCTCGGCCCTGGCCAGCAACGCGCCGACGCAGAAGTGCCGCCCGAGCGCGAAGGCCAGGTGGTCGGCGGCGGCGGAGAACGCGGTCGTCGTGGTCAGGTCCTCGCGGAAGATGTTGAAGGTGTCCGGCTCGGCGAAGCGGTCACCGTCCCTGTTGGCGGCGCCTATGAGGCAGGTGACGGTGGCGCCGGCGGGTACGGTGCCACCGCTGAGGGTGACCTCCTCGGCGGTCTGCCGCATGATCATGTGCACCGGCGGTGTGTACCGCAGGGTCTCCGCGAAAGCCCGGTCGATCAGGCTCCGGTCCTCGCGTACGGCGGCGAGCTGGTCCGGGTGGAGCAGCAGATTCGCGAAGATCGAGGCGATGGCCTTGTCGGTGGTCTCGCCGCCGGCCGCGAGCAGCAGGCTGCAGAACGCCTTGATGTCCTCGTCGCTCATCCGCACCCCGTCGACCTCGGCGGCGCAGAGCGTGGACAGCAGGTCGTCGCCGAGACTGTCCCGGCGCGCCCGGATGATCGGGATCATGTACTCGGCGAACTCGATCCGGGTCCGTTCACCCGCGGCTGTCACCTCGGGATCGCCGGACAGATTGCCGAGGAAGGCGATGACGGTCGTGTACCAGCCGTGGAAGCGGGCGTGGTCGGCCCGGTCGAGCCCCAGCATCTCGGCGATGACGTCGACCGGGAAGCGGGTGGCGAAGCCGTCCACCAGGTCGACGCTGCCGGTGTGCCGGAAGGCGTCGATGAGCCGGCGGGAGTTGCGTTCGATGACCGGCAGGAACTTCTCCTCCAGGTCGCTGCCCCGGAACGCGGGAGCGACGAGCGCGCGGCGTACGGCGTGCTCCCGGCCGCTCAGTTGGAGGATCGTCTTCCCGTGCACGGGCTCGATCTGCCAGTGGTAGTTCTCGGTGGTGAACGCCGACGCCTTGTCCTTGAAGGCCCGTTCCACGTCCTCGTACCGCGATATGAGGTAGCTGTTGGTCGCCTCGTGCCAGATCAGCGGCGCGCTCTCACGCATCATGCGGTAGGCGGGGTACGGATTCTCGGCGAACTCGGCAGACAGGATGTCGGGGACCTGCTGTGCGGTGGCCATGGGGCTCCCTAGGTCGAAGCGACGGCAACATTCGCCTTCGGCCAGGCTATTGATCGGCCGTCAGTTCAGACAGGGGGTGTCGTCGCCCACCTGGTGCCGGAGCGGGGGCGCCCGTCGCTTACGGTTCCGGTGGACGTACGGACACGCGAGGGCACGCACGGGGCACAGACGGACGCGCCGGGCGGCAGGCGGAGGAGACGGCATGGCAGAGCGGGCATTGATCGCGGGTGTGGGCGGACAGGAGCCCGTGATCGATCCGACGGCGTTCGTGGCGCCGACGGCGGTGGTGATCGGCGAGGTCGCCCTGGCCGCCGGTTCGAGCGTCTGGTACCACACGGTGCTGCGTGCCGACGGGGGTCCGATCGCCATCGGCGCCGACAGCAACATCCAGGACAACTGCACCATCCATGTCGATCCGGGCTCCCCCGTCACGATCGGCGAGCGGGTCTCGGTGGGTCACAACGCGGTGCTGCACGGCTGCACAGTCGAGGACGACGTGCTGGTCGGCATGGGCGCCACCGTACTCAACGGGGCGCACATCGGGGCCGGCTCACTCGTCGCGGCCCAGGCGCTGGTGCCGCAGGGGATGCGCGTACCGGCGGGTTCGCTGGTCGCCGGGGTGCCCGCCAAGGTGAGGCGGGAGCTGACCGAGGAGGAGCGCGAGGGCATCAAGCTCAACGCGGCGGTCTATCTGGAGCTGGCGAACCGGCATCGGGCCGTGCACGAGGAGTGAGAGCGGGCGGCCGCCGTCAGTCGGTGGCGGGTACGGGCTCCGGGTCGAGCGGGCCCGCCGCGCCCTCGGCGGAGGTCCCGGCCTGCGCGGACGCCTTCTTCGCGCGGTTCTTGATGACGAGCATCGACGTGAGGCCGATCAGTACGGCGAGGACGAGGCCCAGCCAGGAGAAGCGCTTCAGCCATGCCTCGGCGACGATGCCCAGCGAGTAGATGACGGCGGTCGTGCCCCCGGCCCAGACGATTCCGCCCAGGACGTTGGCGATGAGGAACTTCCAGTAGGGCATTCGCAGCACGCCGGCGAGCGGCCCGGCGAAGATCCGCAGCAGTGCGACGAAGCGGCCGAAGAAGACCGCCCACATGCCCCACTTCTGGAACGACCGCTCGGCCATGGCGATCTGTGCCTCGCCGAAGTGGTTCGGGAACTTCCCGCCGAGCCGGGCGAGCAGCGGTCTGCCGCCCTTGCGGCCGATGGCGTACCCGATCGAGTCGCCGATGATCGCGCCGGCGGTGGCGCACGCGCCGAGGATGTACGGATCGATGTCGCCGTGCTGCGAGGCCAGCAGGGCCGAGCTGACGAGGACGATCTCGCCCGGCAGCGGGATACCGAGGCTTTCGAGCCCGATCACCACGCCGACCAGGGCATAGACACTGATCGCCGGTACGGTCTCCAGCCACTCCTGGACGTGCAAGACCGATTCCTCCTGTGTCGGATGTGCCGCTGCCCGGCGTGCGCCTTCCAGGCGCACGCCGGGCAGCCTACCTGGGTGGCACACCCTTCGATGACCGGGGCGGACCGCGCCCCGGTCGTCGGCGGCGGCCCGGTCAGGTGTTGAGGCGCAGCGTCCAGATGATGGTCATCTCGCCGGTGACGGCGCCGTCCTCCCGGTTGAAGACGACGGTGACGGGTATTTCCGGGCGCCCGCCCCCGTCGAGTTCGGCGACGACGTCCGCGACCGGGCGGTCCACGGTGGCGGTCGCCGTGACGACGCCCATGGCGAGCTTCTTGTAGCCGATCTCCGCCTTGACGACGAGCGGTACGGCTCGGGTGAGCTGGTCGCCGAAGGCGGCGAGCACGACGGCGCCGCTGACGGTGTCGCCGAGTGTGAACATCGCGCCGGCGTGTGGGCCCCCGACGTGGTTGTGGAAGGCGGCCTGGTCCGGAAGCCGTACGACGGCGCGCTCGGCGGTGGTTTCGAGGAACTCCATGTTGAGAGTCCTCGCCATGGGAACGGTGGCGGCGAGCATCTCGCCGACGGTCATCTGATCGGAGCTCATACGGCGCGATATTACCCGCGAGTAGCCTCAGTTGCCATCCTGCGACAGGGCGGCCGTAGCAGTGCGGGGACGACCCATCTATCGTTACTCGCCATGTGGCCAGGACAGCAGCCGCCCGGGGGCGAGCAAAACCCGCAGGATCCGAATACCAACCCTTACCAGCAGCCGGGGTACCAGCAGCCGAATCCCTATCAGCAGCCGGGATATCAGCAGCCCGGGTATCAGCAGCAGCCCGGCTACCCGCAGCAGCCGGGACAGCAGCCGCCCAACCCGTACCAGCAGCCGACCGTGCCGCAGCAGTACGCGGTGCCGGGGTACGGCGGCGGGCCGGGCGGCCCCGATCCCTCCCAGGACAAGAAGCGCACCAAGACGGTCGCGATCATCGCCGCGTCGGCGGTCGTCGTCGCGGCGGCGGCCACGGGCTTCTTCGTGCTGGGCAACGACGACGAGAGCTCGAACGTCGCCGACGACCCCAAGGCGTCCGCGTCGAAGGAGCCGAAGACGAAGCCGACGCCGGAGGACAACCCGCGCGACGGTTCGGGTGTCGGCGAGCCCACCGTCGCGGGCTGGAAGGTCGTGACCAACCCCAATCACGGGACGCAGTTCGACGTCCCCGCCGACTGGGTGGTCGAGAAGCCCGACGTGTTCTCGGGCTTCGAGGACGTCGAGAAGGGTGACGGCTCGCCCGCCATCACCTTCTCCGCTCCGGCCTTCCTGAAGTCCGCCTGGTGCGAGCAGGACACGGACAAGGACGGCGAGATCGAGGACGTCAGTCTCGGCGGCACCGGCACCAAGGGTGGCAAGGGCGCCAAGGACACGGCGACCGCCGCCAGCAACGAGTCCGGCAGCTGGGTCTGGGCCGCGTACGCGCAGGAGGCGACCGAGGCGCAGCAGCAGAAGGCGATCAAGGTCGAGAAGTCCAAGGCGTACACGACCAAGGCCGGGCTCAAGGGGCACTACTCGACTGCCGCGAGCACGGGCCTGCCCAAGAAGGAGAAGTGCGACACCGACGGCAAGTCGATCGCCTTCACTTTCACCAACGCCAAGGGCGACTTCACGACGTGGGTCCTGTACGGCGCCAGGGGCGTCGACGACGAGATCCCCGACGAGACGCTGATGAAGATCATGAGCACCGTCCGGCTGGCCAAGTAGCCGACCGGACCGGCTGAGCCCCGAGCCCCGCGTGCGCGCCGGCCTCGGGGCTCAGCCGATGCTGAACGCTCCCTCGGGCGGCTCGGGTGATGCCACCGCGTCGGCGTCCCGGACGATCGGGGCGGCTCCGGTGAACCGCCGCAGCGACGCGCCGTGTTCGACGCGGGCCGGAAAGGCGTCGGACGCGGTCCGGCGGGCCAGGGCCGCCGTGTCGATCGGCGCGTGCGAGGCGAGGAGTACGGCGTTGCCGAAGCGGCGACCGCGCAGCACCGACGGCTCGGCGATGAGCGCCAGCTCCTCGAACACCGAGGCGAACGTGGCCAGTTGGGACTTCAGGAAGGTGAAGGGCGCGCCGTCGGCGAGGTTGGCCGCGTAGAGGCCGTCGGCCCGCAGCACCCGTTCGGCGAGGCGCGCGTACTCCACGGACGTCAGATGGGCGGGCACCCGCGAGCCGCCGAAGACGTCACCGATGAGCAGATCCACCGAGCGGGCCGGCGCCGAGGCGAGCCATTCGCGGGCGTCGGCGTCGTGCACGGCGATCCCGGCCCCGTCCGGGAGCGGCAACTCCTCGGCGACCAGGGCGAGCAGCGCCCCGTCGGCGTCGACGACGTCCTGTGTCGAGCCCGGCCGGGTCGCGCTCACATAGCGGGGCAGGGTGAGGGCGCCGCCGCCGAGATGGAGCACGGTGAGCGGGTCGCCCTCGTCGGCGGCGCGATCGACGACGTGTCCGAGGCGCCGGGTGTACTCGAATTCGAGATGGGTCGGCTCGTCCAGGTCGACGTACGACTGGGGCGCGCCGTCGACCGTCAGCAGCCACGCCCGTTCCCGGTCCACGTCCGGCAGCAGCCGGGCGGTGCCGCAGTCGACGGTCCGGATGACGGGGATGGCTTCGCTCACCGTCCCATTGTGCGTGCCGTGCCCGGTGGAGCCGACAGCGCCCGCCTCCCCCGGAGTGGAGGAGACGGGCGCGGCGGCCCGCGGGTGGTCAGATCAGCTCGGTCACCGTGCCCGCGCCGACCGTGCGCCCGCCTTCGCGGATCGCGAAGCCGAGCCCGGACTCCAGCGGCACGTCCCGGCCCAGCTCCACGGTCAGGGAGACCGTGTCACCGGGCCGCGCGACGGCCAGCTCGCCGAGGTCGATGTCACCGACCACGTCGGCCGTGCGGATGTAGAACTGCGGCCGGTACCCCGTCGTCACCGGTGTCGTACGTCCGCCCTCCTTCGCCGACAGGACGTACACCCGCGCGGTGAACCGCCTGCTCGGCACGGTGCTGTCCGGCGCGGCGACCACATCGCCCCGGCGGATCGCGTCGCGTGGCACACCGCGCAGCAGCAGGGCGACGTTGTCGCCCGCCTCGGCGAACTCCATCGGCTTCCCGAAGGTCTCCAGCGAGGTGACCGTACTGAGCTGCGGCCCGGACCCGCCGCCGAGCACCTCGATCCGGTCGCCGACGCGTACCGTGCCGCGCTCGACGGCGCCGGTGACGACCGTGCCGCGCCCGGTGATGGTCAGGACGTTCTCCACCGGGAGCAGGAACGGCGCGTCGGTGTACCTGACGGGGACCGGCACGTACGTGTCGACCGCGTCGAGCAGCGCCTGCACGGCGTCCGTCCAGCGCGGGTCGCCCTCCAGCGCCCGGAGCCCGGAGACCCGGACGACGGGGACGCTCTCCCCGCCGTACCCGTGCGAGCTCAGCAGCTCACGCACTTCCAGCTCGACCAGGTCGGTCAGCTCGTCGTCGCCCGCGTCGGCCTTGTTGAGGGCGACGACGATGTGGTCGACGCCGACCTGTCGGGCGAGCAGTACGTGCTCGGCGGTCTGCGGCATGATCCCGTCGAGCGCGGACACGACGAGGATCGCGCCGTCGAGCTGCGCCGCGCCGGTGACCATGTTCTTGATGTAGTCGGCGTGGCCGGGCATGTCGATGTGCGCGTAGTGGCGGGTGTCCGTCTCGTACTCGACGTGCGCGATGTTGATGGTGATGCCGCGCGCCGCCTCCTCGGGGGCCCGGTCGATCCGGTCGAACGGCACGAACGTGCCGGTCCCGCGCTCGCTGAGGACCTTGGTGATCGCAGCGGTCAGAGTGGTCTTGCCGTGGTCGACATGGCCCATGGTGCCGATGTTGAGGTGCGGCTTGGTGCGCACGTATGCCGTCTTGGGCATGGCTGACGTGTTCCTTCCAGGAACTCGAAGCGTGAAGGGGACCCCCGGGGCCTTGCCGACCCTCCCCCTGTGGGGTCCGCCGGACGATCCGGGAAGGGTCAGCTTCGGGCGCCGTCGAGCGGCGCCGCCGCGGCGGCCTCCGCTGCGGCCGCTTCCGCGTGCGCCGCCAGGAACGCGGCAGCCTTCGGCGCGTCCGCGACTGCGGACGGCGCTGCGTGGAAGGCGTACCGGAACATGTCGTCGATGATGTCCGACCGGCGGCGCGGCGTCGACAGGTTTACGGGCGTACCGCTCTGTGGGCGCTCGCCTTGTAGGCGTTAGGCCTTTCGGGCGTACGGCTCAGAGGTTCTTCAGCGCCTCGCGTACGGAGAGCGGGGAAAGCCGGTCGCGGGCGCCTGCGACGAAGTCCTGGACGGCGGCGGGGTCGGTCTTGGCGTACTCGCGCAGGCACCAGCCGATCGCCTTGCGGATGAAGAAGTCGGGGTGCCCGGACTGCCGGAGGCAGTAGCCGAACAGCCGCTCGGTGTCGGTCGCTTCCTTGTAGGTGAGCTGGTGCAGCAGCGCGGTGCGCGCGATCCACAGGTCGTCGTCCTCGATCCAGTCGTCCATCTCGGCCGCGAGCGCGCGGTCGGCGGTGACGAGTCCGCCGGCGAGATGGACTGCGAGGGCGTCCACGGTGTCCCACCAGGAGACCGTGGAGACGAGATGCCGTACGACCGGGAGGAAGCCGGACGACAGACGGCGGACGTGACGGCGGAGGTAGTCGACCGCGAAGTACTGGTACTCCCGCTCGGGCAGCTCCCAGCAGCGCAGCGCGATCGCCACGCAGTCCCTCTCGTCGGGACGCGGCAGCGAGTCCAGCACCTGCCGTGACAGGGCGCGGCGTTGGGGCGCGGGGATGCCGAGGAAGGGGGCGACGCCCTTGAGATACGCGGCGGACCGCGCCGCCCGTACCGGATCGGCCGCTGTGGCGTAACCGACGACGAGCCGTTCCAGCACGGTGTCGGCGAGAGCGCTGGGGGGCGGTGCGAGGGTCATGACGTGCAGGTTATGCGCCGCCACTGACAATGCGTGGTGGTCCGCGTACGGCCCCGGACGGGCCGGGCGACCGCCCGAGTGGCGGTTGTCTCCCGCCTCTTGATGACAATCACATCTCGTCGTCGGTTAGTCTCCCCGAATGCTCGACCCTGTCGACAGGCCGTCCGCCGGCCTCACGGTCCGCTGTACGAGGGTGCTGCTCTCACCCTGGTCCAGGCTCTCCCTCCTCGTGCTCCTGCTGGTGTGCGCGGGGACCGCGGTGCTGGTCTACGAGCCGCAGAGATTCGTCTCGGCCGGCTGGCCGCAGCTGAGCGGCGGCGCGGCCGTGGTGCTGTTCGCCGCGGCCTACGGGGTGTGCACGGCGGCCTTCGTGCCGCGTCCGCTGCTCAACCTCGCGGCGGGCGCGCTGTTCGGTACGCAGCTCGGGCTCCCGGCGGCGATCGCGGGGACGGTGCTGGGCGCGGGCATCGCCTTCGGCCTCGGCCGCTTCCTCGGTCAGGAGGCGCTGCGTCCGCTGCTGCGGGGCCGCTGGCTGACGGCGGCGGACGGGCAGTTGAGCCGGCACGGGTTCCGCTCGATGATGGCGGTGCGGCTGTTCCCCGGGGTCCCGTTCGTGGCCGCCAACTACTGTGCGGCGGTGTCGAAGATGGGCTGGCTGCCGTTCCTGCTGGCGACGGGCATCGGCTGCATCCCGAACACGGCGGCGTACGTGGTCGCGGGGAGCCAGGCGGGGTCGCCGACGTCGCCCGCGTTCCTGCTGGCGATGGGGTTCATCGTGCTGACGGGGGCGGGCGCGGGCGTGCTGGCCTGGTTCAAGCGCCACCGGTTGCGTCCCGCGAGCCCGGCGCCCGCGGAGGCCAGGGTCCCGGAGCCGGTCGCCTGACCGGCTGCGCCCTCGACCGCCGGGCAGGCTCAGGAGAGCCCGCCCGCCAACCCCAGGTCACCACCCGGCGGCGTCTGCGAGAAGCGCGCCACGTCGCCCGGCGTCACCGCGCCCAGCTCCCCCGGCACCCACCTCGGCGTCCGGTCCTTGTCGATCACCTGCGCCCTGATCCCCTCCACCAGATCCGGCGTCCGCAGCGCCGCGCACGACGCCCGGTACTCCACGTCCAGCACCTCCTCCAGCGTCTCCAGCCGCCTTGCCCCGCGCACGGCGGCCAGCGTCGCCTTCAGCGCGGTCGGTGACTTCGTCAGGATGGTCTCCGCCGTCTGCTTCGCCCCGTGGTGCCCGCTGGCGAAGAGCCGGTCCACGATCTCCTCCACCGAGTCCGCGGCGTAACACGCGTCGATCCACTCGCGGTCGGCCGCCAACTCCCCCTCGGGCGGCGCGGACTCGTGGCGCCGTACGGCCACCGCCACGTCGGTGTCGGCGAGTTGGCGCGCCAGGTCGGGCAGCCGCTCGGAGGGCACGCAGTGGTCGGCGAGTCCGCAGAGGATCGCGTCGGCGGCGCCCACCGCCGTGCCGGTGAGGGCGAGATGCGTACCGAGTTCACCGGGTGCCCGGGAGAGCAGATACGTACCGCCGACATCCGGTACGAGGCCGATCCCGGTCTCGGGCATGGCGACCCGCGAGCGTTCGGTGACGATCCGGACGTCGCCGTGTGCCGAGACGCCCACCCCGCCGCCCATCACGATGCCGTCCATGAAGGCGACGTACGGCATCGGGAAACGTGCGATCCGGGCGTTGAGGCGGTACTCGTCGCGCCAGAACGCGGGCGACTCCGAGCCGCCGGTACGCGCGTCCTCGTAGATCGCCCGGATGTCGCCGCCCGCGCACAGTCCGCGTCCGCCGGCGCCGTCGATGACCACCGTCGTTACGGAGGAGTCGTCCTCCCACGCGGCGAGCGCGGCGTCGACGCGCCGCACCATGGCGTGGGTGAGGGCGTTGAGCGCGCGCGGCCGGTTGAGCGTGAGCCGCCCCACGCGCCCGTCGCGCCGTACGAGAACGGTCTCGTCCTCCGTAGGAATGCGTTCGGTCATCGGTCCTCTCCCCCGGTCGGCAGGTCCAGCGCCTCGACGATCCGCTCGGCGGCCAGCGTCGCCGTCAACGAGCCGTCCCTTACCCGCTGTTCGAGCGCGGGAGCCAGGTGGCGTACGCCCGGATGGTCGCGCAGCCGGTCCAGCAGATGGTCTTTGACCATCGACCAGGTCCAGTCGACCTGCTGGTCGCTGCGCTTGCGCTGGAGGCGCCCGCTGGTGTCGAGGACCTTCCGGTGCTGCTCCAGGCGCTCCCAGACGGTGTCGAGCCCGGTGCCCTCGCGGGCACTGCAACTCAGTACCGGTGGTGTCCACGCGGCGTCGGCGGGGTGCATCAGGCGCAGCGCGCCCGCGAGTTCACGCGCGGCGGAGCGGGCGTCCCGCTCGTGCGGCCCGTCGGCCTTGTTGACGGCGATGAGGTCGGCCAGCTCGAGCACACCCTTCTTGATGCCCTGGAGCTGGTCGCCTGTACGGGCGAGGCTCAGTAGGAGGAAGGAGTCGACCATGTTCGCGACGGCGGTCTCCGACTGGCCGACGCCGACGGTCTCGACGAGGACCACGTCGTAGCCCGCCGCCTCCATGACGATGATCGTCTCGCGGGTGGCCTTGGCGACGCCGCCCAGGGTGCCCGCCGTGGGTGAGGGCCGGACGAAGGCCGCCGGGTCGACCGCCAGGCGTTCCATACGGGTCTTGTCGCCCAGGATGGAGCCGCCGGTCCTGCTGGACGACGGGTCGACGGCGAGGACGGCGACCCGGTGCCCGAGGCCGGTGAGCATCGTGCCGAGTGCGTCGATGAAGGTGGACTTGCCGACGCCGGGCACGCCGCTGATGCCGATCCTGCGCGCCGTGCCGGAGTAGGGCAGCAGCGCGGTCAGGAGCCGCTGGGCGAGTTCCCGGTGGTCGGCCCTGGTGGATTCCACGAGGGTGATGGCGCGCGCGACGGCCGAACGGGAGCCGTCGAGCACCCCTTTGGTGTAGGTGTCGATGTCGATCCGAGGAGCCACCGGCTCACCGCTCGTGGCCGAGAGCGGCGGCCAGGGTGGTGAGCAGGTCCCGCGCGGCGTCGGGGATGACGGTGCCGGGCGGGAAGACGGCCGCAGCGCCCGCGCGGTGCAGCTCGTCGATGTCCCCGGGCGGGATCACCCCGCCGACGACGATCATGATGTCCTCGCGGCCCTCGCGGGCGAGTTCCTCGCGCAGGGCGGGCACGAGCGTGAGGTGTCCGGCGGCCAGCGACGACACCCCGACGATGTGCACGTCGGCCTCGACGGCCTGCCGCGCGACCTCGCCTGGCGTCTGGAACAGCGGGCCGACGTCGACGTCGAATCCCAGGTCGGCGAAGGCGGTGGCGATGACCTTCTGGCCGCGGTCGTGGCCGTCCTGGCCCATCTTGGCGACCAGGATGCGCGGGCGCCGTCCCTCGGCACGCTCGAACTCCTCGACGGCTTCCCGGGTGCTCTCGACCGCCGGTGACGTGCCGGCCTCGTTCCTGTACACACCGGAGATGGTACGGATCTGGCCGGAGTGGCGTCCGTAGACCTTCTCCAGGGCGTCGGAGATCTCGCCGACGGTGGCCTTGGCGCGCGCCGCGTTCACGGCGAGGGCCAGCAGGTTGCCGTCGAGCCCCTGGCTCGATCCCGCCTCTGCCGCGCCGGTGAGGGCGCGCAGCGCGTCCTGGCAGGCGGCCTCGTCGCGCTCGTCGCGCAGCCGGCGCAGCTTGGCGATCTGCTGCGTCCGTACGGAGGAGTTGTCGACCGAGCGGACCTCGATCTGCTCGTCGCTCTCGACCAGGTACTTGTTGACGCCGATGACGGGCTGGCGCCCGGAGTCGATCCTGGCCTGGGTGCGGGCCGCCGCTTCCTCGATCCGGAGCTTGGGGATGCCCTCGGCGATGGCCCGCGCCATGCCGCCTGCCGCCTCGACCTCCTCGATGTGCTGCCAGGCGCGGCGCGCGAGGTCGTACGTCAGCTTCTCGACGTAGGCGCTGCCGCCCCACGGGTCGATGACGCGACAGGTGCCGGACTCCTGCTGGAGCAGGAGTTGGGTGTTGCGTGCGATGCGCGCGGAGAAGTCGGTGGGCAGGGCGAGTGCCTCGTCCAGGGCGTTGGTGTGCAGCGACTGGGTGTGGCCCTGGGTGGCGGCCATCGCCTCGACACAGGTGCGCGGGACGTTGTTGAAGACGTCCTGCGCGGTGAGCGACCAGCCGGAGGTCTGTGAATGGGTGCGCAGCGACAGCGACTTGGCGTTCTTGGGGTCGAACTTCTTGACGAGCCTGGCCCAGAGCAGGCGCGCGGCGCGCAGCTTGGCGATCTCCATGAAGAAGTTCATGCCGATGGCCCAGAAGAAGGAGAGCCGGGGGGCGAACGCGTCGACGTCGAGGCCCACGTCGAGTCCGGCGCGCAGATACTCGACGCCGTCGGCGAGGGTGTAGGCCAGCTCCAGATCGGCCGTCGCACCGGCTTCCTGGATGTGGTAGCCGGAGATGGAGATGGAGTTGTAGCGCGGCATCTTGCGCGAGGTGTACGCGAAGATGTCGGAGATGATCCGCATCGAGGGGGCGGGCGGATAGATGTAGGTGTTGCGGACCATGAACTCTTTGAGGATGTCGTTCTGGATGGTCCCGGCGAGCTTCTCGGGCGGTACGCCCTGCTCCTCGGCCGCGACGATGTACAGGGCGAGTACGGGCAGGACGGCGCCGTTCATGGTCATCGAGACGGTCATCCTGTCGAGCGGGATGCCGTCGAAGAGCTGGCGCATGTCGTAGATGGAGTCGATGGCGACGCCCGCCATGCCGACGTCACCGGTCACACGAGGGTGGTCGCTGTCGTACCCGCGGTGCGTCGGCAGGTCGAAGGCGACGGACAGGCCCTTCTGCCCGGCCGCGAGGTTGCGCCGGTAGAAGGCGTTGGACTCCTCGGCGGTGGAGAATCCGGCGTACTGACGGATCGTCCAGGGCTGGTTGACGTACATCGTCGGGTAGGGGCCGCGCAGATACGGCGCGATGCCGGGGTACGTCCCGAGGAAGTCGAGGCCCGCGAGGTCCTGCGAGGTGTAGAGCGGTTTGACGTCGATGCCCTCGGGGGTGTTCCAGACGAGGTCGGCGTCGCTCCTGCCGGTGCTCTCCTTGACGGCGGTGCGCCACTGGTCCTCGTGCCCGCCCGAGGGCGTGGCGGGACCCAGGTCGATACCGGTGAAGTCGGGGACGGTCATGGCGCCACTCCCATGTGGTCGAGGGCGGAGGTGAGTTGGGCGACGGCGTCCCCGCCCGCGGCGACGAACTCGTCGACTCCCGCGCCGGTGAGACTCTCGCGCAGCTCGCCCGGACGACCCGCGAGATATACGCGGGTGGCACCGGCCGATTTCAGTGCCGCAGCGACTTCCCCGGCTTGTTCGGCGTAGAGCGGATCGCTGGAACAGAGGCAGGCGATGGCGGCGCCGCTGCGTTCGAAGGCGTCGGCGGCGGTGGTCGCGTCGACGGTGACGGGGTCGTGGACCGGTTCGACGCCGCCGGACTGGAAGAGGTTCGACGCGAACGTCACCCGCGCCGTGTGCGCGGCGGCCGGGCCGAGGGCGGCCAGGAAGACGCGTGGGCGGGCGCCGGTCGACGCGAGGTGGGCGTCGGAGCGGGAGCGCAGGGCCTCGAAGGCGTCGTCGCGGCGGACGGTGGGCAGTCCGCCGGTCGCGGCCGGGGGCGGTGCGTCGCGTACGACGGGTGTCTCGGCCAGTTGGGGGAACTCGCTGACGCCGGTGACCGGTTCGCGTCGGCGGGCCAGCTTCTCGGAGCGGGCCGCCCAGGTCGTGGCGAGGCGTTCGGCGACCAGGCCGCTCCGCAGCGCGGCGCGCTGGCCGCCGGCGCGTTCGATCTCCTGGAACCAGGCCCAGGCGGCGTGCGCGAGGTCGTCGGTGAGCCGCTCGACGTACCAGGAACCGCCGGCCGGGTCGATGACGCGGCCGAGGTGGGACTCCTCGATGAGGATGGTCGAGGTGTTGCGGGCGATGCGCCGGGCGAAGGCGTCGGGGAGTCCGAGGCTGTGGTCGAAGGGCAGCACGGTGACGGAGTCGGCGCCGCCGACCCCGGCGGCGAGCGAGGCGACCGTGGTGCGCAGCATGTTCACCCACGGGTCGCGCCGGGTCATCATCACCGACGAGGTGACTGCGTGCTGGCGCTGGGCGGCGCCGGCCGGTCCGGCTCCGCTGACCTCCGCGACGCGGGCCCACAGCCGGCGCGCGGCGCGGAGTTTGGCGATGGTCAGGAACTGGTCGGCGGTGGCGGCGTATCTGAACTCCAGCTGGCCGCAGGCCGCTTCGACGGAGAGCCCCGCCGCGTCGAGGTCGCGCAGCGCGGCGACGCCGGCCGCGAGCGAGCAGCCGAGTTCCTGCGCGGCCGAGCCGCCGGCCTCGTGGTAGGGCAGGGCGTCGACGACGAGGGCGCGCAGTCCGGGGTACTCGCGGTGGCACAGCCCGGCGAGTTCCGCCGCGGCGTCCTGGCGGCCGGGGGTCTCGTCGCCGGTACGGGCGAGGCGGCCGATCGGGTCGGCGCCGAGGGTGCCGCGCGCCTCCCCGCGCGGGACGTCGCGTTCGTCGTACAGGCGCAGCAACTCGGCCGCCGCGTCGGGGAATTCGTCACCCGCGTCGAGCGCGACCGGGGCGAGGTCGAGGTAGACGCCGGCTAGGGCGTCGGCCAGGCCCGAGACGGGTACGCCGTTTCGACCCACCGCCAGCCACAGGGAGGTGGTGCCGTTGGCGAGGTCTTCGAGTACGGCTTCGTTGGTGCGTGCCGGGTCGGTGCGCGCGTGGCGCTGGCGTACGTCCCAGCCGCCGGGCGCGGGGCCCGCGGGGGTGCCGCCGCGGGTGAAGGGCGCGAAGCCGGGCAGGCCGCCGTCGCCGGGATCGTCGGCGGCGGTGTAGAGGGGACGGGTGGTCAGTCCGTCCTCGATCGTTGTCGAGAGTGCGTCCTCGGCGGCGGTGCCGGAGACGTCCCGACCGGATTTCCGGAGTACGCCCTCCACCAGACCCTGCCACTGCTCATGGGTGGGTTCGGGGAACTCGGCTGCCAGCGAAAGCCCGCTGTCGGGCAGGAGCGTCATGCCGAGATGTTAGGGCAGCGCGTTCGACGGTTATCAGGTCGAACCGATGTGACCTTGAACTCCCCTCCATGCACCCCCTACACGCCACCTCGCGCGCCCCCTACGCGCTCCCGAGCCCTCGCGCCGCGCGGAGTGTTCCCGGAGTGTTCCGGGCCTCCTCGGGCCCGTGACCGGGGCCTGGCGCGGCCTCGTAACCCGCAGCGGCTACGCTGCCCCCGTCCGGCGCGCGACCGCTCCTCCCGGGAAAGGGGAGTGGATATCCGTCGCGCCGCCGGCACCGCACCGCCATCCCTTCGAGTACTCCTGCGAGCAGTGATGAGTCCGCGTGAGCACATCCACACCCCGCTCCATATGAACGGCTCCGCACCCCGCCCGTCGGTACACAATCCGCCACCGGCCCGCGTTCGCACCGGCCGGTGCACGATCTTTTCTTGGATGGCGTAGCACCCAATGTCTTGGTTCGAATCACTCATCCTCGGACTCGTCCAGGGGCTGACCGAGTTCCTGCCCATCTCCTCCAGCGCGCATCTGCGGCTGACGGCCGCCTTCGCGGGCTGGCACGACCCGGGTGCGGCGTTCACCGCGATCACCCAGATCGGTACGGAGGCGGCGGTTCTCATCTACTTCCGCAAGGACATCGCCCGCATCGTGTCGGCGTGGTTCCGCTCGCTGACCGACAAGGCGATGCGCTCCGACCACGACGCCAAGATGGGCTGGCTGGTCATCGTCGGCTCGATCCCCATCGGTGTGCTCGGGCTCGTGTTCAAGGACCATATCGAGGGGCCGTTCCGCGATCTGCGGCTGATCGCGACGACGCTGATCGTGATGGGCATCATCCTCGGCATCGCGGACCGGCTGGCGGCACGCGACGAGGCCGGCGGCAAGCACCGCGCCGTCAAGGAGCGCAAGTCGCTCCAGGAACTGGGCGTCAGGGACGGTCTGATCTTCGGCTTCTGCCAGGCCCTGGCGCTGATTCCGGGTGTCTCGCGCTCGGGTGCCACGATCAGCGGCGGCCTGCTGATGGGCTACACCCGTGAGGCGGCGGCGCGTTACTCGTTCCTGCTGGCCGTTCCGGCCGTACTGGCCTCGGGAGCCTTCGAGTTGAGGAACGCGGGCGAGGGACATGTCTCGTGGGGTCCGACGATCTTCGCGACGATCATCGCCTTCGTGGTGGGATACGCCGTGATCGCATGGTTCATGAAGTTCATCACCACGAAGAGCTTCATGCCGTTCGTGATCTACCGGATCCTGCTCGGCATCGTGATCTTCTTCCTCGTCGGTACGGACGCCCTGAGCCCGCACGCGGGCGAATCGGGCGGCTGACCGGCGTCGTTCACGCCCGGTGTGCTCAAGGACACGTTTGCCGCCTGCCCGTTCTCCAACTGCCTTACGGCGCCCGGAACCCTTGGCGCAGCAGGGCTCACAGCTGACGCACCGTGGGGTTGCCCTCTCGGCGTGTGAGCTATGCCGCTCCCGGAACGGCGTGAGAAGGCCACGGCGGCCCGTACCGTTGCCGTATGTCCACAACTTCCTCATCCGCTCCCGCGGCGTCCGGTGCCGTCGCGGCCAACGAGCGCATCCGCGCCCTGGTCGACGCGGCCGACGGCACGTGGCCGGCCGAGGAGTACGAAGTCCTGCTGCTGGAATGGGCGGCGGCCCTGCACGACTCGGTCGACGAGGCCGCTTAGGGGCGTACGCCCAGGGGCGCGTTTCGACAGTCGGACGTCGGGCCCGGCCACGCGGTGACACCGCGTGGCCGGGCCTTTCCCATGGGTCCGGCGCATGAAGAGGCCCTGCGGGTCGGCCCGCCGCTCGACCGGATGATCGACAGACCCGCACGGGCCTTGGCCTGGGGCCCGCGCTGCCCGAGACTGACACGATGACGCAGCGTGTGGATCTCGCGACCGTGATGGACCGACTGGCCATCGACGAGGTGATCAGCGGCTACGCGATGGCCGTCGACGATTCCGACTGGCCCGGCTTCCTTGCCCTGTACACCCCCGACGGGCGGGCAGACCACCGTGCCGCCGGCGGGATCGAGGGATCGGCCGCCGAGGTGGCCGACTGGCTCGCCGGCGTCCTCGGCCGCTTTCCCGTACGCCAGCACCTGATCGGCAACCGCCGGCTGGCCTTCCAGGACGTCGGCGCGTATCCGGGCGACCGCGCCGAGGTGCGGGCCGACTGTCTGACCACGATGTTCCCGGAGTCCGGCGAGACGACCACCGCTCTCAGCCGCTACACCTTCGGCCTCTCCCGTACGGAGGACGGCTGGCGGCTGCACAGCGTCGTGGTGCGGGAGAGGGCGCCGAGCGGCGCCGGTGCCACGGCCCGGCACTGAGACGACGAAGGCTGACGCGCCGGGGGCGCTCTGTCGTCCGGCGCGCTCCCTCCCGCACACTGATCGCAAAGGCACCGCTCACCGGCATCGCCGGCCGGTGCCGCCGATCTGCACCGCTCACGGGCGGGACGAGGGGGGCGCGGCATGCGGGTTCCGGCCGGTCGGCGGGAGAGGTGGGTTCCGGCCGTCGGCCGGGAGACGTGGGTCCGGCGCTCCACGTCGCCGGTGTGGCGCGGCGCCGCCGCCGTGACAGCCGGGGCCCTGCCCGCGCTCGCCTTTCCCGAGCCGGGTCTCTGGTGGCTCGCGTACGGGGCGCTCGTGCCCTGGATGCTGCTGGTGCGTACGGCTCCGACGGGGCGGCGCGCGATCCTGGACGGCTGGCTCGGCGGGCTGGGTTTCATACTGGCCGTCCATCACTGGCTGATGCCGAGCCTGCATGTGTTCATCGTGGTGCTGGCCGCTCTGCTGGGGCTGTTGTGGGCGCCGTGGGGCTGGCTGGTGCGCCTGATGCTCGGCGGGCGTCCGTCGCCCCGGCGTACGGTCGCCGCGCTGGTGGTGGTGCCGTCGGGCTGGCTGATGATCGAGACGGTGCGGTCCTTGGAGGGCCTGGGCGGTCCCTGGGGGCTGCTGGGCGCCAGCCAGTGGGAGGCGGCCCCCGCGCTGCGGCTCGCCTCGGTGGGCGGCGTCTGGCTGGTCAGTCTGCTGGTGGTCGCCGTGAACACCGGGCTGACGGCGCTGCTGGCGGTCGCCACGGCCCGTGCGGTCGTCGCCGTGGGCCTGGTGGCGTGCGCGGTCGGTGTGTCCTGCGCGTGGGTGTGGGCGCCGCGGCCCGAGCGGACGGGGCAGGCGCGCGTCGCGGTCGTCCAGCCGGGAGTCTTCGCCGGTCCCGACGGCGTCGAGCGGCGTTTCGACCGCAGCGAGGAGCTGACCCGCTCGCTGGCCGGACGGGATCTCGATCTCGTCGTATGGGGCGAGAGCAGCGTCGGCGAGGATCTCGGCACCCGGCCCGATCTGGCGGCGCGCGTCGCCGTGCTGTCACGGCTGGTGGGCGCCGAGATCCTGGTCAATGTGGACGCTGCCGGCACGGACAGGGCGGGGCGTACCGGGATTTTCAAGAGTGCCGTACTCGTGGGTCCCAACGGCCTGACGGGTGACCGGTACGACAAGATGCGGCTGGTGCCGTTCGGTGAGTACGTCCCGGCGCGCGCGGCGCTCGGCTGGGCGACATCGGTCGGCAAGGCGGCGGGCGAGGACCGCAGACGCGGCACCCGCCAAGTGGTCATGGTGCTGCCCGGCGAGGGGCGGGGCGGGCCGCGGCTGGGCCCGCTGATCTGCTTCGAGTCGGCGTTCCCCGACATGAGCCGGCAACTGGTCAGGGACGGCGCGCAGTTGCTCGTCGCGCAGTCGTCGACGTCGACGTTCCAGCACAGCTGGGCGCCGGAGCAGCATGCCTCGCTGGCGGCGCTGCGGGCGGCCGAGACGGGCCGCCCCATGGTGCACGCCACCCTCACCGGTGTCAGCGCGGTGTACGGCCCGCGCGGCGAAGAGGCCGGAGCCCGGCTCGGTACGGGAAGCAGCGCGAGCGCCGTGTACGAGCTGCCGCTGACACGCGGCGCCACCGCGTACGTGAAGTACGGCGACTGGCCGCTGTACGGCGCGCTGGCCGTGCTCGCGGTCCTCTGCGCCGCCGAGGGAGCGCGGTCGCTCAGACGGCCTGCGTCCGCGCCGCCTGTACCACCCGTTCACACAACTCGTGCGTAGCGAGCGCGTCCCGCGCGCTGAGCGTCTTCCCGGCGCGTACGGCGTCCAGGAACGCCAGTACGCACTGCTCGATGCCGCGCTGCCGGGCCACCGGCACCCAGTCGCCGCGCCGGCGGACGCTGGGCTGGCCCTTGTGGTCGACGATCTCGGCGAGATGGTGGACGGCCCGCTTGGTGTCCTGTCCGGAGACTTCGAGGATCTCCTCGGTCGAGCCGTTCATCCGGTTCATCATGCCGATGGCGGTGAAGCCGTCGCCGGAGAGCTGGAGCACCACGTGATGGGTGAGGCCCTCACGCGTCCGGGCGCGGACGTCGACGTGCTCGACGGGGCCGGGGAGCAGGAAGCGCAGGGTGTCCACGACATGGATGAAGTCGTCCAGGACCAGGGTGCGCGCGTCCTCGGGCAGGCCGATGCGGTTCTTCTGCATGAGGATCAGCTCGCGCGGGTGTTCCAGGCACTGGGCGTACGCGGGCGCGAAACGCCGGTTGAAGCCGACGGCCAGGCTTGTCCCGCGCTCTTCGGCGAGGGTCACCAGGCGCTCGGAGTCGCCGAGTTCATAGGCGAGCGGCTTGTCGACGAAGGTCGGCACACCGGCGTCCAGGAGCCGGGTGACGATCTCGGCGTGGGCGGAGGTCGGCGCGTGGACGAACGCGGCGTCCAGGCCCTGGGCGAGCAGCGAGTCCAGGTCGGCGTGACGCCGCTCGTCGGGGATGTGGTGGCTCTCGCCGACCCGGGTGAGGGTGGCCGGGGTCCGGGTCTGAAGGTGCAGCTCCGTCCCGGGCAGCGTGGTGAGTACCGGCAGATACGCCTTCTGGGCGATGTCCCCGAGCCCTATGCAGCCGACCTTCACGTGGGTCTCCCTGTTGCCTCGCCGCGGTCCTGTCTCACGCGCCGGAGCGCTTCTGTGCAGCATACGGGCGTTGCGGGGGCCGCCGTCGGCGACGCCCGCGGCAACACCTGGGGGCGCGGCGTCACCCGTGCGGGTCATGCCCGGCCGTTACGGCATCCACACGCCGCCGCGCCCCGCCAGAGTTGGCCGGGTGACGCGGCGAACGAGAACGACAGCGGTGCTCCTGCTCGGTGTGGCCGTCGCCGGGGTCTCGGGGTGTGTGGCGGTGGAGCCCGGGGCCGGGGCGAACGCGGGCGCGGGCGTCGGGACCGTACGCGCGGCTCCGCCGCGAAGCCCGGCCGGGCCGCGGATCGCGCAGCCACCCGCCCGTGAGGTCCTGGAGGCCGCGGCCCCGCCCGTCCGCACGCCTGCGAAGCGGCGGGCCGTGGCGGACGCCGTACCACCGCCGCGCGAGCCGGCCAAGCGGCCCGTGCGTCCGCCCGCATCGCGCCCCGCGCCCCCTCTGGTGGCTCCGCCGAAGGTGCCGGACGTGCCGGACACGGGCGCCGGGCTGTGCGCGCTCGGCGGCCGGTACGGGGGCTGGGCGCCGGGCAGCCCTCAGAGCCACGTCTGCGAGGCGATGTACGGCGGCTGATCGCCCCGGACGCCGGTTCCCGCCCTACTCGTCCAGCAGCTCCTGCTCGAGGCGCCCGATCGCGGTCCGTACGCCGTCGTTCCCGTGCCCGTCGTCCCCGAGGGCGTTCACGGCCGCGCGTGCCCGGGAGAGGTGGAGGCGCGCCGCGTCGGGGCGCTGGAGTTTCACGTAGTCGGCGGCCAGGTTGAGGTGGAGCGAGGGATAGAACGCCCGTACCGCCGGCGAGGCGCGCGCCGTGGCCGGTCCCTCCGCGGCGGTCAGCGCGCGCAGGTCCCAGGCCAGTTCGTCGCCGGGGTCGTCCTGGGTGTCCGCCATGTAATGCGCGAGCGTGCAGCGGTGGAGCGCGTCGCCGGACTCGCCGATCTCGGTCCACAGCGCGCCGAACCGATTGCGCGCCTCTTCGCGGTCACCGCCGTGCAGCAGCATGACCGCCTGCCCGATCCTGGTCAGGACGCCGTCCTCCGACACTTCGCGCTGCCCCATCGCCGCCGCCTCCCGCGCCCGTCCGGTCGATCCCGTCCGCTCGACGCTAGCCGCAGGGACGGGCAATCCCGTACAGGCTCACCCGCCCGGCGCGGACCGCCGGGCGGGCGCCCGCACGAGCCGCGCCGCGCGCGGCGGACGCGGCGGGGACCAGGTCAGCCCAGGTCGGGGATGCGCCAGTCGATCGCCTTGTGGCCCTGCGCCGCGATCGCCTCGTCGATCTGCGTGAACGGGCGCGAGCCGAAGAACTTCTTCGCCGACAGCGGCGACGGGTGCGCGCCCTTCACCACCACGTGCCGGCTCTCGTCGATCAGCGGCAGCTTCTTCTGCGCGTAGGCACCCCAGAGCACGAAGACCGCCGGATCCGGGCGGGCGTCGACCGCGCGGATCACCGCGTCCGTCACCTGCTCCCAGCCCTTGCCCTTGTGCGAGTTGGCCTCGCCGGCCCGGACCGTGAGTACGGCGTTGAGCAGGAGCACGCCCTGCTCGGCCCACGGCATCAGATATCCGTTGTCCGGCACCGGGTGGCCGAGCTCCTCCTTCATCTCCTTGTAGATGTTCCGCAAGGAGGGAGGCGTGCGCACACCGGGCCGCACCGAGAAGCAGAGACCGTGGCCCTGGCCCTCGCCGTGGTACGGATCCTGGCCGAGGACCAGGACCTTCACCTGGTCGTAAGGCGTGGCGTCCAGCGCGGCGAACACCTCGTCGCGCGGGGGGTAGACCGGCCCCTTCGACCGCTCTTCCTCGACGAACTCGGTGAGCTCCTTGAAGTAGGGCTTCTGCAGTTCCCCGCCGAGGACGCCGCGCCAGGATTCGGGCAGCATGTCGGTGTCGGTCACGTCAACAACCTCCGGTAAGCGATCAGTTGGTCCACCGCTGAACCTACCGCTGACCACTGACAATCGCGGCTGCCGCGACTACCAGCTGGCCTTGCGGCTGAACTCCCACAGCTGCATGACCGTCTGCGGGTCGAGCGCCCGCTCGCCGCCGCTGATCTCCTCCGAGGCCGCGACGTAGAGCTTGCCCTGCCACAGCGGCAGCAGCCGCACATCGTCGACGAAGATCTCCTGGGCGCGCTCGAACTGCTCGATGACCGCGCCCCGGTCGCTCTCGCGCCGCGACTGCGGCAGCAGCTCCGTGGTGATCTCGGGGCTCTCGTACGGAGTGCTGAGCGCGTTGTTCTTACCGACGAAGGGAGCCACGAAGTTGTCCGGGTCCGGGAAGTCGGGGAACCAGCCACGGCCGAAGACCGGGTACTCGCCCTTCTGGAAGCCCGCCTGGAAGTCTTTCCACGGCTTGCTCTTCAGCGTGATCTTGAAGAGGCCCGACGCTTCGAGCTGGCGCTTGAGCTCCGCGAACTCGGCCACCGTGCCGGAGCCGTAACGGTCGGTCGTGAACCAGAACGTCAGCGGCACGGGCGTGTCGATGCCGGCGTCCTCGAGGATCGTGCGCGCCTTGTCGACGTCCGGGTCGCCGTACTTGTCGAAGAAGCTCGTGGCGTGCCCCGAGATGCCCTTGGGGACCATGGAGTACAGCGGCTCGGCCGTGCCCTGGTAGACCTTGGCCACCAGCGCGTCTCGGTCGACCACCTGGGCCACCGCCTGCCGTACGGGCAGCTTGGCCGCCGACTCGTCCTTGGGGTTGAACACCAGGTAACGGATGTCGGCGCCGACGGTCTCGACCAGCTGAAGGTGGTCGTTCTCTTCCTTCTTCTGTTCGAGTTCGACGACTTCCTCCGAGGTAAGACCTCGGTAGATGACGTCGATCTCCTTCTTCTTGAGGGCTCCGAACATTTTGTCGGAGTCCTGGAAGTACTGGATCGTGACGGCCTTGTTCTTACGGTCGGCGAAGCCCTTGTAGCTGGCGTTCTGCGCCAGTTCGGCGTTGCTGCCGGACGTGTACGACTCAAGTGTGTAGGGGCCGGAACCGGTCAGCTTGCCGTCTTCGCGGAGCTTGTCGGCCGGGTACTCCGCCGGGTCGACGATGGACATCGCGGGGGCGGCGAGGACGAACGGGAACGTGGCGTCCGGCTTGTTCAGATTGAACGTGACGGTCAGCTCGCCGTCGGAGGTGACACCGTCGAGGGACGCGAGGAGTCCGTTGGGACCACCGTTCACGTTGATCTTCACGATGCGGTCGAAGGAGTGCTTGACGGCGTCGGCGTCGAGCTCGTGGCCGTTCGAGAACGTCAGCCCCTCGCGGAGCGTGCAGCGGTAGACCTTGTTGGTCGAGTCCGTGAATTTGCAGTTGTCGGCGGCGTCGGGCTGTGGGGTCGTGCTGCCGGTGGGGAACGCGACCAGGGTCTGGAAGACGTTCCTGTACAGCTCCCACGAGTTGTCCCACGCGGCGGCCGGGTCGAGCGTGCTCGGCTCACTGGTGGTGCCGACCGTGATCTTCTGATCCCCTCCGGCGCTGTCCGACGAAAACAGGCCACACCCGGCAAGCAGGGATATGGACGCGAGGGCTGCAGCCGCCTGCAGACTGGTCCGGTTGAACACGTGCACGCTCCTTGTTCAGCCACGAGTCGGCCGACCATACCGCAGCGCCCCATCGGTTCAATATGCAGGTCCGATGGGGCACTTGAAGCATTTACCGACAAAACGTGTCAGTGCACACCAGCATTGAGGAAAATTCCGCCGTCGACGGCCAGCGTCTGGCCGGTGATCCAGTCCGACTGGTCGGAGGTGAGGAAGGCCGCGGCGCCGCCGACGTCCTCCGGAACACCGAGGCGCCCCAGGGGATAGGACGCCGCGGCCTCCGCCTCCCGGCCCTCGTAGATCGCCTGCGCGAACCTGGTCTTGATCACGGCGGGAGCGATCGCGTTGACCCGCACGCCCGGCGCGAACTCGTGGGCGAGCTGGAGGGTCAGATTGACCATCGCCGCCTTGCTCATCCCGTACGCCCCGATGAACGGCGAGGCCGACACCCCGGCGATCGACGCGATGTTCACGATCGCACCGCCGTGGTCCTTCTGCCAGGCGCGCCAGGTCAGCTGGGCGAAGCCGAGGGCCGAGATGACGTTGGTCTCGTAGACCTTGCGTGCCACGCCCAGATCCAGATCGGCCATGGGGCCGAAGACGGGATTCGTCCCCGCGTTGTTCACCAGATAGTCGACGCGGCCGAACTCCTCCATGGTGCGGTCGACCGCGGCGGCCTGGTGGGCCTCGTCGTGGGCCTTGCCGGGAAAGCCGATCACCCGGTCCGCGCCCAGCCGCTCCACGGCCTCCTTGAGGGCGTCCTCGCCCCGTCCGGTGATGCACACCCGGTCGCCGCGGGCGACGAGCGCCTCGGCGATGCCGTATCCGATGCCGCGGCTGGCGCCCGTGATCAGTGCGACCTTGCCGCTGTCGGGCCGGCCGGTGTCCTTCGGCTGCTGCGTCATGTCCGTCACTCTCCGGTTCAGTTGAGGGGTCCGCCGGCGACGTACAGCACCTGGCCGGAGACGAATCCGGCGTTCTCGCCCGTGAAGAAGGCGATCGCGTTCGCGATGTCGTCGGGGACGCCGACCCGCTGGACCGGGATCTGGGTGGCGGCGGCCGCCTGGAACTCCTCGAAGCCCATGCCGACACGGGCGGCGGTCTGGGCGGTCATGTCGGTGACGATGAAGCCGGGGGCCACGGCGTTGGCCGTGACGCCGAACTTGCCGAGCTCCTTGGCCAGGGTCTTGGTGAAGCCCTGGAGTCCGGCCTTGACCGCGGCGTAGTTGGCCTGGCCGCGGTTTCCGAGCGCCGAGCTGGACGACAGGTTGACGATCCGGCCGAACGAGGCGTCCACCATGTGCCGCTGACAGGCCCGTGCCATCAGGAACGCGCCCTTGAGGTGCACGTTCATGACCGTGTCCCAGTCGGACTCGCTCATCTTGAAGAGGAGGTTGTCGCGGAGCACACCCGCGTTGTTGACGAGGACGGTGGGCGCGCCGAGTTCGGCGGCGACGCGCTCGACGGCGGCCTCCACCTGGGCGGCGTCGGAGACGTCGCAGCCGACGGCCAGGGCCTTGCCGCCCGCGGCGGTGATCGTGCCGACGGTCTCCGCGCAGGCCGCCTCGTCCAGGTCGAGTACGGCGACGGCCCGGCCCTCGGCCGCCAGACGTACCGCGCTCGCGGCGCCAATGCCCCGCGCCGCCCCGGTCACTACGGCGACGCGCTGCTCGGTGGTGGACATGCTGATTCTCCTCGCCCTTGGATCGCGGCGCCGGCACGACTGCTGAGCGACCGCTTAGTATTCAGCTGCCGTGACGCTAGAAGCCCTGACACCCGGTGTCAACGGCCCACGGGGCGGCCGAACGTATGTCACACCGTGAACGTCCGCCCGCGGACGTTCACCGCCCCCGGCACCTACCGCACCAGCAGGTCGAGCAGCCGCTCGACCTCGGCCGCCGGGTCGAGCGTCAGCCCCGTGTGTACGGGACCGGGCTGGACGACCGTCGAGCGAGGCGCGATCAGCCAGCGGAACCGCCTGCCCGCGTCGTCGCGCGCCGCCTGTCCGGCGGGGTCGCCGCCCGCGCAGACGCCCTCGACGGCGCGCAGCGCGGCCCGTACCCCCGCCACATCGGCGTCCGGCGCCAGCGCCTCGAGCCGTGACTCGTCCAGGTGCGTACGGGCGGCCACGAACGACCTGGCGCGGCAGTAGACCAGCACGCCCGCGTTGATGAACTCACCGCGCTCGACCCTCGGCACCACACGCAGCGGCGCGTACTCGAACACATCGCGTCGGTTCATCGGCCCTCGCCTCCGCTCTTCTTCGTGGGATGCGGCCAGGGGGTCGGATGATCGGTCAGCCAGCCGGGGGCCTGTGAGGGGCGCTCCTTGACCGGCGTGTCGAACGTGAGGCGTTCGTGGATGGTCGCGGCGCGCGGCAGCAGGGCGGCCACGTAGGCGCGGCGCAGCGCGTCGGTGGAGTCGAACCCGGGCTCGTCCACGAGCCATTCGTCCGGCACGTCGGCGGCGACCTCGGTCAGCAGTTCCTCGGTGACCAGCGGCGCGAGTTCCTCGGCGGCCGAGGCGATGTCGGGGCGGAACGGTGCGAGGACGTGGTCGGAGGCGTCGTACGGCTTGGCCGCCGAAGCCTGGGCGCCCGGCCAGTTGTGCTGCCAGATCATGGTGGCGCCGTGGTCGATGAGCCACAGATCCCCGTGCCAGACGAGCATGTTGGGGTTGCGCCAGGACCGGTCGACGTTGTTGATGAGCGCGTCGAACCACACGATCCGGCCGGCCTCGGCGGGACCCACCTCGTAGGCGAGCGGGTCGAAGCCCAGCGATCCGGGCAGGAAGTCCATTCCGAGGTTCAGCCCGCCGCTCGCCTTCAGCAGCTCCTGCACCTCCTGGTCGGGCTCCCCGAGACCGATGACGGGGTCGAGCTGCATGGTGACCAGCTCCGGCACCCGCAGGCCGAGCCGCCGCCCCAACTGCCCGCAGATGACCTCCGCGACGAGCGTCTTGCGGCCCTGACCCGCGCCGGTGAATTTCATGACGTACGTACCGAGATCGTCGGCCTCGACGATGCCGGGGAGCGAGCCGCCCTCACGCAAGGGCGTGACGTAGCGGGTCGCGATGACTTCGGTCAGCATCTCGCCAGGTTATCCGGCTCGGCCCGCCGGAAATCCAGGTGGTGACCCGGTGGCCCGGTCTTTGGTCGCGCCCGCGCAGAACGCCGGGAAGTACGACACAAGGTGTCTGGTTTGGGGGCGATCATGGTGTCACCGGTCGGCGTCGATGACTGACGTGGGCCAGGCCAGGCAGATAGATAAGGAACGCAATGACACTCATGCCCGACACATCGGCACCAGACCTGGGCGGAAAGATCGCGCTGGTCGCGGGCGCGACGCGGGGAGCCGGGCGCGCCATCGCCGTCCAGCTCGGCGCGGCGGGTGCGACGGTCTACGTCACCGGCCGCACCACTCGGGAACGGCGCTCGGAGTACAACCGGTCCGAGACGATCGAGGACACCGCTGACCTGGTCACCGCGGCGGGCGGGACCGGCATCGCGGTGCCGACCGACCACTTGGTGCCCGAGCAGGTCCGTGCGCTGGCCGAGCGCATCGACGCCGAGCAGGGACGGCTCGATGTGCTGGTCAACGATGTCTGGGGCGGTGAGCGGCTGTTCGAGTTCGACAAGCCGGTGTGGGAACACGACCTCGACAACGGACTGCGGCTGATGCGGCTGGGCGTGGAGACCCACGCGATCACCAGCCACTTCGTGTTGCCGCTGCTCGTGCGCCGGCCGGGCGGGCTCGTGATCGAGATGACCGACGGGACGTCCGCGTACAACGGAACGCGCTACCGCAACTCGTACTTCTACGACCTGGTCAAGAACAGCGTGCTGCGCATGGCGTTCGTGCTCGCACACGAGCTGAAGTCGCACGGCGGGACGGCGGTGGCGCTCAGCCCCGGCTGGATGCGTTCGGAGATGATGCTCGAGACGCTCGGCGTCACCGAGGACACCTGGCGCGACGCGCTGACCGAGGTGCCGCACTTCTGCATCTCGGAGAGTACGGCTTACGTAGGACGCGCGGTCGCCGCGCTGGCGGGCGACGCCGACATCGCGCGCCGGAACGGCCAGTCGGTGTCCAGCGGGCAACTCGCACAGGAATACGGCTTCACCGATCTCGACGGTTCGCGCCCCGACTGCTGGCGTTATCTGGTCGAGGTCGAGGAGACCGGCAAGCCGGCGGACGCCACCGGATACCGCTGACGGGCACCGCTCACGGGGCCGGGGTGCGACGAGCGGCAGCGGTTCACCACCCCGGCCCCGTGAGCGGGCCATCGGTACGGGCGAGCGGCTCAGATCCGAGAACACCGACCAGCTGATCAGCTCCTTGGCCGGGCACCGAACCGCAACCGGTGCCCGGCCCTTCGACGCCGCCCGCGGGCCGGGAATCGTCGGCTCCCGACGATGGCCTGCCCGGCCGGGAGGCACGTTCACTCTCACCGACTGGGCTCTCCTCCATGACTGAACAAGAAACGACCGCCATTTCCCCCGCGCGCGCCGGAAGACGCGAATGGACGGCTCTTGCCGTCCTCTCGCTGCCGGCCATGCTCATCACTCTCGACAACACGGTGCTGCACCTCGCCGTACCGCACTTGAACGCGAGCCTGAACCCGAGCGGGCTGCAACTGCTGTGGGCCGTCGACATCTACAGCTTTCTGATAGCCAGCCTGCTGATAATCGCGGGTACGTTGGGCGACCGGATCGGGCGCCGGCGGCTGCTGTTGATCGGCGCGGTGGGCTTCGGTGTCGCTTCGCTGCTGACGGCGTTCTCCAACAGTGCCGAGATGCTGATCGTCAGCCGTGCGCTCCTCGGCATAGCCGGGGCCACCCTGACGCCTTCCTCGATGTCGCTGATACGCAATCTGTTCCACGACGCCCGGCAGCGGACCGTGGCCCTCAGCGTCTGGATAACGTGCTTCCTGGTGGGCGGCGCCATCGGCCCGCTCGTCGGTGGCGTGATGCTGGAACATTTCTGGTGGGGCTCGGTCTTCCTGCTGAGCGTGCCGGCCATGGTGCTCCTGCTGATCCTCGGTCCCGTGCTGCTGCCCGAGTACCGCGACCCCAAGCCGGGCACCATCGACCTGGCGAGCATGGGCCTCCTTGTGCTCTCCCTGCTCGCGAGTGTCTACGGCCTCAAGAAGCTCGCCGTCGAAGGCGTCGCCGTGGTCCCCGCGCTGGTCCTCATCGCCGGCCTCGCCCTCGGCGTGTTCTTCGTTCTGCGACAGCGCGGGCTCACCCACCCGCTGATCGACATGGGTCTGTTCCGCGAGCGCACCTTCTCCGCGTCCCTCGGCGCGATGGGGCTCGCCCTCTTCGTGATGTCGGGATCGCAGTTCTTCATCGCGCAGTACCTGCAGATGGTGGTGGGACTGTCGCCGCTGGAGGCCGGGCTGGCGTCGTTGCCGGGCAGTCTCGGCGGCGTGGCCGGGTCGCTGCTCGCGCCGGTGGCTCTGCGGTGGATGCGTGCGGCGTACGCGATGACCGGGGGCCTCGCGATCGCCGCGGTCGGCTTTGTCGTCCTGGCCCAGGCAGGTGCCGACAGCGGGCCGGCCACGGTGATGGTCGCGCTGGGGCTGCTGAACATCGGCGTCAGTCCCACGGTCGTGCTCGGCACCGACATGATGATCAATTCCGCGCCGCCGGAGAAGGCCGGAGCGGTCTCCGCCATCTCGGACACCTCTCACGAACTGGGCCTGGGGCTGGGCATCGCCGTGCTCGGCAGCGTCGGTGGCGCGGTCTACAGCAATCAGGTCTCCGGCGACCTGCCCACCGGACTGCCCGAGGGGGCAGCCGCGAGTATCCGGGACAGCATCGGCAACGCCGTCGACGAGATCTCCCGTCTGCCGGAGAGTCTGGGTACGGCGTCGCTGAATGTGGCACGGGAGGCGTTCACCCACGGGCTGGTGCTGGTGAGCGTCATTTGCGGGGTCCTGACGCTGCTCACCGTGTTCATGACGCTGGGGCTGCGCGGGGTGCCTGCGATCGTCGGGACCGATGAGACCGGGGAGGCCGGGGAATCCGGCAAGACCGACGAGGCGTCGACGGAACTGCAGGAAGCCGGCGGCCGCGGCACCGATTGACGCCGAGGCCGCGACCGCGACTGCCCGACACCCGTCGTCTCGGAGGGGTGTCGGGCAGCACACGCACAACGGGCCGGGGTCAGGAGCCGGACGCGGCGCCCAGCGTCGCGACGATCACGAGGTACCCGATGTCCGGGTTGGCCGCCGCGCGGCGCATGAGGTCGATGTACTGGTCGACCGGTTCCGGTCCGTCGATCTTGGCCAGTTCGTCGCGCCGGGCCTCGACGACGTCGGCCATGATCGCCCCTGTCCGGACCACCTTGTCGCTGATGTCACGCACCTCGACGTCGACGAACCCGTGGGCGGCCAGCAGTTCGAGGTACTCGGCGGCGGTGGCGAACGAACTCACGCCGTAGGAGGCGCAGATGTCGTTGAGCACCTTGCGGCCGTCGGGACCCACCGGCGGGATTTCGGCGGTGTCGGCGATCACCAGCCGACCGCCGGGGCGCAGCACCCTGGCCGTCTCGGCGAGCGCCCGGCCCCGGTCCGGCACGTGGAGCAGGGACTCGACCGCCCACGCGCCGTCGAACGAGCCGTCGCCGAAGGGCAGTTCCATCACGTCGGCGTTCCGGAAGGTGGTCACGTCCGACCGGCCCGCCTCCTCGGCGCGCTCGGCGGCCTGCTCCACCTCGACGTCGCTGATGGCGATGCCGGTGACGTGCACGTCCCTGGACGCGACGAGCTGAAGCGCGGGTTTGCCCACACCGCAACCGATGTCGAGGACCGCGGCGCCGGGTGCGGGGTCGAGCAGGGTGACCAGCAGGTCGGTCAGCCGGGCCGTGGCGACCGCGACGGCGCTGTCGTCGGTGTCGTCCTCCCAGTAGCCGTAGTGCAGGTTCTCACCCCAGGCGGCGTTGAGAACCTGACCGAGGCCTTCGTAGAAACTCGCGACATCGTCAACGCCGGATATCTCGGCAGCCATCTCGATCTCCCTGTCGTGTCTGCGACACCTTGACCCCGGTCGCTCGACCGGCCGGACCACCACAGTGGCCCTGGTGGGCCACTGTGCGAGTACGGGGCCGGGAGCTTCCCCCGGGGTAATCGAAATCTTGCTATGACGCGTAAACAAACTCACGACCGGTGTTGGGTGTCAAGGCGGCCCGAATCGGCCCCGGTCGAGCGGGTCAAGCCGAAAAGCACAGGTCAGCGGCTTGGAACGGGGCGGCCTTATCGGCTTTCCCGAGTCCTGGCACGGGCCACCCTGGCCCGTTTCCGCTCTTCGGCCGGGCACGACCGCCACCCACCCGCCGGATCTCTCCCCACGGGAGTGGACTCCCGGTGCGTACGGCCACGGCGCACCCACCCACCGGTCGGTGAACCGGTCGGTGGGTGCCCCGTGTTGACGCTCAATCAGTTGGGACGTATGGACAGCGCGTGGCGGAACACATCACGCGGGTCGTAGGTCCTCTTGACCTGCTGAAGCTTCGCGTAGTTCGCGCCGTAGTACAGCCCGTGCCACGGCGTGTTGGAGGTGTTCCACTCCGGGTCGGCGAGATCGACGTCCGGATAGTTGATGTAGGCACCCGCGTTGATCGCGTCGGGCACCGGAACACCGCCGGTCCGCTTGTAGACGTCCCGGTAGCACTTGCGCACCCAGGCCACGTGCGCGGCGTCGTCCGACTCCGCCCGCCACACACCGGGGGTGAAGTAGGTGCGGAGGATGGAGTCGCGGTGCACATAGGCGGTCGCGTCGGCGCGCACGCTGTTGATCTTGCCGCCGAGGGCGGCCAGGTTCACCTGTGCGCCGGGATTGCTGATCGAGTCGTCGTGGAGATAGCGGTAGATCGTCGCTATCTGCTCATCGGTGTAACTCTTTTTCAGATCCGAGGTCTTGTCCTTCTGGCGGCCGGGGGGACCCCAGAACCAGTTGTCCCGGTCGAGCCACGCCAGCTCGGACCTGGAGTCCGTCGCGGCCGTGACGCCGGCACCGGCGGTGACCGCGTCGAACAGCCCGTCGAGCATGGCCTCGCCGCCCTCGACCGACTTCGAGACACCGGCCATCAGGCCGATCACGCCGGCCGACACGTGCGAGGCGGAGAACGAGGCCCATACCTGGACCTCCTTCGCCCCGGGGGCGCTGTTGCGCTCGTACCACTGGCAGTAGTTGCGGATGAGTGTGGTGAACGACTGCTGCGACAGGGTGTCCCACGACCACTGCACCGTACGGGTCCGCTGATCGGAGCCGCGGGGAAGGAGCTTGGTCGGGTCGGCGGTGTCCACCCCGGGCGTACGCATCCAATACCGGGTGACGACACCGAAGTTGCCGCCGCCACCGCCCGTGTGTGCCCACCACAGGTCACGGTTGGGGTCGTTGGCCTCGCGCGTCGCCACGACGATGCGCGGCTGTCCGTCGGCACCCACCACGACGACCTCGACCGCGTAGAGGTGGTCGACGGCGATGCCGTGGATGCGGGAGTAGAAGTTGTAGCCACCGCCGAGTATGTGCCCGCCGAGGCCCACCTCCGAGCAGCCCGCGGAGGGAATGGTGACGCCCCAGCCCTTGAAGAGCGTGTTCTGCGTCGGGGCCACGATCGCGCCCGGACCCACGGCGAAGGCCTTGCGCCGCTCGTCGAAGTAGACGTCCGACATCTGCGAGAGGTCGATGAGGTCCTTGACCCCGGACCACGTCGTGAAGTTCTCCAGGCAGTGGCCCCCGGAGCGGACGGAGACCTGTCGGCCGGCCGCGACGGCCTTGCCGAGCGCCTCGGCGACGTGGGCCGAGGTGGTCGCGATGGTCACCTGGTCGGGCCGGTTGGAGAACCGGGTGTTGTGCGCGCGCACGAAGCTTTCGTACCGGGAGTCCCCGGGCTGCACGGTGACGGAGTCGAACGCCGGAGTGCATGCTCCGCTGGCCTTCCCCTTCCCCGCCGCGGTCGCGGGTCGAGCGCCTACTAAGGCATCCGCCGCGACCAGGCCGGCCCCGGCGAGTGCGGCACGTGTAAGTAACCCACGGCGGTTCAATTCAGACATGTACGCGACTCCTTGCATTTTACTGGAACGGAGCACAGTTGGATCTTGGCAATCCGCCGACTGGTCCGGCATCAGCCGATCGGATCTTATGTCATGACGTTGGAATTGAAACGATTCTTGGATCTCCCTACTTAAGTGGAATGTAGGGGTCAAGTTGGCTCCGTGGACGGGAGTTGTTTCCGCCTCTGTGGAGGTGCACGGCAGGAGCAACTCCCGCCGTGGCCACCGGGTTCGGCGAGCGGGCCTAGGGCGGGTCCGGCGTCCAGTCCGGGGCGAGGAGACCGAGCAACACGTCGTCGAGGAACTCGCCC
Source organism: Streptomyces sp. NPDC060366 (assembly GCF_042725135.1). Taxonomy (NCBI): domain Bacteria; kingdom Bacillati; phylum Actinomycetota; class Actinomycetes; order Kitasatosporales; family Streptomycetaceae; genus Streptomyces; species Streptomyces sp. NPDC060366. Next base: position 35,394 of record NZ_JBHXDC010000008.1, on the reverse strand, counting down.
ATCACCCAGGCCGAGGAGCGCAGCACGCCCTCGCGGACGAAGCCGTTGCGCTCGGCGGAGCGCAGCATCGCGGTGTTGTCCGACAGCGTCTCGATCTGGAGTCGGTGCAGCCCGCGCACGGTGAATCCGTAGTGGCACAGCACCGCGACCGCGTCGGTTCCGTAGCCCTGGCCGCGGGCGGCCGGCAGCAGTCCCAGCCCGATGTGCGCCGACCGGTTGTGGTTGTCGATGCGCCACAGCGTCGCGGTGCCGATCAGCGTGCCGCCGGCCAACTCCACGACGGAGAACGGGACATGCCCTTCCTCGGTGTCGTCCACCACGAGCCGTGGGTCCTTCGAGCCGGGCGTCATGGGCCGCCACGGCCGTCCGTCGGCCCGTGCGGAGTTGACCACGTCGTCGTAGAGCTCGGCCCGCAGGATCGGGATGTCTTCCTCGTAACGGGCCCTGAGCCCGACCTCTTTACCCCTCAACATGCAAGCTTCCTATCCGACCGGCTCACCGGCGGCAAACCAATAAGGAAACCCCACGGGGCCCGAGGAGATCGGGAGGAGGGTCAGTGCGCCCGGTCCTCCGGCGCCGTCGCCTGACGGTGGTAGTCGGGCTTTCGGAGGTCGATGGTCTCCAGGGACTCGGCGGAACCGGAGCCCTCGGCGGTGTCGTCACCGCTCGCACCGGCGTCACCACTCTCACCGCCGCCGGTCCCACCACCGTCGCCGGCGTCGCCCGTCGGCAGCGGACCCAGCAGTACCGCGACCGCGAACACGGTCAGCAGCGTGACAACCGTACAGATCACGCTGACGTAGAACAGACCGTCGGTGAAGGCCGCTCGGGCGGCGTCGAGGACAGCCGTGCCCATCTCGCCGGGCAGCCGTCCGGCCTCGTACACGGCTGAGCCGATGGTGTCCTGGACGCGTGAGGCCGCGTCGGCGGGCAGATTGGCGGGCAGGGTGTCGGAGACCTCGCCGCGGTACACGGCGGTCCCGACGCTGCCGAGGATCGCGATGCCCATACCCAGACCGAGTTCGTGACAGGTCTCGGAGATCGCGGAGACGGCTCCGGCCTTCTCCGGCGGAGCGGACGCGATCATCATGTCGGTGCCGAGCGCGATGGTCGGTGCCACACCGAAGTTGAGCAGCCCCAGTGCGACCATCACCGGGATCAGTCCGTTCTCCGTTTGGACCTGGGTCAGCACGGCGAAGCCGACGAAGGCGATGGCGAGGCCCGCCGTCATCACGTACGCGGAACGCATCCATCGCAGCGCCAGCGGTGCCATCAGGGCGCCCACCACACCGCCGATGCTCCCTGGCAGTGAGGACAGACCCGTCTCCAGCGGGGACAGCCCCACGACCATCTGGAGATACTGCGCGACGAAAAACTGCGATCCCGACATCACGAACAGGGCGAGGGCCATGGCACCGAGGGAGACGGCGAAAGTGCGCTCGCGGAACAGGCCGGGTTCCAGCAGAGGATGGCTGATGCGTCGCTGCCGCGACGCGAAGACCACGGCCAGCCCGAGTCCGGCGAGCAGCAGCACCACCGGCAGGGGTTGGACGCCTTCGCCGGCGAGCACCTTGAGTCCGTAGACCGTCGCCAGCAGGGAGACCACCAGCAGCAGCACGCTCGCGGGGTCGATCCTGCCCGGGTCCGGGTCCCGGTACTCGGGCAGCAGCACCGGTCCCACGATCAGCAGCAGCACCATCGCGGGCACGCTCAGCAGGAAGACCGATCCCCACCAGAAGTGCTCCAGCATCGCACCGCCGACCATGGGACCGATCGCTCCACCCACCAGGAAGCAGGCGATCCAGACGCTGAAGGCGACGGACCGCTGCCGCGGGTCCACGAACATGTTGCGGATCAGCGACATCGAGGACGGCATCAGGGTCGCCCCGGCGATACCGAGCAACGCCCGGCTGACGATCAGCATTTCGGCGCTGGAGGAGAACGCCGTGAGCAGTGAGGCCAGTCCGAAGCCCGCCGCCCCGATCAACAGCAGCCGACGACGGCCGATCCGGTCGCCCAACGTACCCGCGATGATCAGCAGGCCGGCGATGAGGAAGCTGTAGATGTCGACGATCCAGAGCAGTTGCAGACCGCTGGGGTCGATGCTCGCGCTGAGATGCGGAACCGCCAGGTGCAGCACCGTGTTGTCGAGGGTGATGAGCAGCGCCGGCAGGGCGAGGACGCCGAGGGCTGTCCATTCGCGTTTTCCGGCACGCGCGGGTGGGGAGTAAGTGGCGTCTTGACTCATGTCGGAGTGCCTATCCAGCGACGAGAGGGCGATACGCCCGGCTGAGCGGCCAACGGCCGCTCAGGAGCGGTTTTCGGACCCGGTGGGCGGCGGATCGTGGCACGCCGGACCCACGCCCGGACCGTGCGGGCCCGGACGTCGGCGGCACCGGAATGCTGAACGGAGATCACCCTTCCCGGTGGCGGGCGGAGCCGGCGAATCCGGACACGACGGTTGTCGGTTGTCGGTTGTCGACGTTTTCAGGCGGCGAGCGGACGGGCCGTGATGACGGCCATTCCGCTGGGCAGCACCAGCGTCTCCTCCGGCTCCAGCCCGGCGGCAGCGAGCAGCGCCGTGAACGCTCCACCGGTGCGCTCCCGACCGCCGGAGGCGCCGAAGAGGGAGAGCATGTAGAGGTCCATCAGAGCGGGAAGCCGGTGCCGTCCGCCCTCCTCGGAGTCGGCGTCGGTGAGCAGGTCGATGACCATGATCCGCCCGTGCGGAGGCATCGCGGCGGCGCAGGTACGGAGGATGGAGACCGCGCTGTCGTCACCCCAGTCGTGCAGGACATGGCTGAGAATGTAGAGGTCCGCTCCCGGAGTCACGGCGCTGAAGAAGTCTCCAGCGGTGGCGGTGCAACGGTCGATGAGGTTCGCCTCGACGATCCGCTTCTCGGCGAGCGCGACGGTACCGGGCAGGTCCACGACGACGCCGGTGCTGCCCGGGGTGCGGAGCAGCAGTTCGCACATCAGATGGCCGTTGCCGCCGCCGACGTCCACGATCCGGGGGTAGCGGTCGAAGGTGACCGCCTCGAAGATCTCGTCGAGTTCCAGGCGCAGCCCGGCCTCCTGCGATCGGTCGAAGACCTCGCGCCGCTCCGGCCGCCGCTCCAGGTGCTCGAAGAGTTCGCAGTCGTGGATCAGCCGGAACGCCGAGTCGCCGGTCCGGGCGGTGTGTCCGAACTCGCCCCAGGTCCGGCCGACCTCGCCGCCGAGCAGCAGCGCGGTGGGGCGTGCCGTACCGGGGGTGTCCGGCAGCAGGGTGGCGCCGAGTCCGGTCAGCGCGAAGGTGTCGTCGGCCTCTTCGGTGAAGACGCCGAAGGGGACGAGTGCGTGGAGCAGCCTGCGCAGGGCGAGTGGGTGGGCCGCCACCTCTCCGGCGAGGTCCTCGGCGGAGCGGCGGCCGCCGGCCAGGGCCTCCGGCAGGCCGAGCTCCACCGCCGTGCACACCGCCCTCGACACGAGCTGGCCGTAGAGCAGCATGCGCATCCGTGCGGCGTCGTCCCGGAGTTGTGGGTGGAGCACGCTGTCACCTCCTTGTTCGTCGGGTGGGATCCGCTGTCGAGGGACGTGGGTTACTTGGTGGCGACGATGACGCCGTGCGGGGTCCAGCCCGGGAACGGGATGCGCTTGAGGGTGCTGAACCCGGCGGCCCGCAGGGACCGCTCGTGCGTTGCCCAGGAGTAGATCATGCCGCCTTCGGCGGGCAGCGCGGCGAAGTAGACGCTGTCGAGCGCGGCGACGACCGGACCGTCGCCCTCGTCGTTGGACATGGAGTTGAAGATGACCAGTTGACCGCCTTCGGGCAGGGCGTCGTAGGCGCGGCGCAGCAGTTCGGTGTTCTCGTCCGGTGTCCAGATGACCATCTGGTGGGCGAACATCACCACGTCGCAGCCGGTGGGCAGCGGGTCGGCGAACATGTCACCGGTGATGACGGAGACCTGGTTCCCGACCCCCGCCTGGGCGATCTTCTTCTCGGCTATGGTGCCGGAAGCCGGGATCTCGAAGACGGTGACCTTGAGGTCCGGGTTGGCCTGGGCGAGTGCGATGGCGTTCACCGCGTCGCCACCGCCGCAGTCCAGCAGGTGCTTGCGGCCGGAGAGGTCGAGTTCCTGGACGAGGTGCTTGTTGGCCAGCTCGGACCAGGAGCGCATGTAGCGGTAGAAGACCTGCTCCATGTGCGGGTTCTCGGCGAGCCGGTGGTACAGGTCACGGCCGGAGCCGCGGACCCGGCGCAGGCCGACGTTGCGGTTCTCGCGGAGCGAGTCGGTGAAGTCGAGCTGGCCCTCGTACACGATGTACTGCTCGAAGGCGACGGTGTCCTTGAAGCGCTGCCAGTCGCCCTCGTCCATGAGGCCCTTGACGACCTCGGCCAGTCGGTACAGGCCGTCCTGCTTGACGAGGATGCCCAGCGAGGTGCAGCCGAGGAGGAGGATGTCGACGGCGCGGTCCTCGAGACTGAGCGCGTCGCGGATCTCTTCCCGGGTCAGTTCCTGCTTCTCGGCGACCAGGTCCGGCAGACCCAATTCGCAGGCGGCGTTGAGGTACTGGAAGGCAGCATGCCCGAAGAGAATCCGGGACAGGCCGTCCATGTCGAGCTCGATGGGCCCGCCGTGCTGGGTGGGTGCTGTTGCGGTCATGAGTGCCCTGCCTCTCGGATGTGGATGCGTCTCTACCGGTCACTGGTGGTTGTGGTCCGCGACACCTGTGGTGGTCGGGAAGTCCGTCGCGGTTGGGAATTCAGCTGTGGTCAGGAAGCGGAGCGTCGGGAAGGGTGCCCGCCCGCAGTCGGTGGAACTGCTCGATGACACCGACCGCGGGACGATGGGACCGGCTGGTCGCGAGCAGGCTCGGCGACTGTCTGCCGACGAAGTGTCCGCACACGCCTTTGTGCGCGTCGTACGTGGCGTCGAGCGCGGTCCGGAAGTCTTCGAGCGGGCCGGGGCGGCGCTCTGCCAGCCACGACCAGGCATCGCTCGACCCGGTGAGCGCGGCAACCAGGGCCTCGTGGTCCCGCCATCGCAGCCCGCTCATCTGCGGGGGTGCGACGGGCGGCATCAGAGTGGGCCTGATCTCCGCCTGGTACTGGTCCGGGCTGGCGTCCCCGGCGAACTGGAGAGCGGCCCGGCAGGCCCACATGACCCGGGAGGCCACGCCGGCCGCCGCGGCGGCGGTTTCCTCGTCGCCGGCCCCGGCCGCCGCCCTCAGACTGTTCACGGCGAGAGTGCCGCCCTGCGCGAGCACCATGAACACATGGTGGCCGCGGACCCAGCGGCGGAGCCCGTCGAGAGGTTCCGGTTTCCCGGAACGTACGCACTCGGGCACGGGCAGCGGTTCAGGCAACCGGGTCGGATCGGCCGGCCAGCGCAGCAGTACGTCGAAGCCCGCGACCATGTCGTGCCATGAGGGCTGGTCGAGGCCGGTGCCCCGTTCCTCGGCGATTTCCAGGATGCCGAGTTGGGCGTTGAGGAGTGCCGCGACGAACAGGGCGAGCGGGTCGCCGTGGTGCCGCTCTATGCCGAACGCCAGGTCGTTGTCCCGATTCGGCCGCGACTCCTTCGGGTCGTCGCCGACGAGGGTGCTGGGCACCGGGCCGAATTCGGTCTGGGCGGCCACGGCAGCGGCCAGCATCTGGGCGAGTCCGGCCCGGTTCGCCGGGTCGGACATCCGGGCGGCCGGCGCCGCGAGGGCGGTGGGGACCGCCGCCGCGATCGCCGGGGCGTCGACGGGCAGATCCTCCGGCCGCGGCATGGGAAAGGGGACGGTGGCGACGTGGGGCAGGTAGTCGGTCATCGTGCCTCCTGTTCATACGCGTTACGTCGGGGGGGCGTGCGTCGGTACTCAGCGGCCCTTGACCAGCGGCTTGCCCAGAGGAAGGCGCTTGGCGCCGGTCGCCTGGTGCATGAAGGCGGCGAAGATGTACATGCCGAGCACGATGAAGAGGAACATCGTCGTGATGCCGACGTAGATCAGCCAGGGGTCGTCCGGCTTGGTGGGGTTGTTGACCATCTGGTCGATGGCCTGCTCGATCGAGCCGTACAGAACGAGCAGGGTCGTGGAGACGACCACGAAGAGGAACGTGAAGATCCGCGGCAGTCGCAGGGTCGTCAGCGTCAGCAGGATGATCACGATGGCCCACACCAGAACGAAGTTGGCGGTGGCCTGGCGCTGTTCGATGTTCTCGAACTCGCCCATCCAGTTGTTGTTCAGGGCGAGGCTGAGGATGGAGAAACTCAGCCAGAAAGTCCCGAAGAGCCCGTACACGGCCGCGAAGATCCCGTCACCCAGGCGCATCGCCCAGACCGAGGCCATCAGCAGCATGATGGTGCTGCTGAACACCATGATGGGCAGCGAGGCCACCAGGGAGTTGGCCGGGATGCTGACGTCCTTCAGGTAGAAGGCGAGCGAGATGGAGCCGAGCAGGAATCCCCCGAAGCCCAGCATGGCGGGCTCGGTGGCCCGGGGGCCGGTGGACAGATCCGGCACGGGTGCGGCCGGCCTCGCCGCGGGAGCGGCCTCGGCGACCGGCGCCGGTGGGGCCTCGAGCGTTGTCTTTTCCTGCTTCATCGCTTTCTCCTGATCTAGTAGGGAGCGGAAGGGTGGGAGGGGGGAGCAGGGCGTACGTAGAGGGGAAGGGGCCGGATTTCACCCCGCGGCGGACCGTCCGCGGACCCGCCGGATGCGCCGGATCTCGACGGGGGCCGCCCAGGACGCCGGATCGGGCAACTGCCCGGCGAGTTCGGCGAGTACGGGGTGATCGAAGATGAGGTTGAGCGGTACGTCGTTGCCGGTGCGCGCCGTAAGCCGACTGATGACGCGGGTGGCGAGGAGGGAGTGGCCGCCGAGAGCGAAGAAGTCGTCGTCCGCGCCGACTTCGGTGACGTCCAGGACCTCGCGCCATATTTCGGCGACGAGTTCCTCGGCCGGCCCGGTAGGTGCCCGGTAGGCGGTGCGGCCGGTGCCGGGTTCGGGGTCGGGGAGTGCGTTGCGGTCGGTCTTCCCGTTGGGGAGGAGGGGGAGTTCGTCGAGGCCGACGAAGACGGAGGGGACCATGAAGTCCGGCAGCCAGGTGCGGATGTGGGAGGTCAGCTCGGCGGGGATGACGTCGCCGGGCTTGTCGGGGACGACGTAGGCGACCAGCCGCAGGGATCCGCTTGTGTCCTCGCGGGCGACGACAACGGCTTCGCTCAATTGGTCGTGCTTGCGGAGGACTTCCTCCACCTCGCCCAGCTCGACCCGGTGACCACGTACCTTCACCTGACCGTCCGCCCGGCCGAGATAGTCCAACTGACCGTCCGGACGCCACCGCACGAGGTCCCCTGTGCGATACATCCGCCCGCCCTGATCCGAGAACGGGTCGGGCAGATAGCGCTCGGCTGTGAGAGCGGGACGGGCGTGATAGCCGCGCGTCACACCGGCACCGGCCAGATACAACTCACCGACCGCGCCCAGCACCACGGGCCGCAGATCGCCGTCCAGGACATGGGCGGTTGTGCCGTCGACCGGAACACCGATCGCTGTCCGCACATCACCCGGCACGGTCACGGCGTGGGTCGAGTAGGTGGTGTCCTCACTCGGCCCGTACAGGTTGTTGACCTCATCGATCACCGGGTGTGCGTACAACTCCCGCACCAGCGCAGGCGCCAGGGGCTCACCCGCCAGATTCACCGTCCGCGCCTGCGGAGGGACCGCGTTCGCCGCCAGCAACTCCCGCGCCACGGAGGGAACGGTGTTCACCAACGTCACACCGGCATACCGCTCCGGATGGGCGATGAGGTCCAGCGCACTGTCCGGAACGACATACACCGTCCCGCCCACCGACAACGGGGCGAAAATCTCGAACACCGAAAGATCGAAGGACACCGATGTCGCGGCCAGCGTGCCGGCAAGCACCTCACCGGAGAACACCCGGCCCGCCCACGACAGCATCGACACCACCTGCCGGTGCTCAATCACCACACCCTTCGGCCGGCCCGTCGAACCCGACGTATAAATCACATACGCCACATCATCAGGACCACCCACCGCCGGAACACGGTCAACCCGACCCCCGTCAGGGAACTCCCCGGCCGAATCGAGCACCAACGACACACCGGAGTCCTCAACCATGAACGCCACACGCTCAGCTGGATAACCCGGATCCATCGGCACATAACCCGCACCCGACTTCAACACACCCAACAACGCCACGACGAGGTCCACCGACCGGGGCAACAGCACACCCACCACATCACCCCGGCCAATGCCCAAGCCCCGCAAACCCCACGCCAAACGATTCGACCGCTCCTCCAACTCCCCATACGACAACGCCCCACCCACACCGACAACCGCCACACCCTCACCGCTCAACCCATCAACTACCGCCTCCACCATGTGCTCGACCCGGCTGCCCACCACACCGGACACGGACGCGCCCACCGAAAGCGCATCCGCACGCTCCCGCTCCCCCACCGACCGCACATCCAACTCGGCCAACTCACGGTCAGGAGCATCAACAAGCGCGTCGATAACGGTGGCGAGCCGGTCCGCGATGAGCAGGGCGGTGGACCGTTCGAACAGGTCTGTGTTGAAGACGAGGTGTCCGGTGACGCGGCCGTCGCGTTCCTCGGCCTGGACGACCAGGTCGTAGGGAGTGGTGCGGAAGGGAACGGGCGCGGGGCTCACGTCCAGGCCGGCCAGCTCGTACCGGGGCGGGGTTCCGTTGACCGCGAGAAGCACCTGGAACAGCGGGCTGCGGTCGCGGTGCGGGCGAAGCTCCCGGATCAGTTCCTCCAGTGGGAGCTGCGGGTGGGCGCGGATGTCGTCCACGAGTTCGCGGGTCGCTCGCAGGGCCTCGGTGAGCGTGCCGTCGGGGTCGGGCCGCAGACGGAGCGGGAGGGTGTCGACGAGGTAGCCGACGACTTCCGCCGTGTCCGGGTGGTCGCGGCCGGCGACGGGGATGCCGATGGTCACGTCGTACCGGTCGGTGAGCTTGGCCAGGACGATGGCCAGGGCGGTCGCAAGGACGGTGAACGAGGTGGTTCCCGCGGCTCGGGCCGCAGAGCCGAGCGCTTCCTGGGGAAGTGCCAGGGGTACCGCGTCACCCCGGTAGGTCTGCTGCGGGGGGCGTGGCCGGTCGGTGGGCAGGCCGGCGGACGGGGCGCCCGCCAGATGGGCCCGCCAGAACTCCACTTCCTTCGGCGCCGTATCGCGCTGCCAGGTGGCTACTTCGGCGTACTGAATGGACGAGGGCGGGAGCGGTTCGGTGTCGGGGGCACCGACGAGGGTGCCGTAGTTCTCGGCGACCTCCCGGAAGGCGAGATCCAGGGACCAGCCGTCGGAGATCGCATGGTGCAGGCTGATGACGAGAACATGGTGCTCGGGGCCGGTGCGGACGAGCGTCACGTGCCAGAGGGGGCCGGTGGTGAGGTCGAAGGCCCGCTCGGTCTCCGCGTCGATCACCGCCTCCCAGTCGGTGGTCGTGATCCGGGTCAGCGGCACCTCGGGGTCGGCACTCACGATCTGGCGAACCTCGCCGTCGATCTGCCGCAATGAGGTGCGGAGGACCTCGTGGCGAAGCACCAGGTGACGCAGGGCGGTGGTCAGCGCGTGCTCGTCCAGGGTTCCGGCGATGTGGACGGCGCCCCTGATGTGGTACGCGAGGTTGGCCTGCGGGTCCAGCGCGCAGAGCACCCAGAGCCGCTCCTGGCCGAGCGACGCCGGCAGGACAAGAGTCCCGTCCGGGTCCGGGGCCCGGTCGAGCGGGCCGATCGCCGGCGCGGGCTGCTGCTCCTTGTCGGCGGGCAGGTGGGCGGCGAGTTCGGTGAGTGTGGGGTGTTCGAAGACGAGGTGGAGCGGGACGTGTGTGCCGAGGGCGGCACCGAGTCGGTGGGTGAGACGGGTGGCGAGGAGGGAGTGGCCGCCGAGAGCGAAGAAGTCGTCGTCCGCGCCGATATCGGTGACGTCGAGCAGCTCACCCCAGATACGGGCCACCAACTCCTCGGCCGGCCCGGTGGGGGGACGGTAGACGGTGTGACCAGCACTCGGGTCCGGGTCGGGGAGTGCGTTGCGGTCGGTCTTTCCGTTGGGGAGGAGGGGGAGTTCGTCGAGGCCGACGAAGACGGAGGGGACCATGAAGTCCGGCAGCCAGGTGCGGATGTGGGAGGTCAGCTCGGCGGGGATGACGTCGCCGGGCTTGTCGGGGACGACGTAGGCGACCAGCCGCAGGGATCCGCTTGTGTCCTCGCGGGCGACGACAACGGCTTCGCTCAATTGGTCGTGCTTGCGGAGGACTTCCTCCACCTCGCCCAGCTCGACCCGGTGGCCGCGCACCTTCACCTGACCGTCCGCCCGGCCGAGATAGTCCAACTGACCGTCCGGACGCCACCGGACCAGGTCCCCTGTGCGATACATCCGCCCGCCCTGATCCGAGAACGGGTCGGGCAGATAGCGCTCGGCTGTGAGAGCGGGACGGGCGTGATAGCCGCGCGTCACACCGGCACCGGCCAGATACAACTCACCGACCGCGCCCAGCACCACGGGCCGCAGACCCTCGTCCAGGACATGGGCGGTTGTGCCGTCGACCGGAACACCGATCGCTGTCCGCACATCACCCGGAACGGTCACGGCGTGGGTCGAGTAGGTGGTGTCCTCACTCGGCCCGTACAGGTTGTTGACCTCATCGATCACCGGGTGTGCGTACAACTCCCGCACCAGCGCAGGCGCCAGGGGCTCACCCGCCAGATTCACCGTCCGCGCCTGCGGAGGGACCGCGTTCGCCGCCAGCAACTCCCGCGCCACGGAGGGAACGGTGTTCACCAACGTCACACCGGCATACCGCTCCGGATGGGCGATGAGGTCCAGCGCACTGTCCGGAACGACATACACCGCCCCGCCCACCGACAACGGGGCGAAAATCTCGAACACCGAAAGATCGAAGGACACCGATGTCGCGGCCAGCGTGCCGGCAAGCACCTCACCGGAGAACACCCGGCCCGCCCACGACAGCATCGACACCACCTGCCGGTGCTCAATCACCACACCCTTCGGCCGGCCCGTCGAACCCGACGTATAAATCACATACGCCACATCATCAGGACCACCCACCGCCGGAACACGGTCAACCCGACCCCCGTCAGGGAACTCCCCGGCCGAATCGAGCACCAACGACACACCGGAGTCCTCAACCATGAACGCCACACGCTCAGCTGGATAACCCGGATCCATCGGCACATAACCCGCACCCGACTTCAACACACCCAACAACGCCACCACCAGATCAACCGACCGGGGCAACAGCACACCCACCACATCACCCCGGCCAATGCCCAAGCCCCGCAAACCCCACGCCAAACGATTCGACCGCTCCTCCAACTCCCCATACGACAACGCCCCACCCACACCGACAACCGCCACACCCTCACCGCTCAACCCATCAACAACCGCCTCGAAGACTCCCTCCACCCGACCGGCCACCACACCCGACACCGCCGCCCCCACCGACAGCACACCAACACGCTCCCGCTCCCCCACCGACCGCACATCCAACTCGGCCAGTACAGAGTCCGGATGCTCCGCCAGAGCGGAGACGACGGTGGCAAGGCGTTCGGGAACGAGGCGCGCGGTGGTGTCCGCGTAGAGGTCGGTGTTGTAGGTGAGGTAGCCGGTGATGGCGTCCTCGCCCTGCTCCAGGTGGAGCGAGAACTCGAACTGGGTGCCGGCCGGCGGGATGTCGAGCCGGGCGACGGTCAGACCGGGCAGGTGCAGGTTCCGCGACGGGGTTTCGTTGAGGGCGAGCATCGTCTGGAACAGCGGGCTGCGCGCCTGGCCGTCAGGGGCGGGCGCCGCGTGCCGGACGATCTCCTCGAACGGTGTCTCCGCGTGCTGGTGCGCTTCCACCAGGGCATGGTGGGTGGCGCTCAGGGTCGCCGCGAGGGTGGCCTGCGGGTCCAGGGTCCGCCGTAGCGGCAGTGTGTTGGTGAAGAACCCGAGGATTTCCGCGGTGTCGGGGTGGGTACGGCCGCTGGTCGGGATGCCGATGGTCACGTCGTGGCTGCCCGACAGGGCGCCGAGGACGACGGTGACCGCGGTGGCGACCACGGCGAACGGGGTGGTTCCGGTACTCCGCGCCAGCCGCCTGACCGCTTCGGCGCTCAGCTCCACGGGGATGGCCGCGCCGTTGTGGGTACGGCGGGCCGGACGCGGATGGTCGGTCGGGAGGTCCAGGGAGTGCGCCCCCGCGAGCCGCTCACGCCAGTGGACGAGCCCGGTGTCGTCTTCGGATACGGGTACGGCAGCCCGCGAGTGCGCGAAGTCGCCGTACTGGAGAGCAGGGGCCGGGGCGAGCGGGTGGTCTTCGACAAGTGCGGTGTATGTGTGGGCGATTTCGTCGAGGAGGAGGGTGAGCGTCCAGCCGTCGGCGATGGTGTGATGCAGGGAGAGCAGGAGCAGGTGGGCGTCCTCGGTGCGGCGGACGATCCGGGCGCGGAACAGGGGGCCGTCGGCGAGGTCCACCGTGGACCGGCGCCAGTTCTCGAGAAGTTCGGCCTCGTCGTCCGCCGGGGCCGCGTCCTGCGCGGTCGGCGGCAGCGGGTCCCCGTGCCAGACCGGATGAACGACCTGGACGATCTCGCCGTTCTCTTCGCGCAGCGTGGTCCGCAGCACCTCGTGGCGGCGGGCGACCTCCTCGATGGCCCGTGCCAGTGCCGGGGCATCGAGGTGGCCGGACAGCCGGGCCCCGCCGTTGAGGGTGTAGGCGAGATTGGCCTGTGGGTCCAGCGCGCACAGCAGCCACAGGCGCTTCTGGCCGGAGGTGGCGGGGAGAGTGATGGTGCCGTCGGAGTTCGGGGTGCGCGGCGCGGTCGGGATGGACTGGTGGCCGTCGCCCGAGCGGGGCAGGTGGGTGGCGAGTTCGGTGAGTGTGGGGTGTTCGAAGACGAGGTGGAGCGGGACGTGTGTGCCGAGGGCGGCACCGAGTCGGTGGGTGAGACGGGTGGCGAGGAGGGAGTGGCCGCCGAGAGCGAAGAAGTCGTCGTCCGCGCCGACTTCGGTGACGTCCAGGACCTCGCGCCATATTCCGGCGACGAGTTCCTCGGCCGGCCCGGCGGGTGCCCGATAAGCGGTGTGACCGGCACTCGGATCCGGGTCGGGAAGCGCGTTGCGGTCGATCTTCCCGTTCGGGAGAAGCGGGAACTCCTCCAGGCCGACGAAGACCGAAGGAACCATGAAGTCCGGCAGCCAGACACGGACATGAGAGGTCAGCTCGGCGGGAACCGCACCGCCCGGCTTGTTCGGTACTACGTACGCGACCAGACGCAGCGATCCGGATACGTCCTCGCGGGCGACGACCACCGCCTCATCCAATTGGTCGTGCTTGCGCAGGGCTTCCTCCACCTCGCCCAGCTCGACCCGGTGGCCGCGCACCTTCACCTGACCGTCGGCCCGGCCGAGATAGTCCAACTGACCGTCCGGACGCCACCGGACCAGGTCCCCTGTGCGATACATCCGCCCGCCCTGATCCGAGAACGGGTCGGGCAGATAGCGCTCGGCTGTGAGAGCGGGACGGGCGTGATAGCCGCGCGTCACACCGGCACCGGCCAGATACAACTCACCGACCGCGCCCAGCACCACGGGCCGCAGATTGCCGTCCAGGACATGGGCGGTTGTGCCGTCGACCGGAACACCGATCGCTGTCCGCACGTCGCCCGGAACGGTCACGGCGTGGGTCGAGTAGGTGGTGTCCTCACTCGGCCCGTACAGGTTGTTGACCTCATCGATCACCGGGTGTGCGTACAACTCCCGCACCAGCGCAGGCGCCAGGGGCTCACCCGCCAGATTCACCGTCCGCGCCTGCGGAGGGACCGCGTTCGCCGCCAGCAACTCCCGCGCCACGGAGGGAACGGTGTTCACCAACGTCACACCGGCATACCGCTCCGGATGGGCGATGAGGTCCAGCGCACTGTCCGGTACGACATACACCGCCCCGCCCACCGACAACGGGGCGAAAATCTCGAACACCGACAGGTCGAAAGAGACCGATGTGGCCGCCAGCGTCCCCGCCAGCACCTCACCGGAGAACACCCGGCCCGCCCACGCCAGCATCGACACCACCTGCCGGTGCTCGATCACCACACCCTTCGGCCGGCCCGTCGAACCCGACGTATAAATCACATACGCCACATCATCAGGACCACCCACCGCCGGAACACGGTCAGCCCGGCCCCCGTCAGGGAACTCCCCGGCCGAATCGAGCACCAACGACACACCGGAGTCCTCAACCATGAACGCCACACGCTCAGCCGGATAACCCGGATCCATCGGCACATAACCCGCACCCGACTTCAACACACCCAACAACGCCACCACCAGATCAACCGACCGCGGCAGCAACACACCCACCACATCACCCCGGCCAATGCCCAAGCCCCGCAAACCCCAGGCCAAACGATTCGACCGCTCCTCCAACTCCCCATACGACAACGCCCCACCCACACCGACAACCGCCACACCCTCACCGCTCAACCCATCAACAACCGCCTCGAAGACTCCCTCCACCCGACCGGCCACCACACCCGACACCGCCGCCCCCACCGACAGCACACCAACACGCTCCCGCTCCCCCACCGACCGCACATCCAACTCGGCCAACTCACGGTCAGGAGCATCAACAAGCGCGGTGAGAGCTGTGTGGAAGCGGCTGGCGAGGAGGTCCGCGGTGTCGGCCGAGAACAGGTCGGTGTCGTAGCCGAGGAAGCCGGTGATGCCGTCCTCGCCCTGCCAGAGGTAGAGCTCGCAGTCGTTACGGATGGTGGTGGGCGCCATCACCATCGGCCGGACCGGCAGGTCGCCCAGGTGGACCACGGGCAGTTGCGGCTGGAGCACGAACAGCACGTCGAACAGGGAGGTGCCGCGCTGCCCGACCTGTTCCGCCACGGTCTCGAAGGGCACATGGGCGCCGCCGTACGCGTCCAGGCAGGTGTCCCGGACCGCGTGCAGCACCTCACGGGCGGTGCGGGCCGTGGTGGTGTCGGTGCGCAGGGCGAGCATGGTCGCCAGCGGGCCGACGGCGCCCGGGGAGCGGTGGCGTTCGCGGGTCGCGATGGGCGATCCGACAGTGATGTCGTCGTGGCCCGCGGTGCGCGCGAGGGTGAGGTGGAAGGCGGCGAGCAGCACCATGAAGGCGGTCATGCCGGTGCTGTCGGCCAAGACCTCGACGCGGCGCAGGAGTTCGGCGTCGACGGAGATGTCGACGTGGTCGGAGCGGAACCGGCGGGTGCCCGGTCGGGGCCGGTCGGTGGGCAGGGCCAGCGGGCGGGCGCCGGCGAGCCGGTCTCGCCAGGCGGCGAGTTCGGCCGGGTCGGGGGTCGCCGGGACCGGGGGCAGCGGGGTGGCCGGGCCGAGGGGCGAATCCGCGTACAGGGCGCCGAGTTCGGCGAGGAACACTCCGAGGGACCAGCCGTCGGCCACGATGTGGTGGGCGAGCAGCTGGAGGCGGGCGGTGCCGTCGGCGAAGGTCCAGACGGCGACGCGCCACAGCGGGCCGGTGGCGAGGTCCACGGGGTCGGCAGCGCGGGTGTCGGCGGCGGCGCGGGCCCGGTCACGGCCGGCGTCGGCGCCGAGGTGGCCGAGGTCGGTGAGGGTCAGGTCGGGTGCGGCGTCGGCTTCGGGTGTGACGGCGCAGGCGGTGCGGTCCCCCTGGGGGAAGGTGGTGCGCAGCACGGCGTGCCGCCGGGCGAGTGTGCGCAGGGCGGCGGCGAGGCGGTCCGTGTCGACGGGGCCTCCGACCTCGGCGTCGAAGCGCAGGATGTTCGCGGCCGTGCCCGGGTGGATCTCCTCGAACAGCCGCAGGCCGAGCTGGATGGGACTGACCTGGGGGTCGAGGGGTGCGGTGGCGTCCGGTGTGCGGGCACGCCAGCGGGCGAGGAGGTCGCGGCCAAGGTCGGCGGGTACCTGAGAGTTGTCTGACACAGGCGTCGTCCTCCGTTTCGTCACCGGACGTGGTCCTCCGCTTGGTTGCCGGGTGTGGGTGTCTGCCTCACTCGTGGGACATCAGGGTCTTGACCCGTTCCAGTGCGTCGGCGGGGGGCACTCCGTCGTCGGCCCAGCGCTGGGCCAGGCGTGCGGTCAGCTCGCGGGGCGACTGGGCGCGGAGGACGTCCTCGACGCGTACGGGGAGGGTGAGGGCGTCCTCGACCACCGCGGCGATCTCGGCGGCGCGCAGGGAGTCCCCGCCCATGGCGCTGAGGGTCTCGTCGGGTCCGCAGGACGGGACCTGGCAGACGGCGGCGAAGATGGAGGAGAGGAAGAGGGTGATGACTTCCGCCTCCTCCGCGGTGGCGGTGGCCGGTGTGGCGGTGACCGCGGTGCCGCCGAGTTCACCCGCGAGGTGGCGGGTGCGGGCCAGGGAGTGCTGGATCTTCCCGCTGGTGGTGCGGGGGATGCTGCGGGGCGGGCAGAGGACCACGGTGTGCACGCGGACTCCGGTGGCGGTGAGGACGCGGGTCCGGATGTCGGCGGCGACGGCCGCCGGGTCGTGGTCCTTGCCGACGACTTCGACGGCGATGACGACCTCTTCGTCGGGGCCGCTGAAGGCGGCGGCGGTGGGCCGTACGGCGGGGTTGTCCTCGGCGGCGGCCGAACAGAGGTCGTGGGCGTGGTGGTTGACGCCGTTCTGGATGAGGACGTCCTTGCGGCGGCCGGTGACGGTGAGGTGTCCGGCGCGCAGCCGGCCGAGGTCGCCGGTGCGCAGGCGGCGGGTGCCGTCGAGGAGGCCGAAGAGTTCGCTGTCGGGGGTGCCGGTGCTGTTCCAGTAGCCGCCGCTGATGCTGGGGCCGCTGATCCAGATCTCGCCCTCGGCGCCTTCGGGGACGGGCGTGTTGGTGTCGGGGTCGACGAGGGCGAGGGTGTGTCCGTCGATGACGGGGCCGCAGTCGACACGGCCGTCCTCGTCGACGATGTCGTGGGCGGTCCAGTGGCGTCCGGTGACGATGAGGGTGGCCTCGGCCAGTCCGTAGCAGGGCAGGAACGCCTCGGGGCGGAAGCCGTGGGCGGCGAAGCGCTCGGTGAACCGCTGGAGGGTCGCGGGCCGGATCGGTTCGGCGCCGTTGAAGGCGAGGCGCCAGGTGCTCAGGTCGAGTCCGGTGAGGTCGCCGGTGGCCGCGCGCCGGTCGCACAGGTCGTAGGCGAAATTCGGACCGCCGGTGTGGGTGATGCCGAGTTCGCTGATCTGCCGCAGCCAGGAGAGCGGACTCTTGAGGAAATGTACGGGGGACATCAATCGGACCGGAAATGCGCCGTGGACGGGCGTGAGTATGAATCCGATGAGCCCCATGTCGTGATAGGGCGGCAGCCAGGATACGACTCGCGCGGTTTCGTCGAGCTGGAACACCTCGGTAATCGCCTTGATGTTGGCGAGAAGATTCCGGTGTTCCAGAACGACGCCTTTGGGCTGTCCTGTGCTGCCCGAGGTGTACTGGATGAGTGCGGTGTCCTCGGGAACCGCGGCGGTACGCAGCAGTTCGGCGAGGACGTCCGGATCGGGGCCCCCGGCCCCGGCCGGGCCGGCGGTCTCCTCGACGGTGTCCTCGAGTGTGAGGACCCGCGGCAGGTCCTCGGCGCGCAGGCCCGAGGTGAACAGTCCGAGCACCAGCGGGTCGGCCAGCAGGGTGGTGGCCCGCGAGTCGTCGAGGATCCGGGTGAAGCGTGCCGTGATGCGGTCGGTGGAGCCGAACAGCGGCGGGTAGGCCGGAACGGCGGGCACGCCGGCGAGGAGGCAGGCCCAGACGGCGACGACGAAGTCCAGGCCGGGCGGGTAGAGCAGCAGGGCGGGGCCGTTCTGTCCGCCGTCGGCGCGCAGTCGCGCCGCCGTCCTGGTGGCTCGGGTCAGCAGTTCCCCGTACGTGAGGCTGTCCACTCGCCCGTCGTCGTGCAGGTACTCGTAGGCCGTCTGCTCGCCGCGGGTGGCGGCGTGCCCGACGAGGGTGTGCACGAGTGTGGGGCGGGCGGGGCTCGGCATCGGCGGACTCCATTCCCTCGGCCGCGGGCGGCCCGGTGTCGGATCGACGTATCAGGGAGAGTGCGGGGTTCGGTGGTGACTCGGCGCGAAGGCGACACACTTCGGCGCCGATGCAATTAAAAGCGTGCTGTCTCTCACTCGGCTCTCAGTTCCTTATCGCTCGCCTCTCAGGCCGGTATGCGGTCATTGAGCGCCCTTGGATGAAACTGGTAGGGATAGGATTCCGCACTGCGATCCGGTCGGTGAATCTGATCCGGTGGTGCCGATCCAGCACATTCTCGCGTTCTACGTTCGCCATCTCCGATGGAGGTAGATGTGCGCCCGACCCGACTGAGTAGTTCCCGTTGGTTCAGATCTTTCGGTGAAGTGGCCGATCCGGTCAGCGAGGTGGTGTGCTTTCCGCATGCCGGGGGCAGTTCCGCGGTGTTCCGGAGCTGGCACCGCTACACCTCGGCGCTGAAGATCACCGCGGTGCAGCTGCCGGGCCGGGAAGTGCGGCTCGGGGAAGCGCCGTTCCAGGAGATGACCACGCTCGTCGACGCCTTGGCGCCCGCGCTGAAGCCGCTGACCCGCCGGCCGTACGCGTTCTACGGGCACAGCATGGGGGCGCTGGTCGCCTTCGAGGTGCTGCGGCGGTTCGTGGAGCTGGAACTGCCGCTGCCCGTCGCGTTGTTCGTGTCGGGGCGGGACGCCCCGCAGTACGCGGACCAGGAGCAGGTGCACCACCTGCCGGACGCGGAGCTGCTGGACCGGTTGCGCGCCTGGGAGGGGATGGAGCCCCAGGAGCTTTCGCAGTACGCGGAGTTGGTGGCGCTGATGCTGCCCACCATCCGGGCCGATCTGACCTTGGCGGAGACCTACGGACATGTGCCGGGGCCGCCGTTGCCGGTGCCTGTGCGGGTGCTGCGCGGTACGCGGGACCCGCTGGTGCGGCCCGGGGACGCGGGCTGGGCCCGGCAGACGTCGGCGGACTGTTCGGTGCACGACTTCGACGGAGGTCATTTCTTCGTGCAGGACCACGAGAGGAGCGTCGTGACCTTCATCGAGACGGCACTTGGCGTATCAGCCGCGAAGGAGGCGGGGACCCAGTGAGCAGTTCCTCGTACGCCGGTGGTGTCGGCAGCGGCGAATCCCGCGACTACAGCGACTACTTCGTACTGCCGGCCGCGCCGGCGCAGCGCAGCCTCTGGTTCGTCTGCCAGCTGAACCCGCCGAGCAATGCCGCGTACAACGTGGTGAGCGCGGTGCGGCTGACGGGCGATCTGGATGTCGTGCTGCTCCAGCAGGCGGTCAACGCGGTGGTGGCGCGGCACGAGAGCCTGCGCACCGGAGTCGGCCTGGTCGACGGTGATCCGCACCAGTTGGTGCTGCCGGAGGCGCTGGTGTCGCTGCCGGTGGTCGACTGCGCGGCCCTGTCGCCCGAGGCGGCCGAGGCCCAGGTGCAGCGGCTGGCGCGGGAGCAGGCGGCGCTGCCGTTCGCCCTGGACGCGCCACCGCTGCTGCGGCTGGTCCTCGTGCGCGAGGCGGCGCGCAGGCACACCATGATCGTGACGATCCATCATCTGGTGTGCGACAGCTGGTCGATGGACGTGTTCTACGGAGATCTCGCCGACGCCTACCGGGGGTTGCGGGAGCGCGGCCGGTCCGGCTTCGGCGAACTGCCGGTGCAGTACGCCGACTATGTCGGCTGGCTGGACGAGCAGTTGGCCGGCGATCGGATGGATCGGATGGTCGCCCACTGGCAGGAGGCGCTCGGCGGTACGACGCCGCTGGAGCTCCCGGTGGACCGTCCCCGTGATCAGGGGCGCGGCGGGGACGGCGGCCGGGTGGAGGAGCGTCTGGACGGTCCGACGACGGCCGCGCTGGAGGAGCTGGCGAAGCGGTCCGGCGGGACGCTGTTCATGGTGCTGCTCACCGGTTTCATGGCGACGCTGGCCCGGGTGACGGGCCAGGAGGACGTGGTGGTGGGCACGCCGGTGGCGGGGCGGCACCATCCGGACTCGGAGCGGCTGGTCGGGTTCTTCGCGAACACCCTGGTGCTGCGGGCCCGGTTGCCGTTGCGCGGTGGGTTCGAGTCGGCGGCCGGGGTGGTGCGCGACGCCTGTCTGGGCGCGTTCTCGAACGACCGGATGCCGTTCGACCGGCTCGTGCAGGAGATTCGGCAGACCCGGGCACTGGACCGCAATCCGCTGTTCGACGTGATGTTCTCGATGCCGAACACGCCTGCGGCGGAGGTGCGGCTGCCCGGCCTGACCATGGCGCCGGTGGAACTGACCGGTACGGCCGCCAAGTTCGACCTGTGGCTGACCGTGCTGCCGGACGGGGACGGGCTGCGGCTCCAGCTGGACTACGACCGGGGCCTGTACGACGAGGCGACGGCGGCGCGGATCGTGGAGCTGCACCGGCTGGTGCTGGCGGACGCGCTGCGGGACCCGGCGGTCCCGGTGGGGGCGCTGCCCCTGGCGGACCTGGACGCGGACACGGTCACGGCAGAGGCGGAGGTGAGTACGGCCGCGGTCACTGTGCCGGAGCTGTTGGCGCGGCGCGGCGCGGACGACATGGTGCTGTCCTCGGCCGACGCCGTACTGACGCTGGGTGAGTTGCGCGAGTGGTCGGCGGATCTGGCCGGCCGGCTGCGGGCGGAGGGCATCGCCGGACCCGGCATGCGGGTGACCACTCCCCCGGTGCCGTCGGCGGCGCTGATCGCCGTGCTGCTGGCGGCGTTCGAGGTCGGCGCTGTGCCGGCGTACGGACAGCGGCACGACCGGGCGGGTGCGTTCGTCCGGCGGGCCGAGGAGGAGCCGGGCGGCTGGCTGATCACCACCGGGCCGCGGTTCGACCCGGTGGCGGACACGGGCGCGCCGGGGCCGGACGCGCCCGCCTGGTGGTCCGGTGACGGGGGCTCGGACGGGTCCGGGGCGACGCTGTCGCACGGGGCGCTGGCCGCCGCGCTGGCCACTGTGGCGGAGCGGCTGTCGGTGTCCGCGGAGGACGATGTGCTGCTGCTGGACGGCGGTGCCCCGCCGTCCCTGGTCGATCTGCTGATGCCGCTGGCCCACGCCCGCAGTCTGATGCTGTCGGGTGCGCAGGTGGCACCGGCCGGGCCGCCCGCCGCGTTCGTACTGGCCGATCCGCCGACCTGGCGGCGGGTGCTGACCGAGGGCTGGGAGCCTCCGCCCGGGGCCCGGCTCGTGTGTGTGGGCGAGGTACTCGCCCCCGACCTGGTGAGCATGCTGACGCGGACCGGCGGCACGGTGTTCCTGGGCCGCCCCGGCCCGCAGCCGATGGCGGTGCCGGCCGCGCTGGCCCCGCTGGACGAGGGTCGGGCGCGCCGGCTGGGACCGCCGCCGGCCGGGGTGGTGCGGAGCCTGCTGGACGTTCGGGGTGCGCCGGTGTCCGACGGCCTGGTCGGCGAGTTGTACGTCGCCGACGAGAGTGGCGCCGCCGTACCGGTGGGGCTGCGATGCCGGCGGGCCCGGGACGGGGCCCTGGAGGCGGTCGGGCCCGGCGAGGGCCGGCTGTTCGCCGGGGACCGCGCCGTACCTGCGGCGGCCGTCGAGCGGGTGCTCGCCGGTTTCCCGGGGGTGGGGGCCGCCGCGGTCACCACCGACGCCGGCGGGGCCCGCCTGATCGCCTGGCTGGTGCCGGACGGCAGCGTCGCGGCAGGCACCGAGCGGGAACGTGAGGCGCTCGCCGCGGACATCCGCGGCCGGGCCCGCTCCGCGCTGCCCGGCTACCGCGTACCGGCGGTCTTCGGGGTGCTGGACGAACTGCCCGTGGGTCCCGGTGGCGAGCCGGACCGGGGGGCGCTGCCGGCGCCGCCGGAGCAGCCGCCGCGCGAGGCGGTGGCGGACGTGGCGCCCCGCAACGGGGTGGAGCGCCGGGTGCTGGCGATCTTCCAGAACGCCCTGGGGCTGTCGGCGGTCGGAGTGCACGCCGACTTCTTCGGGCTCGGCGGGCACTCCCTGCTCGCCGCGAAACTGCTGAGCCGCGTCCGGGCCGAGTTCGGCCTCCAGGTTCCGGTGCGTGACTTCTTCCGGCTGCCGACCCCGGCCGGACTGGCCGAGGTCATCGAGGAACTCGAACGGGCCCGCGACCGCAGGCCCACCACCGACGAGGCGCTGCTCGCCCAGCTCGCCGGGATGTCCGACGACGAGATCGACCAGCTCCTGCGCCATCTGAACTGACCGCGGGACGTCCGAACCGACCACACGACACACCACGAGGAGCCCTCATGGGTATCGACGACGCCGACACCGTCTTCCAGGTCGTCACCAACGAGCAGGACCAGTACTCGATCTGGTTCGCCGACCGCGCGGTGCCCTCGGGCTGGGCCGCGAACGGTCCGGCCGGCACCAAGCAGGAATGCCTCAAGCACATCGAGCGGGTGTGGACCGACATGCGTCCTCGTTCGGTCCGCGAACGCTCCGCCTGATCGCATCCGACAGCTAGGACGGGAGTCCACCGAATGAGCGGGCAGCAAGAGATCAGTTCCCTGACGGCCGACGAGAAGCGCGCGCTCCTGGCGGGCCTCCTGGACGCATCCGCCAACGTCACCAGCAACCTCACCCTGGAACAGCGCCGCCTGTGGCTGCTGATCCAGCTGGACGAGAAGCGGCCCTGGCAGACCAGCGCCGCCGTACGGCTGACCGGCCGGACAGACCCGGCCGTACTCCAGCAGGCACTGTCGGCGAGTGTGCAGCGCCACGAGGTGCTGCGTACCACCTTCCGTACGGTGGACGGCCACCCGCTGGCCACCGTCAGGCCGGTGGCGTCACTGCGGCTGCCGGTGGTCCAGGTGGACCCGGACCGGCTCGACGCCGAACTGGCGCGGATCGCGGCCTCCGAGACCCGCCGCCGGTTCGATCTGGCGCAGGGTCCGCTGGTGCGGGCGAGCCTGCTGCGGCTCGGCGAGGACGACCACGTCCTCCTGCTGACGGTGCATCAGCTGGTCGCCGACCGGCGTTCGGTGCGGCTGCTCACCGACGAGGTCCTCTCCGGGTACGCGAACCTGCTCGGCGGGAGCGCGGAGGTCACCGCTCTCGCCGCCGAGCCGCAGGCTCTCGCCACCGCCCAGCGCGCCTGGCTGGCCGGCGACGAGGCCGAGAAGGACATCGAGTACTGGCGCGCCCGTACGGCGGGCCTGACCACCCTGGAGCTGCCCACCGACCGGCCGCGGCCGCCGGTGAAGACCATCGACGCCGATGTGGTGACGGTGCCGGTTCCGACGGAACTGCGCACCGAGCTGGACGCGTTCACGGCCGGCACCGGCAACAGGCTGTCGCGTCTGCTGCTCGCCGGGTACACCGCGGTGTTGTCCCGGCACGCCCAGCAGCAGGGATTCGCGGTCGGCGTACCCGTACCGCCGTCCTGGCAGGAGGGAGCCGGCGACCTGGTCGGCCCGCTGGAGAACACCCTGCCTGTGCGCTTCGACCTGGAGGCCGGCGAGACCCTGACCGGGCTGCTGCGGCGGACCGATTCGGCCCTGGACGAGGCACTGGCGCACGGCCGGCTGCCGTTCGAGCAGATCGTCGAGGCGGCGCAGCCCGCCCGCGACCTCAGCCACACCCCGCTGTTCCAGGCCCTGTTCGGCTTCGAGGAGGAGTGGAGCAGCCGGGAGCTGCCGGGCGCCGTCGCCAGTCCGGTGAACCTGCCGGTCACCTGGACCCCGCACGACCTCGACCTGTTCGCGGTCCGCCGCGACGGGGAACTGTCGCTGCGCGTCCACTTCAACACGGCGCTGTTCGACCGTGAGACCGCCGAGCGGCTGCTGGACCGGCTGCTGCTGCTCCTGAAGTCCGCGGTCGCCGAACCGGACCGGCCGCTGGCCGACTTCTCGCTGCTGTCCGGCCCGGACCAGGAGCGGCTCGCGGCGTGGAACGCGACCGGCGCCGAGCACGCCGGGCCGCGACTGCTGCACGAGCTGGTCGAGGAGGCGGCTGCGGCCGGCCCCGGCACCCTCGCGCTGACCTCCAGCACGGCGGAGCTGACGTACGCCTCGCTGGACCTGCGGGCCGAGGCGCTGGCCGCGCGGCTCGCCGGGCTCGGTGCGGGCCCGGAGACCCTGGTCGGCGTACTGGCCGACCGGTCGGTGCACACCATGGTCGCGCTGCTGGGCGTGCTGAAGTCGGGCGGCGCGTACGTGCCGCTGGACCCGTCGTACCCGGCGGACCGCATCGCGTCGATCGCCGAGGACGCGGGGATCTCCCTGGTCGTGGGGGACGAGGGGGCGCTGGACGGGCTCGCGGGCAAGCTGCCGGGCCTGGAGCGGGTGGCGGTGCCGACCGCCGATCCCGAGGGCCCGGTGACCCGGCCTTCCGTGGAGGTCGCGCCGGACAGCCTGGCGTACGTCATCTACACCTCCGGGTCCACCGGCCGCCCGAAGGGTGTGGCGGTGGAGCACCGGCAGATCGTGCACTCCACGCTGGCCCGTTCGGTGATCGAGGCCCCGGGGCTGCCGGAGCGCTATCTGGTGCTGGCTCCGTTCACCTTCGACGCGTCGGGCGGCGGCCTGTACTGGACGCTGCGCCGCGGCGGCACCGTCGTCGTGCCCAACGAGACGGAGGTGCTGGACCCGCGGCTGCTCGGTGCGCTGATCCGGGACAAGGAGGTCACCCACGTCGACGGTGTGCCCTCGCAGTACGCGGTGCTGCTGGAGGCCGAGCCGGAGGCGTTCCCCTCCGTACGGACGACCGTGCTGGCCGGTGAGGTGCTGCCGCCCAGCCTGGTCGAGGCGCATCTGCGGCGCTCCCCGGATGTGGCGCTGTTCAACGAGTACGGTCCGACCGAGGCCACCGTCTGGGCGTCCGTCCACCCGGTGACCGCGACGGACGCGGCGTCCGGCCGGGTGCCGATCGGTAACCCGATCCCCAACACCCGTCTGCACCTGCTGGACAAGCGGCTGAGCCCGGTGCCGCCCGGCGTGCCCGGCGAGCTGTACATCGGCGGCGGCGGCGTGGTCCGCGGTTACGTCAGCCGGCCGGGGATGACGGCGGGGAGCTTCCTGCCCGACCCGTTCTCCGAGGAGCCGGGAGCCCGTCTGTACCGGACCGGGGACCTGGCCCGCTACCGGCAGGACGGCAGCGTCGAGTTCCTGGGACGTGCCGACACCCAGGTCAAGATCCGTGGCTTCCGGATCGAACTGACCGAGATCGAGAACGTCCTGCGCCGGCACCCGCTGGTCGCCGAGACCGCGGTGATCGCGCGGGAGGACCAGCCGGGCGTGCAGCGCCTGGTGGCGTACGTGGTCCCGGTCGTCGGCCGGGTGCTGACCAAGGAAGCCCTGATCAAGCACGTACTGGCGCAGGTGCCCGACTACATGGTGCCGGGCGCGTTCGTGACGCTGGAGCGGATACCGCTCACGCCGAACGGCAAGGTCGACACCGCGTCACTTCCCGTGCCCGACCTCGGCATCGAGGACTTCGTGGAGCCCGGGACCCAGCTGGAGGCGGAGATCGCGGAGACCTTCTGCTCTCTGCTGGGCGTGCCCGCGGTCAGCGCGGTGGCCGACTTCTTCGAACTCGGCGGGAACTCGCTGCTGGTGGCGCGGCTGACCGCGCAGCTGGCGCGGACGCACGACGTGACCCTGCCGGTGGAGCAGATCTTCCGGGTGCCCACGGTGGCCGGCGTCGCCGCGGCGATCGAGGAGGACCGGCGGCAGCGGGACAACGTGGACAGCGAGGTCCTGTACGCGCAGCAACTGGAGGAGCTGCACGAGGAGGTCCGGCTGCCCGAGGAGATCACCCCCGGGGACCTGCCGCACTCCGAGTGGTTCAACCCGCGGCACGCGCTGGTCACCGGTGCCACCGGTTATCTGGGCGCGTTCCTCGTGGTGGAGCTGATCAAGAGCACCGAGGCCCTCGTGCACTGCCTGGTCCGGGCGGAGAGCGAGGACGCGGCGTGGGAGCGCATGGAGCAGACCCTGCGCACCTACCACGCGTGGGACGAGTCGTACCGCTCCCGGATGCGCATGGTCATCGGTGACCTGGCCAAACCGCGGCTGGGTCTGGGCCCGGAGGAGTTCGCGGCCTGCGCGTCCCAGATCGACGTGATCTACCACAGCGGCGCGGTGGTCAACTTCACCTACCCGTACGAGGCGGCCCGGCCGGCCAACGTCGAGGGCACCAAGGAGGTGCTGCGGCTGGCGACGACTCAGACGCTGAAATCGGTCCACTTCATCTCCAGTGTGGACGTCTTCATGGGCAGCGGGGCGGAGCGCCCGTTCACCGAGGAGGACCTGGACAGCGGGCCGATCCGGATTCCGACCGGCTACCCGCGCAGCAAGTGGCTGGCCGAGAAGATCATGTACATCGCCCGGGAGCGGGGTATCCCGCTGACCGTGCAGCGCCCGTGGATGATCACCGGCCACGCCGAGACCGGCGCTTCGCACCACACCGACTACCTGTACGTGTATCTGCGGGGCTTCCTCGACCTCGGGGTGCTGCCGCTCTACAACGACGTCATCAACGCGGTGCCGGTGGACTTCACGGCTCAGGCCGTCGTCTACACCTCGCTCCGGGAAGAGAACTTCGGGAAGAACTTCAACATCACCAACCCGGCACCCACCACGATGCAGCAGTGCTACCAGTGGCTGCGGTCGTTCGGCTACAACCTCGACGTCATCGACGAGGAGGACGCCAGGCAGCGGGCGCTGAACGTCGACGAGGACCACATCCTGTTCCCGATGACCCCGCTGCTGCGGGTCGCCACGATGCGGCACGCCGCGCTCGACCCGGAGCTGCAGAAGCAGATCAACCCGATGGACGAGTGCCGGGTACTGACCGAGGCCCTCGAGGGTTCGGGCATCAGCTGCCCGCCGGTGGCCGAGGAGTGGGCGCACTCCTGCTTCCGGTTCCTGGTGGACGGCGGTTACCTGCCCGATCCCGAGACCTTCGTCGTGCCGCAGGCCAACGTCAACTGACCGTCAGGACAAGGAGAACTCGTGAACACACGAGGACGCTTCCATACGGATCGTTGGGGAGTTGAGCGCCGATGATCCGATACGTGGACCTCGACGCGGCCGAAGGGGCCGCTCTGGACACGCTCACCCGCTCGGTCCTGCGGGACCACGGGGCGAGCAGCGCCCCCTCCCTGCTGGACGACCTGTCCGTGCAGGCCCACCGGCTGCCACCGCGCCTGATCCAGGAGCTGCGGGAGTTCCGGAACGCGGAGACGGCCTCCTGCCTGGTCGTGCGGGGCCTTCCGGTGGACGACAACCGGCTCGGGCCGACCCCGCTGGACTGGCGGGAGCCACCCAGGGAACCGGAGTCGGCGGTGCATGAGGTGTCTCTCATGCTGGCGACCGCGCACCTCGGAGACCTGTTCGGCTGGTCGACCCTCCAGAACGGGAGGCTGGTGCACGACGTGCTGCCGGTCCCCGCTCACGAGAACGACCAGAGCGGCCACGGGACGGTGGAGCTGGCCTGGCACACCGAGGACGGCTTCCACCCGTACCGCTGCGACTATCTGCTGCTGCTGGGACTGCGGAACCATGACGCGGTGCCGACGGTGGTGGCCGGGGTGGACGAGGTGACGCTGACGGACGAGCAGCGGGAGGTGCTGGGCCAGTCCCGGTTCCTGATCCTTCCGGACACCGAGCACCTCAAGCACGCCCGGAAGCTCACCGAGAACCGGGGCAGCCTGCACGCGGTACAGCGGATGCAGGACGATCCGGAGCCGGTCGCCGTGCTGTTCGGGCATCCGGACCGGCCGTACCTGCGGATCGACCCGGCGTTCATGTCGCCGCTGCCGGGTGATCAGGAGGCCGCGGCGGCGCTGACGGCGCTGACCGGGGAGCTGCAACGGAACCTGACCGAAGTGGCGCTGGCCCCCGGTGACCTGCTGGTGATCGACAACTACCGGGCGGTGCACGGCAGGAGCGCGTTCAAGGCCCGGTTCGACGGGACGGACCGCTGGCTGAAGAAGGCGGTCGTCACCCGGGATCTGCGCAAGTCGCGGGCCCACCGGGAGACTCCGGCGGAGCGCGTCCTGCTCTGACGGGCCGTGGGAGCAGACAGAAGCGGCCGGACGCCCGTCCGGCCGCTTCACCACGACTTCACAACAGGAGGAAGCGAGCCATGTCCGCATCCGTGCCCATGTCCGTTCCCGCAGCCGGCCCGACGGCTGTTCCTTCGGCTGTTCCGGCGGGTGTTCCTTCGCCCGGTCCGGCGGGTGTTCCGGCGGACGGCCGCTCCTGTCTCACCACCGGCACGTGGGTGGTCGACGGCCGACCGGACCTGCGCGCGCTGCGGGCACGGGTCGCGGCCCGGGTTCCGGAGGTCCCG
This sequence comes from Streptomyces sp. NPDC060366, assembly GCF_042725135.1. NCBI lineage: Bacteria > Bacillati > Actinomycetota > Actinomycetes > Kitasatosporales > Streptomycetaceae > Streptomyces > Streptomyces sp. NPDC060366. The sequence continues at coordinate 7,113 of NZ_JBHXDC010000008.1, read as the reverse complement.
CTCACCGTGCACGATCTGGTGACCGGCGGGACGGACAGTACGGAGTGGGGCGAACTGGTACGGGAGGAGACCGCCGCCGCCGAGGTGGAACCGGGGCCCGCCCGGGTGCTGTTGGCCCGGCTCGGCGAGGAGAGGTTCCTCCTGGTGGTGGTCACCGCGGACCCGCTGCCCCCGGCGGCGGTGCTGCGGTGGCTGCTGACGGACGACACCGCGTTCCCGGCCGGACCGGAGAGCGGACCGGAGGGTCCGTTCGCGGACTTCGCCGGGGCGCGGAGCACCCCCACCGAGGGCGCGGCGCCGGAGCCGCCGACCGTCCTGAGCGGCGGCGGGCGGGCCTCCGGGAACGCGCGGACCGTGCGCGTCCCGGCCGGACCGGCCACCGCACGGCTGCGGGCCACCGGGGTGCCCGTCGAGGCGGGCCTGGCTGCCGCCGTCGCGCTGCTCCTGGTCCGCTGCGGCGGCTCGCCCGGGACAGCGCTGGTCGTCGCGTCCGACACCCCCGTGGCGGTCACACCGCGGGTGGCCGAGACCGGGTCCGGCGCCGCCGCCCTGCGGTGGGCCGGGGACGCGGTCGCCTCCGGTGTCCCGATCCCCCCGGGGTTCCGCGCGGCACTCGCGCTGGCCCCCGGCGGCGAACCGGAGCCGGAGCGGGTCGGCGCGTACACCGCGCTGCCGGTCCGGGTGCCGGACGCGGTCGCCCACCACGGGCTGCTGGTCCTGCTGGAGGGCGACCGGCTGCGTGTGGACCACGACACCGGTCTGTACGAGGAGACGGCCGTCGACACCTTCGCGCGACGCCTGCTCGCCGTGCTGGACGGACTGCTGGACGACCTGCCGGTGCACGAGATCGACGGCGTCACCGAGCCTGAGCGGACCGCGCTCGACGGCTGGTCGCGCGGCGCCGAGGGATCATTTCCCTCGCTCTGCCTGCACACCCTGGTCGAGGAGCACGCCGCACGGACCCCGGGCGCGCTCGCCGTACTGTGCGGGGACACCGAACTGACCTACCGTCAACTGGACGAGGACGCCAACCGGGTGGCCCGGCAGCTCCGCGCGGCCGGGGTCGGTCCCGGCCGGCTCGTTGCCCTGCTCACCGAGCGCGCCGCCTGGTCGGTGACCGCGATGCTCGGCACGCTGAAGGCCGGCGCGGCCTATGTCCCGATCGAGCCGACGTACCCGCCCGAGCGGATCCGGCACATCCTGACCGACTCGGGGGCCGTGGCACTGCTCGCCACCCGGAGGCCGGAATTCTCCGTCCCCGTACCGGTGCTGCCGGCCGAGGGGGCCGCCGGGCTGCCCGGCACCTCCCCCGGTGTTCCGGTCACCCCCGACGATCTGGCGTACGTCATCTACACCTCCGGCTCCACCGGGGAACCCAAGGGCATCGGGGTGCACCACCGGGCGATCGTCGCGTCGACGGCTGCCCGTGCGGCGGCCGGCCCGCCGCCCGGCCGGGACCTGGTGCTGCCGCCGCTGTGCTTCGACGGGGCGGCGGGCGGCATGTTCTGGGCCCTGACCGCCGGCGGCGCGGTGGTGCTGCCGACCGAGACCGAGGCGCACGACCCGATGGCGCTGCGGAAGCTGCTGGAGCTCGCGGCCGTCACGCACATCCACGCGGTGCCCTCGCACTACCGGATCGTTCTCCAGGTCGCGGACCGGGACGTGCTCGGCCGTTTCGCGATGGTGGCCGTGGGCGGGGAACCGCTGAGCCCGGACATCGTGGCCGAGCACCTGCGGCTCTGTCCGGACACACCGCTGTTCAACGACTACGGGCCCACCGAGTGTGCGGTTTGGGCCACCACGCACCGTTGCGGCCCGGCCGAGGCGGCCGGTGCGGGCATCCCGATCGGGCGTCCGGTGCCCGGTTACCGGGCGTATGTACTGGACAACAGACTGCGGTCGGTACCGCCAGGAGTGCCGGGCGAGATCCACCTGGGCGGGCCCGGAGTGGCCCGTGGCTACCACCGGCGGGCGGCGCTGACCGCGGAGCGGTTCCTGCCGGATCCCTTCGAGGCCGGCGGGCGTCTCTACCGGACCGGGGACCGCGGCTGGTGGGGGGACGACGGCCGGCTGCGCATTCTCGGCAGGGTGGACCACCAGGTCAAGGTGCGCGGGTTCCGGATCGAACTGGGCGAGGTCGAGGCGGCGGTCCGCAGACACCCCGCGGTGACCGATTGCGCGGTGCTGCTGCGCCGGGAGGACGCGGGGGAACGGCTGATCGCGTTCGTGGTGCTGGGAGCCGGGGCGACGGCCTCGGAGTTGCACGAGAAAATAGCCGAGACGCTTCCCGGGCCGATGCGCCCGGATCACATCACCGTGCTGCCCGAACTGCCGAGAACACCTGGTGGAAAGGTCGACGCACTGGCCCTGCGCACGATGGCGATTTCAGGCCAACGGGCATAGATGCCGGCCGATCGATACCCCGCCGATAGCCACCTCCATGGGACCGCACTATTCAAGCCAGTCCGCATTGTGCACAGTGTAAAGAATCCCGGCCGGTGGAAAAGTTTCTCCGAACAAATTCCATGGTCACGACCAAGCCGGGGTATGGACATGACGCCCGATGCTCTCCTAAAGTTCCCTGCTGGCCTGCAAATAGCTTCGGCGCCCGGAGGATGATCTTGCCGATCCACAATGGATATTCATCTCTCAATACAGGTCACCCCCAAGAGGGACTGGACGACAATGGCCGTGACATTTTCTTTCGCATCCTGGGACCATTACAGGTAATCATTCACGGCAAGCCAATTCGCGTGGGCAGGAATCGCCAGCTGACGGTGCTCGCGGCCCTGTTGCTACATGCGAACCGAATCGTGCCGGTCAATTCGCTGATCGACGCCGTGTGGCGCTCCGCTCCTCCGGCCACCGCGGACAAGCAGATCCAGACCTGCGTCTGGCGCCTGCGGAACGCCTTCGCCGCCGCCGGTGCGCCGGTCGACCTCATCGAGACCGAGCAGGGCGGCTACCGGATCCGGCTCGGCGACGAGGACCTCGACGCCCACGCGTTCGAGAAGGCCGTACGCCGGGCCCGGGAGCTGGTGACTGTCGGCGAACTGGAGTCGGCCACCGCCGAATACCGCAGCGCCCTGGCCCTCTTCCGCGGGCAGCCGCTCGCCGACCTCTCGGGACCGCTCACCTACGCGGTGGCCGCGCACTGGGAGGAACGCCGCTTCTCGGTCCTGGAGGAGTGGCTCGACGTGGGCCTGACACTGGGCCGGCACGCCGAACTCATCAGCGAGCTCAAGCCGCTTGTCGCCGAATACCCGATGCGCGAGCGGCTGTGCGCCCAGCTGATGACCGCCCTGCACCTGTCCCAGCGGCGGGCGGAGGCGCTCACCGTCTACCGCAACAACCGCCTCACCCAGATCAACAATCTCGGTCTGGAGCCGGGCCCCGGACTCCAGGAACTGCACCAGAAGATCCTGTCCGGTGAGCCGATCGCACCACCGCCCGCCGTGTCGTACCAGCCCTGGCCGCCCGCCAAGGTGCCGGCCCAGTTACCGGCGCGGGTGAAGGACTTCACCGGCCGGCGCGACCTGCTCCACCGCATCACCTCGGACCTGCGCGCGGACGGCGGGCCGCGCGTGGTGGCGCTGGCGGGATGCGGCGGCACCGGCAAGACCGCGCTCGCCATCCATGTCGGCCACGGCCTGCAACAGCGCTTCCCGGACGGCCGGCTCTACGCCGACCTGCACGGACAGACCGACCCCGCGGCCCCGCAGGAGGTGCTGCACGGCTTCCTCGACGCGCTCGGCGTGCCCGAACAGCGCATCCCGGCGGGCCTCGCCGCCCGCGCCGCGCTGTTCCGCAGCGTGACTGCCAACAAGCGGCTGCTCATCCTGCTGGACGACGTGGCCGAGTCCACGCGGTACGAGTCCCTGCTGCCCAGCGGCGAGAGCGCGGTCCTGTGCACCGGCCGGGCCAGCCTTCTGAAGATCCCCGGCCTGACCGAGTACAGCGTCGACGGGCTGCCCACCGACGAGGCCCTGGACCTGCTCGCCTCCCTGGTGGGCGTGGAGCGGGTCTTCGCCGAGGTCGACAGCGCCAGGCGGATCGCCCAGCTCTGCGGACATCTGCCGCTGGCCATCCGGGCCGCCGGAGCGCGGCTGCGGGCCCGCCCGCGCTGCACCCTGCGCAGCTTCACCGACCGTCTGGCGACCCAGCAGAATCGTATCGACGAACTCTCCATCGGCTGCCTGGACATGGGAGCGCGGCTCACGTCCTCCCTCGACCAGCTGCCCCCGGCCGGGTACCGGCTGTGGCTCCGGCTCAGCCTGTGCGACCTGGAGTACGTCCCCGAGTGGATGGCCTCCGCCGTCTCCGACCGGCCCGGCGAGGACACCCAGCGACTGCTGGACACCCTGGTCAACCTGCACCTGCTGACGGTCGCCCCCGGCGGGATACCCGGCGGCCCCACCTACGCGTTCAACCCGCTGGTCCGCGACCACGCCCGGCAGCGCGCCGCGGCGGAACTCGGCGCGGTGGCGGAGCAGGACGTGCTCGACCGCATCGAACTCGCCCTGTGCGGGCGGGAGAGCACCGCCGGGGTGCCGCGCGGATACCGGCCGAGTGAGGGATCCACGGTCTATGGCACACGGGCGGTATGACACCAGCGCGGGCGGTACCCCGCCCAAGAGCCGGGAGGCGTCCGCTCCCGACCCTGTCGGCCCGCGGGATCCCCACCCCGACGGGCAGGCTCGCGACAGCCCCGGGGAGCCCGGCACCGACCGGCGGGAGCCCGGCGACGGGCCGCCGGGAGCGGACCGTGGCACCGTGGCCCGCTGGGTGTTCCCGGTGGCTGTCGCCGTCTTCGCGGCGCTCTGTCTGTCCCTGGTGATCCTGGACGGCCGGATGCCCGCCGCCCGCGGCCCGGACGCCCCCGCCGACACCTTCTCGGCCGCCCGCGCCACCGCGCACGTACGGGAGATCGCCGCGGCCCCACGGCCCAGCGGCTCCGCCGCGCACACGCGGGCCCGCGAACACATCGTCCGTACGCTCACCGCGCTGGGCATCGACACCGAGGTGCACACCGGGGCGGCGGCCGCCCACCGGCCGGACCTCTCCCCCATCGGCGCCGACTCCCGGTACGCCGGTCTGCGGCTGGAGAACGTGGTCGCCCGCATCCCCGGCACCGCGAGCACGCGTCCCGTCGCGCTGGTCACCCACTACGACTCCACCGAGGCCGGGCCCGGCGCCAACGACGCGGGGGTCCCGGTCGGGGTGCTGCTGGAGACGGCCCGCGCGCTCCGTACCGGACCGCCCCCGCGCAACGATGTCCTGTTCGTGTTCACCGACGCCGAGGAGAGCGGCCTCCTCGGCGCGCAGGCCCTGGTGAACGCTCCGGGCGTGCTGCCGCCCGACGCGGTGATCCTGAACTTCGAGGCGCGGGGCAGCCGTGGGCCGAGTCTGATGTTCGAAGCGGGTCCTGACACCGCCTGGCTGGTCAAGACCCTCGCCGGGAAGGTACCGGGCGCGCGGACCGATTCGCTGCTCGACGCCGCGTACGACTACATGCCCAACCTCACCGACTTCACGGTGTTCCAGGAGGCCGGACACCAGGGGCTGAACCTGGCCTACCTGGACGGCTACACCCACTACCACGGGGCCACCGACACCCCGGAGCAGGTCGACCCGGCCACCGTCCAGCACCAGGGCGGGCAGGCCCTCGGTCTGGCCCGCGCACTCGGCTCCGCCGATCTGGCGCGTACGCCGGCCGGGGACTCCGCGTACTTCCAGGCCGCGGGATGGTTCGTCTCCTATCCGCTGGGCGCGGCCCTGCCCGCCGCGCTGGCGGTGGCCGGGCTCGGTCTGGTGCTGCTGCTGCGGCTGCGCGCCCGGGGCGTGCTCGGCGTGGGCGACACCTGCCGGGGGTTCCTCGTCGCCCTCGGTCAACTGGTGCTCGCCGCCGGGGCCGCGTTCGTCCTGGCCCCGCTGACGGCGTCCGGACGCGTCGAGTTCGATCACTACTACGACATCGGCGGGCACGGTCCGGCCCTCGCCGGGTTCCTGGTGCTCACCCTGGCCGTCGGCAGCACGCTGGCCCTGGTCGCCCGGCGGTGGGCCGCTCCCCGGGCACAGGTGGCGGGCGCGATGCTGCTGTGGATTCTGCTGTCCGGTGCGAGCGCGGTGGCGCTGCCCGGCGGCAGCCATGTGTTCATCTGGCCCGCGCTGGGTCTGCTCGCCGCGGCGGCCGTGCTCACCTCCCGAGCCGGAACGACCGTACGGGGCAAGGTACTTGCCGCCGCACTGGGGACCGTCCCGGTCGCCCTGCTGGTGTTCCCGCTGCTGCCGCTGCTCACCGTCGCCCTGGGCCTCGGCGTGGTCGCCGTGCCGGTGGCCGTGGCGGCGCTGCTCACGGCCCTGCTGCCGGGGGTGCTGCCGAGCATGCCGCGGCTGCTGCCGGTGACCGCCGCCGTGGTGGCGGCGGCCGTGCTGGTGGGCATCGCCCTGCTGCCTCCGGAGCGCGAGCGCCATCTGCGGGCCGATCTCGCCTACCTGTGGGACGCCGACCGGCGTACGGGCCACTGGCTGAGCCGGGCCCCGTCGGACGACTGGAGCGACCGGTTCCTGCCCGCGGACGCCGAGCGCGGTTCCGTGACCGACCTCTGGCCGGGCTGGCGGGTACCCGTACGGCGGGGCCCGGCCGAGGAGTTCCCGTCGCCCGGTCCCCGGATCACCACCAAGGTGCTCGGGGGCTCGGAGGCAGGGGGACGGCGGGTCCGGCTGACGGCGGTCTCCGAGCGCGGCGCCGGCGAGCTGGTGATCCTCGTCAGCGGGGCCGCCGTCCGCGGCTGGTCGCTGTCCGGGGTGCCCGGAGAGTTCGCGGACGACCCGGCCGGGGACGCGCCCTGGGAACTGTGGGTCCGTCAGGTGCCCGAGCGGGGCGCGGAGCTGGAACTGGAGCTGGCGCCGGGACCGGCGAAGATCAGGGTCATCGACCGCACTCCGGGGCTGCCGGGCCCGGCCGGCGACGGGCCGGACGGCACCCGGGCACCCGCCCTCGGGATCGCCTCCGTCGGGGAGGCGACCCTGGTCGCCACCACGCGCGTCCTGGAGTGAGAGCCGAAAAGCCCGCTGTGCCGGAGCCCGGCCGCCGTTCGGCGGCCGGGCTCC
>NZ_JBHXDC010000007.1:132425-391203 GCF_042725135.1 Streptomyces sp. NPDC060366 | reverse complement strand
GGCCCGGGACTCGGGCCTTCCCCGCCACCACGCGTATACGAGAATTCCTGGTGGGTCGTCCGGCTCACTCGACGGCGAGCAGACCTTCCCGCAGCCGTCCGGTGATCCGTGACAGCAGTCGCGACACATGCATCTGGGAGACGCCCAGTTCCTGCCCGATCTCCGACTGCGTCATCTCCGCGCCGAAGCGCATCTGGAGGATCCACTTCTCGCGCTCGTCCAGCTCGTCGATCAGCGGCTTGAGCGCCTGCACGTTCTCCGCCGCCTCCAACTGCGCGTCGGGCGCGCCGAGTCGGTCGGAGAGCTTGGAGGACGACTCGGCGGTGTCGTCGGTCGGCATGTCGATCGAGCCGGCGGTGTAGCCGTTGCTCGCGACGACGCCTTCGATGACCTCGTTCTCGTCGAGGTTCAGGTATTCGGCGAGTTCGGCCGTCGTCGGGGCGCGGTCCAGCCGCTGCGACAGTTCGTCCGTCGCCTTGGCCAGGTCGATCCGCAGCTCCTGGAGCCGGCGCGGCACATGCACGGCCCAGCTCGTGTCACGGAAGAACCGCTTGATCTCACCGACGATGTACGGGACGGCGAACGTCGCGAACTCCACCTCGCGGCTGAGCTCGAAGCGGTCGATCGCCTTGATGAGGCCGATGGTGCCGACCTGGACGATGTCCTCCATCTGGTCCGAGCGGTTACGGAAGCGCGTCGCCGCGTACCGCACCAGGGCCAGGTTGAGCTCGATCAGGGTGTTGCGCACGTACTGGTGCTCGTGGGTGCCTTCCTCCAGCTCTGCCAGCCGGACGAAGAAGAGCCGCGAAATCTCCCGGGCGTCCTTGGGTGCCACATCCCCCGGGCACTCCACGTACGGAAGTCCCAGTTCCGCCATGTCGGCCTGGTGGGTTCCGTACTGCGTGCTGTCGGTCGGGACTGTGCTCGCCATGGACACTGTGTCCTCCCCTGCTCCGTTGGACAGTGCACAGCCCGTGTACCCAGACGTAACCAAGTCATGTCCCCCGATCTCCGGCCGGGATGTGCCCGTCCCGGTCGCCGCGGCTGCGGCGACCGGGACAGCGTCTCGCCTACGGCGAGGAAAAGACCTGGTCAAGGGGGTGGGAGCGGCTCGGTCACGACCGTCGCGGCCGGATGACGGAACCGCCGAAAAGATCTTCGGGCCCCCCGGACAAACCGGACTTTCCCTAACTCCAGCTCGCGTGGAGGGGCTTGCCCTCCGCGTAGCCCGCCGCGCTCTGCACGCCGACGATCGACTTCTCCGCGAACTCCTCCAGCGAGTTGGCCCCGGCGTAGGTGCACGCGGACCTGACCCCGGCGATGATCGAGTCGATCAGGTCCTCGACGCCCGGCCGTGAGGGGTCCAGGAACATCCGCGAGGTGGAGATGCCCTCCTCGAACAGCGCCTTGCGGGCCCGGTCGTAGGCGGACTCCTCGCTGGTGCGGTTCCGCACGGCGCGCGCCGACGCCATGCCGAAGGACTCCTTGTACAGACGTCCGTCGGCGGCCTGCTGGAGGTCGCCGGGCGACTCGTACGTACCGGCGAACCAGGAACCGATCATGACGTTCGACGCACCGGCGGCCAGGGCCATCGCGACGTCGCGGGGGTGCCGGACACCGCCGTCCGCCCAGACGTGCTTGCCGTACTTCTTCGCCTCGGCGGCGCACTCCAGCACGGCGGAGAACTGCGGCCGTCCCACACCGGTCATCATGCGCGTCGTACACATGGCGCCGGGGCCCACACCGACCTTGATGATGTCGGCGCCGGCCTCGATGAGATCGCGCACGCCCTCGGCGGCCACGATGTTGCCCGCGACTATCGGCACCTTGGGGTCGAGCGCCCGGACGGCCCTGATCGCCGCGAGCATCGACTCCTGGTGGCCGTGCGCGGTGTCGACGACGAGCGTGTCGACCCCGGCGTCGAGGAGCTGCGCGGCCTTGCCCGCGACGTCGCCGTTGATGCCGACGGCCGCGGCGATACGGAGCCGGCCGGCCGCGTCGGTGGCCGGGGTGTAGAGCGTGGCGCGCAGCGCGGCCTTACGGGTCAGGATGCCGACGAGCTTGCCCTCGGCGTCCACGGCCGGGGCCAGCTTGCGGTTGGCGCCGTCGAGCCTGTCGAACGCCTCGCTCGGGTCGATGTCCGCGTCGATGAGCAGCAGGTCCTTCGACATGACCTCGGACAGCTGGGTGAACCGGTCGACCCCGGTCAGATCGTGGTCGGTGACGATCCCGACGGGGCGCATGCCACTGTCGACCACCACTCCGGCGCCGTGGGCCCGCTTGTGCAGCAGCGACAGGGCGTCACCGACGGTCTGCGTCGGCGCCAGGATGATCGGGGTGTCGAGCACGAGATGCCGCGTCTTGACCCAGGAGACGACCTCGGTGACGACCTCGATCGGAATGTCCTGCGGGATGACGACGAGGCCACCGCGCCGGGCGACGGTCTCCGCCATACGGCGGCCCGCGATCGCCGTCATGTTGGCGACGACGAGGGGGATCGTGGTGCCGGTGCCGTCGGGTGCGGCGAGGTCCACACCCTGCCGGGATCCGACGGCCGAACGGCTCGGCACCATGAACACATCGTCGTACGTCAGGTCGTACGGCGGCTTCAGATCATTGAGGAAACGCATACCGACTCTCTCACCTGCGGTTCTACGGAAAGGGCGGGTGGGGAGTCAGCTCGGACCGGTGACGGTCCCGGCTGCGGCTCCTACGTCATCATCGCCGATGGCACGGACTTCTGGCGAACCGGCGGGATGCTTTCCGTACCATCGGCCGACGGGCGCCGGGGGTGTTCGTAGCTTCGGCCGAAGACGCCGGCGGTGTCGTGGTCGCCGCCCCCGGCGCCACTCGCCGTCCGGGTCCTACTCGCCGTCCGGGTCCTTGCGCTCCAGGGCCGGGCGCGAGCCGGGCTCGAAGTCGTGCAGCAGGAAGTCGGCCGCGGCGGTGTCGGTGACCAGGCTCGTGACGAGCCCGGATCTCAGTACGGCTCCGATGGCCGCGCCCTTGCGCTGGCCGCCCGCGATCGCGACGACCTCGGGGATACGGCGCAGCCGGTCGGCCTCGACGGTGATGCACCGCTCGCCCAGGTCCCGTCCGACCCGCCGGCCCTCCGCGTCGAAGAGATGCGCCGACATCTCGGCCTCGACCCCGAGGGACGCGTAGTGCGAGCGCTCCTCGTCGGTGAGCATGTCGTGGACCGTGGAGATCCCAGCCTCCCAGGAGCCGATGGAGACGGCGGCGACGGTGACCTTGTCGAAGTAGTCGAAGGCCCGCGCGATACCGGGCTGGCTGCGCAGCGCGGCGGCCGTCGCCGGGTCGGGCAGCAGCATCGGTGCGTAGATCGGGTGCGCCTCGCCGCCGGAGACCTGTGCGGCGCGACGTACGGCCTCGACGGAGCCGCGCTCGGCGGTGCCCGCGTCGTACACACCGGTCAGCTGGACGACGGTGCAGGGCGGCAGTCGGTCGAGCGCCGCGGCCATATGGATGGTGGAGCGGCCCCAGGCCAGACCGAGGACATCGCCCTCGACCACCAGTTCGCCCAGGAGGTCGGCGGCGACCTCGCCGAGGTTCTCCGGGTCGGGCGACTCGTCGGCGCCCTCGGCGGGCGACTCCACGACGACCGCGTGCCGCAGGCCGTAGCGGGCGCGCAGGGCGTCGGAACGCTCGGCGTCCAGCTCGGCCGGGACGCGGATCTCGATCCTCACGAGGTCACGTTCGAGCGCGGTCTCCAGGACCCGGGCCACCTTGAAGCGGCTGACGCCGAACTCCTCGGCGATCTGGATCTTGGACTTGCCCTCCAGATAGAAGCGGCGGGCCATGGCCGCAGCCTGCACCAATTCCGCGGGTCCCATGCGCAGGGCCGGCCGACCCGCCGACATACCAGACACCGCGATCTCCTCACTGCTGTTCACACTCTGGACGCGCTCTCATCCTGTCAGATTCGGCGGTCCTTGATCAGCCCGGATGGGCGCCGTTCATGTAGCCGTGGCCAGGTGGCCGCGTGGAATTGCGCCTCAGTGGGCGCAGGACCAGCCGGCCGAGGCGGTCGCCTCGTCGGCCTGGTGGCGCAGCATCCGCACGGCCGCCGCCGGGTCGTCCGTCCCGTACACCGCCGAACCGGCGACGAAGACGTCCGCCCCCGCCTCGGCACACCGCTCGATGGTCGCGGCCGAGACGCCGCCGTCGACCTGGAGCCACAGTTCGAGGCCGTGCTTGGAGATCAGCTCACGGGTACGACGGATCTTGGGCAGCATGATGTCCAGGAACGCCTGACCGCCGAAGCCCGGCTCCACCGTCATGATCAGCAGCATGTCCAGCTCGGGCAGCAGGTCCTCGTACGGCTCGACGGGGGTCGCGGGCTTCAGCGCCATCGAGGCGCGAGCGCCCTTGGCGCGGATCTCGCGCGCGAGCCGTACGGGGGCCGCCGCGGCCTCCGCGTGGAAGGTTACGGAACCGGCTCCGGCCTCGACGTACTGCGGCGCCCAGCGATCGGGCTCCTCGATCATCAGATGGCAGTCCAGCGGGGTCTCCGTCGCGCGGGCGAGCGCTTCGACCACCGGCACGCCGAGAGTCAGATTGGGCACGAAGTGGTTGTCCATGACATCTACGTGGAGCCAGTCGGCGCCTTCGGCCGCTTTCGCCTCCTCGGCCAGACGTGCGAAATCGGCGGACAGGATGCTGGGGTTGATCTGAGCCATGCGCCAAGCCTGCCATGCTCCGGGCGACTTCCCCGCCTCGTTGCGCACCATGGGGCCCGGGGACGGGCACAGTCCGCGCAATCCTCGCGATTCGGCGGGTGCGAGTGGGGGTGTGTGGGGGCGGCGGGGCCCAGGGGCGGGGGCGCGGAGTGCCTTGACTCTCCCCGCGTGGGAGACCTGAGAGTGGCCGTATGCGCAACGACACCCCACCCGAACCGCCGGAGTTCACCATCGGTGAGCTCGCCGCCCGCACCGGTCTGTCGGTCAAGCTCGTCCGGCACTGGTCGGACCTCGGCATCGCGCCCCCGGCCGGCCGCTCCGCGTCCGGCTACCGCAGATACGGCCCCGAGGCCGTCGCCCGGCTCGATCTGGCCCGTACGCTCCGCGATCTCGGGCTGGGGCTGGCCGAGATCCGGGGCGTCCTGGACCGTGAGCACGGCCTCGCGGAGACGGCGGCGGTCCACGCCGACGCGCTGGAGGCCCAGATCCGTACGCTCCGGCTTCAGCTCGCGGTGCTGCGTTCGGCCGGGCGGCGCGGGTCGACGGCCGAGGAGTTGCGGGTGCTGACCGAGCTGACCCGGATGTCGGCCGCCGAGCGTGAGGAGACCGTCCGTACGTTCGTGACGGGCGCGCTCGACGGCATCGACGCACCCGGCTACCGCGAGGCACTGCTGGCCGCCACGCCCGATCTGCCTGCCGATCCCACCGCCGAGCAGGTCGACGCCTGGTTCGAACTGAGCGCTCTCGTCCGGGATCCGGCCGTGTCGGCCGGGCTGCGCGCGATGGCCGCGTACGCGGCGGAGCACTCCCCCTCGGTGCACGAGGAGGGCCATGTACGGGCCGCCGAGCGCATGACGGACTTCTGGGTACGCCGGGTGTCGGCGGCGATGGCGGAGGGCCTCGCGCCGGACTCACCGTCTGCGGACGACGTCGTCGGCGCGGTGGTCGCCGAGTGGATCCCCACCCAGGAGGGCACGGCGTGGCCCGCGGGGACGGCGCCGCGGACCGACGGCGCCGAGGCGCGCGGGCTGTTGCTGGCGCAGTTGGAGATGGCGGCCGATCCGGGGGTGGAGAGGTACTGGCAACTGGTCTGCGTCATCAACGGCCTTCCGGTTCGGCCGGGGCTGGCGGCGCGGGGCGAGTGGCTGATGACCGCGCTGCGGGCGAATCCGGCGCCGGGCGCTCTGGCCGCCCGGCAAGAGGCCCTGTACGCGAGCGCCCCTGCGGGCTCGGGCGACCCGCGGGAGGTGTCGGTGGCCTTGCGTCCGGACCGGATCGTGGAGACCTGCGCGCTGGTTCTGGGCGAGGTCGGGAAGCTGGTGGCAGGGGTCGGGCCGGACCGGTTCCGCGACCCCACGCCGTGCGCCGACTGGGACGTACACGCACTGCTCGGCCATCTGGTGTGGGAGAACGTGATGTGGGCGGGGCTGGCGGCGGGGGCGCCGCCCACGGGAGCGGACAACGGTCCGGGCGCGGACGGGAATTCGGACGCGGACGCGGACCTTCTGGGCAGCGATCACGTCGCCGCGTTCCGGGACGCCGCCGCCGCGACACTGGCGGCCTTCCGCCGGCCGGGGCTGCCCGAGGAGCGTTTCGGACCCGCGCCCGGGTGGCGGATGGTGGAGCAGCTGCTCATCGAAATGCTGGTCCACGGCTGGGACTTGGCGAGGGCCACGGGCCGGCCGACCGGCTTCGCACCGGACATCGCGGACGCCGTGCTGCCGTCGGTGCGGGAGATCTACGGCTCACTGCCCCGCACGGCGGGCGGCTCGTTCGCCCCGGAGCGACAGGCGCCGCACGACGCGAACGGGAACGACCGGCTGGCGGCGTATCTGGGGCGCGAGGTCTGAATCGCTGAGGCGAGTGGCCTGACGAATCCTCAGTCCTGGGTCGCCTCGGCCGCCTCCTGAGCGGCCATGACCTCGTCGCCGTGCTCGAACGCCCATGCTCCGACGGCATCGAGGGGTGCCAGCAAGGTCCGTCCCAGCGGGGTGAGCCGGTACTCCACGCGTGGTGGTGCTCCCGGATGGGCGTGCCGTTCCACCAGCCCGTTGAACCGCAGGCGCCGCAGCGTCTCGGTGAGGACCTTGGAGCTGATGCCGCCGATCCGCTCGCGCAGTTCGACGGGGCGCCGGGGACCGTCGCGCAGCGCCCGCAGCACCACGGCGTTCCACGTGTTCGAGAGCAGGTCGAAGGCGAGGCGGGCGCGGCAGTCGGCGAGGAAGGCGTCGGTGGTCACGTACCGAATGGTGCCCGACGGGCCGCCTAGCGTCGTCGCGGACGGCCGGAAGCGGGCGTCGTGGACGCAAGGCGCGAAAGGCGCGGAGACGTGGCGTGGAGACAAGGCACGGAAGGGGACGCGTGATGAGGATAGGCGTACTGGGGACGGGCAACATGGCGGACGCGCTCGCCACCCACTGGGCGCGGGCCGGCCATGAAGTGGTCATCGGCGGACGGGACTCGGACAAGGCGCGGCGGCTCGCGACCCGTATCGGGGGCGGTACGAAGCCCGCCACCACGCGTGCGGCGGCCGAGTTCGGTGAGGTGGTGCTGGCCGCGCTGCCTTTCGGCGCGAACGCGGACGTGGCGCGGGAGCTCGGGGCGGCTCTGGACGGCAAGGCGCTGGTCGACTGTGCCAATCCGGTCGGGCCGGGCTTCCGGCTGCTGACGGAAGGAGGCCCCTCGGCCGCGTCGCGACTGGCCGTGGCGGCGCCGGGGGCTCATGTGGTCAAGGCGTTCAACCTCTGCCACGAGGACGTGTGGCGCATGCGGCCGCCCGTCTTCGACGGACGGCCACTGGCCGTTCCGATCTGCGGGGACGACGAGGAAGCCCTGGCGCGCGTAAGGGAGTTGGTGCGCGATGTGGGCTGCGAGCCCGTGGCCGGCGGCGGGCTGGAGCGGGCGGGGCTCCTGGAGGCCACGGCCGCGGTGTTCATCGGGCTGTGGGTCGGGGAACGAGCGGACGCCCAGGCGATCGCGCCTCCGCTTGCGTACGCGACGGGGCCGGAGCGCCCTCCGGGCCCGGTGTGACACGGGGGTCGTTCACGGTCCGGTGGGTCCTGCGGGTCCGGTGGGCAACCGCGCCTGTCGCTCGGCCTGGAGTCGGCTGCGTTCGGGCGTGTAGTGCCACCAGGGGCGGGCGGGTTCTCCTTCGGCCTGGTCCACGGCGGACATGACGGTGTCGAGGAGGCAGGGGTCGAGCCGCTGCCCGGCGGCGGCCGACATCCGCTCGTACAGTTCGACCGGGTCCTCGCCCACCAGTTGCGCGATCCTGGTGACACCGACGCGCTCGAAGTAACCGGCCACGGAACGGCCGACGTTGACCAGCTCGGTGAGGTCCGATTCATCGTGTTCACCGTGTGAGGAGGTCACGAGGACCACTCCCTTTCGTTCGTATCCGTACCCATACCGGCCACGTAACCACTCGGGTTCCGACCAGGTCTTGAACGAATCGGACACCCCGTCGACGCGCCGGGGCCGCCGCTCATCCCGGATTCCTCGCGGGCTCCTCGGGCGGGATGTTGAAGTTGACGCGGAACATGTTGTCGGGGTCGTACCGCGACTTGATGGTTCGCAGTCGCTCGAAGTCGGCCGGGGCGTAGGCGGCGCGCACGCGGTCGGGGCCGGTGTCCTCGACGCCCGCGAAGTTGACATGGGTTTCGCCGGTGCTCCAGGGGCGCAACCGGGCCAGCAGTTCGTCGCGCCCCCGCAGATTCCGGGGTTCGGGGACGGCGCCGGTGAAGACCGAGAAGGCGGCGTCGCGTCCGCCCACACAGTTGCCGACCTTCGGCGGGCGGGCGTAGGCGCCGCCGAAGTGGCGCAGTTCGGTGACGAACGACGCCTCCGCGCCCGGTCCGGCCGTCGCGACGACGGTGTCGACGGCGTCGCTCGTCAGGTCACCCAGCAGGACGTTGCGGTCGTAGGCGCGGTACGGCACGGACGTGGGGTCGTGGTGAATCGTGCCGACCTCGGCGTACGGCATCACCCGCACGGTGTCCAGGACGACCGGGCCGATCTCGCGCAGTGGCCGCACCAGGCGCTCGCCGTCCGCCACGTCACCGCTGTGGGCGATGCGAATGTGGGCGATGAACCGCCCGCGCAGCGGATCCGGCACGTCGGGCACGTCGGGGTTCCGGACCAGCAGCACCGAGGAGGCCATCTCCTCGGGCACCTGCCGGGTCCACTCGGCGTACGCCCGCAGCACGTCGGCTGTTGCCTCGCCCGCGAAGTAGAGCCCGCCGCCGTACAGCCGAGATACGGGGAACAGGTCGATCTCCATGCCGACGACCAGCCCGAAATTGTCGTTGCCGCCGCGTACCGCCCAGAACAGGTCGGGCTCGTCCTGCGCCGTGACCTCACGGACCCGGCCGTCGGCCGTGACCAGGCGCAGCCGCCGTACGTGATCGGCGGCGAACCCGAAACGACGCCCCAGCAGCCCCGCTCCGCCGCCCACCAGATACCCGACCGCTCCCACGTTGGGGCTCGCGCCGTTGAGCGGCGCCAGGCCGTGCGGCGTGGTGCGCTCCAGGACGCCCTGCCAGCGCGCCCCGGCTTCGATCCACGCCGTCGCGCCGGACACGTCGACCTCCACGCCGTCCATCCGCCCCGTGTTGACCAGCACGGCGCCATCGGCGGACCGGCTCGGACCGTGCCCGGTGGCCATCACCGCCAGGGGCCGCTTCCGTGCCCCGGCCAGCCTCACCGCCGCGACCACGTCCTGTTCGTCCCGAGCGACGACCACACGGTCCGGCCGCGACTCGACCGCCCGATTCAGTCCCAGCCGCGCCTCGTCGTACCCCGGCTGCCCCGGCCGACAGGTCGGGGGAATGTCTGTACTCATACGCGGCAACGTATGGGGCGGACGGGACCAGGTCTTGTACGAATCGGACACGGCCGCGTGTCGCGAGCGGTGGGGGCTCGTGCGTGTCAGGGGTCGTCGTGGCCGGCGACGAGTGCGCGGACGCCGAGGAGCATGACGTCCATGCCGATGTCGAAGTGGGACTGCGGGGGCTTCCCGGCCGGGACGGGAGGCGGGGAGACGAGCCCTGCCAGGGCGAACCCGTTGGCGAAGTCGACGAACATGCCGGCGCACGCGTCGATCTTGTCCGCCGGTACGCCCGCCGAGGTCAGCGCGGCGTGAAGTGGGCCGTTGATCATCGCCGACGCCTGGGTGACCGCCACCGGGTCGGTGACGATCTGGAGTACGAGCCGGGGGTGGCTCCGGGCCAGGCCCCGGTAGGCGTTCACCCAGGCACGCACCTGTTCGGACCAGTCGTCCGGTACGGACTGCGGCAACCGCATGCGTGAGAAGACGAGTTCCACGAGCCCCGAGAGGACCGCGGCCTTGTTGGGCAGGTGGTGGTAGATCGACATGGGGTCCACGCCCAGTTCTCGGGCCAGACGGCGCATGCTCAGGGCATCGAGACCCTGCTCGTCGACGAGGGCGAGGGCGGTCGTGAGGATCCGGTCGGCGGTGAGTCCCGCCTGGTCGGCGGCGGGGCGCCCGCGCTTCCTGCCCGTGTCCGGTTCCGTTGCCACCTCGGCATCCTACCGAGCGGAAGCGAATTCATACGCCGTAGATTTTCAGGTGGCGGCGGGGCGTACGGCGACGGCCGGTTCAGTGCGTCCTGCGCCGCCACCCGTGTTCGGCGTGCCAGGACTCGATGACGAGGTGGTCGGCGGGGGTGCCGAGGTAGGTGAGCGCGACTTCCCGGATGTCGATCCGGAAGAAGCCCGCGCCCACGTGCGGGTTCCCCGCCGGGGCCGGCGTCTCCACGAGGACTCCGGAGAGTTTGGCGTCTCCGTGCCAGGTCTCCCCCTCCGGGGCGTCGATCGTGGGGCTGTGGACGGCGACGCGCGGATCGCGCCGGGCGTCGCGGAGTTTGACCGATCCGCCCATCATTCCCAGAGTGACGTCGCCGTCCTTGAACTCCAGCTCGATCGCACTGATGCGAGGTGAGCCGTCCCGGCGCAGGGTCGCGATCGTCTTGTTGACGCCCGTCGCGAAACACGCCGAGACCCTGTCCGCGAACTCCGGGTGCCTACCGCGGATCTCGTGCCACGTAGCCATGCCGCGAACTCTCCCGTCGGTGGATCCGGTGGCCCACACCGACATTCTACGGTGTAGGAATCTTTTCCTACACCGTAGTTTTTTCGGAGAGCTCGATGCCCACCGCACTCGTCCCCGTCCGGCCCCCGCCCCCAGCCGGTTCTCCCTCAGCTCTTCCTCAGCACAGACAGCCCGTCCCGCCGGGGCGCGGGTCCTGCCACCCGTACCGGCGCTCGGTCCGCGCGGACACCAGGGACCGCTCCTTCGGATTGGCCGCGGGAGACCGCGTACCCGTGGCCCTGAAGGGCTCCAGCAGCGAGGACACCGTACGGAGCGTGCCGCCCGTCACCACCGTCCGTACGGCCGCCGCCGCGTCGATGTCCCGCAGCGGATCGCCCTCCACGAAGACCAGATCGGCGAGCATGCCCGCTTCGAGCGTGCCGAGGTCGTCGTCCACGCCCATGCGCCGGACGGGGTTGGCGGTGGCGGTGCGCAGCGCCTCGTACGGGGTGAATCCGCCCCGCACCATCGCGCGCAGGTTCTGGTGCAGCGACAGGGCGGGATCGTCCAGCGGGGCGTCCGAGCCCGCGATGACGCTGCCGCCGCCGCGCTGTACGCGCAGCAGCATGTCGACGCCGCCCGCCAGCAGCGCGCGGTTCAGCCCGGCGTCCGGGCCGCCGGCCGCGTCCGCCTTGGCCACCAGGACCGTGTAGTCCCACGGCGGGTAGAGCAGGCGGGTCCGTTCGTCGGTGACCAGCGAACGGTCGTCGGCGAGCAGTACGGAGGAGTTCATCAGCGTGGAGGTGACGGGCATCCCGGCGGCCGTCAGGACGGCGATGGCGTCCTCGTAGGCCCTGCCCAGCCGGGTCTGGGTCTGCGAGTAGCCGACGCGGTTGCCGCCGCCCGTGTGCTCCATGGCGTCCATGCCGTACGCCGCGTGCGGGTAGGCGTAGTGCGAGGTGACGAGCAGCCCCCGCTCGTGCGCCTGGCGGGTGACCGCGCGCTCCAGTGGGGCCTGTAGCCGGATGTAGGTCTTGACGAGGTCGTACGAGAGCCGTTCGGCGCGCTCCATCTCCAGCCGCAGCTGGTCGGTGCCGACCACGGGACGGGCGAAGTTCCAGAACACCCGCGCCCCGTCCAGGGCGTCGCCCGTACCGAAGAAGCGCGGCCCCACCTGGGCGCCCGACTCGATGGCCTCCCTCGTCTCCACCATCTGGTAGGCCGGATCGCCCGGTGACAGCACGGTGGTGATGCCGTACGACAGGAGCAGGCGACCCGTGCGGTCGCCCCACTGCCGGCCGCGCAGGTGCCAGTGCAGATGGGCGTCGACCAGGCCGGGCATCGCGGTGAGGCCCGACAGGTCCACGACGGTGTCGCCCCGGCCCTGTCCCGCGGGGCGGATCGCGGCGATCCGGTCGCCCTTGACGACGATGTCGGCGGCGCCGCGCAGTTGCTGGGCGCGCCCGTCCCACACGGCGCCGGCGCGGAGCACCACGGTGCGATCCGTCGCAGGTCTGCGGTAGGTGAGGGGGACGGGCACGGTGCGCGGGGTGCCGCCGGTGAGCGGGACGGTGCGCAGCGTGCCGTTGTTCAGGTAGAAGAGACGGCCGCCCGTGTCCACGGAGAGGGAGTCGGTGACCTCCGTGGTGATCTGCTCGGGTGCGCCGGTGATCTGTCCGGTGGGATCGACGGGCACCCGCCACGCCGTGCTCTCCATGACGAAGACGAAGTGCTTGCCGTCCGGGGTCCACACCGGTCCGTCGTCGCCCCGGGTGGCGATCGACCGGTGGGCGGCCACGGGCTGGGAGCGGGTGGCGCCGGTGGCCAGGTCGACGGTGAGGACTTCGCTCAGCCCGGCCCGGTTGCGCCTGGAGTAGGGCTGGTTGGCGGCGACCGCGAGGTGGGCGCCGTCCGGGGACCAGGTGGGGCGGCCCGGCTGGAAGAGGACGGGAAGCACCTGGCGTACGGCGCCGGAGGCGAGTTCCAGCACCCAGGTCGCGCCGTTCTCGTCCTGGTAGGCGATCTTCGTGCCGTCCGGGGACCAGCGGGGGGTGAGCTGCGCGCCCGGCAGGGAGGTCAGCCGCACCGGCTCACCGCCGGTGAGGTCCCTGCGCCACAGCGCGGCCGTTCCCGAGCGGTCGCTCGCGTGGACGAGGGCCGTGCCGTCGGGGGACCAGTCGGGGTCGGAGTTGAAGAATCCGTCGTCGGCCAGTCTGACGGGGGCCTCGCCGGTCTTCATCACCCACAGCGCGTTCAGCGCCCGGAAGGCGATGCGCTGACCGTCGCGGGAGACGACCGGGCTCGCGATTCCCTTGGCCTGCCGGGCCGCCCGGGAGGTGAAGTCCCTGACCCGAGGCTTCCAGGGCTTGCGGGTGAAGGTGACCGTCGCGGTGAAGTCCACCGTGCGGGGGGCGCCGCCGGGGCGCAGCCGCCGGACGTGCCCGCCTGCCGTGTAGAGCAGGTCACCGTCCGAGGTCCAGGATGTGCGCACGGCGTGCACGTCCTCGCCGGCGGCGGCCACCTGGCCGTCGATCATGACATCGGCGCGGGTCCCCGCGAACTGTACGTAGCTCACCCGGCGCCCGTCCGGGCTCGGCGCCGGGCCGAAGATCTTCGCTCCGGCGCTCGCGGTGATCAGCCGGGTCCTGGTTCCGGTCGCCACGTCCACGGAGTCGATCGCCGCGTCGTTCACCGTGCAGACGATCGTCCTGCCGTCCGCCGACCAGGCGGGTGTGCCGTCCTCGTCGGGGCCGGTGGTGAGCTGCGTACGGACGCCGGTGGCCGGGTCGAGCAGCCACAGGTCGTTGCTGCCCGACCGGTCGGAGGTGAAGACGATCCGGCTGCCGTCGGGCGCGTACTGCGGCTCGCGGTTGTCGTAGTCGTCGTCGGTCAGCCGGGTGAGGCCGGTGCCGTCGCGCTTCACCGACCACAGCTGGTAGGCGCCGTCGCGGAAGGACTGGAACACCACACGGCTGCCGTCCGGCGCCCAGTGCGGCTGGGTGGCGTCCTGGAGTTCGCCGGTGAGCCGGACGGCGGGACCGCCCGCACCGGGGACCAGCCAGATCGCGCTCAGTACGTCGACAGCGAGGCCGGTGCCGTCGCGGGAGAGGGCGGCGGCCATGTTGGTGCCCTCGGAGACGGTGACGGTGACGGTACGAGGCGTACCGCCGGGCCGCTCGGCGGGCAGCCCCGGCTCCGGGCCGGCCGCGGCGGCCCGGCCCGCGCTCGTACCCCCGGCGGTCAGCGCGCCGGCGGTCACCGCACCGCTCACGGCCAGGACATGCCGTCTGCTCGGGCCGGGAGCGGGTGCGGGGGCGGGGTTCGTGAGGTCCATCAGGTTCTCGTGTTTCTTCAGGAGGGACATACCGTCAGGAGGGATTTACCGTCAGGAGGGACATACCGCGTGCAGGAAGCGGGCCAGCCGGGCGACGCCTTCCTTGATCGCGTCGGGGTCCAAGTAACTGCAAGCCAGGCGGAGTTGGTAGTCCCCGCCGCTGCCCAGATAGAAGTGGGACATCGGAGTCCACAACACGCCGAACTCGCGGGCGGACCGTTCGAGCAGCCGCTCGTCCGCCGGTACGGGAAGCCGGACCCGTACGAAGAAGCCTCCGCGCGGCCGGTTCCAGGAGACCCCGGCGGGCGCGCCGGTGCCCGGTCCGAGCGCGCTCTCCAGCGCGTCCAGCAACAGACGCAGATTGCGCTGGTACAGCGCGGCCTTGGCGCTGACGACCGAGGCCAGCGAGCCCCGGTGCTCCAGCAGGATGCCGCCGACGACGGCCTGCGCGATGGGCGAGGTGTTGACCGTCACCATGCTCTTGAGGGTGGCGAGTTCGTCGGCGAGCAGTCCGGTGCGGCCCGCCGCGTCCCGTACCCGCTGGTCGGCGACGACGTAACCGACGCGGGCTCCCGGCATGCACACCTTGGCGAACGTGCCCAGATGCACGACCCGTTCACCGCCGGGCAGCGCCTTCAGAGGCGGGAGCGCGCCCGGCTGGTGCGCGGTGAACGCGTAGGCGTTGTCCTCCAGCAGGAGGAAGTCCTCGCGGGCGGCGACGTCGAGCAGCCGGTGGCGGTCCGCGAGACCGAGGAAGCCGCCGGACGGGTTGGAGAAGTCCGGCGCGACGTACAGCGCCCGGATACGGCGGCCCGCCTCGCGCGCGGCCCGGCACACGTCGTCCAGCTGGGCGAAGTCGATCCCGTCGTCGGTGTCGTCGACCGGGACGAGGTCCACGCCGAGCAGGCCGGCCGCCCCGGACAGACCGACGAAGCACGGGTTGACGACCGCCACGAGGTCCGTGGGCTCGGCGGCGAGCGCGCGCAGCGCCAGCAGCATCGCCTCCTGGCAGCCGACCGTGATCACCACGGACTCGGGCGGCACGTCGATGCCCTGGTCGGTGCGGAGCGCACCCGCCACCAGATCGCCGATGAGACCCCGGCTGGGCCCGTACTGGTAGAGGAGCCGTTCGGCCCCGTCGGGCTTGAGCCCCCGGTCCTCGGTGAGATGGCGGAGATAGCGGTCGATGTGCCGGGGGATGTCGATCTGGTCGAAGAAGCTGATGTGCGGGGCGCCCGGTGCGAAGGAGAGCGCGTCGGGGAAGCGGCCCATCACCTCGTTGAGGAAGTTGATCGATCCCATGGCGGGAGAGCCCAGGGAACTGTGCAGGCGCTCGCGCCGCAGGACGACACCCGCCCCGGCGGTCACCGGCCCGTCTCCGCGCCGGTCCGCGTGTCCGTCCTCGTGCCGGCCGCTGCGCCGGTCTCCCCGCCGGGCTCTGTGCCGGGCTGTGTGCCGGGCTTCAGCGGATCGGTGGCCGAGGGCCCCGTCCCCGACCGCGCCGTGAAGCGGCCCACCTTGTCCAGCACGTCCTCGCCGTAGAGCCGTTCGGCCTGGGCCAGCGAGAACTCCGCCATGTACGCGCGGAACGCGTCGACAGGCTCCTCCGAGACACGCAGCATGCGCCGGTTGGCGAGCACGGCGGGCGCCGCCAGCAGGGTCACCGCGTCGTCCACCGCCCGGTCCATCGCCTTCGGGTCGACCACCTCGTCGATCAGCAGCCGGGCGTCCGGCTCGCCCGCCCAGATCTTGCGTCCGCCGAGCACCGCCTGGCGGGCCACCCGGCCGCCGGTCAGCCGCGCCAGCCGGAAGTTCGCCGCGCCGGGCACGATGCCCTCCTGCGCGGCGGGGAGGCTGAGGTATGAGTCGGCGGCGGCGATCACCTTGTCCATCACCAGCAGCAGCTGGGTGCCGCCGCCGATGGCGAACGTCTCCACCGCCGCCACCCACGGCTTCTCCACGCCGTGCGCCGGGAAGGTGTCCGGGCGGCCCCCCGTGGACAGACCCCGGTACATCTTGCTGATGTAGCCGAGTTCGCGCTGGAGCAGGAAGCCGGTGAACGAGATCCGGCCGTGGTGCAGATCGGCCAGGTTGACGCCCGCGCTGAAGACCCGCCGCCCCCGGTAGCGCGGGTGCGTCATGGGCCCGCCGCGCAACACCCCCACCCTGATCCCGTCGTCCAGCAGCACGAGGTCGACGGCCACTTCGAGCTGGGCGATCAGCTCGTTGTCCTCGGCGTTGAGACAGGAGTCGTTGTGGAAGGTCACATGGCCGCCGTCGCCGTGCCGCTCCACCGTCACCTTGCCCAGCTCGGCCCGTCCGGTGGCCCGGAAGTCCGGCAGCAGCGCGTGTGCCCGGGGCGTCGGGTCCCGCATCACGTCGACCAGATGCGCGCCCGCGCCGGGCAGCCGCAGGAGCTCCCGGAAGAAGATGCCCTGGTCGATCTCCCGGCCTTCCTTGTCCGCCTGCGCGTGGCGCAGCTCCTCGGCCAGCTGGGCGCCGTCCGGGACGAGTCCGGGGAAGCTCTCGGCCGCCGCGCCCGCCAGCTCGGTCAGCCCGAGCCGTACGGTACGTCCTTCGGTCAGCCGGTCGTAGACCGCCGCCGCGTGGGCCCGCAGGAAGGCGGCCCGCAGTTCGCGGCAGGCGCGGTGGATCGCCGCGGCCCCCAGCTGCTGCTCCTCGGAGCGGTCGGAGCGCGGCGGCAGCGCGGCCAGCGGTGCCTCGCGGTCGCGGATCTCGGCGGCCAGCGCGAGGGCGGCGGCCGACAGCTCACCGCCGCCCGCGGGGGCGGCGGCGGGGGCGGAGACGGATCTGGGGGAGCCTGACGTCGGCACGCGGTTCCTTCGGACGGAGGAGGAGGGAGAGGGAGAGGGGGGGCCGTGCGGGGTCCCCGTCCGGGCGGGCGGGGAGCCGCTTCGTACGGGAGATCAGCGCGCCCGGGCCAACGAGCCGTCGGCCGCGGCCTGTTCGGCCGAAGTCTGTTCCGCCGCGGCCTGGTCGGCCCCTGTCTGCCCGGCCGTGGTGCGGCGCCGCAGACTGCGGTCGCACGCGGCCAGATGGGCGCCCAGGGCCTCCTCGTAACTGAGGGTGGCGTCGAACAGCAGTCTGCGCCGTATCGACCACTCGCGGCCCGGCACGGCCGACAGCTCGCCCGCCACCAGCACCGCGCGGCGCAGGGCCGCCTCGCCGCCGTCCGCCGTCTCGTCCACCAGGTCCAGATCAGCGGCCTGTTCACCGTCCAGCCAGGGGCGGCGCAGCAGCAGGCGGCGCGCCCGCGCCGTGCCGATCTGCTGCGCCAGCCGGTGCACCGCCGTGCTCGGCCAGGCGCCGTCCTCGGCGCCCGAGAGCCGCAGGCGCGCGTCGCCGGCCGCGATCCGGTAGTCGGCGGTGAGCAGCGTCTCCAGCGCGGGGCCCGTGCAGGTGCCCTCCACGAGCGCGAGGGTGGGGCGCCCCGAGGTCTCCAGCCGGCGCAGTGCCCGCTCCCAGGTGTTGACCAGATGGATGCCCGTACCGGCGGGGGACGCGCCCTCCGCGGCACCGGCGCCGCCCAGCAGGAGCAGGACGACACCGCGGTCGGCGCCCTCCGCCTTCTCGGCGGCGGCGCGCACCCGGTCGACCAGCGCCGGGGTCAGTTCCTCGTCGCCGACCGTCAGGACGGCGGCTGCCTCGTCGTGGAGACGGACGGTCAGGGCGCTGGGGGTATCGGTATCCGTGCCGGACACGGTCACACTTCCTTCGTCGTCCGCCGGTCAGGGCGGTGAGGGTGGTGGGGGCAGTGGGGGTGGTTCGGTCGGTGCGGTGGGTGCGCTGGGTGCGGTCGGTGCGGTGGCCCGGGTGCTGTCACCACTGGACGAGCGCCGTCTCGATGGTGGAGCCGGGGCCCATGGTCATGAGCACGCCGTAGTCACCGCGCCGTACCCGGCCCTCCTCCATCAGGCGCTCGTAGGAGAACAGGAACGAGCCGCTCGACAGGTTTCCGTAGTCGCGCAGCACCCCGGTGGTGTGGCGAAGCGCGTACGTGCTGAGGCCGAGGTTGACCTTCACCGAGTCGATGACCTTCTTGCCGCCCGAGTGGACCAGCCAGTGGTCGATGTCCGCGCGCTCCAGACCGGTGCCGCCGAGCAGCCGGTCGACCACCTCCTCGGCGTTCGCCCCGACGACATACGGCACGTCACGGTCGAGGAAGAAGCTGAACTTGCCCTGGTCGTCGTCCCAGTCGTAGCGCATCGCGTCCACCGCTTCGGGGATGATGCGGCTGGCGGCCTTCAGCACGGTGCCCACGGGCGCCGCCTCGTCGGCTTCCGCCGTCTGCGTCGCGTGCGCGTCGTGCGCCGCGTGTGCCGTTCCCGCCGGGTCGGTGACCATCACGACGGCCGCCGCGCCGTCGCCGAAGAGGCTGTTCACCACCGAGGTGCGCATGGTGCCGTCGAAGACATAGGCGGCGGAGCAGACCTCCGCGCAGACCATGACGGCCGCCTGCCCGGGGTTGGCCGCCGACCAGGACGCGACGGCGGCCATGGCGTTGAGGCCGGCGTTGCAGCCCATGCCCACGACGTCGAGCCGGCCGGTGGAGACCGGCAGCCCCGCGTCCTTGACCAGATGGGCGGAGAAACCGGGCGTGAGCAGTCCCGTGGTGGTCACACAGCACAGGTATCCGACATCGGAGAGCGCGAGCCCGGCCCGCTTCAGGGCCGTCTCCAGTGCCTCCCTGCCCGTCCTGATGCCCTGCTCCTTGTGCTTGGCGAGCAGTTCGCCCTGGGTCTCGGTCTTCCTTGTGCCGTCGGCCAGTTCGGGCGGCAGGGTCAGATAGCGGCGCTCGATGGCGCTGTTGAGGAAGACGGACCTGATCCGGGGGTCCTCGATGCCGAACAGCTCCAGCATCTCGCGCTGTGTGTAGGAGTTGGCGGGGGTGGCCGTACCGAAGCCGACAACCGACGGCCGGGGCCCCGCGTTCGCCGTGCTGAGCCGCTGTCCGGGCGCCCGGGTTCCGGGCGCGGTGGGGACGGCGGCGGCGAGGGAGGCCGGGGCGGTGGGTGCTGTGGCGGTCATACCGGCACCTCCAGCTCGTTGGTGGCCAGCTCGATCTGCTCGGTGGTGTGCGCGGCCGAGACGGCCATCCGGATCAGACCGCTGCCCTTGGCCACGGTCGGGAAGAACGCGGGGGTGACGATGACACCCGCCTTGCGCAGCCGCGCCGCGGCCACCAGCGCGTCCTCCTCGCTCTTGAAGAGCGCCCCGCGGATCGGCGACCGGGTGCCCGCGTTGAACAGCGCGCCTCCCGTGCGGGAGTCGAAGAGTTCGGTGTTGCGCCACAGATCCCGCTGGAGCCGCGCGACCGTACCGTCGAGATGCAGCTCCGCCGACGCCCGGCAGGCGCTGATGACGGGAAGGGCGATGGGGCCGCCGAAGATCAGCGGATTGCCGAATCTTCGCAGCTCCACCGTGTCCTCCTCGGTGTTCAGCAGGACGAAGCCGCCGTTGCTGCCGCCGAACGCCTTGGCGAGCGAGCCGACGAGGATCACCGAGGCGGGCAGCCCGCCGGGCAGGTGGCGGAACTCCTCGTACGCGAAACCCGCCCCCTGCTCGCCGGTGATCGACACACCGTGCGCGTCGTCCACGTACAGATAGCCCTCGGCCGCCGCGCACAGGTCGTACAGCGCGGCCACGTCGATGAGCCCGCCCATGGACCCCACGCCGTCCACGAGGACGATCGGCGTGCGGCCGGCGTCGCGTACCGCCGCCAGCCGGACGGTGAGGTCGTCCAGGTCCTCACAGTCGAACCGGTCCACATCGCCGATCTGTTCGAGCACGCCGCGCAGGACCTGGATGGACGCGTGCGCGGTGCGCTCGATCAGGAAGGTGACCCCGCTCGCCGACACGGGGTAGCTGGGCAGCACACCCGTTCCCAGCAGCGGCAGCACCCCCAGGTGGACGCTGCCGACGGCCGTGAAGCACGTGGCGTGCCGGCCGCCGTAGATGACGCCGAGCATCCGCTCCAGCGATTCGAGGTCCTCGTACCGCATCCGGGTGCGTGACGAGGAGAACTGCACGCCGACCCGGCGCAGGCCGGCGACGGCCGCCTCCACCAGGGCCGGGTGGGTGTCGAGGCCCAGATAGGAGCAGGAGATGAACTCGACGGCGCTGCGGCCGTCGGCGAGCGTCACCTCTTTCCCCTCCCGCCCGGTGAAGACATGGCTGGTCAGGTCGGTGGCGATGGCCCGGGTCAGCGCGTCCGACGTCTTGTCTACGCGCGTGGCTACCCAGTTGTGCCGTTCGGTCGTAAGTGGCATCGGAGTGTCTCCAGGGATGCGTACGGATGCGTGAGAAGGAGCGGTCGGAGCGGCGGTGCAAGCGGCGCGGAAATCTCGCGGGAGCGGTGTGACGGACGTGCCGCTGAAGGGAGTTCAGCCGGCCGGGCGGTCGACGAAGAAGGGCGTCTTGCCCCGTGCCGTGTGGTGGAACTCGGAGCTGTCGACCCGCTCCAGCGTCAGCCCGCGGTACAGCGGCGCGGTGAAGACCCTCCCCATGTGGTAGGCGCCGTGCAGCGCGGCGACGGCGTCCTCGGTCGTGACCGAGGGCGGCGTACGCTCCGAGACCAGCAGCCGGATCGAGAAGCCCGGATCGTGCTGGGTCACCTGGAACTGACAGTCGGCCGGGTCGCTGATGCCCAGCGTCGCCAACTGCTCCATCACCAGATCACGGGAGATGGTGGTGCTGTCGACATTCATGGACATGCCCACCCGGCCCGTGAGGGTCAGCTGCCGCGCGGCGCTGCCGCACAGACAGGGACGGGTCTCGATGAATCCCTCGTCGCCGATCCGGTAGCGCAGCAGCGGCATACCGGAGTCGGTGAGCATCGTGACGACGACCTCGCCGACCCGGCCGTCGGGCTGTATCCGCTCGGCGTCCGTGTCGACCACCTCGACCACCAGCACGTCCTCGTGCAGATGGTGGGTCGAACCGCTCTGGTAGGTGCACTGGTAGCCGACGGGCCCGGTCTCGCTGGTGGAGTACGAGAACGACCGCACCCGCAGATCGGGCCGGGCGTCCGCGAGTTGACGCTCCCTGCTCTCACCGAGGATCTCCCCGATGTACAGCAGACTGCCCACGCCGCGCAGGAGTTCACGTGTCGCGTCGCCGGTCAGCAGCCCCGTCCCCGCCGAGGGTGAGCAGATGACCGCGTCCACCCGGTTCTCGCGCAGCAGCTCCGCCGTCTCCGGGGAGGCGAGGGCGCTGCTGCCCATGGGGAACGACATGGCCGGCAGCAGCTCCGTGACCTCCTGGGCGAAGGTGAACGCGCCGTTCAGCTCGCCCGGGTAGAGGAAGTTGGCGATACGGCGGGGATGCGGCCGCAGCGCGCTGCGCACCCCGCGCGCGCCGAGAGCCGAGACCCGGCGGCTGAACTCCCACGAGTGGTAGATCATCTTGCGCCGTCCCGATGTACCGCTGGAGCGCAGGACGAGCCCGGAGCGGCCGTCGCCGAGCACCAGATTCTCCGAGGCGGGCGGACAGGACGCCTGGAGATCGGCCGGTGAGAACAGGGGGAGTTTGAGCAGATCGCGCGGCACCCGCACGTCGAGCGCGCCGGGCCAGCGGGCGGCCACCGCCGGATTCCTCTTCAGGGCGTCCACGGTGCGGGCGAGATTGCGCTGCTGCATTTCCTCAAGCTGCGCCCGCGTCAGAATGTCGAGATTCTCTGCCAGTTCAATCTTTGACGACTCACCGGCACGCGCCTCGCTGTGGCGCGAGGTCGGATCCATTTCCCCCAGCACGATTTCCTCACTTGGTCCACTGTTCAACAAATTCGCCTGTCCACACCACTCGAACGAGGCATGCTTTTCGGCCATTGCACCGCTGTCGCCGGGCTGGAAACAGGTGAATTTCGGTTACCGCATATGCCCCGACGCCCTCCTCACGGCGGTACGTTCACTGCCGCAGGCCGATTCCCGTTCCGGTCCGCCGCTCCGTATCCGGGCCAGTCCGGTGGGCGGCGGTCATTGAACGCGGCGACGCCCTCCGCCCAGTCGGCCGAGAAGGCGACCGTGCGCCAGGCGGCGTCCTCGACTTCGAGCCCCGCCGCCAGATCCCGGCCCTGCCCCAGTCGCAGCGCGCGCTTGGCGGCGCGCAGCGCCACCGGTGAGTTGGCCGCGTAGGTCCGCGCGAGGTCGAGAGCCGTGGCGCGGACCGCACCGGCGGGCGCGAGGACGTCCACGAGCCCGAGGTCGCGTGCCTCGATGGCCGGTACCCGTCGCCCGCTGAAGATCAGCTGGGCCGCGACCGCCGCGCCGACCCTGCGGGGCAGCAGCTGCGTACCGCCGCCGCCCGGAATGACCCCGACCGTGGTCTCGGGCAGCCCCACGGTCGCCCCGGGGTCCGCCACGATGACGTCGCAGGACAGCGCGATCTCGTAGCCACCGCCCAGCGCATAGCCCTGAACAGCGGCGACGACGGGCATGGGCAGCGCCAGTACGCCCGCGTACGCCGCCCGGCTGCCCGGCCGCGCCGCGGCCCGGTCGGCCTCGGTGTAGCCGGCACGTTCCTTGAGGTCGGCGCCTACACAGAAGGCGCGTTCGCAGCGGGAGGTGATGACGGTGACGCCGACGGAGGAGTCATGTCCGAGATCAGCCGTCGCGTCGGCCAGCGCGGCGCCGAAGTCGGCGGAAACCGCGTTCATGCGTTCTGGCCGATTCAGGACCAGTTCGGCGATCCGGCCGTTGTGTGTGCGGTGAACGAGAATGTACTCTCCGTAGCGCAGTTCGGACATCACGCCCTGCCCGGTCCGGGATCAGGGCCGATGTCCGCCATCGACGGTGAGCACACCGTCCCGCGGTGAATTTCGGCCACGGTCGGATATGGCACGGCTGGACATGTGATTGCGCGCAGCACGACTCGCTTCTCCCCCGACGTAATCAGTGCCTGATACGACGTAAATCTGCCATCCGCCGAGAGGGGGCCGCCAGTGCGCATGCACGTCGTAATGCCGCCAGGCGAGAATGCGACGGGCCGAAAACCCGCCAAATTGCCTGAACGGATTAATCTGGAATTTTCGGACATGAGGTAGTGCAGTGAATATGCCAGCTCACCATGTTGATCGCTCCCCGCTCCCGATAGACGAGGAGATCACCTCGGCCTACGCATTCCTCTGCGGTTCGGGGAACGCGTCCGTCGAGCAGATCGCCGCCGCGCTGGAAATCGGAATCGAACGGGCGCGGCAATTGGTCGGCCGCCTCACGGAGTTACATCTGATCGATTCCGCCGGGGACGGCACGTACACACCGGGCTCGCCCCGGGCGCTCGGCGCCGGCGTCATCGCCCCCGCCATCAGGCAACTGGAGAGCGGCCAGCAGCAGATCATCAGGATGATGACGGAGCTGGACGCCCTCACCAAGATCTACGAGCGGAGTCCCGCCGAGCGGCTGCGCCGCCCCCGGATCGAGATCCTGCCCGAGGTCGCCGCCGTACGGGCGGTCCTGACCGAACTCTCGGCAGGGGCGCGGACGGAGATCCTCACCTCCCAGCCGGGCGGCGCCCGGCCCGCCGATGTGCTGCGCGAGTCCCTCGAACGGACGGAAGCGGTGCTGAGCCGCGGCATCACCATGCGCACCGTCTACCAGCACACCGCCCAGTTCTCCCAGGTCACGGTGGACTATGTCCGCCATGTGACGGAGCGGGGCGTCGAAGTGCGCATGCTCGGCGACGCCTTGATGCGGATGATCATCTTCGACCGGGAGATCGCGGTCCTGCCGCAGTACGACCGGGACGGTGCCGTGGTCGTCAGCGACCGGAGCATCGTGGACTTCGCCGTGCAGGCGTTCGAACGCGCCTGGCCGGTGGCGAGACCGTTCCCCGTCTCGTACGACCGGGGCCAGGTCAAGAGCACCTCCGTCGAGATCCAGCTCTCCATCTCGCGGTTGCTGGTGGAAGGGCTGGAGGACAAGGTGATCGCCCGCCGCATGGGCATGTCCCTGCGGACCTGCCAGCGCCATATCTCGGAGATCATGTCGCGCATCGGGGCCCGCAACCGGATGCACGCGGGCTATCTCCTGGGGAAGCTGATCGACAGTCAGAACTGACCGGGCACCGGCGCTCCCACGCTCAGGTCCGGTCCCGGGCGGACGAGGCGCCGGGCGGGGCGTCCGGCGAGTCGTCGGGGGAGCCGTCGGGTGAGCCGTCGGGTGAGCCGTCGGGTGAGCCGTCGGCGGAACCGCCGGGCGCGACCTCGGGCGTGGCCTCGGAAGCGCCCGAGGGCATGACGTACCGGGTGACGGCGAGACCGCCCACGAGCAGCGCCAGCCCGGCCAGCACACCCACCCCCATGCCGAAGTGGGCCGGCTGCGGCAGCCAGGACGCGGAGGTGCTGACCGCGAGCCCGGCCGCCATGTTCCCGCAGATCTCACCGATGGCCGTGACCAGGCTGACGAGCGCGATGACATCCGTCAGCCGTGACTGCGGCACCGTGTCCGCCGCCTCCACCTGGATCTTCGGGAAGGCCAGACACTCCGCGACGGCGAACAGCGTCAGCCCCGCGAGGATGAGCGTCAGACTGCCGGTGAAGGAGAGCACGAGCCCCGTGCCCCCGCCCACCGCGACGATCAGATACAGCGCGCGGCGCCTCAGCCGGGTGAAGAACGGGAGGAGCGCCAGCTGGATGGCGATGATCGCCAGCGGCTGGAAGCTGAGGAACAGCGTCCGGTGCTCCGCCTGGGCGGGGTTGACCACCTCGTACAGCAGGATCATCGCGTAGAGGAACCCCATCGCGAAGTAGATCGCGAAGGTGTAGCCGAGCACCACCGCCACCGCGGGCGTCCTGAGGACGGTGAGCCGACCACGCAGCCCGTTCGCTCCCCGGGGCGGCAGCGCGAAGTCGAGCCCCCGGGCGAGGAGTCCGACGGTGATCCCGATCGCCGTCTCGACGACGGCCAGGACGAGCAGCGCGGGAACCCCGGCCCGCCCGACCGGCCCCGCCGCGAGCGGCGCCAGCACATAGGCGGTGTTCAGCAGGATGAAGAAGACCTGGAAGACCTGGCTGCGGCGGTCGTCGGTCGCCGCGGCGACCAGCAGGGAACGCACTGCGGGGCGTGAGATGCCCACGCCGAGACCGGCCAGCACCGCGAAGAGATACAGCGCCGGGGCCGAGGTGCTGACGGCGACGGTGACGAATCCGGCGGCCTTCAGCGACGAGGCGATCGTCAGGACCCAGGCCGGATGGACCCGGCTGAACGCTATCGGCGTGATCAGCGCGCCGACCAGGGCCGAGCCGACATGCACGGACAGCGCGAAGGAGAAGACGGACGGGGCGATCCGCCCACCGTGCAGGACCGCCACCGGAAGCAGCGTGAGCACCATCGCCAGACCGAAGTTGGACAGCAGGGTGAAACCCAGCCCCGCTCCCACGGCCCGGGGGTACCAGCCCGCCTTCGGCGTCCCCGTCTCGGTAGCCGTTCCCGTCATGCGCTGGGCGCCGGGGCGGGCTCGGACAGCAGCCGGCCGACCCACGGGAAGAACGCGTCGGCCAGCTGCGACCGGGCGGGCTCGGGCATCGAGGAGAACTCCGCCATGGCGGTGCCCCACTCGCCGAGCACCGGCCCGTCGTCGGTCAGCAGCCAGTCCACACAGAGATATCCGGCCTGGAGATCCGCGACGATCCGCTCCACGTCGCCGAGCACGGCCGCCACGTCCGGGTTGGCGCTCGAACTGCCGCCCTGGGTGATGTTGGCGAGATACGCGCCCTCCGCCGGGCTGCGCAGCATGCTCGCGGCGAACTTCCCGTCGACCATCGCCACCCGCAGATCACCCTTGTTGGGCAGATACTCCTGCACGATGTAGCTCTGCCCGGTCTGGGACGCGATGTCGACGGCGGCCCGCAACTGCTCGTAGCTGTCCAGCTTCAGCACACCGAAGCCGATGCCCATCTCGCGTGCCTTGAGGATGTACGGCCCCTCGCCGATCTCCTTGCGGACGACATCGAGACCCTTGCGCGCGTAGCGCCCGAAGGGCAGCGCCACCGTCTTCGGCACCCGCACCCCGAGCGTCGACGCACGGGCCAGGATCGCCAGCTTGTCGCGCTCCAGGCACTCCGGCCCGACGAGCGAGCGGTTGAGCAGGACGGAGTCGCTGGCGTCGATGGCCCGGTAGATGCCCCGAAGGAAGTGAGTGGCCTGCGGGTCGCCGCTCACATCGTCCACGATGTACGCCTGCCGCGTCTGGAGCAGATCCACCCCGTCGTGCCACAGCCGGGGGCGCTCGTCGCACGCGGGCACGAGCTCGTTCGCGCTGATGAACCGGAAGGCGAATCCGTGCCTCGCGCAGGGCTCCGCCCAGCGCTCGGTCATCTGCTCGGTGATCTTGTCCACGTACTCCGGCAGAAAGTCGTCCGGATGGCAGATCCATGTCACCAGGCGCTCATTCGCCACGATCGCAACTCCTACGAGAGACCTCATCGGCATGTGACGGCACCCCCGCGACCCACTCCGACCGCTGCACCGACGACGTCTCACTCTTTCAGGATTCCGGCCGGCCTCCCGTCCCTCCAGGGGCTCAGATCTTCGCCTTGCGCCGATGCGACAGGGGTACGAGATGCGGAGGGGGCGACGGGTCAGCGAGGCCGACCGGGAGGCGCTCGCCGAGAACCTGCGAGCCTGCGTGCTTCAGGCGGTACGCCGCAGCAACGCCAGGTACATCGCGTCCGTGCCGTGGACGTGCGGCCACAGCTGGACGTCGGGGCCGTCCCCCAGCGCAGCGACGCCGGGCATCAGCGGCCGGGCGTCGACCCATTCGGCCTCGGCGGCGGGGCCGCCCCTGCCCTTGAGCACGTCCTCCACCACAACGCGCGTCTCGGCCAGGTGCGGGGAGCACGTGGCGTAGCCGACCACCCCGCCCACCCGCACGGCCTTCAGCGCCTCGCGCAGCAGTGACCGCTGGAGCGGCGCGAAGCCCTCCAGGTCCTCGGGGCGCCGGCGCCAGCGGGCCTCAGGGCGGCGGCGCAGGGCGCCGAGGCCGGTGCACGGGACGTCGACCAGGACGCGGTCGAAGACGCCGGGCCGCCACGGCGGGCGGGTGCCGTCGGCCGTGATCACCTGGTACGGGCCGGGGTTGCCCGCGAGCGCGCGCTCGACCAGGCGCGCCCGGTGCGGCTGCTTCTCGGAGGCGAGCAGCCGCGCGCCGCGCCCGGCGGCCAGCGCGGCCAGCAGCGCCGCCTTGCCGCCGGGGCCCGCGCAGCCGTCGAGCCACCGCGTGTCGGTGCCTTCCAGCGGCGCGTTGGCGAGCGCCACGGCGACGAGCTGACTGCCCTCGTCCTGGACTCCGGCCCGGCCGTCGCGTACGGCGTCGATGGCGCCCGGTTCGCCGCCCTCGGTGAGCCGGACCGCGTACGGGGACCAGCGCCCCGGCAGTCCGGACTCCTCGCCCAGTGTGTCGAGGAGTTCGTCGGCGGAGACGCGCCCCGGGCGCGCGACGAGCGTCACCTCCGGGCGTTCGTTGTCCGCTTCGAGCAGGTCCTCGATGCCGGCCCGACCGCCCCCGAGTGAGTCCCAGAGCGCGGAGACGATCCAGCGGGGATGCGAGTGGACGACGGCGAGGTGGTCCTCGGCGTCCTCGTCGTAAGGCGGTGCGACACGCTCCACCCAGGCGTCGAGGTCGTCCTTGGAGATCTTCCGCAGCACGGCGTTGACGAACTTCGCGCGCCCGTCGCCGAGCACGACGCGGGCCAGCTCGACGCTCGCCGATACGGCGGCG
Source organism: Streptomyces sp. NPDC060366 (assembly GCF_042725135.1). Lineage (NCBI taxonomy): Bacteria > Bacillati > Actinomycetota > Actinomycetes > Kitasatosporales > Streptomycetaceae > Streptomyces > Streptomyces sp. NPDC060366. Next base: position 363,386 of record NZ_JBHXDC010000007.1, on the reverse strand, counting down.
TGCGTGGGGATGCGGGTGGCGAGCAACTGGTGTGCGCCGAGGGCGAGTACGTCGAGCACGGGCGGGTCGACCTGGCGCAGCGGGCGGTCGATACAGGCGGAGATGATCGCGTCGTACGTGCCCTGGCGGCGCAGCGTGCCGTAGACCAGCTCGGTCGCGAGCGCCGCGTCGCGGTTGTCGAAGTCACCCGCCTCCCTGGCCTTCTTGAGAAGGGGCGGGAGGACGAGGTTGGCGTAGGCGGCGCGCTCGTCGACGGCCCGCAACGCCTCGAAGGCGAGGATCCGCACGGGATCCTTCTTGGGACGGCGGTAGGTCTTGGAGGGACGGCGACGTGCCTGCTCGTTCAAAGGTGCTCCGCAAAGGTGCTACGCGTGGATGAGGGTGCCGGGTGGAGACGGCGCGCGTGAAGACGCGACGTGTGTACGTGCCGCCGCGCGCGAGGGTGCCCGCGTGTGGCGGCCGGACACTCTCAGCGTACGTCCGCGGCCCCCTCGGCCGCGCCGAGCCGCTCACCGGCGGCGATCCGCACGCCGCGGGCCCAGTCGGCGGCCCGCATCGGCTTCTTGCCCTGCGGCTGGACCCAGAGCAGTTCGACGGCGTACGAGCCCGTGCCGACGTGCACGGAGTTCTTGCCGACGGCCGGCTCCCCTGGGGCGAGGTCGGTACGGTCGGGCGTCGGCGTGAGCTGGATCAGCTTGAGGCGTTCGCCACGGAAGACGGTCCAGGCACCGGGGGCGGGGGTGCAGCCGCGTACGACACGGTCGACGCGCAGCGCGGGCGCCGCCCAGTCGACCCGCGCGTCCTCGACGGTGAGCTTGGGTGCGAGCGAGATGCCTTCGGTGGGCTGCTGCACGGCCTTGAGCGTGCCGTCCTCGATGCCGTCCATGGTCGCGGCGAGCAGTCCGGCACCGGCGAACGCGAGCCGGGTCAGCAGGTCACCGCTGGTGTCGGTGGGCCGTACGTCCTCGGTGATCACGCCGTACACCGGTCCCGAGTCCAGCCCTTCCTCGATGAGGAAGGTGGCGGCGCCGGTCGTCTCGTCCCCGGCGATCACCGCGTGCTGCACGGGGGCGGCCCCGCGCCACGCGGGCAGCAGGGAGAAGTGGAGATTCACCCAGCCGTTGGCCGGGATGTCGAGGGCGACGCGGGGCAGCAGCGCCCCGTAGGCGACGACCGGGCAGCAGTCGGGGGCGATCTCGCGCAGCCGGGTCAGGAAGGCTTCGTCGCGGGGCCTGGCGGGCCGGAGGATCTCGATGCCCGCCTCTTCGGCGCGCTGCGCGACGGGGCTGGCGACGAGCCTGCGGCCCCGACCGGAGGGCGCGTCGGGGCGGGTGACGACGGCGACGACCTCGTGCCGGTCGGAGGCGATCAGTGCGTCCAGGGCTGGTACGGCGACCTCGGGGGTGCCTGCGAAGACGAGCTTCACTGCGGGACTTCCTCGCTCTCTCGTGCGGCTTCCGGTCCGGCGTCGGCGGGCGGGCGGCGGGTTGCGGCGCGGCCGGCGACGGACAGCGCACCAGTCTATGGGCCGTCCGGAGACCGGGGCGGCAGGGGGCGTACGGGAGCCCGCGCGCCCCAGGCATATGCGCATACGCCCCCGCAGCGTGACCACAACGGCGGGTGGCGCGTTGTCAAGGGAGATTGACCTCAAACGGGCCGCCCGGTGCGGCCCGATCCGTTTCAACGCCGGTTCGAGAGGCTTGTTCATGGCCGACCACGCAACCCACGACGCACAAGCCCGGGCAAATCTGCACCTGTTGGTGCGGGACATCGAGCGCGTCCGCCGGCAGGTGGACGCATTGCGCACTCTCACAGCCCAGTTGGGCAACGTCTACCGTCCGCGTCGTTCAGGCCCCTCGACGGGCTTCGTCGTCTACGGCCGGGCGCCAGCCCCGACCGTCCGTCTCGCACAGGAACTGCGCGACAGTGTCGAGAGTTTGGTGACGGCGGCCGTGGACTTCGATCGCTCGCTGGGCTTCTCGTGGGACGCGGTCGGCTCGGCGCTCGGTGTCACCAAGCAGGCGGTGCACCGCCGTTACGGTACGAGGCGCGCTGCCCAGCAGGCGGCCCTTACCGAGGGCGACCGCCCGGCCGACACCGCACAGCCCCGCCCGGCGGGCCCCGCGCAGGGGGTCCCGGCCGTGCCGGCGGCGCGGTCGATGCCACCGCAGCCGACGGTGGCCGCGCAGCCGCTCCGCGAGGAGGCGCGCCCGGGGGCCTTCCCTGGTCCACGCAACGGCTGACGAGGCCGTTCCTCGATCGCATGGACGGGTCGGCCGCGGTGCGGCCCACCCGCCGGTCGGGGACGTCGGGGACCGGGGGGACCCGCCCGGCCGCCGGTGTCCCGCGTCCCCTCAGCCGATGTCCGGGGGATCGATCCGGATACGGACGGGGTCGCCGCCACCCCGTGCCAGCCGGCCCGCCTGGGCCGACTTCAGGGCCGTCGCCAGCGCGGCGCCGCTGCCCGGCGGCACGCGCAGCAGTGCGCGCTCCCACATCTCGCCCGGTGGCGGGTCACCGGTCCTGCGGGGCCGGGCCGGGTCCGTGACCGGCAGCGGGACGGGGCCCAGGACCTCGGCGTCGGGCGGCAGTTCGGCGGCGGCCAGGAACGCGGCCACCGCGTCGGGCCCGCCGGTCACCGCCGCCATCCGCGACACCGGCGGGAAGCCCAGCTCCGCCCGCTCCGCCAGCTCGCGCTGGGCGTGGCCCACGGGATCCCATCGCACGAGCGCCTGTACGGGCCGCAGCGTCGGCTCGGCCACGACCACGACCGTGCCGCCGTCGGCCTGGCCCCGGACCAGCGAAGCGGCGTGCAGCCAGCGCCGCAGCGCCTCCTCCCCCGCCCTCAGGTCGGGCCGGCCGAGCATCGCCCAGCCGTCGAGGAGCAGCGCCGCCGCGTAGCCGCCTTCGGCGACGGGCTCGGCGCCGGGCGTGCTCACCACCAGCGCGGGACGGCCGGGCACCGTGTCGAGGATGTGATCGCGGCCCGACGTACGCACCGGGACAGCCGGGAACGCCCGGCCGAGCTCCTCCGCCGTACGCCGCGCGCCCACGACGCTGGCGCGCAGCCGCGTACCGCCGCACTCCGCGCAGCGCCAGGCGGGCTCGCCACGTCCGCACCACCCGCAGTGCAACTCCCGCTGCTCGGGCGCCTCCAGGGGTCCGGCGCAGTGGCGGCAGCGGGCGGGCGCGCGGCAGCGCTCGCAGCCGAGCCGGGGCACGTACCCGCGCCGGGGCACCTGTACGAGGACCGGGCCGGTCTTGAGCCCTTCCCGGACGGTCTGCCAGGCCAGGCTCGGCAGCCGGGCCGCGCGCGCGGCCTCGTCGCGCGCCAGCTCGCCGTCCCCCACCGTCCGGATCAGGGGCGCGGCCGTTCGGAACCGCTCCCGGTCGGCCGTCATCGGCAACGCCCAGCCCGTCTCGACCAGTTGGGCCGCCTCGACGGTGCAGCCCGTACTGCCCAGCAGGAAGGCGCACTTGTCGTGCGCGGCGCGCAGCAGGAGGACCTCGCGGGCGTGCGGCAGCGGCGCGTGCTGTTCGCTGTGGCTGGAGTCGCCGTCGTCCCAGATGGCGACGAGCCCGAGATCGCGTACGGGAGCGAACATGGCCGCGCGGGTCCCCACGACGGCCCGCACCGCGCCGCGCCGGACGGCGAGCCACTGCCCGTACCGCTTCTGCGGGCCCGCCTCAGCGGTGAGCAGCGCGTGGTGTCCCTCGCCGAGCAGCGCCGTGAGCGCGGTGTCGACGCGCGCCGCCGCCCGGCCGTCCGGGACGACGACGAGCGCCCCGCGCCCCGACGCGAGCGTGGCCGCGACGGCCCGCGCCAGCTCGTCCGCCCAGTGCGGTCCGGGCAGCGCGGTCCACACGGCCCTCGGGGAGCCGCCGTCGGCGAGCGCGGCCAGGAAGGCCGCGCCCTTCGCGTACCGCTCCCAGGTGCCCGCCTCCTGCCTGCCGGGCGCGGGCAGCGGATCGGGCGACGGTTTGGCCTCCGCGCGCGCGTTCCTCGGTGGCACCGCCAGTTGCAGTACGTCGGCGAGGCTGCCCGCGTAACGGTCGGCGACGGCCCGCGCGAGCCCCAGCAGCTCGGGGCTGAGCACCGGCTCCGGCGACACCACACCGGCCAGCGCAGCGAGCGGTCCCGCGTAGTCCGACTCGGCCCGCCGCTCGATGACGAACCCGTCGATCAGCCGCCCGCCCTCCCGCCGCCCGCCCCGCACCTGATGCGCCCCGGCCCCGAACCGCACCCGCACCCGCACGCCCGGCTGCGCGGCCTCGTCCAGTTCCTCGGGCACGGCGTAGTCGAAGAACTGGTCGAGATGCAGCACCCCCTTGTTCACCACGACGCGCGCGACGGGCAACTCCCCCGCCAACGGCGCCCCCCGCCAGGTCCGGGGCTTGGCACGGGGCACCTTGGCGGCCCGCACGGTCTCCCGAATGAACGCGAGCTGCTCCGGCCCACCGCCCCCGGCGGACTCCTCGGGCTGCTCGTCGTCGCTGCTCACAGCCAAATTCTTACCAGACGTCACTGACACCCGCGGACCGTCGGCGGACGGCCCCCGCGAGGTGGTGGCGGCTCGTCGGGTGCCGGAGATCACGTACCCACCCGCGACACGGCGACGGGCCCCCGACACCATCGGTGTCCGGGGCCCGTCGCCGCCGACGTACGCGGAATGCCTTACAGACCGGCCGCCTCGCGCAGCGCGTCCACGCGGTCCGTGCGCTCCCAGGTGAAGTCCGGCTCGTCGCGGCCGAAGTGGCCGTACGCCGCCGTCTGGGCGTAGATCGGGCGGAGCAGGTCCAGGTCACGGATGATCGCGGCCGGGCGGAGGTCGAAGACCGTGGCGATGGCCTGTTCGATCTTCTCGACGTCGACCGAGGCCGTGCCGAAGGTCTCGACGAAGAGGCCCACCGGCTCGGCCTTGCCGATCGCGTACGCGACCTGGACCTCGCAGCGCGAGGCGAGGCCCGCGGCCACCACGTTCTTGGCGACCCAGCGCATGGCGTACGCGGCCGAGCGGTCCACCTTGGACGGGTCCTTGCCGGAGAAGGCGCCGCCGCCGTGGCGGGCCATGCCGCCGTAGGTGTCGATGATGATCTTGCGGCCGGTGAGGCCGGCGTCGCCCATGGGGCCGCCGATCTCGAAGCGGCCCGTCGGGTTGACCAGCAGGCGGTAGCCCTCGGTCTCCAGCTTGATGCCGTCCTCGAGGAGCTGCTTGATCACGTGCTCGACGACGAACTCGCGGATGTCGGGCGCCAGGAGCGAGTCCAGGTCGATGTCCGACGCGTGCTGCGAGGAGACGACGACCGTGTCGAGGCGGACGGCCTTGTCGCCGTCGTACTCGATGGTGACCTGGGTCTTGCCGTCGGGGCGCAGGTACGGGATGGTCCCGTTCTTGCGGACGTCGGAGAGCCGTCGCGAGAGCCGGTGGGCGAGGTGGATCGGGAGCGGCATCAGCTCGGGCGTCTCGTCGCAGGCGTAGCCGAACATCAGGCCCTGGTCGCCGGCGCCCTGCTTGTCGAGCTCGTCGCCCTCTCCTTCGACCCGCTTCTCGTAGGCGGTGTCGACACCCTGGGCGATGTCGGGCGACTGGGCACCGATGGACACCGAGACGCCGCAGGAGGCGCCGTCGAAGCCCTTCTTCGACGAGTCGTAGCCGATCTCCAGGATCTTGTCCCGGACCAGCTTCGCGATGGGCGCGTAAGCCTTGGTGGTGACCTCACCGGCCACATGGACCAGGCCGGTCGTGATCAGGGTCTCGACGGCCACCCGCGAGGTGGGGTCCTCCCTCAGGAGTGCGTCGAGAATGGTGTCGCTGATCTGGTCAGCGATCTTGTCAGGGTGACCTTCGGTCACAGACTCCGAAGTGAACAGACGGCGCGACACATCGCTCCCTGGGGTTGCAGCGGCTGCTGGCTAGATCCTTGGCGGAACGGGCGGGGAGCTGCGCCCCGCGACGTTCCGCGGCCAGTTTATCCGGCAGACCGCGAGAAAGGTCCAGGCGTCTCGGCCAGTGGGAGTGGAGTTAGGGGTTGTCACTCCGTCCTGCGATACGACGATCACCCCCTATCCCGACCCCAAACATCGGGTTTGGGCCGATTTCACACGCCCGGAAGAGGGAACGAAGAATTAACTTTCCGTTCGTCTACGCGGACCCGAGTGCCGGTACGACGAGGTCCCAGACCGTGTCGGCGAGCGCCTCCTTGGGACCGTGGGGGACCGGCGTCTCGCCGCCGTCCGCGGCGAGGATCACCGCTTCGTTCTCGTCGGCACCGAAGGTCTTGCGCTCCCCCACCTCGTTGACGACCAGCAGGTCGCAGCCCTTGCGGCGCAGCTTCGCCCGGCCGTTGGCGAGCACGTCGTCCGTCTCGGCGGCGAAGCCGACGATCACCTGTCCGGGCCTGGCGCGCTCCGCGCCGATCTCCGCGAGGATGTCCGGGTTGCGGACGAGCACGATCGGCGCCGGCTCCTCGCCGTCCTTCTTCTTGATCTTTCCCTCGGCGTAGGAGGCGGGGCGGAAATCGGCCACGGCCGCCGCCATGACCACGGCGTCGGCGTCGGCGGCTGATTTCAGTACCGCCTCACGGAGTTGTACGGCGGTTCCGACGCGCACCACGTCGACGCCCGCCGGATCCGGCAGCCCGGTGTTGGCCTCGATGAGGGTGACCCGGGCGCCACGGGCCGCCGCCGTACGGGCCAGGGCGTACCCCTGCTTCCCCGAGGAGCGGTTGCCGAGGAAGCGCACGGGGTCGAGCGGCTCGCGCGTTCCGCCCGCGGAGACGACGACATGCCGCCCCGCCAGGTCGGGCACGCTCACGCCACGCGCCAGCAGCCGGCGGCAGACCTCGAAGATCGCGCCCGGGTCGGGCAGCCGCCCCTTGCCGGTGTCGACTCCGGTGAGGCGGCCGACGGCGGGCTCGATGACGACCGCTCCGCGCTCGCGCAGGGTCGCGACGTTCGCCCGGGTCGCGGGGTGCTCCCACATCTCGGTGTGCATGGCCGGAGCGAAGACCACCGGGCAGCGCGCGGTGAGGAGCGTGTTGGTCAGCAGGTCGTCGGCCAGGCCCTGGGCGGCCTTGGCCAGCAGGTCGGCGGTGGCGGGGGCGACGACGACGAGGTCGGCGGACTGCCCGATGCGTACGTGGGGCACCTCGTGGACGTCCGACCAGACCTCGGTGGAGACGGGGTGACCGGAGAGCGCGGACCAGGTCGCGGCGCCGACGAAGTGCAGGGCGGACCCGGTCGGCACGACCCGTACGTCATGGCCCGACTCGGTGAGGCGGCGCAGCAGCTCGCACGCCTTGTACGCGGCGATCCCGCCGCTCACTCCCAGGACGACCCTGGGCCTGCCGCCGCCCGGCCGCCCCGACTGTTCCGACCGCTCCGTCTGGCCCGCCTGGTCCACCGTGTCTCCCCGTATTCGGATGGATTCGTCTCCCCCATGACACACCACGGGCCCGGCAGTCGCGCTGCCGGGCCCGTGGTGAGAGGAATTGTCGCCGTTACTGCGCCGGGCCGTCGATGGCCTCGGACGTCAGCAGACCCGCGTTGATCTCACGCAGGGCGATCGAGAGCGGCTTCTCGTGGACGTGCGTGTCCACCAGCGGACCGACGTACTCGAGCAGGCCCTCGCCGAGCTGCGAGTAGTACGCGTTGATCTGACGCGCCCGCTTTGCCGCGTAGATCACGAGGCTGTACTTCGAGTCCGTGGCCTCGAGCAGCTCGTCGATCGGCGGGTTGATGATGCCCTCGGGCGTGGAAATGGAAGAGGACACTCTCTTGCCTTCCGAAGAAAAATCAGGGAAATACAGGAAATACCGGGTGCTGCCGACGGCTGCGCGAAAGCAGACAGAGGTCAGACAACTGCCATCAAGGCTAGCAGCTCGCGCGCCACGTCCTCGACGGAGGTGTTCACCAGGCTGATGTCGAACTCCGACTCGGCGGCCAGCTCCACCTTCGCGGCCACCAGCCGGCGCTCGATCACCTCGGGCGACTCGGTGCCCCGGCCGGTGAGCCGGCGGACCAGCTCGTCCCAGCTCGGCGGGGCCAGGAAGACCAGCTGTGAGTCCGGCATCGAGTCCTTGACCTGCCGGGCGCCCTGGAGATCGATCTCCAGGAGCACGGGCTCGCCCGCCTCGAGGCGTGTCTGCACCGCGCGACGCGGTGTGCCGTAGCGGTTGCCCGCGAACTCGGCCCACTCCAGCAGCTCGCCGTTGGCGACCAGCTTGTCGAACTCCTCGTCGGTGACGAAGAAGTACTGGACGCCGTGGCGTTCGCCGGGACGCGGCTTTCTGGTGGTGGCCGACACCGAGAGCCAGACCTCGGGGTGAACCTTGCGCATATGCGCGACGACCGTGCTCTTGCCGACGCCCGAAGGGCCGGAGAGCACGGTCAGCCGCGGATGTACCTCTGGTGCCATGCAGCGATTATCCAGGTTCCCGGGAGTGCCCGGGAACGTCAGGCAGGGCTGCCGCCGAACTCGCGTTCAAGCGACGCGATCTGGTTGGAGCCGAGACCCCGGACACGGCGGCTCTCGGAGATGCCGAGTCGCTCCATGATCTGCTTGGCGCGCACCTTGCCCACGCCGGGCAGAGACTCGAGGAGGGCGGAGACCTTCATCTTGCCGATGACGTCGTTCTCCTGACCCTGCTTGATGACCTCGTGGAGGGAGGCGCCGGAGTGCTTGAGTCGATTCTTGACCTCGGCCCGCTCCCGGCGAGCCGCGGCGGCCTTTTCGAGCGCGGCTGCGCGCTGTTCAGGGGTAAGGGGCGGAAGAGCCACGCCTACGTCACCTCGGATGTCGAACTGTCGGATACGGACCGGTGCGGAACTGGTTCGTCCCACACCAGGCGAGCAACGAGCGAAGGTTCCGCGCGTTGACTCTCGACGGAGACTAGCGGTGTAGACCGCTCTCGTCAGCGAGAACAGCCGAAAAGTCCTGGTCAGCATCGCTCGACCGGGACATTTCCGGCAAAACAACCCGCTTTTCTGTCAGGATCGGCGTTCGAACCGCGTCAGCGCGCTCGCCGAGCGCCCTCGACCGCCGTCCGGACCTCGTCGCCGAACCGCTCCGCCGCCGCACGCAGGGCGTAAACATCCGGTCCATGACGGAGTACTCCCCGGCTCACACTCGGCACCACATCGCCGACGGCCGCGCCGAACACAGCCGGAAGGTCCGCGGGGGTCGCGCCCTGCGCCCCGATGCCGGGGGCGAGGAGCGGCCCGTTGATCGCGAGATCGACCCCGGCCTCGCCGAGGGTCGCCCCGACGACGGCGCCGACCGAACCGAGCGGCGTCGCCCCGGCGTTCTCCTCGGCCGCGTGGTCGAGGATCGTCTGCGCGACGGAGAGACCACCTTCGGTGGTGGCCCGCTGGACCTCGGCGCCCTCCGGGTTGGAGGTGAGCGCCAGCACGAAGAGACCGGAGCCGCTGACGCGCGCGGCGTCCAGCGCCGGGCGCAGCGAGCCGAAGCCGAGGTACGGCGAGACCGTGAGGGCGTCGGAGAAGAGCGGGCTGTCCTTGTCGAGGTACGTGGCCGCGTACGCGGCCATGGTCGAGCCGATGTCGCCGCGCTTGGCGTCCATCAGGACGAGCGCGCCGGCGGCCCGTGCCTCGGCGACCGCCTTCTCCAGGACGGCGACACCGCGCGAGCCGAACCGCTCGAAGAACGCCGACTGCGGCTTCAGTACGGCGACGCGGTCGGCCAGCGCCTCGACGACGGTACGGGTGAAGGCCGTCAGGCCCGCGATGTCGTCGCTCAGGCCCCAGTCGTGCAGCAGCGAGGCATGGGGGTCGATGCCCACACAGAGCGGGCCCCGGGTGTCCATGGAGCGGCGCAGGCGCGCCCCGAAGGGCTCCCGCTCCGTGTCGGCGTCCACGGACGCGGCGGAGACGGTGGCGTTCACGCGTGCACCTTCCTGGTGTCGGAGCCGACCGCCTCGGCGAGGGTGGCGTACTGGCTGGTGGCCAGCCGGGCGGCGAGACCCTTGTGGATGCCCCGGCTCCAGAAAGGGCCCTGGTAGATGAAGGCGCTGTAGCCCTGGACGAGCGTCGCGCCCGCCAGGATCCTCTGCCAGGCGTCCTCGGCGTTCTCGATGCCTCCCACGCCGACCAGGGTGATCCGGTCGCCCACACGCCCGTACAGCCGCCTCAGGACCTCCAGCGAGCGCGCCTTCAGGGGCGCCCCGGACAGTCCGCCGGTCTCGGCGAGCAGGGACGGGGCCGTCTTCAGGCCGAGGCCGTGGCGCGCGACGGTGGTGTTGGTGGCGATGATGCCGTCCAGGCCCAGCTCCACGGCCAGGTCGGCGACGGCGTCGATGTCGTCGTCGGCGAGGTCGGGGGCGATCTTGACCAGGAGCGGGACCCGCCGCTCCGGGACGACGCGGTCGGCGGCCTCGCGTACGGCCGTCAGGAGCGGGCGCAGCTGGTCGACGGCCTGGAGGTTCCGCAGACCGGGGGTGTTCGGGGACGAGACGTTGACGACGAGGTAGTCGGCGTGGGCGGCCAGGCGCTCGGTCGACGTCACGTAGTCGCCGATCGCCGCGTCGTCCGCTACGGCCTTGGTCTTGCCGATGTTGACGCCGACCGTCGTACGGAAGATCTCGCGACGGGTGGCCAGGCGCAGGGCGACGGTGGCCGATCCGTCGTTGTTGAAGCCCATGCGGTTGATCAGCGCCCGGTCGGCGGGCAGCCGGAACAGCCGCTGCGGGGCGTTGCCCGGCTGCGGCTGCCCGGTGACCGTGCCGATCTCGACGTGGTCGAAGCCGAGCATCGACATGCCGTCGACGGCGACGGCGTTCTTGTCGAAGCCCGCGGCGAGACCGAAGGGGCCGTGCATCCGCAGCCCGAAGGCCTCGGTGCGCAGCGCCTCGTAACGAGGGGCGAGCGCCGCGGCGACGAAGGTGCGCAGCACCGGGACGCGGACGACGAGCCGGATCCAGCGGAAGGCCAGGTGGTGGGCCTGCTCGGGGTCCATGCGTCGGAACAGGAGCCGGAAGAGGAGTCGGTACATGGAAACAGGCTCTCCTTACTCTTCGCGCGCGGCGATGAGGTGCTCGGCGTGTTCCTGGAGCGAACGGACTCCGACGCCTCCGTGGTTGAGTGCGTCGATGCCCTGTACGGCGGCGGCGAGCGCCTGCACCGTCGTCAGGCACGGGACTCCGCGCGCCACCGCGGCGGTGCGGATCTCGTAGCCGTCGAGCCGGCCACCGGTGCCGTACGGGGTGTTGACGATGAGGTCGACCTCGCCGTCGTGGATGAGCTGGACGATGGTCCGCTCGCCGTTCGGGCCGGTGCCTTCGAACTGCTTGCGTACGATCGTGGCGTTGATGCCGTTGCGGCGCAGGACCTCGGCGGTGCCGGAGGTGGCGAGCAGTTCGAAGCCGTGCGCGACCAGTTCACGCGCCGGGAAGATCATCGAGCGCTTGTCGCGGTTGGCGACGGAGATGAAGGCGCGGCCCTTCGTGGGAAGCGGGCCGTACGCCCCCGCCTGCGACTTGGCGTACGCCGTGCCGAAGACGGAGTCGATGCCCATGACCTCGCCGGTGGAGCGCATCTCCGGGCCGAGGACGGTGTCGACGCCGCGTCCGTGGATGTCGCGGAAGCGCGACCACGGCATGACGGCCTCCTTGACGGAGATCGGCGCGTCCATGGGCAGGGTGCCGCCGTCGCCGTTCGCGGGCAGCAGACCCTCCGTACGGAGGGCGGCGATCGTGGCGCCCAGGGAGATCCGGGCGGCGGCCTTGGCCAGTGGTACGGCGGTGGCCTTGGAGGTGAAGGGCACGGTGCGCGACGCGCGCGGGTTGGCCTCCAGGACGTAGAGGATGTCCCCGGCCAGCGCGAACTGGATGTTGATCAGGCCGCGGACACCGACCCCGCGCGCGATGGCCTCCGTGGAGGCGCGCAGCCGCTTGATGTCGAAGCCGCCGAGGGTGATCGGGGGCAGGGCGCACGCCGAGTCGCCGGAGTGGATGCCGGCTTCCTCGATGTGCTCCATGACGCCGCCGAGGTAGAGCTCGGTGCCGTCGTAGAGGGCGTCTACGTCGATCTCGATGGCGTCGTCGAGGAAGCGGTCCACCAGGACGGGCCGGGTGGGGCTGATCTCGGTGGACTCCTCGATGTACGAGGAGAGGCGGGCCTCGTCGTACACGATCTCCATGCCGCGTCCGCCCAGCACGTACGAGGGCCGGACCAGCACGGGGTAGCCGATCTCGTCGGCGATGGCCTTGGCCTCTTCGAAGGTGGTGGCCGTGCCGTGCTTGGGCGCGGGCAGGCCGGCCTCGGCGAGGACGCGGCCGAAGGCGCCGCGGTCCTCGGCGGCGTGGATGGCCTCCGGGGGTGTGCCGACGACCGGCACTCCGTTGTCCTTGAGCGCCTGTGCGAGGCCGAGGGGTGTCTGGCCGCCGAGTTGGACGATGACGCCCGCGACGGGCCCGGCGAGGGTCTCCGCGTGGACGATCTCCAGGACGTCCTCCAGGGTGAGCGGCTCGAAGTAGAGCCGGTCGGAGGTGTCGTAGTCGGTGGAGACGGTCTCCGGGTTGCAGTTGACCATCACGGTCTCGTACCCGGCTTCGCTCAGCGCGAAGGAGGCGTGCACACAGGAGTAGTCGAACTCGATGCCCTGGCCGATGCGGTTGGGGCCGGAGCCGAGGATGATCACGGCGGGCTTCTCGCGCGGCGCGACCTCGCTCTCCTCGTCGTAGGAGGAGTAGAAGTACGGGGTCCTGGCGGCGAACTCGGCGGCACAGGTGTCGACCGTCTTGTAGACGGGGCGGACACCGAGCGCGTGCCGTACCTCGCGTACGACGTCCTCGCGCAGTCCGCGGATCCCGGCGATCTGGGCGTCGGAGAAGCCGTGTCGCTTGGCTTCGGCGAGGAGTCCGGGGTCGAGGCGGTCTGCGGCGGCCAGCTCGTCCGCGTACTCCTTGATCAGGAAGAGCTGGTCGACGAACCAGGGGTCGATCTTCGTCGCGTCGAAGATCTCTTCCTGGGTGGCTCCGGCGCGGATCGCGTGCATGACGGTGTTGATCCGGCCGTCGGTGGGGACCTTCGCCAGCTCCAGCAGCTCGGCCTTGGTACCGAGGTCGTCGGGGTGGCCGGTGAAGTCGAACTGGCTGCCCTTCTTCTCCAGCGAGCGCAGCGCCTTCTGGAGCGACTCGGTGAAGTTGCGGCCGATGGCCATGGCCTCGCCCACCGACTTCATGGTGGTGGTGAGGGTGGCGTCGGCGGCGGGGAACTTCTCGAAGGCGAAGCGCGGGACCTTCACCACGACGTAGTCGAGGGTCGGCTCGAAGGACGCCGGGGTCTTCTCGGTGATGTCGTTCGGGATCTCGTCCAGCGTGTAGCCGACCGCCAGGCGCGCGGCGATCTTGGCGATCGGGAAGCCGGTGGCCTTGGAGGCGAGCGCGGAGGAGCGCGAGACACGGGGGTTCATCTCGATGACGATGATCCGGCCGTCCACCGGGTCGACGGCGAACTGGATGTTGCAGCCGCCGGTGTCGACGCCGACCTCGCGGATGATCGCGATGCCGATGTCGCGCAGCCGCTGGTACTCGCGGTCGGTGAGGGTCATCGCCGGCGCGACGGTGATGGAGTCGCCGGTGTGGACGCCCATCGGGTCGAAGTTCTCGATGGAGCAGACGACCACGACGTTGTCGTTCCTGTCGCGCATCAGCTCCAGTTCGTACTCCTTCCAGCCGAGGATGGACTCCTCCAGGAGCACCTCGGTGGTCGGCGAGAGCATCAGGCCCTGTCCGGCGATGCGGCGCAGCTCGTCCTCGTCGTGGGCGAAGCCGGAGCCGGCGCCGCCCATGGTGAAGGAGGGGCGTACGACGACGGGGTAGCCGCCCAGTTCCTCGACGCCGGCCAGGATGTCGTCCATCGAGTGGCAGATGACGGAGCGGGCGGACTCGCCGTGGCCGATCTTGGCGTGGACGGCCGCGACGACGCCCTTGAAGAGGTCGCGGTCCTCGCCCTTGTTGATGGCTTCGACGTTGGCGCCGATGAGCTCGACGCCGTACTTCTCAAGGACGCCGTTGTCGTGCATGGAGATCGCGGTGTTGAGCGCGGTCTGGCCGCCGAGGGTGGGCAGCAGCGCGTCGGGGCGCTCCTTGGCGATGATCTTCTCGACGAACTCGGGGGTGATCGGCTCGACGTACGTGGCGTCGGCGATCTCCGGGTCGGTCATGATCGTCGCGGGGTTGGAGTTGACGAGGATGACGCGCAGGCCCTCGGCCTTGAGTACGCGGCAGGCCTGGGTTCCCGAGTAGTCGAACTCGGCGGCCTGGCCGATGACGATCGGGCCCGAGCCGATGACCATGACGGACCGGATATCGGAGCGCTTAGGCACGCTGGCCCTCCATCAGGGATGTGAAGCGGTCGAAGAGGTACGCGGCGTCGTGCGGGCCGGCGGCCGCCTCGGGGTGGTACTGGACGCTGAAGACCGGCCGGTCGAGCAGCCTGAGCCCCTCGACCACGTTGTCGTTGAGACAGACGTGGGAGACCTCGGCGCGGCCGTAGGGGGTGTCGGAGATCTGGTCGAGCGGGGCGTCGACGGCGAACCCGTGGTTGTGCGCGGTGACTTCGACCTTGCCGGTGGAACGATCCTGCACCGGCTGGTTGATACCGCGGTGGCCGTATTTGAGCTTGTACGTGCCGAAGCCCAGTGCGCGGCCGAGGAGTTGGTTGCCGAAGCAGATGCCGAAGAGCGGCGTACCGCGCTCGAGCACCGCCTTGACGACGGTGAGGTCGGCGGTGGCGGGGTCGCCGGGGCCGTTGGAGAGGAACACGCCGTCGGGCTCGACCGCGTACACGTCCTCGGCGGTGGCGGTGGCGGGCAGGACGTGCACCTCGATGCCGCGCTCGGCCATCCGATGCGGGGTCATGCCCTTGATGCCGAGGTCGAGGGCGGCGACGGTGAACCGCTTGGTGCCGACGGCCGGGACGACGTACGTCTCGGTGGTGGCGACCTCCGCGGAGAGGTTCGCGCCCTTCATCAGGGGCGCCTCCTTCACGCGTGCGGTCAGCGCCGTGTCGTCGTCGAGGGCGCCGCCGGCGAGCGCGTCGCCGGAGAAGATGCCGACGCGCATCGCGCCGCGCTCGCGCAGATGGCGGGTGAGGGCGCGGGTGTCGACACCGCTGATGCCGACGATGCCCTGCCGCAGCAGTTCCTCGTCCAGGGAGCGCCGGGAGCGCCAGTTGGAGGGGATGCGGGCGGGGTCGCGTACGACATAGCCGGCGACCCAGATCCGGCCGGACTCGTCGTCCTCGTCGTTGATGCCGGTGTTGCCGATGTGCGGGGCGGTCATGACGACGACCTGGCGGTGGTACGAGGGGTCGGTGAGGGTTTCCTGGTAGCCGGTCATGCCGGTGGAGAACACCGCCTCGCCGAAGGTCTCCCCCTCGGCCCCGTAGGCACGGCCGCGGAAACTCCGGCCGTCCTCCAGGACGAGTACGGCGGGAGCTTTGGCGGCTCCCCGGGTGGAGAGGGTCATCGTGCGGTGCCTTCCGTCGTGAAGGGCGCGTCGTCGGTCGGCGTGGTCGACGCGTTCGTGGTCGGTGTCTGATTCGTCGTGATGGACTGGTTCATGAGGTTGATCGCCTCGACCCAGGCGGCGTGCTCCGCCGCGCGGTCGGAGCGGAAGCCGGAGTCGAGCAGCCGGTCGCCGTGCTGCCAGGTGAGGATCAGCAGTCCGCCTTCGGCCAGGACCTTGCCGGCGATGCCCTTGTCGAGCCGGGCGGCGCGCAGTTGGCCCGCCGGGACGAAGAAGTCGGTGGCCCCGGGCCGTACGACGGCCACGCCCGCGTCGGTGAGCGTGAGCTCCGCCCGGCTGCGGACCCCGAGGCCTTGGGCGACGATCCGGTCCAGCCACTGACCGGCGGTCGTGGAGCCGTGGTACCTGCCGCTGAGCCGCAGCGTCACGTCCCCCGCCGTCTCCTCGGGGGCCACCGGCAGCTCCGGCAGATCGGACTGGAGGCTTCCGCGCCACTTCCATCCCTGGCGCATCAGCCAGTAGACGAACGCGATGAACAGGAGCAGACCCACCACCCACCCGATACGGGCGGCCCAGTCGGTCACCTCCGCCGACTTCTGCTCGGCGGCCAGATTGATCAGTGCAGCGCTCACGCCAGATTCCCGTCGACGACCGTGGCACGGCCCCGCAGGAAGGTGTGGGTGACGCGTCCCGGCAGCTCACGGCCCTGGTAGGGGGTGTTACGGCTGCGGGAGGCGAAGCCCGCGGGGTCCACCATTCCACGGTAAGCGGGATCGACGAGCGTGAGGTTGGCGGGCTCACCTGCCGAGACGGGACGGCCGTGACCGGCGAGACGGCCGATCTGCGCGGGCCGCACCGACATCCGGTCGGCGACGCCCGCCCAGTCGATGAGACCGGTGTCGACCATCGTCTGCTGGACGACGGACAGCGCGGTCTCCAGGCCGACCATGCCCATGGCCGCCGCCGCCCACTCGCAGTCCTTGTCCTCGTGCGGGTGCGGGGCGTGGTCGGTGGCGACGCAGTCGATCGTGCCGTCCGCCAGGGCCTCGCGCAGCGCCAGCACGTCGGCCTCGGTGCGCAACGGCGGGTTCACCTTGTAGACGGGGTTGTAGGTCCGTACGAGCTCGTCCGTCAGCAGCAGGTGGTGCGGCGTGACCTCGGCGGTGACGTTCCAGCCCTTCGACTTGGCCCAGCGGACGATCTCGACCGAACCGGCGGTGGAGAGGTGGCAGATGTGGACGCGGGAGCCGACGTGGGCGGCCAGCAGCACGTCGCGGGCGATGATCGACTCCTCGGCGACGGCCGGCCAGCCGCCGAGTCCGAGTTCGGAGGAGACGATGCCCTCGTTCATCTGGGCGCCCTCGGTGAGCCGGGGCTCCTGGGCGTGCTGGGCGACGACGCCGTCGAACGCCTTCACGTACTCCAGGGCCCGGCGCATGATCACCGCGTCGTCCACGCACTTGCCGTCGTCGGAGAAGACCCGCACACCGGCGGCCGAGTCGTGCATGGCGCCGAGTTCGGCGAGCTGCTTGCCCTCCAGGCCGACGGTGACGGCGCCGACGGGCTGTACGTCGCAGTAGCCGGACTCCCGGCCGAGCCGCCAGACCTGCTCGACCACGCCGGCGGTGTCGGCGACGGGGAAGGTGTTGGCCATGGCGTGCACGGCGGTGAAGCCGCCGATCGCCGCCGCCCTGGTGCCGGTGAGGACGGTCTCGGAGTCCTCACGGCCGGGCTCGCGCAGATGTGTGTGCAGGTCGACGAGGCCGGGCAGCAGGATCTGTCCCTCGGCCTCCACCACGGTGGCGTCGCCGGCCTCGATGCCGGTGTCCACGCGTTCGACGACCGTGCCGTCGATGAGGACGTCGCGCGCCTCGCCGCCGAGGATCCTGGCGCCACGGATAAGGATCTTGCTCATGGTTACTTGTTCTCCTCGGTGGCGGACGCCGGGCGGGAATGGGTGACGGCGGGCTCGTTGCCGCCCAGAAGCAGATACAGGACGGCCATCCGGGTCGAGACACCGTTGGCGACCTGCTCGACGGCCGTACAGCGGTCGGAGTCGGCGACCTCGGCGGTGATCTCCATGCCGCGGTTCATCGGGCCGGGGTGCATGACGATCGAGTTGTCGGGCATCCGGGCCATCCGCTCGCCGTCGAGCCCGTAGCGCCGTGAGTACTCGCGCTCGGTGGGGAAGAACGCGGCGTTCATCCGCTCGCGCTGGACCCGCAGCATCATCACGGCGTCGGACTTGGGCAGCACCCGGTCGAGGTCGTACGACACCTCGCAGGGCCACTTCTCGACGCCGATCGGCACCAGGGTCGGCGGGGCGACGAGCGTGACCTCGGCGCCGAGGGTGTGCAGCAGCAGGACGTTGGAGCGGGCGACCCGGCTGTGCAGGATGTCGCCGACGATCGTGATGCGGCGGCCTTCGAGGTCCCGGCCGATGCCCGCGTCGGCGCCGACCAGCCTGCGGCGCATAGTGAAGGCGTCGAGCAGGGCCTGGGTGGGATGTTCGTGCGTGCCGTCACCCGCGTTGATGACGGCGCCGTCGATCCAGCCGGAGTTGGCGAGCCGGTACGGGGCGCCGGACGAGCCGTGCCGGATGACGACGGCGTCGGCGCCCATCGCCTCCAGCGTCAGCGCGGTGTCCTTGAGCGACTCTCCTTTGGAGACCGACGAGCCCTTGGCCGAGAAGTTGATGACATCGGCGGACAGGCGCTTGGCGGCGGCCTCGAACGAGATCCGGGTGCGGGTCGAGTCCTCGAAGAAGAGGTTGACGACGGTACGGCCGCGCAGTGTCGGCAGCTTCTTGATGGGCCGGTCGGCGACCCTTGCCATCTCCTCGGCGGTGTCGAGGATCAGTACGGCGTCGTCGCGGGTGAGATCGGCGGCGGAGATGAGATGGCCGGGGGTTCGGGGGCTTGCCCCTGGGAGGCGCAGCATCGGGTGTGCTCCGTTGTGTGGAGGTGGTTCCTGGTTCCCGGGTCTCCCCGGGCGGGCACGGCGGCGTCAGGGCGCGCCGACGCGCGGGCCGTGTACGGGTCTGCGGTGTACGGGCGGGGCCCGCTACTGCTCGCCGGCCGGGTCGGGCTTCCGCAGGCCCAGCAGCACGGTGTCGCGGCCGTCCTCCTCGGCGAGCTGGACCTTGACCGTCTCGCGCAGCGAGGTGGGGAGGTTCTTGCCCACGTAGTCGGCGCGGATGGGCAGTTCGCGGTGGCCCCGGTCGACCAGGACGGCGAGCTGGACCGCGCGCGGCCGGCCGATGTCGCCCAGCGCGTCGAGGGCGGCGCGGATCGTGCGGCCGGAGAAGAGCACGTCGTCCACGAGGACGACGAGACGTCCGTCGACGCCGTCGGCCGGGATGTCGGTGCGGGCCAGCGCGCGGGCGGGCCGCATGCGCAGGTCGTCGCGGTACATCGTGATGTCGAGGGAGCCGACCGGGATCTTGCCGCCGGTGATCTCTTCGAGTTTGTCGGCCAGCCGCCGGGCCAGGAAGACGCCACGGGTGGGGATGCCGAGCAGAACCACGTCGTCGGCGCCCTTGGCACGTTCGACGATCTCGTGGGCGATACGGGTCAGTGCCCGTGCGATGTCGGGTGCCTCGAGCACGGGGCGGGCGGCATCAGAGCTGTGCGTGTCCATAAGAAACGGACCTCCTTCTCCGCCTCACGGGACGGACGTTAAAGGACGTCGGATTTGCGCCGTCGACATTACCAGGTCCGGCGCCCTTTTCCGGACTTGTGGAGGGGTGGGTACGGACCATTCGGCTTGACGCATCCAAGTCACGCTGCGTAACCTCACAGTGAGTTACCAGCCACGCGGCGGAGCCGCAGATTGTCCCAGCGTCCGGGGAGCCTTATGTCCAGCGAATACGCAAAGCAGCTCGGGGCCAAGCTCCGCGCCATCCGCACCCAGCAGGGCCTTTCCCTCCACGGCGTGGAGGAGAAGTCACAGGGCCGTTGGAAGGCCGTGGTGGTGGGGTCTTACGAGCGCGGCGACCGCGCGGTGACCGTGCAGCGCCTCGCCGAGCTGGCCGATTTCTACGGTGTCCCGGTGCAGGAGCTGCTGCCGGGCACGACGCCGGGCGGAGCCGCCGAGCCGCCGCCGAAGCTCGTCCTGGACCTGGAGCGTCTCGCCCATGTCCCGCAGGAGAAGGCGGGCCCGCTCCAGCGTTACGCGGCGACCATCCAGAGCCAGCGCGGTGACTACAACGGCAAGGTGCTGTCGATCCGCCAGGACGACCTGCGCACGCTCGCGGTGATCTACGACCAGTCGCCGTCGGTCCTCACCGAGCAGCTGATCAGCTGGGGCGTGCTGGACGCGGACGCGCGCCGCGCCGTGGCTCACGACGAGGGCTGACACCGCGGTACAGAACAGCAGAAACGTCACATCCGACAGGGGCGGACCGCGATCGGCGGGCCGCCCCTCCGGCGTGTCGCCGTCGGCAGGGGCCGTGGGCGCCCGGTGCACGCGCGGCGGGCGCCGCGTGGCCGTTGGGGCGCCGATCGGTCCCGCGGACCGCACAGACGGCGTAGGTGGCCCCGCGGGACCGGCGTCATGGAACGGAGTCATGGAACTGAGGGCCCGCGCCGACCGGGAGAGATGTCACCGCGCGCATCGCCGGATCGAACGCGAGTACAACAGCGGAGGCGGGCGCATGGGCCCACGAGTCACACGAATGGCCCAGCCATCGACGGCCGACTTCGATCGCCGGCCGGGCCGCGTGTGCGGCCCGGCCGACGATCTGCGTTCCCGGGGGCGCGATATCGCCCGGATACGACCTAGTCGGCTAGTCGGCGTCGGCGCGGAGCAGGCTCGGCTTGAGGTCCTTGAAGCGGCCGAGGAGGCCGTTCACGAAGGACGGCGAGTCGTCCGTGGAGAACTCCTTGGCGAGCTGTACCGCCTCGTCGATCACCACGGCGTCGGGTGTGCCGTCCACCCACACCAGTTCGTACGTGCCGAGCCGCACGATGTTCCTGTCGACGACCGGCATGCGGTCGAGCGACCAGCCCACCGAGTAGGTGGTGATGAGCTCGTCGATCCGGTCCGCGTACCGCGCGTACCCCTCGACCAGCTCCATCGTGTATTCGCTGACCGGCGGCTGGCGGTCGTCGGTCCGGGCGTGCCGCAGCCAGTCCGCGAGGACCGTCTGCACGGGCGCCCCGCGCTGGTCGGCCTCGAAGAGGATCTGGAAGGCGCGCTTACGGGCCTTGTTGCGGGCAGCCACGGTTAGCTGTTCACCCGGCCGAGGTACTCACCGGAGCGCGTGTCGACCTTGATCTTCTCGCCGGTCGTGATGAAGAGCGGGACACCGATCTCGTAACCGGTCTCCAGCTTCGCGGGCTTGGAGCCGCCGGTGGAGCGGTCGCCCTGCACGCCGGGGTCGGTGTGCTCGATGACCAGCTCGACGGCGGCGGGCAGCTCGACGTAGAGCGCGTTGCCCTCGTACATCGCCACCGTGGCCTCGAAGCCCTCCAGGAGGAAGTTCGCGGCGTCGCCGACGACCTCCCGGCTGATGTGGATCTGGTCGTAGGTGCCCATGTCCATGAAGACGAAGTACTCGCCGTCCATGTACGAGAACTGCATGTCGCGGCGGTCGACGTTGGCCGTCTCGACCTTCACGCCGGCGTTGAAGGTCTTGTCGACGACCTTGCCGGAGAGCACGTTCTTCAGCTTGGTGCGCACAAAGGCGGGGCCCTTGCCGGGCTTGACATGCTGAAACTCGACGACGGACCAGAGCTGGCCGGAGTCGAGCTTGAGAACCATGCCGTTCTTGAGGTCGTTCGTGGAAGCCACGGTTGCGGAATCTCCTGGACTGAAGCGGGGTGGGACCACGGGTGCGCGCCACCACCGCGACCGGCGAAAAGCTTGCCGGAGCACTAGAGCGCGAGCAGTTCCTTGGTCGTAATGGTGAGTAGCTCGGGTCCGCCGTCCGCCTCGGGGCGGACGACGAGCGTGTCATCGATCCGGACACCGCCCCGGCCCGGGAGGTGGACCCCCGGTTCGACGGTGACCGGCACACAAGCGTCCAGTTTACCCATGGCGGTGGGTGCCAACTGCGGGTCCTCGTCGATTTCGAGCCCCACACCGTGCCCGGTACGGGCCGCGAGCCCTTCGCCGTACCCCGCCGACTCCAGCGGACGGCGGGCCGCGCGGTCCACGTCGCGGTAGGCGGTACCGGGCGTCAGAGCCTCCCGACCTGCCCGTTGTGCGGCGAACACCAGGTCGTAGAGATCGATCTGCCAGTCGGCCGGCGACGATCCGATGACGAAGGTGCGGCCGATCTCGCAGCGATATCCGTGGTAGTTGGCGCCGAGGCGTACGGAGAGGAAATCGCCCTCCTCGACCCTGCGGTCCGAGGGCCGGTGGCCGGCGCGGCCCGAATTCGGCCCGGTGGCGACCGAGGTCCGGAACGCCGGTCCGTCGGCGCCGTGGTCGACCAGACGCCGCTCCAGTTCCAGGGCGAGATGCCGTTCGGTGCGGCCGACGAGGATCGATTCGAGCAGTTCGCCCAGTGCCTGGTCGGAGATCTCGGCCGCGATCCGCAGCTGGGAGATCTCCTCCTCGTCCTTGACCGTCCGCTGCTGTTCCACGGTGCGGCCGAGATCGGCGAGGAGCAGCCGGGGTGCCACGGAGCGGACGGCGCGGTGCCGGGCGACGGTCAGGTGGTGCTCCTCGACGGCGAGGGTGCGGGCCGTGGCCGGGTCGAGGAGGTCCGCGGCGGCGACGGCCGGATCGCCCGTCGTGGTCGGCAGCACGCTCAGCCGCAGCTGCTCGTCGGGGCGGCCGTCGGCGGGGTCGCCGGTCGAGGTGCGGGGGCAGAGCAGTACGTCGCGCTGGTCGGCGACGCCGAGCAGCAGGACCGCGCCCGGTGGCGCGCCGCCGGCGAGATAGCGGACGTTGGCGGGCAGTGACACCAGGGCGGCATCGGTGCCGGCCGCGGAGCACCGGTCGCGCAGCCGCCCGCGACGGACCGCGAACACCTCTGACATGTATCGAGCCTATGAGCGCGGGCCCGGCTCGGCGCGGTCGGCGCGTCCGACCGGGGCGGCCGGAGCGCGGGGCGGCCCGGACTCGGACGCCCCGGCGGGCGCCCGCTACCAGGTGGGCGGGCTCGCGATCGACCGGGCGAGGACATCGTCCAGGACGCGGGCCGTCGTCTCGACGTCGTACTTGGAGTTGTCGATGATCGGCAGTCCGGAGCCGTACCAGCCGGCCATCCGGCCGTGGATGCCCGCCACTTCCTCGTCCGAGAGCCTGCGGTTGCCGCTGCGTTCCGCGTTGCGCTCCAGCACGATCTCCAGGCCGGGCAGCAGGACGACGGGCAGCAGGCCGGGGCCGACGTGGCGCTTCCAGCCGCCGAGTCCGACGACGGGGCGGTCGGGGAAGACCGCGTCGTCGAGGATGCAGGAGATCCCGTTGGCGAGGAAGTTACGGGCGGCGAAGCCGCAGGTGCGGCGGGCCAGGCGGTACTGCGCCTCGGAGTGCTCGTTCCACCCCGACTGCGGATCGGCGAAACCGGAGCAGACCCATTCGCGTACGTCGTCCAGGCTGATGTGCGCGGTGGGCACCTGCCGGCGGGCCGCCCAGTGCCGGGCGACGGTCGTCTTGCCCGCACCGGCGGGTCCGATCAACAGGACGGCCAGTGTGGCGGCGCCCGTACCGCTGTCGGCGGGATGCGGCACGGGGAGGGGGACCGGCCCGCCCGGTGGCAGCTGGATGTGCCCGGTCGAGTCCGGCGGCGGGGCCGGGGGGCCCTGCTGGGGCACGGGGGCCCCCGGCGGCCCCGGCGGGATCCGCTGCGGTCCGCTGGGCCGGCCGACCGGTGGCGGACCCGGATGCGGTGCGCCGTGCGGCGGCGGTGCGCCGTGCGCGTGCTGCCCCGGCGGGCCACCGGGGCCCGGCTGCCCGCCGTACGGCACCGCGCCCGGGACGGGCTGGTGCCCGTGGGGCGCGGGGCGGCCGGCCGGCGGGCCGGAGTGCGGTGCGCCGTGCGGTGGCGGACCGTGGGGCGGGGAGCCGTGCGCCCACCCGCCCGGCCCCTGGCCGCCCGCGCCGTGCGCCGAGCCATGGGGAGGCGGCAGCGGAGCCCCCACTGCGTGCTGCATCCGGTGCCACTCCGTCTCGTACGTCTGACGCTGATCGCTCGGCCACCCGGCCGACTTGTTTTCGAACGGTACCGTCACCGGCCGTCCCCGGAAGAACGTCAGAAGCCCGCCCCGAGTGCCCGGCCGCCCGTTCGGGCTTTCCCGTCAGCCGCCGTCAGCCGTCCAGTTCCTCGGCGACGGCGCGCAGCGCCAGTCGGTACGAGCCGATGCCGAACCCCGCGATCGTGCCACTGGCGACTGCCGCGACGACCGACGTGTGGCGGAATTCCTCACGTGTGTACGGGTTCGAGATGTGCACCTCGATCAGTGGGGCGGTGCGCTGCGCGGCCGCGTCCCGCATTCCGTACGAATAGTGCGTGAAGGCCCCGGGGTTGAGCACGACGGGGATCGATCCGTCGGCCGCCTCGTGCAGCCAGCGGATCAGCTCGCCCTCGTCGTTCGTCTCGCGCACATCGACGTCCAGGCCCAGTTCCTTGCCGGTCGACTGGCAGGTCTCCACAAGTCCGGCGTACGAGACGGAGCCGTAGACGTCCGGTTCGCGCGAGCCGAGGCGGCCCAGGTTGGGGCCGTTGAGCACCAGGACCTGACGGGTCACTCGGACACCTCCCCGTACGCGGCGAGCAGCACCGCCGGGTCCGGTCCCTCCAGTACGGTCGGCTTGGCCAGGCCGTCGAGGACGATGAAACGCAGCAGGTCACCGCGGGACTTCTTGTCGACCTTCATGGTTTCGAGCAGCTTGGGCCACTGGTCGCCGCGGTAGGTCAGCGGCAGTCCGACGGACTTGAGGACCTCGCTGTGCCGGTCGGCGGTGGCATCGTCGAGCCGGCCCGCGAGCCGGCCCAGTTCGGCGGCGAAGACCATGCCGATGGAGACGGCCGCGCCGTGCCGCCATTTGTAGCGTTCGTTCTTCTCGATGGCGTGGGCGAGTGTGTGGCCGTAGTTGAGGATCTCGCGTACGCCGGACTCCTTGAGGTCGTTGGACACGACCTCGGCCTTGACCCGGATGGAGCGCTCGATCAGCTCGGCGGTGTGCGGTCCGGCGGGGGTACGCGCGCCTTCGGGGTCGGCCTCCACCAGATCGAGAATGGCCGGATCGGCGATGAATCCGGCCTTGATGATCTCGGCCATGCCGCTCACGTAGTCGTGCACGGGCAGCGAGTCCAGCGCCGCGAGGTCGCAGAGGACTCCGGCGGGCGGGTGGAAGGCGCCGACGAGGTTCTTGCCCTCGGCGGTGTTGATGCCGGTCTTGCCGCCGATCGCCGCGTCGACCATGCCGAGGACGGTCGTCGGTACGGCGATCCACCGCACCCCGCGCAGCCAGGTCGCGGCGACGAAGCCCGCGACATCCGTCGTGGCGCCGCCGCCGACGCCGACGATGACGTCGCTGCGGGTGAAGCCGGTCTGGCCGAGCGCCTTCCAGCAGTAGGCCGCGACCTCGACGGTCTTGGCCTCCTCCGCGTTCGGGAGCTGGATGGCGACCGCCTCGTACCCCTGGTCCGCCAGGTCCTGGCGCAGGGTCTCACCGGTCTCGGCGAGCGCCTCCGGGTGCAGCACGGCGACGCGCTTGGCCCGGGGGCCGACGAGTACGGGCAGCTCGCCCAGCAACCGCCGCCCGATCAGCACCTCGTACGGGTCGTGGCCCGCGGTGCCGCCGACCTGGATCCGGGTGACCTGCTGGTCCTGGTCCGTCGTCATGCCTGGTTCTCCTTGCCGGGGGTGGCGGACGGATCCGCGCCGGGAACGGCCGCCGTGCCCAGTTCCAGCGCCTCGATGACGGCTTCGGCGACTACCTCGGGCGCCCGCTCGTCGGTCGGGACGACCGCGCGCGCGACCTCCGTGTAGAGGGCGCGGCGCTCCTCCATCAACTGCTTCCACTGCTGGCGGGGGTTGATGGCGAGCAGCGGACGGGCCAGGCCGAGCCCGGTGCGCCGCACCGCCTCGTTCGCCTCCATGGAGAGATAGACGACGGGGAGCCCGGCGAGCAGTTCGCGGGTGTCCTTGTCGAGGATCGCGCCGCCGCCGAGCGCGAGGACGCCGGGGTGTTCGGCGAGCGCGCTCCGTACGGCGGCCCGCTCCAGGTCGCGGAAGTGCTGTTCGCCGTCGTCGAAGAAGATGTCCGAGATCTCCCGGCCCTCCGCGGCGACGATGTCCGCGTCGGTGTCCCGGTAGCCGGTGCCGAGCCGTTCGGCGAGCAGCGCGCCGACGGTGGTCTTGCCGACCCCCATGGGGCCGACCAGGACGATCAGCGGGCCGCTCATCGGACCACCAGGTTCTTCAGGTAGGACTCGACGTTGCGCCGGGTCTCGGGAACGCTGTCGCCGCCGAACTTCTCGGCCACGGCGTCGGCGAGGGTCAGCGCGACCATGGCCTCCGCGACGATGCCCGCTGCGGGCACCGCGCAGACGTCTGAGCGCTGGTGGTGCGCCTTGGCGGGCTCACCGGTGGCGACGTCGACGGTGGCGAGCGCGCGGGGCACGGTCGCGATGGGCTTCATCGCGGCCCGTACGCGCAGCAGTTCACCCGTCGTCAGACCGCCTTCGGTACCGCCGGAGTGGCCCGAGGCGCGCCTGATGCCCTGGTCGGTGACCATGATCTCGTCGTGCGCCCGGGAGCCGGGCACGCGGGCGAGGTCGAAGCCGTCGCCGACCTCGACGCCCTTGATGGCCTGGATGCCCATGAGGGCGGCGGCGAGGCGGGCGTCGAGCCTGCGGTCCCAGTGGACGTGCGAGCCGAGTCCGACGGGCACTCCGTACGCGAGCACCTCGACCACACCGCCGAGGGTGTCGCCGTCCTTGTGGGCCTGGTCGATCTCGGCGACCATCGCGTCGCTCGCCTCGGGGTCGAGGCAGCGCACGGGGTCGGCGTCGAGCCGCTCGACGTCGCCGGGGGTCGGGTAGACGCCGTACGGGGCCTTGGCGGCGGCCAGTTCGACGACGTGCGACACGATCTCGATCCCGGCGGTCTCCTTCAAGTACGACCGCGCGACCGCGCCGAGCGCGACCCGGGCCGCGGTCTCCCGGGCGCTGGCACGCTCCAGGATGGGCCGGGCCTCGGACGCGCCGTACTTCTGCATGCCCGCGAGATCGGCGTGACCGGGGCGCGGGCGGGTCAGGGGCTCGTTACGGGCGAGACCGGCGAGCACCTCGGGGTCGACCGGGTCGGCCGCCATGACCTGTTCCCATTTGGGCCACTCGGTGTTGCCGATCATGATCGCGACCGGCGATCCCATGGTCAGGCCGTGCCGTACGCCGCCGAGGAAGGTGACCTCGTCGCGCTCGAACTTCATGCGTGCGCCACGTCCGTAGCCCAGGCGCCGCCGGGCGAGATGATCGCCGACGATCTCCGTGGTGATCGGCACACCTGCGGGAAGGCCCTCCAGAGTCGCGACGAGTGCGGGGCCGTGCGACTCCCCCGCGGTCAGCCAGCGCAACCTGCTCAACGGTGCTCCTCGGTAACTTCGACAGCTTCGACGGTACGAATCCGGTACGCATCCTCAGGTCCTCGATCCTGCCATGACCGGCCCCCCGATCCGTGACTCGTCCAGCCGGCGGATAGGTGGGCGAGCCGTCAGCTCCGGTGAGCCCCGAGTGCCTGTTCGCCGGCCTTGCGCATCACGGCGAGCGGCGCGGGTGCCCGGCCGGTCATCAGCTCGACCTGGAGGACGGCCTGGTGCACGAGCAGGTCGAGGCCGCCGACGACGGGACCGCCCTGTGCGGACCATGCCGCGGCGAGTGCGGTGGGCCAGGGGTCGTACAGCACGTCGAAGAGGGTTCCGGGGCGGCCGGGGATCCGCTGCGCCAGCGCGTCGGTCGCTCCGGCGGGGGTCGTCGCGATCACCAGTGGCGCGGTGAGCGCGTCGGCCGCCTCCGACCAGTCGGCGGTGCGGACGTCGACACCGAGCCGTGTCCCCCAGCCGCGCATCTCGTCGGCGCGGGCCTCACTGCGTACGTAGGCGGTGACCGGGCCCGTACAGAGCTGGGAGAGCGCGGCGAGCGCGGACGACGCGGTCGCGCCGGCGCCGAGGACGGCCGCCGACTCCACCGCGGTGACGCCGCGCTCGCGCAGGGCGGCGAGCATGCCGGGGATGTCGGTGTTGTCGCCCGTGCGGCGGCCGTCGCCGTCGATGACGACGGTGTTGACGGCCTCCACCGATGCCGCCGTCCCGCTGACGGCGTCGAGCAGCGGAATGACGGCGCGCTTCAGCGGCATGGTCAGGGAGAGACCGGCCCAGGACGGGTCGAGGCCGCCCAGAAAGGCCGGGAGCTGTGCCTCGGCCACTTCGAAGCGGTCGTACGACCAGTCGGTGAGGCCCAGTTCCGCGTACGCGGCCCGGTGCAGTACCGGGGAGAGCGAGTGCGCGATGGGCGATCCGAGGACGGCCGCCCTGCGTCCGGTGGTGCTAGTCGTTCGCATTCTTCCGTCGTTCGTTGAATTCCTTGACCAGCTTCTCGTGCTCGGCCAGGGTCTTGGTGAATTCGGTGGTCTTGCCGTCGATGGAGATGAAGAACATCCAGGCACCCGCGTCCGGCGCCTTCGTGGCCTTCAGCGCGTCGGCGCCCGGATTTCCGATCGGACCCGGCGGAAGACCCTTGTGGAAGTACGTGTTGTACGGGTCGGGGTTGTTCCTGATCTCCGAGGTGGAGATATCGATCTCGGACTCGTTCTTCAGGTAATTGAACGCCGAGTCGAATTCGAGCTTCTGATTGGTGACCGTGTTCGTCGGCTTGAGCCGGTTGAAGACGACGGACGCCATCTTCTTGAAGTCGTCGTGGGTGATTCCCTCGGCCTGCACCAGGCTGGCGACGGTGACGACGTCGAGCGGCGAGTCGAGACCGAGCTCCTCGGCCGATCCTTCCAGGTCGTACTTCTTGTACTCCTGGTTGGAGCGCGCGACCATCTGCTTGAGGATGTCCTCCGGCTTGGTCTTCTCACCGATCTCGTAACGCGCGGGGTAGAGGAATCCTTCGAGCGGGTCTTTTATGTTCTTGTCGTCGTCGGCCCAGTCCGGCAGGCCGAGATTGTCCGCTTCGGCCTTGGCCACGTCCGCGGTGGTGCCGGGGTCGAGCTTGAGCTTCGTGTCGATGAACTCGTACACCGTGACGGCACGAACGCCCTCGGCGATGGTCAGCGAATTCAGATTGGCCGGGTTGGTCATGAGATCGACCGCGGCCTTGGCCGACATCTCTTTCTTCATCGGATAGAGACCGGGCTGAATTGCTTTGCCCTTGGGGTGCTCACCCGCCGCGTCGATGAATGCCTGGGCGCTCTTGACCACGCCGCTCTTCTTGAGAAGGCCGCCCATTTCGGCGAGGCCCGCGCCCTGCGGGATCTCGACCTGGACGATGCCCGTACCGGCGCCCGAGAAGTCGGCGGGCGGGCCGAAGCGTTCCTGCCAGAACTGGTAGGCGTAGTACCCGCCGCCGGCCACACCGGCGACCAGGACGAGGGAGGCCACGAGGCAGGCGCCGCCACCGCGGCGCTTCTTCTTCGACTTGCCGCGGCGGTCACGGCCGCCGCCGCCGCGCCGGCCGCCGCCCTCGTCGTCGTACTCGGGGTCGTCGTCCCGCTCGTCCCGGTCGTCGAGGAGACGGGGCCGGTCGTCGTCACGCCCGCCGTCGTGGTCCGCGCCGGTGAAGAACGGGTGCGTCTCCTCGGGCTGCGGACCGTCCCAGTCGTTCTCCGGCTGGGGCGGGGGCGGCGGGGGCTCCTGCCGGCGGCGGACCGGGGGGCCCTGCGGCGGGTACGCCTCGGACGCGCCGTACGGGTCGGGGCTCTCGCCGCCGTGGCCGGGGCCCTGCCCGCCCGCGTAGGGGTCGCCCCGGTTCTCGCCGTACGGCATGGCACCCTGCTGGCCGGTGTCCCAACCGCCGTCGTACTGGGGGTTGTTGGGCTGCTCACCGGAGTACTGGGGTTGGCCGCCGTACTGCGGGTCGTTGTACTGCTGCTGCGGGTACTGGGGCTGCTGCTGGGGGTCGTACTGCTGCTGAGGGTGCTGCTGTTGCTGGTGCTGCGGATGTTGCGGCTGCTGTTGCTGCTGGACGTACTGCTGCTGACCGGTGTCCCAGCCACCGCCGTCGTACTGGGGGTCGTACTGCTGCTGGTGTTGCTGCTGCTGCGCGTACTGCTGCTGGCCCGTGTCCCAGCCACCACCGTCGTACTGGTACTGGGGGTCGTACTGCTGCTGAGGGTGTTGTTGCTGCTGCGGGTGGGGCTGCTGAGGCTGAGCCCGGGCGTCGTAGGGAGCCTGGCCGTCGGCGGCCTGCTGCGCCCCCCATCCCTGGTCCCCGTAAAGGGGATCCTCGGGGTGCCACGGTTCAGGGCCTCGACCCCGGCCATAGTCAGTCATCGATCCCCTAGAGCCGCGAGGCGGCCGGTGCCGGGCGCGGATGGCCCGGTGTCCGTAACGCCTCTCTTTGTGCGGCAGTTGTTCGAATCCCCGCCGCATCGCGCGGAACGTTACCGTATCGCGATCAGACGACCTTCATCCGCGCAGACCGATAAACGTAAGTACGTTCCGGTTTCGCCCGATCAGGCGTTTCAGGTCTGAACCCGCACACCCTCACCGGGCGGTGCACCCGATGCCCGCTCCGACTCCAGCGCGTTCTGCAGGATGATGACGGCCGCCACCTGATCGATGACGGACCTGCCCTTCTTGGCCTTCACACCCGAGGCGCGCAGCCCCTGGCCGGCGGTCACCGTGGTCATTCTCTCATCCACGAGACGCACCGGAACAGGCGCGATACGACGTGCCACTTCCTCCGCGAACGCCCGAACCTTGACCGCCGCCGGGCC
Organism: Streptomyces sp. NPDC060366; assembly: GCF_042725135.1. Classification (NCBI taxonomy): domain Bacteria; kingdom Bacillati; phylum Actinomycetota; class Actinomycetes; order Kitasatosporales; family Streptomycetaceae; genus Streptomyces; species Streptomyces sp. NPDC060366. The sequence goes on along the minus strand of NZ_JBHXDC010000007.1, from coordinate 333,000 downwards.
CTCGCCGCCGCTGAGCGAGCGCGGCAGGCCGACCACCACCTCGATCGGCTCGTACTCCTCCACCAGCTGTACGAGCCGTCTGTGGGCGGCCGGGACATCACGTCCCGGCACGGTCTCCACCGGCGTCGCGAGGACCCCGTCGGGGTCGCACGAGGCGACCCCGATCCGGGCGTCCCCGACGTCCACGGCCAGTCTGCGGCCCCGGCGCACGAGCGCCGTCACGTCGACTTCACGTCCCCGGCCACGTCCTCAGGCCGTCTCGGCGACAAGGCGCTCGACGGCGGCCACGGCGTCCCCGATTGCCTGCGGGTTCTGACCGCCGCCCTGGGCGACGTCCGGCTTGCCGCCGCCTCCGCCACCAAGGGTCTTGGCGGCGGCGCGCACCAGCTCGCCGGCCTTGAGCCCGCGCTCACGGGCGGCCTCGTTGGTGGCGATCACCGTCAGCGGGCGACCGCCCACCGTCGTGAACAGCGCGACGACGGCCGGCCGGTCCCCGGCGATCCGCCCGCGCACGTCGAGCACCAGCCTGCGCAGGTCGTCGGCCGACGTGCCGTCCGGCACCTGGCCGGTGACCAGGGCCGTGCCCCGTACGTCCTTGGCGCCCTCGACCAGTCCGGCGGCGGCGGCCAGCACCTTCTCCGCGCGGAACTTCTCGATCTCCTTCTCGGCGTCCTTCAGCTTGGCGAGCATGCCGGCGATCTTCTCCGGCAGCTCCTCGGAGCGGCCCTTCACCAGCTCCTGGAGCTGGGCGACGACCGTGTGCTCCCTGGCCAGGAAGTTGTACGCGTCCACGCCCACCAGCGCCTCGATACGGCGCACGCCGGAGCCGATCGAGGATTCGCCGAGCAGCTTCACCAGACCCAGCTGGGCGGTGTTGCGCACGTGCGTGCCGCCGCACAACTCCTTGGAGAAGTCGCCGATGGTGACGACCCGGACCCGCTCGCCGTACTTCTCGCCGAACTCGGCGATGGCGCCCTGCTTCTTGGCGTCGTCGATCGACATGACCTCGGCCTGGACGTCGAGTTCACGGGCGAGGACTTCGTTGATCTTCTGCTCGACGTCGGTGAGGACCGTGCCGGGTACGGCGGCGGGCGAGCCGAAGTCGAAGCGGAAGCGGCCCGGCGAGTTCTCGGAACCCGCCTGGGCGGCCGTCGGACCGAGGGCGTCGCGCAGCGCCTGGTGCGTCAGATGGGTGGCGCTGTGGGCGCGCGCGATGGCGCGCCGGCGCCGGGTGTCGATGGCGGCGAACGCGGCGGAGCCCACCGTGACCTCGCCGACCTGCACGGACCCCTTGTGCACGGAGACGCCGGGGACCGGCTGCTGGACGTCGCGCACCTGGATGACGGCGCCGGTGTCGAGCTTGATCCGGCCCTGGTCGGCGAGCTGGCCGCCGCCCTCGGCGTAGAACGGGGTGCGGTCGAGCACGACCTCGACCTCGTCCCCCTCGGTGGCGGCGGGCGACGGCACGCCGTCGACGAGCAGACCGACGATCCGCGACTCGCCCTCGGTGCCGGTGTAACCGGTGAACTCGGTGGAGCCGGAGGTGTCGGCGACCTCGCGATAGGCGGAGAGGTCGGCGTGGCCGGTCTTCTTGGCCTTGGCGTCGGCCTTGGCCCGGTCCCGCTGCTCCTTCATGAGCCGGCGGAAACCGTCCTCGTCCACGGACAGGCCCTGTTCGGCGGCCATTTCGAGGGTGAGGTCGATCGGGAAGCCCCAGGTGTCGTGGAGCAGGAACGCCTTCTCGCCGGCCAGGACCGAGCCTCCGCCGGCCTTGGTCTCGGTGACGGCGGTGTCGAGGATGTTGGTGCCGCCCTTGATGGCCTTGAGGAAGGCGGCTTCCTCGGCGAGGGCGACGGTCTCGATGCGCTTGCGGTCGGTGATCAGCTCGGGGTACTGCTCGCCCATGGACCCGATGACCACGTCGAGCAGGTCCGCGACGACCGGTCCGGTGGCGCCGAGGAGCCGCATGTTGCGTACGGCGCGGCGCAGGATGCGGCGCAGGACGTAGCCGCGGCCCTCGTTGCCGGGGGTGACCCCGTCGCCGATGAGCATCACGGAGGTGCGCATGTGGTCGGTGACGACGCGCAGAGAGACGTCCGAGGCCGCATCGGCGCCGTAGCGGACACCGGTCAGTTCGGTGGCCTTGTCGATGACGGCCATCGACGTGTCGATCTCGAACATGTTGTGGACGCCCTGGAGGACCATGGCGAGACGTTCGAGGCCGAGGCCGGTGTCGATGTTCTTGGAGGGGAGGTCGCCCAGGATCGGGAAGTTCTCCTTGCCCTCTCCCTCGCCGCGCTCGTACTGCATGAAGACCAGGTTCCAGATCTCCACGTAGCGCTCGTCGTTGACGGCCGGGCCGCCGGCTTCGCCGAACTCGGGGCCGCGGTCGTAGAAGATCTCCGAACAGGGTCCGCAGGGGCCGGGCACGCCCATGGACCAGTAGTTCTCCTTCATACCCAGCCGCTGGAGCCGCTCGGCGGGGAAACCGACCTTCTCGGTCCAGATGTCGGCGGCCTCGTCGTCGTCCAGGTAGACCGTGACCCACAGCTTCTCCGGGTCCAGGCCGTAGCCGCCGTCCGCCACGGAGCTGGTCAGCAGCTCCCAGGCGAGCGGGATGACGCCTTCCTTGAAGTAGTCACCGAAGGAGAAGTTGCCGCACATCTGGAAGAACGTGCCGTGCCGGGTGGTCTTGCCGACCTCTTCGATGTCCGGCGTACGGACGCACTTCTGGACGCTGGTCAGGCGTGGGGCCGGCGGCTTGGCCTCGCCGAGGAAGTACGGCTTGAAGGGCACCATGCCCGCGGGGACCAGGAGCAGAGTCGGGTCGTCCGCGATGAGCGACGCCGAAGGGACGACGGTGTGCCCGCGCTCCTCGAAGAAGCTCAGCCAGCGGCGGCGGATTTCAGCCGACTCCATCAGTGGTCCTCATTCCGGTTGTGCGGTGTGCGCGAGTTGAATCTGTCGCTGTGGTCTTGGTCGTACCGGTGCTCGTCGGACCGGCGTTGTGCGCGAGCCTCGACTGCGAGGCGGCGGCTCGCGGCGAGTTCGGGGTCGGCGGGTGCGTCGAGCCCCAGCACCTCGCCGAGTTCGGACTCGCGCTGGGCCATGCCCGCCCGGACGTCGAGTGCGAAGTCCTTGAGCCGGTGTCCGGCGTCGACCGCCTTGTTGGCGGCCTGCGCGGCGAGGCTCTCGGGCGTCAGCTGCCGGAGCTTGGTGTGGACCTTGGTGGTGGCCCACACGCCGGCCGCCGCGCCCGCGGTGAACCAGAACGTACGGCGGAACATCGGCCTCAGCCCTTCTGCTTCCTGCTGCGTCGGGCGGCCGGAACGGTCCTGCCCACGATGACGGTGCGGCGTCCGCGCGCGGCCGGTGCCGGCGCCGGTGCCGGCGCCGGTGCCTCACGGTCGGCGCGCGCCGGCTCGGCCGGCGCCTTGCGGCTCATCGCCCGCCGTACCCCGTAGCCGAACGCCGCGACCTTGACGAGGGGTCCGCCGAAGGTCGACGCCACGGTGGTGGAGAGCGCCGACGCGTTGGAGGTGACCTCCTGGACGTCCGTCGCGATGGCGTCGACCCGGTCGAGCTGGTTCTGCGCCGCGCGTACCGTCGCCGACGCGTCGGCCAGCAGCGGTACGGCCTGTTCGGTCACGTCCGCCACGAGTTTGGTGGTCGCCTTGAGCGTCTGGGCCAGCCTCACGAGCACCACGGCGAGGAGGGTGACCAGAACCGCCCAGAAGACGGCCACCAGGATCCCGGCAACCTCTCCACCGGTCACGCTGCACCGCTCTCTGCGTCGTTGGTCGGCCGGCTCGGATCCGACGGATCCGGGCGACCTGAGAAAGTCCTCCCTCGACCCTATCGCGCCTGGAGTGACTCCCCGTACCGGTTTGACGCGGTCGCGGACCCTACCCCATCCACGGGGGTACGGAGGGGGAGTCGCGGCAGCGGATTGTACGCAGTGCGTCCGTGTGAGTACTGTGCGTGTCCCATGCGACCTGTCCCCGGCAATCTCCCCGCGGAGCTGAACCGGTTCGTGGGCCGTGCCGACGAACTGGCCGAGCTGACACGCCTTCTCGCCGAATTCAGGCTGATCACCCTGGTGGGGGTGGGCGGTGTCGGCAAGACACGGCTGGCCGTGCACGCGGCCGGGCAAGCGTTGTCGACCCTGGGTCCGGAGGATCTGGAGAAACGCTACTGCGACGGTGTCCGGCTCGCCGAACTCTCCTCGATCCGCGACCCCGGACTGCTCGACCACGCGCTCCTCGACGCGCTGCGCGTCACCGACCACAGCGGCCGGTCGGCCCGTGAGGTGCTGCGCACCCATCTCGCCGACCGCCGCCTCCTGCTGGTGCTGGACGGTTTCGAGCAGCTCGTCGACCCCTGCGCCGAGCTGGTCCGGGACCTGCTGCGCCGCTGCCCCGGCCTCCAGGTGCTGGCGGCCGGCCGCCGGCCGCTCCGGCTGGAGGGCGAACGCGCCTTCCAGCTGGCCCCGATGGACGAGACCGACGCGGCGCGGCTCTTCGCCGACCGGGCCGCCGACGTACTGGCCGGAGGCTGCTCGCTGAGCGAACACGGCGACACCGTACGGGAGTTGTGCCGCCGCCTCGACGGCATCCCGCTCGCGCTCGAACTGGCCGCCGCCCGGCTGCGCGCCCTGTCCATCGAGCAGATCCTGCGCCGGATCGACGACCGCTTCCACCTGCTCACCGAGGGCTCGCGCGGCGAACTGCCGCGCCACCGCACGCTCCGTACCGCGATCGGCTGGAGCCATGAACTGTGCGCCCCCGCCGAGCGGTTGCTCTGGGCGCGGCTCTCCGTCTTCGTCGGGCACTTCGACCTGGAGGCCGTCGAATACGTGTGCGCCGGCCCCGATCTGCCGGCCGGGAGCGTCCTCGACGTACTCGGCGAGCTGATCGCCCAGTCCGTGGTCGTACGCGAGGACACGGCCGCCGGGGTGCGCTACCGGATGCTGGACACGGTGCGGGCGTACGGCGCCGAGTGGCTGGACGCCCTGGCGGACACGGGCCGGATGCGCAGAAGACACCGTGACTGGTACATGGGCCTGGCCACCTGGTGCGAACTGGACTGGTTCAGCCCGCGGCAGGCGGAGATCGCCGCGGTCGCCGACAGCGCGCTGCCCAATCTGCGGGCCGCCATCGAACTCTGCCTGGAGACGGAGGGCGAGACCTATCTGGGCCGGTATCTGGCGGGCACGCTCTGGTTCTACTGGGCGGGCTGCGGACGGCTCACCGAGGGACGGCACTGGCTGGACCGGGCCCTCGCGCCGGCCGCCCGGCCCCACGACTCACCCCACGAGCCGTCGCACGAGGGGTCACGGCACGAGGACTCGCGGCTCAAGGCCCTCTGGGTGCTGGGCTATGTGGCGATCCTCCAGGGCGACAACGCGGCCGCGGTGGGCGCGCTGTACGAGTGCCGGGAAGAGGCCGCCCGTACGGGGAACGCGCTCGCGCACGCCTACGGGGTGCACCGGCTGGGCTGTCTCGCGCTCCTCACCGGCGACATGCCGCGCGCCGAGCGGCTGCTGCGTTCCGCGCTCGGCTCGTACCGCGAGCTGGGCGAGATCAACAGCAACGTACTGATGGGCCGGGCGGAACTCGCCCTGTCCCTCGTCTTCTTGGGCGACCTGGACGCGGCCGTGGCGCTGTGCGCCGATGTGCGGCGGATCTGCGAGGAGAGCGGCGAGCGCTGGGCCCGGTCCTACGCGCTCTACGTCCACGCCTACGCGGCCTGGACGCGCGGCCGGCTCGGTGAGGCGCGCGCCCTGCTGGCCGAGGCCATCACCATCCACCACACCTTCAACGACCTGGTCGGTCTGGTGCTGGCGATGGAGCTGATGGCGCTGGTGACGGCGGGCGAGGGGGACCCGGCGGAGGCCGCGGTGCTCCAGGGCGCGGCCGGCCGGCTCTGGCGGTCGGTCGGGGTTCCCCTGTTCGGCTCCGCCACCTTCGGGGCCCCGCACGAGCAGTGCGAACGGAGGGCGAGGCAGGCGCTGGGGGCGGAGGCGTACGGCGCCCGGGTGGCGGAGGGGCGCGCCCTGCCGCAGGCGGCGGCCGTCGAGCGGGCGCTGGCCGGGCCGCGCGGGTCGTCCGCGTCCGTGCCGGCGAGCCGGCCGCCGGGCGACCGCGGGCCGACGCGGGACCGGGAGACGGAGCGGGAAACGGGGGGAACGGCGCGGGACCAGGACCGGGACCGGGAGACCGGTCGCGTGACGGACCGGGAAACGCGAGAGCCCGCCGGCTCCCCCGGCCAGATCGGCGGGGAAGCGGCGGGCTGAAGCGCGGTCGATCGCGGTGACGCGAACTACGCCTGGATCAGCGGGCGTAGTACTCGACGACGAGCTGCTCGTCGCAGATGACCGGGATTTCCTTGCGCAGCGGGTCGCGGTCCAGACGGAACGCCAGCGCCTTCAGGTTGACCTGGAGGTAGCGCGGGGTCTCGCCGTCCGTGTCGTAGCCACCCTCGCGGGCGACCTGGAAGGGAACCTTCTCGCGGCTGCGCTCGCGGACCATGATGACGTCGTCGGGACGGACGCGGAACGACGGCTTGTCGACCTTGCCGCCGTTGACCTCGATGTGGCCGTGGACGACCATCTGACGGGCCTGGTAGATGGTGCGGGCGATGCCCGAACGCAGGACCAGGGCGTCGAGACGACGCTCCAGCTCGACGACCAGGGCCTCGCCGGTCTTGCCGCCGGCCTTGCGGGCGCGGTCGTAGGCGCGGGCCATCTGGCGCTCGCTGATGTCGTACTGGGCACGCAGACGCTGCTTCTCGAGCAGACGGACCTTGTAGTCACTGTTCTGCTTGCGGCCGCGGCCGTGCTCGCCCGGCGGGTAGGGACGGGCCTCGAAGTACTTCACGGCCTTCGGCGTCAGCGCGATACCGAGCGCGCGTGACTTCTTGACCTTGGGACGCGACTGGTTAGGCACGTTCTCCAGACCTCCGTTGTAGGTTAGGTTAGGCTCACCTTACTCAAAGGAGATCGCATGTCTCGTCGCCCTGGGAACACCACACGCATCACAGACAGTCTCGACGCGCAGGGCATCGATACGACGGAGGTCCGATCAGCTCATGGTCAGCCGCGTCCCAGCGGGCTTGAAATCGCCCGGATGCCGTCAGCAGCCGAACGCACACGAACTCTCGTACAGAGTACATGCTCAGCGGTGCTGCTCGTCCCGGGCCTGGACGCGCTGCGGCCCGACCAGTTGATGCCGGACGCGCGCACCGTCGACACCGACGGTGACGTGCTGCTGGCCTTCGCGGCCGACTCCCCCGTCGTCAGGGCGGCGACGCACGCGCAGGCCGACGAACTGGCCGCGGTGCTGGAGGTGACGGATGTCGCACCCGTCTCCGTGCCCCACCGTATCCGGGGCCGCGCCTGGGTCTCCGGCTGGCTGACGCGCCTCCCGCACGGGGCGGAGCCCGGCCGGACAATGCTGCGGCTGGAGGTCGGCGAGGCGTTCGTGGACGACCTGTGGGGCGCGGAACCGGTGGAGGCGGACGAGTTCGCCGCGGCCGAACCGGACCCGCTGTCGGAGCACGAGGCCGAACTGCTCCAGCACTTGCACGCCGCGCACAGCGCCGAGGTGCGGACGCTGCGCTCGCTGCTCGGCGAGCGGTCCGGCGGGACGGCGGCCGTACCGGTCGGTGTGGACCGCTTCGGACTGCGGGTGCGCTTCACGGGCGTCAACTGCTTCGACGCCCGCTTCGACTTCCCCGAGCCGGTGCGTGACGTGGGCGAACTGCGCCGCGCCATGCACGCGCTGTTCGACGCCGCGAGCCGCTGAGCGGCTGAGCGGCTGCGGGACGATCGGAAGAACGCGCACCGCTCAGTTGGAGGGGGCGTCGCCGCGCAGCCGGTCGCGGACCTTCTCGACCACGTCCGCGTACCGCGCCTCCGCGCCGTACCGCGTCGGTTCGTAGTACCGCTTGCCCCGTACCTCTTCCGGGGCGTACTGCTGCGCGGCGATACCGCCCGGCACGTCGTGCGGATAGACGTACCCCTGCGCGTGACCGAGCTTGGCCGCGCCCTTGTAGTGACCGTCGCGAAGATGCGGCGGTACGGGACCGGCCAGCCCCTTCTTCACATCCTCCAGCGCGGCGGAGATCGCGGCCATCGCCGCGTTCGACTTGGGGGCCAGTGCCAGCGCGATGGTGGCGTGGCTCAGGGTGAGCGCCGCCTCCGGGAAGCCGATCATCGCCACGGCCTGGGCCGCGGCGACGGCGGTGGGCAGCGCCGTCGGGTCCGCCAGGCCGATGTCCTCGCTGGCCGAGATCATCAGCCGGCGGGCGATGAACCGGGGGTCCTCGCCCGCCTCGATCATGCGGGCCAGATAGTGCAGGGCCGCGTCCACGTCCGAGCCCCGGATCGACTTGATGAGCGCGCTCGCCACGTCGTAGTGCTGGTCGCCCTCGCGGTCGTACTTCACGGCCGCGCGGTCGACCGTCTCCTCGACCGTGCCGAGGCTGATCTCCTTCTCGCCCTTGGAGATCGCGGCGCCCGCCGCCGCCTCCAGGGCGGTCAGGGCCCGCCGGGCGTCGCCCCCGGCGATCCGCAGCAGATGCGCCTCGGAGTCGTCCGGGAGGGAGACCGCGCCGCCGAGGCCGCGCTCCTCGGTGAGCGCGCGCCGCAGCAGGGCGCGCAGGTCGTCGTCAGTGAGCGGCTCCAGCGTCAGCAGCAGGGAGCGAGAGAGCAGCGGGGAGATGATCGAGAAGTACGGATTCTCGGTGGTGGCCGCGATGAGCGTGATCCAGCGGTTCTCCACGGCGGGCAGCAGGGAGTCCTGCTGGGCCTTGCTGAAGCGGTGGATCTCGTCCAGGAACAGGACGGTCTCCTTGCCGAAGCCGCCGGACGCGCGCCGGGCACCGTCGATGACGGCGCGGACCTCCTTGACGCCCGCGGTGATCGCGGAGAGCTCCACGAAGCGCGCGTCGGTGGCCTTGGAGACGACATAGGCGAGGGTCGTCTTGCCCGTACCGGGCGGGCCCCAGAGAAGCACCGACGAGGGGCCGGCGGGTCCCCTGCCCTGCCCGGCCCGCTCGACCAGTCGCCGCATCGGGGAACCGGGCTTCAGCAGATGCCCCTGGCCGACGACCTCGTCCAGGACTCGGGGGCGCATCCGTACAGCGAGGGGGCTGCTGGACGGGTCGTTCTCCTGGCGGTCTTCGGCCGCTGCGGTAAAGAGGTCGGGCTCCACATTCCGAAGCCTATGTCAGCCCACCGACAGTGCGACCAGGGCGATCGGCGCCATGGGCGCGGAACCGGTGCGGTCAGCTCGTCCAGAAGTCCCACCAGCGGGTCAGGATGAGCATCCCGATGATCCCGATCCACAGCACGGGCAGCACCCAGTGGAACTCGCCCATCGCGCCGCGAAGCCACCGGGGCGCCGGGATGATCCCGCGTGTGACGTTGTGCGTGGTGACGTAGGAGAACATCACGATCGTCGCCACCCACGCGAGACAGCACCACAGGCACAGCGAGTTGATGTTGTACAGCGACTGGTACTGGAGCCAGGTGCAGAAACCGACGCCGAACAGCATCCCGGCGTTCAGCCCGAGCCAGAACCACCGCCGGTACCGCGCCCCCGCCAGCAGCCCCAGGCCCACACACACCACGACCGCGTAGGTCACCAGACCCAGCATCGGATTGGGGAACCCGAAGGCCGACGCCTGGTCGCTCTTCATGATGTTCCCGCACGAGACCACCGGGTTCAGACTGCACCCCGGCGTGAAACTCGGGTCCTCCAGCAGCTTGAACTTGTCGATCGTGATCACCCACGACGCCAGCACACCCGCGGCGCCCGTCACCACCAACAGCCACGCCAGCACCCGCCCCGCCCCGATGGGACCGGTGGCGCCGTGCTCCGCCCGGTCGGCGGACACGTCGTCAAGCGCTGCACTCGTCATATCGCCGTTCCATCACTCGTGGCCTGCACCTGAAGCAGAGGGCTCAGCCATTCTGCCGCAACGGTGCCCGTGTCCACCGTTCGCTGGACATAAGGAGGTACGCGAAAGACCCCGGACACTCGGTGGCGTCCGGGGTCTTTTCGCTGTCCCGCGCGGTCAGACGAGCTTCGCGGTGAGGTCGGCCACCAGCGCGTCGAGCGGTACGGGCTTCTGCTCGCCGCTCTCCATGTCCTTGACCTGGGCCACACCCTCGGCGAGATCACGCTCACCGGCGACGATCGTGAAGCGCGCGCCCGAGCGGTTGGCGTTCTTCATGGCGCCCTTGAGCCCCTTGCCGCCGTAGCTGAAGTCCGCCGCGACCCCGGCCCGGCGCAGCTCGGTGACCACGCCGAACAGCAGCCGGCGCGCCTCCTCGCCGAGCGGCACCGCGAACACGCTGGTGGCGGGCGGCAGTTGGAGCGTGATGCCCTCGGCCTCCAGTGCCAGCACCGTACGGTCCACACCGAGCGCCCAGCCGACGGACGGCAGCGCGGGGCCGCCGATCATCTCCGAGAGCCCGTCGTAGCGCCCGCCGCCGCCGACCGCGGACTGCGCGCCGAGGCCGTCGTGGACGAACTCGAAGGTCGTACGGGTGTAGTAGTCCAGGCCCCGTACGAGCCGTTCGTCGTCCTCGTACGCGACACCCGCCGCGGTCAGCAGGTCGCGCACCTCCGCGTGGTACGCCCGGCACGCCTCGCACAGGTAGTCGCGCAGCTTCGGGGCGTCGGTGAGCTGCCGCCGTACGTCGGGCCGCTTGTCGTCGAGGACCCGCAGGGGGTTGATCTCGATACGCCGACGGGTGTCGTCGTCCAGGTCGAGGTCGCGCAGGAAGCCCTGGAGCGCCTCCCGGTAGACGGGGCGGCACTCCTTGTCGCCCAGGGAGTTCAGCAGGATGCGGAAGCCGCGCAGCCCGAGTGAGCGGTACGCCTGGTCGGCGAGGATGATCAGCTCGGCGTCGAGCGCCGGGTCCTCGGCGCCGATCGCCTCGGCACCGACCTGCGAGAAGTGGCGGTAGCGGCCCTTCTGCGGGCGCTCGTAGCGGTAGTACGAGCCCGAGTACCAGAGCTTGACGGGGAGGTTGCCGGCCTTGTGCAGGTTCGCTTCGAGCGCCGCGCGCAGTACGGAGGCCGTGCCTTCGGGGCGCAGCGCAAGCTCGGAGCCGCCCTTGGTGGTGAGGGTGTACATCTCCTTGGTGACGATGTCGGTGGACTCGCCGACGCCGCGGGCGAAGAGTTCGACGTCCTCGAAGCCTGGGGTCTCGATGTAGCCGTAACCGGAGTTCTTCAGCGGTGCGGAGATCGCCTCGCGCACCGCGAGGTACACGGCGGAGTCCGGCGGGATCAGGTCGTACGTGCCCTTGGGGGCCTGAAAGGTGTTCATGGGATTCGCTGCGTCACATTCCTCGTCGCGGAGCGGCGCTCTCGCCGCTTCCGTAGCCTGCGGCCACCTCGCGCAGATACGGGTTGGTGGCTCGCTCCCGGCCGATGGTCGTCTGGGGGCCGTGGCCGGACAGCACCACGGTCGAGTCGTCGAGCGGCAGGCACACACGGCCCAGCGATTCGAGCATCTCGGCCGGATCGCCGCCGGGCAGGTCCGTGCGTCCGACGGAGCCGGCGAACAGCAGGTCACCCGAGAAGAGGACGGGCGGAATGTCCGCGGCCTCGGGCACCCTGAAGGTCACCGACCCCTTCGTATGGCCGGGCGCGTGCGCGACGCCGAGGCGCAGGCCCGCCAGTTCCAGCTCCACGCCGTCACCCAGCTCCTTGACGTCGTCGGGCTCCCCCACGGTCAGCTCGCCCATGAGCGGCATCCCGATGGAGCGGCCGAGGGCCTTCTCGGGGTCGCTCATCATGTACCGGTCCGACGGGTGGATCCACGCGGGCACCCCGTGGGCGCCGCACACGGGGACCACCGACGCGACGTGGTCGATGTGGCCGTGGGTGAGGATGACGGCGACGGGCTTGAGACGGTGCTTGGCGATCGTCTCCGCGACGCCCTCGGTGGCCTGGTGGCCGGGGTCGATGATCACGCACTCCTCGCCCGCGGCGGGGGCGACCAGATAACAGTTGGTCCCCCAGGCCCCGGCCGGGAACCCGGCAATAAGCACGATCGTCCTCAAATGTCGTCCGTCGGGAGATTGCAGCAGATCAGAGCCTACCGGCGCTCCTCATTACACAGGTAACCCATATACCGTACGGGGCTAGTCAGGCGTTCATAGGACTTGGTACGGGGCATCGCCTGAGCACCGCTTTCAACAAGGCCCACGAAGACACGAGGAGACGACCCGGTGGTCAACAGCGAGCAGCGCCGGCGCCAGCTTGCCAGGGAGAAGTTCGAGCGGCAGCAGCAGCGCCGGGCGGAGAATCGCAACAAGGCCCGGCGCCGTAACGCGGTCATCGCCGCGGCGCTGGCCGTCGTGGTGGCGGCGGGTGGCGGCGCGTACGCCATCGCGGGTCTGACGGACGACGGCGGCAAGAAGGACAGCGCCGCGGACAACCCGTCGGCGCCGCCGTCGCCGAGCGAGAGCAAGCCCGCCGGGCCGAAGATGACGATCGACGCCAAGGCCAAGTACACGATGTCGCTCAAGACGAGCCAGGGTGACATCGGTATCGAGATGGACGCGGCGAAGACGCCCGAAACGGTGAACTCCTTCAAGTCGCTCGCCGACAAGAAGTTCTTCGACAGCACGAAGTGTCACCGCCTGACCACGGAGAACATCTTCGTCCTCCAGTGCGGCGACCCCAAGGGCGACGGTACGGGCGGTCCGGGCTACACCATCGCGGACGAGAATCTGGACGCGCTCGGCAAGCCCGCCGCGGACGGCGCGGTGACCTACCCCGCGGGGTCGGTGGCGATGGCGAATACCGGCCAGCCGAACAGCGGTGGCAGCCAGTTCTTCCTCGTCTGGAAGGACACCAAGCTCCCGCCGTCGTACACCCCGTTCGGGACGATGGACGCCGACGGCCTGAAGACCGTGAAGGCCGTCGCCGCCGGAGGTGTCACCGGTGACAACAAGGGTGACGGTGCGCCGAAGAAGACCGTCACGATCGAGAAGGGCACCGTCGACAAGACGTGAGAGCGGGTGACCGGCGGCCCGGCCCATGGCACGGCCCCTCGGAGCACCCCACTGCCGGACCCCGCGAATTTCGGCCGTGCGGAGTGCGGACAGCCGGGCCGCCGGTCACCTAGATTGGCGTTGTGCGGCGCGCGGATCGGCTTCGGCGGATCGGCTTTCGCGTCGCGGAAGACGGGCGAGGCCCGTCCAGGAAACTGTGGACGATGCCCGGGGGGCACCCCTCGCAGGCATCAGGTGGAGGAGGCGCTGTGAGCAGCGACCCGTGGGGCCGTGTCGACGAGACAGGCACCGTGTACGTGCGCACGGCCGAGGGCGAGCAGGTCGTCGGATCGTGGCAGGCAGGCTCTCCCGAGGAGGCTTTGGCCTACTTCGAGCGCAAGTACGAGGGCCTGGTGGTCGAGATCGGCCTTCTTGAGAAGCGGGTGAAGACCACCGATCTCTCGGCCAAGGACGCGCAGTCCGCCATCGACCATCTGCGGGCGCAGGTGGACGAGCATCACGCCGTCGGGGATCTCGCCGCCCTGCGTACGCGTCTCGACGGGCTTGTCGCCACGGTCGAGGCGCGCCGTGAGGAGCGCAAGGTACAGAAGGCCAAGCAGACGGACGCCGCGCGTGAGTCGAAGCAGGCTCTGGTCGCGGAGGCCGAGGAACTGGCCGTGAGCGACCAGTGGCGGTCCGCGGGTGAGCGGCTGCGCGCGCTGGTGGACATCTGGAAGGGCCTGCCGCGGCTCGACCGGAAGTCCGACGACGAGCTGTGGCACCGCTTCTCGCACGCGCGCTCGGCGTTCTCCAAGCGCCGCAAGGCGCACTTCGCCTCGCTCGACGCGCAGCGCGAGGAGGCCCGTAAGGGCAAGGAGAAGCTGGTCACCGAGGCCGAGGCGCTTTCGGGCTCGACCGACTGGGGCGGGACCGCGGCCCGGTACCGCGAGCTGATGACGGAGTGGAAGGCCGCGGGCCGCGCGCAGCGCGAGGCCGAGGACGATCTGTGGAACCGCTTCCGCGGCGCCCAGGACGTCTTCTTCGCCGCCCGCGGTGAGGTCTTCGCCGAGCGGGACGCGGAGCAGACGGAGAATCTGAAGCTCAAGGAGGAGCTGGCGACCGAGGCCGAGCGGCTGCTCCCGGTGACGGACCTGAAGGCGGCCCGTGCCGCGTTCCGGGCGCTCAACGAGCGCTGGGAGGCGATCGGGCATGTGCCGCGCGACGCCAGGCCCCGCGTCGAGGGCCGGATGCAGACCGTCGAGCGGGCGCTTCAGGAGTCCGAGGAGAACGAGTGGCGCCGTACGAACCCGGAGGCGCGTGCGCGTGCCGCGGGTCTGACGGGCCAGCTCCAGGCGGCCGTGGACAAGCTGCGTACGCAGATCGACACGGCGCGTGCCTCGGGCAACAACGCCAGGGCGGACAAGCTGGCGAGGGAGCTCGAAGGCCGGCAGGCGCTGCTCGACCAGGCGCTGAAGGGTCTTCAGGAGTTCGGCGGCTGACGCAGACGTACGAAGGAGCGGCCCGGCGGTGATCCCACTGCCGGGCCGCTCCTTCGTACGTGTGCGTCGGCCGCCGAACTACGGCCTGCGGGCGGACGTGACCCGGTAGACGTCGTACACGCCCTCCACGCCCCGCACCGCCTTCAGTACGTGCCCCAGATGCTTCGGATCGCCCATCTCGAAGGTGAAGCGCGAGGTGGCGACCCGGTCGCGGGACGTCTGGACGGCCGCCGACAGGATGTTGACGTGCTGGTCGGACAGCACGCGTGTGACGTCGGAGAGCAGCCGGGACCGGTCAAGGGCCTCGACCTGGATGGCGACGAGGAAGACGGACGACTGGGTGGGCGCCCATTCGACTTCGAGGATCCGCTCCGGCTGCTGCGACAGGGAGTCGACGTTGACGCAGTCCGCACGGTGTACGGAGACGCCGCTGCCGCGCGTGACGAAGCCGATGATCGGGTCGCCCGGGACCGGCGTACAGCAGCGGGCGAGCTTCACCCACACGTCCTCGACGCCCTTGACGACCACACCGGGGTCGCTGCTGGAGCGGCGCTTGGAGCGTCCGCGCGAGGGCGGTGCGCTCTCGGCGATGTCCTCGTTGGCGGCCTCCTCGCCGCCGAGCGCCTGTACGAGTTTCTGTACGACGCCCTGCGCGGCGACATGGCCCTCGCCGATCGCCGCGTACAGGGAGGAGATGTCGGGGTAGCGCATCTCGTGCGCGAGCGTGACGAGCGAGTCGCCGGTGAGGATCCGCTGGATCGGCAGGTTCTGCTTGCGCATCGCCTTGGCGATGGCGTCCTTGCCGTGCTCGATCGCCTCGTCGCGGCGTTCCTTGGAGAACCACGCGCGGATCTTGTTCCTGGCCCGTGGTGACTTGACGAAGCCCAGCCAGTCCCTGGAGGGTCCGGCGCCCGACGCCTTGGAGGTGAAGACCTCCACCAGATCGCCGTTGTCGAGGGTCGATTCGAGGGGGACGAGCCGTCCGTTGACCCGCGCTCCTATGGTGCGGTGGCCGACCTCCGTATGGACGGCGTAGGCGAAGTCGACGGGGGTGGCCCCGGCCGGCAGCGCTATGACGTCACCCTTCGGCGTGAAGACGAAGACCTCGTTGCGCGACAGGTCGAAGCGCAGGGACTCCAGGAACTCGCTGGGGTCCTCGGTCTCCTTCTGCCAGTCGAGCAGCTGGCGCAGCCACGCCATGTCGTTGACGGTGTCCTGGCCGGCGCCCTTGCCCACGTTCTTGGGCACGTCGGTACGGACCTTGGACGCCCCGGCGACGGCCTCCTGCTTGTACTTCCAGTGCGCGGCGATGCCGTACTCGGCGCGGCGGTGCATGTCGAACGTACGGATCTGGAGCTCGACGGGCTTGCCGCTGGGTCCGATGACCGTCGTGTGCAGCGACTGGTACATGTTGAACTTGGGCATCGCGATGTAGTCCTTGAACCGCCCCGGTACCGGATTCCACCGGGCGTGGACGGTGCCGAGCGCCGCGTAGCAGTCGCGGACCGTGTCGACGAGCACCCGGATTCCCACCAGGTCGTAGATCTCGGCGAAGTCCCGGCCTCGCACGATCATCTTCTGGTAGACGCTGTAGTAGTGCTTGGGCCTGCCGGTGACGGTCGCCTTGATGCGGGCGGCGCGCAGATCGGACTGGACCTCGTCGGTCACTATGGCCAGGTACTCGTCGCGCTTGGGCGCCCGCTCGGCGACGAGCCGGACGATCTCGTCGTACATCTTGGGGTAGAGGATCGCGAAAGCGAGGTCCTCCAGCTCCCACTTGATGGTGTTCATGCCCAGGCGGTGGGCCAGCGGCGCGTAGATCTCCAGCGTCTCGCGGGCCTTCTTCTCCTGCTTCTCCCGCTTGAGATAGCGCATGGTGCGCATGTTGTGCAGCCGGTCGGCGAGCTTGATGACCAGGACGCGCGGGTCCTTGGCCATGGCGACGACCATCTTGCGTACGGTCTCGGCCTGAGCGGCCTCGCCGAACTTGACCTTGTCGAGCTTGGTGACGCCGTCGACCAGGAGCGCGACCTGGTCACCGAAGTCCTTGCGGAGCGTGTCCAGGCCGTACTCGGTGTCCTCGACGGTGTCGTGCAGCAGTCCCGCCATCAGCGTGGCCGGGTCCATGCCGAGTTCGGCGAGGATCGTCGTCACTGCGAGGGGGTGGGTGATGTACGGGTCGCCGCTCTTGCGCTTCTGGCCGCGGTGCCAGCGCTCGGCGACCTGGTAGGCGCGCTCGATCTGACGGAGTATGGCCGTCTCGATCTTGGGGTCGTTGATGCGTACGGTCCGCAGCAGCGGTTCGAGGACCGGGTTGTACGGCGACGAGCGCTGGACGCCGAGACGGGCCAGCCGGGCGCGTACACGGTTGGAGGACCCACCGGAGCGCGAGGGGGCGGCGGGGGCGGGCTTGGGGGCGGTGACGGGGACCGGGAGCTGGCTCTTCGCGGGAGAGGAGCCGGTTGCGGGCGCCGGGGCGGGAGCCGCGGTGGGCGCGGGGGCCGGGCCGGTCGCCGGGTCCAGGGGCTTCGACGCGCTCCGTGCCGGCTCGGATCCGTTACGTCCGGATCCGTTGCGTTCGGCAGGCGTCTGCGCAGCCGTCCCCGCCCCGTCCGCCGGCTTCTGCGGCGTGGCAGGCGCCGCTGTGGCCTGGTCTGCGTGCGGATCGGGCTGGGCGGCGGCGAGTGGCTGGGCCTCGTCTGGCAAGAGCGCTCCTCGTGCGTTTCCGGGTCCCCCGGTCAGGTCCGGAACGGCCATGGTATCGACCCCGTCGCGCCGGTGCTCACGAGACCGCTGCTCGCGCGGGCGCGCACACGCCCTCCCACTCCCCCGCGGGGGAGGTCGGAGCACCTGCCGAAGAGACGCGGAGGGATTCCGGGGTGATGAAAACAGAACGCGGACGCTCCGGGTGGAATTCCCGGAGCGTCCGCTTATGTCGTATTTCGTCACGGCGATATCTCGTCACCCGTGACGAGACGGGTCAGACCTTGATCAGTGCCTCCAGCGGAGCGCCGCGCAGATGCGGCTCCAGCCGGTCCCTGCCGCCCAGGAAGCCCAGCTCCAGCAGGACGGCCACGGCCACCACCTCGGCGCCGGCCCGGCGTACGAGTTCGACCGAGGCCGCGGCGGTGCCGCCGGTGGCGAGCACGTCGTCGATGACGATGACGCGGTCGCCCTCCTGGAGGTCCTCGGCGTGGACCTCCATCTCGGCGCTGCCGTACTCCAGGTCGTACGCCTGCGACAGCGTCGCACCGGGCAGCTTCCCCGCCTTGCGGACGGGGATGAAGCCGATACCGGCCCGCACCGCGACCGGCGCGGCCAGGATGAAGCCGCGCGCCTCCAGGCCGACGATCTTCGTGGCACCCTGCCGCACCGACAGCTCCGCGAGCGCGTCGGTCAGCGCCGTGAACGCCTTCGGATCCGCGAGCAGCGGCGTGATGTCCTTGAACTTCACGCCCGGCTTCGGATAGTCGGCTACGTCACGGATCCGGCTGAGGAGCAGTTCCCTCGTACTGTCGTCGGTCATCGACGCTTCCCCGAGGGACGGCCGCGGCCACGGCCGCCGTGGCTCCGGGGACCCGCGACCGCGGCGGCGGGCGGGATGTCCCGCTCCGAGGTCTCGCCGTCGTCAGGCTCCAAGTCCCTCGGCTCGTCCGGGCCCTCGTCCGAGTAGTCGGGCGCCTCGCCCCTGGCCGCGGCGGCCTTCCGCTTGGCCAGGACGCGCTTCTTCAGTGCCCTTATCCCCGGCTCGCGCTCCTTGAGGTCGGCGACCAGCGGAGTGGCGATGAAGATCGAGGAGTACGCACCGGCGGCGAGGCCGACGAACAGCGACAGCGAGATGTCGTTCAGCATGCCGGCGCCGAGGACACCGCCACCGATGAACAGCAGACCGGCGACCGGCAGCAGCGCGACCACGGTGGTGTTGATGGAACGCACCAGGGTGGAGTTGATGCTGCGGTTGGCGACCTCGCTGTAGGTGAAGCGCGTCTGCTTGGTGATGTCCTTCGACCCCTCCTTGAGGCTGTCGAAGACCACCACCGTGTCGTACAGGGAGTAACCGAGAATGGTCAGCAGACCGATCACCGTACCCGGGGTGACCTCGAAGCCGACCAGCGCGTAGACACCGACCGTGATCGTGAGGTCGTGGATCAGGGCGATCAGCGCGGCGACCGCCATTCTCCATTCGAAGGCGATCGCCAGATAGATCACCACCAGGATCATGAAGATCCCGAGACCCGTCCACGCCTTGTTGGCGATCTGGTTGCCCCAGCTCGGACCGACCAGGTCGGCGTTGATCTTCTCCTGGGGGATGTTCAGATCTTTGGCGAGCTGGGACTGCACCTTGTCGGCCTGCGCCGTGTTCAGCTCGGTGACCTGAATACGCAGGCCGCCGTTGCCGAGCTTCTGGACGATCGCGTCGTGGCCGGAGGCCTCCTCCGCGTGGTCCTGCGCCGCCGCCACGGAGATGCTCGTCTTCGGGGTGTTGAAGACGGCACCGCCCTTGAACTCGATGCCCATGTTGAGCCCCCGCACCGCCAGGCCCGCGATGGCCGCGATGGTGATGAGGATCGAGAGCGCGTACCAGAACTTGCGCTTCCCGACGAAGTCGTAACCGACTTCGCCGCGGTAGAGCCGGGCGCCGAGATCGCCGAGTCGCGACATCTCACGCCTCCTTCGGGTCGGTGGGGGCGCCGAGACGGCGGGGGCTGCGGCGCAACGGCGGTTTGGCACCGAGGCGCTTCGGGTCGAGACCGGACCACGAACCACCGCCCGAGAAGAACTTCGTGCGGGCGACCAGCGTCATGATCGGCTTCGTGAAGAAGAACACGACGACGACGTCGAGCAGCGTGGTCAGACCGAGCGTGAACGCGAAGCCCTGGACCTTGCCTACGGTGACGGTGAACAGCACGGCCGCGGCGAGGAACGACACGAAGTCGGACACCAGGATCGTGCGCCTGGCCCTCGGCCAGGCTCGTTCGACGGCCGGCCGCAGCGTACGGCCCTCTCTGATCTCGTCACGGATTCGTTCGAAGTACACGATGAACGAGTCTGCCGTGATGCCGATCGCAACGATCGCACCACACACCGCGGGAAGGTTGAGGGCGAAGCCGATACCTGGCCCGAGCAGAGTCATGATCGCGTACGTCATGACCGCCGAGGCCAGCAGGCTGATGATCGCGATCAGCGCGAGACCCCGGTAGTAGAGCACCAGGTAGATGATCACCAGGGCGAGGCCGATGGCGCCGGCGATCAGACCGGCGTGCAGCTGCTCGCCGCCGAGCGCGGCGGTGACCGTGGTGACGGTCTCCTCACGGAAGGTGAGGGGCAGCGCGCCGTACGACAGGATGTTGCCCAGGTCCTGCGCGGACTCCTGGGTGAAGTTGCCGGAGATCTCGGCGTTGGCGCTCAGCGTCTGGCGCACCGAGGGCGCCGAGACGACCTCACCGTCGAGGACGATGGCGAACTGGTTCTGCGGGGCCTGCTGCTGCGAGAGCTTGCTGGTGATCGCCTGGAACTTCTTCGAGCCACCGCCCGTGAAGTCCATCTGGACGATCCACTGGCCGGTCTGCTGGTTGATGGTGGCGTTGGCGTCGTCGACGTCCTTGCCGCCCACCTCGGCGGGGCCGAGGATGTACTTCTCCCAGACTCCGTCGTTCTCGCCGCAGGCCAGCGTCGGCTCGCCCGGCTTCGCGTTGTCCCCGAGGGCGCCCCTGGCCTTCTCGTTCGTGCAGTCGAGCGCGACGAAATCGGCCTGGAGCTTCTCGGTCGCGGGGTCGGCGGGCGGCGTCGCGGGCTCGCTCGCCGACGGGCTGCCGGAGGGGTCGGGCTTACCGGAGCCGGACGGCGTGGGCGTCGCGTCGGCCTTCAGGTCCTCCGTCAGGGCGCGGCCCTGGGTGGTCTCGGAGGCGCTGGGAGCCTCGGCCGCCGGCGGGTCCGCCGACTCCTTGTCCGGCTTGTCGCCGCCCTTGTCGCTGCCCGAGGGGCTGGGGCTCTTCGACGAATCGGCGCTCGGGGCGGGGCTCGCGTCCGGCGGCGGCTGCTGCGCGGCGGGGTCGCCCGGACCGAGGGTCAGGACAGGCCGGAAGTACAGCTGAGCGGTGGTGCCGACCTGCTCACGAGCCTGCTGGGAGTTCGTGCCCTTGGGGATGTTGACAATGATGTTGTCGGATCCCTGGGTCTGAACCTCGGCCTCCTGAACGCCGAGACCATTCACACGACGCTCGATGATGCCGACCGCGGTGTTCATGTTGGTCTCGTTGACCGCGTTCGCCTGGCCCGGCGAGCTCTTGGCCTTGAGCGTGATGGTCGTACCACCGGCGAGGTCGATGCCGAGGCGCGGCGTGAGCTCGCCGGCCCCGAACATCCCTCCGACGAGGGCGATCATCGCGATCAGGAACAGAATCAGGGTGCGCCCCGGCTTTCCCGGGGCCCCCGTCTGCCTTCGGCCCTTCTGAGGTGCTGCCACCTTTTCGTTTCTCCCTGTCCAACCGCCCCACGCCGGGTGAGCGACGGAGCGGCAACGAAGTGTTGTGGGGACCTGCACATGCGAATGTGGGCATGCTCCGGGAGCCGCGGTGCGCCCGGGGGCGCCGCGCGGTACCGGACGTGACTACTTCGCGCCGCTCTCGCCGTCGGCCTTGCCGTCCTTGACGGACTCGGCCTTCTCGGCGTCCGCGTCGGCCTTGGGCGCCTCGACGTCGTCGGCCGCGGCGGCGGCGTCGGCGGGCTCGTCCTTCTTGCCCAGGTCGAGCTTCGGAGCGTCGGCGTCCTCGGTCAGCGAGGAGGCGTCGTCGGGGACGACGGGAGCGTCGTCCTCCGGCTCCTCCTCGTCGCCGTGCACGATGCGGTTGTACTCCGCGTCGGTGAGGACCGCGCCGATGGAGTTCTTCGCGTACACGGCGTGGACGGCCGGGGCGACCTCAAGGAGGACCGTGTCGTCGTGAACTTCCTTGACGGTGGCGTACATGCCCCCGATCGTCCGGACACCGGTGCCGGGCTGCATCTCGTCGCGCATCTGCGCGGCGGCCTGCTGCTTCTTCTTGGCGGACCGGGTCATCAGGAACATGGCCCCGATGAGCACGATGAAGGGGAGAAGGGTCACGAGACTCACGGGAGGGAACTTCCTTCGCACGACCGCGCTGTCGAGCGGCCTGGTATACGGGGGTGGGTAGCCGACCGTTACGGGCGGCATCGGCGGAGTCTAAGCGAGTCCGCATCATTGGAACAACGCCCAGCATGGCACCGGGGTTCCTGCCGGGGCGAGTGACTGCGCGCTCACGCCCCGAACAGCCCCGGTTGTCCGCTTGCGCCCGGCCCCGGCAGGGGTGGCGTGAGGCCGAGGTGCGCCCATGCCGCGGGGGTCGCCACGCGGCCTCGCGGCGTACGGGCGAGCAGCCCCTCCCGTACCAGGAAGGGCTCGGCGACCTCCTCGACGGTCTCGCGCTCCTCCCCCACCGCGACGGCGAGGGTCGACAGGCCGACCGGTCCGCCGCCGAACAGTTTGAGCAGGGCCTGGAGCACGGCCCGGTCCAGTCGGTCGAGGCCGCGTTCGTCGACCTCGTACACCCGAAGGGCTACGGCGGCGATGTCGCGGTTGATGTAACCCTCGGCCTTGACCTGCGCGTAGTCGCGGACCCGGCGCAGCAGTCGGTTGGCGATCCGGGGCGTGCCCCGTGAGCGGCCGGCGATCTCGGCGGCCCCGTCCGCGTCGATCTCCAGGTCGAGCAGGTGCGCGGAGCGGTGGATCACCCGTTCCAGCTCGACGGGCTCGTAGAACTCCATCTGTGCGGTGAAGCCGAAGCGGTCGCGCAGCGGGGGCGGCAGCAGTCCGGCCCTGGTGGTGGCACCGACGAGGGTGAAGGGCGGCAGCTCCAGCGGGATGGCGGTGGCGCCGGGGCCCTTGCCGACGATGACGTCGACACGGAAGTCCTCCATGGCCATGTAGAGCATTTCCTCGGCGGGCCTGGACATCCGGTGGATCTCGTCGAGGAAGAGGACCTCGCCCTCCTGGAGGGAGGAGAGGATCGCGGCGAGGTCGCCCGCGTGCTGGATGGCGGGGCCCGAGGTGATGCGGATGGGGGCGCCCATCTCGGCGGCGATGATCATGGAGAGGGTGGTCTTGCCGAGGCCGGGGGCGCCGGAGAGCAGGACGTGGTCGGCGGTGGCGCCGCGGGCGAGGGCCGCCTTCAGGACGAGGTCGAGCTGTTCGCGTACGCGCTCCTGCCCGACGAACTCGTCCAGCGACTTGGGCCGCAGCGCCGCCTCGACCGCCTGGTCCTCGCCGTCGGCCGACGCGGCGACGAGCCGGTCGGCCCCTTCGGCCGGGTCGGGTCCGCCGGTCGGGTCCGCCGGGGGTACGCCTCCCGGCGTCCCGCTGCGGCTGTCGTCCCAGTTCACTGTGGATCACCTCGTGGAATCGGGTCGTCCGTGGACGGTCCCGTGGAGTTCGGCCGGCGCGGGCCGCTCGGCATGGCGGGGGCGGCGGGTCCGGGTCAGCGTGTCCGGTTGAGCGACTGGAGCGCGGCGCGCAGGAGTCGCGGTACGGCGGGGGCCTCGCCCGCCGCGATCGCCGCCTCGGCCTGGGGCGCGACCAGCGCGACCGCCTCGTCGGCCTCCCTCGTCGCGTACCCGAGGCCGATCAGTGCCGAGTGGAGCTGATCGTTCCAGGAAGCGGGGGCGGGGGCGCCGGCGCCCTGTCTGCCGATGTGCGTACCGAGAGGTTCGCCGAGGCGGTCCTTCAGCTCCAGCAGCAGCTTCTGGGCGCCCTTCTTGCCGATGCCGGGGACGGCGGTCAGGGTCTTCTCGTCACCCGTGGCGACGGCGACGCGCAGTGTGTCGGGGGCGTGCACCGCGATCATCGCCTGGGCCAGTCGCGGACCGACGCCGCTCGCGGTCTGGAGCAGTTCGAACGTCTGGCGCTCGTCGTCGTCGGCGAAGCCGTACAGCGTGAGCGAGTCCTCCCGGACGACCAGCGACGTGGCGATCCTGGCCTCCTCGCCGATCCGCAGCCCGGCGAGGGTGGCCGGCGTGCACTGCACGAGCATGCCGACGCCGCCGACCTCGATCACCGCGGTGGTCGGGGCGAGGGCGGCTACCGGGCCGCTGACGAAGGCGATCATCGGGGGACCTTCCGTACGGGTACGTGGCTGGAGGGGCGGGACGCCTTGGCGGCGGCGTGCGCCTGCTGGAGGCGGTTGACCGCGGGGGCGCGCCAGATGTGGCAGATGGCCAGGGCGAGGGCGTCTGCCGCGTCGGCCGGTTTGGGCGGGGCGTCGAGCCGCAGCAGCCGGGTCACCATGGCGCCGACCTGTGCCTTGTCGGCGCGTCCGCTGCCCGTGACGGCGGCCTTGACCTCGCTGGGGGTGTGCAGGGCGACGGGGATGCCGCGGCGTGCGGCGCAGAGCATGGCGACGGCGCTCGCCTGGGCCGTCCCCATCACCGTACGGACGTTGTGCTGGCTGAACACCCGCTCCACGGCGACCAGTTCGGGCCGGTGCTCGTCCAGCCAGGCTTCCACGCCCCGCTCGATGTCGACCAGTCGCGATCCGAGGTCCGCGTCGGCGGACGTACGCACGACTCCGACACCCAGCATCGTCAACGGGCGCCCGGCGACGCCTTCGACGACGCCGACACCGCACCGCGTCAGTCCGGGGTCCACGCCCAGTACTCGCATCGCGCCCATCCCCCTCGCACTCTCGGTCCCGCTCGATCACACGTTCTGCCGGTGAGTCAGAACCCCTGATCAGCACAGTATCGGTCGGCACCGACAACGCGGCGGGCCGACGGGGGGCGTGTCCCCGTCGGCCCGCCGTGTGAAGCCGAGTTGGCGCCGGCGACCGCCCGCCGCCGGCAACCGCGGGTCAGGCGTCGACCTTCTCCATGACGTCGTCCGAGACGTCGAAGTTGGCGAAGACGTTCTGCACGTCGTCGCTGTCCTCCAGCGCGTCGATCAGCTTGAAGATCTTCCGTGCGCCGTCCTCGTCCAGCTCGACCTGCATGGTCGGAACGAAGTTGGTGTCGGCCGAGTCGTAGTCGATGCCGGCCTGCTGGAGCGCCGTGCGGACCTCGACGAGGTCGGTGGCCTCGCTGAGCACCTCGAAGGACTCACCGAGGTCGTTGACCTCCTCGGCGCCGGCTTCGAGGACCGCGCCGAGGACGTCGTCCTCGCCCAGCTCGCCCTTGGGGACGATCACGACGCCCTTGCGGTGGAACAGGTACGACACGGAGCCGGGGTCGGCCATCGAGCCGCCGTTGCGGGTCATCGCGACGCGGACGTCGGACGCGGCGCGGTTGCGGTTGTCGGTGAGGCACTCGATGAGGACGGCGACACCGTTGGGCCCGTAACCCTCATACATGATCGTCTCGTAGTCGGCGCCACCGGCCTCCAGGCCGGCGCCGCGCTTGACGGCCGAGTCGATGTTCTTGTTCGGCACCGAGCTCTTCTTCGCCTTCTGGATGGCGTCGAAAAGGGTCGGGTTACCGTCGACGTCGGCGCCGCCGGTGCGGGCCGCGACCTCGATGTTCTTGATCAGCTTCGCGAAGAGCTTGCCGCGCTTGGCATCGATCACGGCCTTCTTGTGCTTCGTCGTAGCCCATTTAGAGTGGCCGGACATCTGCCTGTCTCCTTCGCGTAACCAATTCTGCTCCGTTCGGCAGAGATCCTACCGGGATCCCCTCACCCCGCGGAGCGCACCATCTCCGTGAAAAAGGCGTGCAGCCGGTGGTCTCCGGTGAGTTCGGGGTGGAAGGCGGTCGCGAGGGCGTTGCCCTGTCGTACGGCGACGACATGCCCGCCGTGCTCGGCGAGCACCTCCACCTCGGCGCCCACGGACTCGACCCACGGCGCCCGGATGAAGACCCCGTCCACCGGTCCCACACCCGTGACGTCGACGGCCGCCTCGAAGGACTCGTTCTGCCGCCCGAAGGCGTTCCTGCGGACGATCATGTCGATCCCGCCGACGGTCTCCTGACCCGAGCGCGGGTCGAGGATCTTCTCGGCGAGCAGGATCAGGCCGGCGCAGGTGCCGTAGACCGGCATCCCGGCGCGTACACGCTCGCGCAGCGGCTCCAGCATCCCGAAGAGGACGGCCAGTTTGGACATGGTCGTGGACTCGCCGCCCGGGATCACCAGGCCGTCGACGGCGGCCAGTTCGTCCGGCCGCCGTACGGTCGTGGGCACCGCGCCGGCCGCCTCCAGGGCGGCCAGGTGCTCCCGTACGTCGCCCTGGAGGGCCAGGACGCCGATCAGCGGGCCGCGCGCGGCGCCCAGGTCACCAGCCACGGTTCGCGTAGTGCTCGGACTCGGGCAGGGTGTCGATGTTGATGCCGACCATGGCCTCTCCGAGGTTGCGCGAGGCGTCCGCGACGATCTTCGGGTCGTCGTAGAAGGTCGTGGCCTTGACGATGGCGGCGGCGCGCTTGGCGGGGTCGCCGGACTTGAAGATGCCGGAGCCGACGAAGACTCCCTCGGCGCCGAGCTGGCGCATCAGCGCGGCGTCCGCCGGGGTGGCCACGCCGCCCGCGGAGAACAGCACGACGGGCAGCTTGCCCAGCGCGGCGACCTCCTTGACGATCTCGTACGGGGCGCGCAGCTCCTTCGCGGCGGCGTACAGCTCGTTGTTGTCGTAGCCGCGCAGCCTGGCGATCTCGTTCTTGATCTGGCGCAGGTGACGCACGGCCTCGACGACGTTCCCGGTGCCGGCCTCGCCCTTGGAGCGGATCATGGCCGCGCCCTCGGCGATACGGCGCAGGGCCTCGCCCAGGTTGGTCGCACCGCAGACGAACGGTGTGGTGAAGGCCCACTTGTCCGCGTGGTTGACCTCGTCAGCCGGGGTCAGCACCTCGGACTCGTCGATGTAGTCGACGCCGAGCGACTGGAGGACCTGGGCCTCGACGAAGTGGCCGATGCGGGACTTGGCCATCACCGGGATCGAGACGGCCTCGATGATGCCGTCGATCATGTCGGGGTCGGACATGCGCGCGACGCCGCCGTCCTTACGGATGTCGGCGGGAACGCGCTCCAGCGCCATCACGGCGACCGCGCCCGCGTCCTCGGCGATCTTCGCCTGCTCGGGCGTGACGACGTCCATGATCACGCCGCCCTTGAGCTGCTCGGCCATGCCGCGCTTCACGCGCGCGGTGCCGGTCTCGGGGGTCTGGCCGGGGGTGGGAAGCGTGCTGGACACGGGACGACCTCACTGGGGAACGGGAAGGGAGCGGTTCGACGAGCTGAGCAAACCTCTCCGGACCAGTCCACAGCAAGGGCCAATGGGAGGCCGGTGGATCGTTCTCGCGCCCTGGCAGGCGGGGCGGGGCGCTACCTGGGGCGGTCGGCGAGGGCGACCGGCGGCTCGTCGTCCATCTCGAAGGCGAGCGGGAACGGCGCGTGGCCGGCCAGCCGGAACCAGCGGACCGTGCGGTGCCGGCGCAGGGCGCGGGCCGCGCGTACGGAATCGTTGTGGAAGCGCCGGGCCATGGGGACGCGGCGTACGGCGGCGGCCAGCTCCAGCGCGGCCTCCTCGCCGCCCGGGGCCTCCCGTACGGCCTCGACCTGCGCGACCTCCCCGAACACGGCCCGCAGCGCCTCGCTCAGCTCGCTCTCGGCCACCTCGCGCTGCTCCTCCTCGGCCTGGCGGGCGGTGTGCGCGCCCTGGTAGAGCACGATCGAGGCCGCGGGATCGAGGACACCGGCGGTGGCCAGCTCCTGGGCGACCGAGGCGCGGCGCAGCAGTTGGGCGTCGAGGGAGGCGCGTGCGGCGTCGATCCGTGAGTGGAGGCGGTCGAGGCGGCCGGCGGTCCAGCTGAGGTACAGGCCGATCGCCAACAGCCCGGCGAAGATCCAGATCAGGGTTTCGGTCACGAACGGCAGGCTACTGGTGGCGGGACCGAGTTCCCCCACCCCGCCCCTTCCCGAAACCGGGGACAGGCCCCCGGCCCCCCGGTGTCCTCAATCGCCGGACGGGCTCACTTGAGCCCGTCCGGCGATTGAGGACAGGTCGTGCCCAGCGGCCGGCTGCCGGTCAGTCGCGGGTCGCCAGGCCGAAGCGGGCGCGGAGGCCGACGCGTTCGTCCGTGGCCACCGACGCCGCCCCGTCGGTCACCGTCTCGTAGACAGCGAGAATGTCCGCGCCCACCGTCGACCAGTCGAAGCGCCGCACATGCGCGCTCCCGCGCCGGCGCAGTTCGTCGCGGCGCTCCGGGTCCCCCAGGAGCCGTATCGCCGCCTCGGCCAGCGCGTCCGCGTCCTCGTTGGCGAACAGTTCGCCGGCCGCGCCCTGGTCCAGGACCTGTGCGAACGCGTCCAGGTCGCTCGCCAGCACCGCCGCGCCCGCCGACATCGCCTCGACGAGGATGATGCCGAAGCTCTCGCCCCCTGTGTTGGGCGCCACGTACACGTCGACACTGCGCAGCAGCCGCGCCTTGTCCTCGTCGCTCACCATGCCCAGGAATTCGACGCGCTCGCGCATCTCCTTGGGAAGCGACTCCACCGCTTCCTTCTCGTCACCGCGCCCGGCGACCAGCAGCCTGGTCCGCGGGAAGGCTTCGAGGATCCTCGGCAGGGCCTTCATCAGCACGGGCAGCCCCTTGCGGGGTTCGTCGATGCGCCCGACGAAGCCGATCGTGCCGCCCTGCCACTCCGGATTGACCTCGGCCTTCGCGAAGAAGCCGACGTCGACACCGTTGGGGATGACGACCGCGTCGCCGCCCAGGTGCTCGACCAGCGTGCGCCGCGCGTACTCGCTGACGGCGATCCGTGCGCTTATCTTCTCCAGCGCCGGCTGGAGGATCGGGTACGCGGCGAGCATCACGCGCGAGCGCGGGTTCGAGGTGTGGAACGTCGCGACGATCGGCCCCTGCGCCGCCCAGCAGGCGAGCAGTCCGAGCGAGGGCGCCGTGGGTTCGTGGATGTGGATGACGTCGAAGGTGCCGTCGTGCAGCCAGCGCCGTACGCGGGCCGCCGCCAGGAAGCCGAAGTTCAGGCGGGCGACGGAGCCGTTGTACGGGACGGGTACGGCCCGCCCTGCGGACACCACGAAGGGCGGGAGCGGTGTGTCGTCGTCGGCGGGCGCGAGTACCGAGACCTCGTGGCCGAGGCGGATCAGATGGTCCGCGAGATCCCTGATGTGGAACTGCACGCCGCCCGGTACGTCCCAGGAGTACGGGCAGACGATGCCGATCTTCACCCGGTCCCCCCGGCACGCTCGGTGCTCCCGGCGCCTTCGGCGCTGCCCGCTTCTCCGGCGCTGTCGCCGGTACGTGGTTCGAGGTCCGCGAGCCACAGTCGTTGCAGCATGTGCCAGTCCTCCGGGTGCTCGGCGATGCCGACGGCGAACTTGTCCGCCAGGGCCTGTGTCATCACAGACGACTTCTCGGCGCGTTTGCCTGTCTCCGGTACCTCGACGGCCGGATACACCCGCCCCCGCATGAGCTTGGGACCGTCGAAGTTGAGCGTCACAGGGAACAGCAGCGCCCCGGTCTGCTGCGCCAGCATCGCGGGCCCGGCCGGCATCCGTGTCTTCTCGCCGAAGAACGTCACCTCGACGCCCGAGGCGGACAGATCGCGGTCGGCGACCAGACATACCAGGCCACCGGCCCGCAGTCGCCTGGCGAGCGTCCCGAAGGCGCTGCCGCCGGTGTGCGGCAGCACCTCCATACCGAGACTCTCGCGGTATTCGACGAAGCGGTCGAAGAGTGATTCGGGTTTCAGCCGTTCCACGACGGTCGTGAAGGGAACGCCCATCCCCCGGGTCAGCCAGGCCCCCGCCAGATCCCAGTTGGCGAGGTGCGGCAGGGCGAGGACGACGCCCCGCCCGCTCTCCAGGCCCTCGTTGAGGAGATGGATGTCCTTGATCTCGACGCTGTCCCGTACCCGCTCCGCGCTCCAGACGGGCAGCCGGAACGACTCCATCCAGTAGCGCATGTACGAGCGCATCCCGGCCTTCGACAGCTCAGCCAGGCGCTCGGGGCCCGCGTCCGGCTCCACTCGGGCCAGATTCGATTCGAGCCGCAGCACATTGGTGCCGCGCCGCTTCCACACGGTGTCGGCGATGGTCCTGCCGAGTGCGTTGGCCGCCGGTTCGGGGAGCTTCTTGACGGTGCTCCAGCCGAGCCCGTACAGCGCGTCGGCGATCCGGTCCTGCGCGCCGCTCATGAGGCGGCCTCGCTCGCGCTGGCGGCGTCCGCCTCGGCGGACTCTCGCCGCACCGTCACGACGCGCTGTCCGAGTGTCACCAGACTGCCCACGGCCACCACCCACAGCGCGATCGGCAGGAGGATGTCGATACCGGGCACGCCGAACGCGTGGAGCCCCGCGAGACCCGCCGCCACCAGCGAGATGACCAGCCGCTCGGCGCGCTCGATGAGTCCGTTGACCGCCACGGGCAGTCCGATGGACTCGCCCCGGGCCTTCGTGTACGAGACGACCTGGCCGCTCGCCAGGCAGAAGATCGACACGGCGCACAGCACGTTGTTGTCGCCGGTCCCCGCGTACCAGAGCGCGAATCCGCCGAAGACCGCGCCGTCGGCGACCCGGTCGAGCGTGGAGTCCAGGAAGGCTCCCCACCGGCTGGAGATCCCGGCCTGCCGCGCCATGTTGCCGTCGACGAGGTCGGAGAAGACGAAGAGCGTGATGACGATGGTGCCCCAGAAGAACTCTCCGCGGGGGAAGAAGAACAGCGCGCCGGCCATCACTCCCGCCGTACCGATGAGCGTCACAGCGTCGGGACTCACCCCCCGGCGGAGCAGAAACGCGGCGAACGGGGTGAGGACACGCGTAAAGAATGCACGCGCGTACTTGTTCAGCATGGCCTTCCCGACGGTCGGTGGGCCGGCCGCCCCATCGGCCACCGGCTGGCCCATCGTAGCCAGCCCCGACTGCCGCCACCGCCGGGGCGCCCAACCGGTACCGCGGGCCCAGGGATCATGGTCCGGGTCGGGCGGCTCGCGGGTCCCGCCCGTCCTCGATCACCGTCCCCGCGCCCTCGCGCCCCACGTATGGACGCGGGCCGACGCGAGTGGAAAGCTCGAAGGACCACCGTGGGCGCCGCCGGAGCCGCCGCGCGGCTCCCGTCGCCCGCGCCCTGCTCCTCACCGTGCGATCGATCGGGAGGCATGATCATGGGCGACAAGGCGAACGGACATCCCGGGGCCGCCGGCAGGGCGACGACGGTCGACCAGCCCTCCTCCGTACGGAACGTGGTGCTGGTCGGCCACAGCGGATCCGGCAAGACGACTCTCGTGGAGGCCCTGGCGCTGACCGCCGGGGCGCTCACGCGGGCGGGCCGTGTGGAGGACGGCGGCACCGTCTCGGACTACGACGAGATCGAGCACCGGCAGCAACGTTCCGTACAACTGTCCCTCGTCCCACTGGAGTGGGACGGGTTCAAGATCAATCTGCTGGACACCCCCGGCTACGCGGACTTCGTCGGGGAGCTGAGGGCCGGTCTGCGCGCGGCGGACGCGGCCCTCTTCGTCGTCTCGGCCGCCCAGGAGGCGGAGGCGGTGGCCGGCGCCACCCGCGCGGTGTGGGAGGAGTGCGCCGCCGTCGGCATGCCGCGCGCGATCGTCGTGACGCATCTGGAGACCGCCCGCGTCGGCTTCGACGAGCTGACACGGGTCTGCGGCCGGATCTTCGGCGGCGACGACCCCGACGCCGTCCTGCCGCTCTACCAGCCGGTGTACGGCGCCGAGGGCCCCGACGGGCACGCGCCGGTCACCGGGCTCACCGGGCTGCTCTCACGGAGGATCTACGACTACTCGTCCGGCACCCGCCAGGAGCTGGCGCCCGATCCCGACCGGCTGCCGCTCATCGACGGGGCCCGCGACCGGCTGATCGAGGGGATCATCGCGGAGAGCGAGGACGAGACCCTCATGGAGCACTATCTGGGCGGCGGCGAGGTCGACGAGCGGACCCTCGTGGACGATCTGGAGAAGGCCGTCGCCCGCGGTGTCTTCCATCCCGTCCTCGCCGCGGCGCCCGCCGCCGACGGGGCCCGCCAGGGCCTCGGCACGGTCGAGCTGCTCGAACTGATCACCGGTGGTTTCCCCACCCCGCTGGAGCGCCCGGCCCCGGAGGTGACCACCCCGCACGGCTCGGCGCGCCCGCGCCCGCGCTGCGACCCGCGCGGTCCACTGGTCGCCGAGGTGGTGAAGACGGCGTCGGACCCGTACGTCGGCCGGCTCTCCCTCGTCCGGGTCTTCTCCGGCACCCTGCGGCCCGACGAGACGGTGCACGTCTCCGGGCACGGTCTCGCCGACCGGGGCCACGAGGACCACGACGTGGAGATACGGATCGGGGCGCTGTCGGCGCCCTTCGGCAAGCAGCAGCGGGCGCTGGGCAGTTGTATCGCGGGCGATCTGGCGTGTGTGGCGAAGCTGTCGTGCGCCGAGACCGGGGACACGCTCTCCGCCAAGGAAGATCCGCTGCTGATGCGGCCCTGGGCCATGCCCGACCCGCTGCTGCCGCTCGCCGTGGAGGCGCACAGCACCTCGGACGAGGACAAGCTGTCGCAGGGGCTCGCGCGGCTGGCCGCCGAGGATCCGACGATGCGGCTGGAGCAGAATCAGGCCACCCGCCAGGTCGTCCTGTGGTGTCTCGGCGAGGCGCACATGGAGGTGGCTCTGGAGCGGCTGCGCAGCCGCTACGGCGTCCAGGTGGATGTCGTACCGCACAAGGTGTCGCTGCGTGAGACCTTCGGCGAGCGGGCGGCGGGGCGCGGCCGGCACGTCAAACAGTCCGGCGGACACGGTCAGTTCGCGATCTGCGAGATCGAGGTCGATCCGCTGCCCGTCGGCTCCGGCGTCGAGTTCGTCGACAAGGTCGTGGGCGGCGCGGTACCCCGGCAGTTCGTCGCCTCCGTGGAGAAGGGCGTGCGGGCGCAGGCCGCGCGCGGTGTCGCCGCCGGGCATCCGCTGGTCGACGTGCGGGTGACGCTGGTCGACGGCAAGTCGCACTCCGTGGACTCCTCTGACGCCGCTTTCCAGACGGCGGGAGCGCTGGCGCTGCGCGAGGCGTCCGCCGACGCCCGTATCGAACTGCTCGAACCGGTCGCCGTGGTGGAGGTGGTGGTCCCCGACGAGTACGTGGGCCCCGTGATGAGCGACCTGTCGGGGCGGCGCGGCCGGGTGGTCGGCACCGATCAGGCCGGGCAGGGACGGACGGTCGTACGGGCCGAGGTGCCGGAGATCGAGATCGGCCGGTACGCGATCGATCTGCGGTCGGTGTCGCACGGCACGGGAGGGTTCAGCCGCTCGTACGCCCGGCACGAGGCGATGCCGCCGCACCTGGCCGACCGGTTCCGCGAGAGCGCCGGAGCCGCCGTGGGGGCCTGAGCCGGTGGGACGCCGACAAGACGGTGCGGCGCCCGGTCCGGTTTCTCCCTGACGCGGAGCGTGTGCCCCGGTTACGCTGTGATGCGCCCCAGCTCAGCAGGTGTGCGGGGCACGGTAGTTGGGAAAAGGGCGCAGCAGCGGATGCTCGCGGCGATGGGGGCGGACAGTGTCGGACGGATTCGATTTCTCTCCTGGGGCTCAGGTTCCACTTCAGGGGTCGGCGGGTCAGACGGCGGCGACGCACGCCCTGGCGTCGGCGGCGTACCGGGACAGCCCGGTGGAGGAGATCCTCAAGGCGAACAGCGAGTGGCACAAGTCCGAGGTGAAGAAGGGCAAGGTGTCGCTGTTCGAGCCGAATCTGGGGGAGGCGTTCTCCCGCGCGGTGCAGACCCGGATGCTGGGCGGCGGCCGTGCCGCGCTCATTCAGTCCTTCGGTACTGAGCCGCAGACGGTGGTCGAGCACGCGCTGGCGGCGTCCCGCATCCGTAAGGAGCGCGACACCCGGCTCACCATCGTGACCGTCCTGTTCGGGCTGCTGTTCCTGCCGGGGACGCTGCTGTGGATCGGTGTCTTCCAGTTGCGCAGGACGCTGGCGGGTTCGAAGGACAAGAAGGCGGGCGCCATCGGCGGCGCCCTGCTGCTCGGCGTGGCGGCGCTGGCGGTGGTCTTCCTGGTGGCGCTGCCGTTCACGGGGTTCCTCGGCTGGTATCTGCGCGGTGTGATCATCGCGCCAGTCATCGGCTGGCTGCTCGCCAAGCGGATCTGCGAGACGACGGCGAAGGACCTGCGCGCCCGCTGGACCGATCTCCTGGCGGGTGGCGGTCTCGGCGCCAAGGTGCCCGAGGCGGTGCCGGGGCATCCCGACGAGACGGCGCGGGAAGAGCTGCGCAGCGGGCTGGAGAAGCTGACCGCCGAGCAGCGTTCCAACGCGGTCTTCTACGCGGGCCCCAAGGGGATATTGGGCATGGGTACCCGGTGGGGCAACTGGACACTCGCGGAGGAGCTGGTTCCCAAGGAGGCCGGCAAGGAGATCCACCAGTTCCGCAGCTACGACGTCATAAGGGCGATGCACGACCAGCTGAAGATGCTGGAGCGCGGCCCTCTCAACTCCGGTGGTTTCCCCAAGCCCGAGGTCAAGCACTGGATCGTACGGCCGGTCGACGAGAACGCCGGATCGGTCAGCAGGCCGGAGGGGCAGGACGTCGAGGCGTACCAGGTCAAACCGCACGAGATACAGCGGATCTGCAACCACCAGCAGTTCGGCGCCGGTGACCGGCACTATCTGGGTGTGCAGTTCGTCCTCTGGGACGGCCAGTTGATCATCACCATGATGATCACGGTGACGGTCCTGCACGAAACACTGCGTATCGAGGTGACGGGTCACGCGCTGGGGCCGGTGAATCCCCTCTTCTTCTCGAAGCCGTCGCCGAAGACGGTCACCAAGCCCAAGACGGTCAGGTTCTGGGAGACCACGACGCACAGTCTGCCGCTGGTGGAGCCGAAGGAGGCGGTGAGGCTCGCGGTCCGCGCCCCCTTCACCTGGTATCCGCCGATCCTCGACTTCCTCGGCGGGAAGCTGTCGTTGCCCGAGCCCTTCGGCCTGCGGCACGCCTGGGCGGACAAGCCCTGGCGCCACCGCTTCATGGCCGACGACGCGATGCGCGCGGCCACGCCGGTGCTGCGGGTGGCGCACGCGGCGGCGCTGCGGGTGCTGAACGACAACGGCGTGGACACCGAGCGCTTCGGCAGCCGCTCCTCGTCCCTCAGCGGCGCGGTCCAGGACCCGTCACCCAGGAAGGTCGACGTGTACGACGCGTAGGTCGTGTCTTCGAAGTAGCGCCGTCCGCCCGCAGGGCGGGGCCCGCGGCGGCTGGTGCGGTGCATCGCAAGGCGGAGGATCGGCCTTGTGGATGGACCGGCCGTACTTGGCCGACTCCGACAACGCGGCGAGGTGCCGTGCCAGGCGTCGCGGGCCAGGCGGGACTTTGAAGACAGGGCCTAGGGCGGCAGCGAGCGCTACGCCACCGGCCAGGCGTCCGCCAGCATCACCCGTGTGTCGGCGAGCAGTTGGGGCAGCACCTTCGTGTGCGCGACGACGGGCATGAAGTTGGCGTCGCCGCCCCAGCGCGGCACGACGTGCTGGTGCAGATGGGCGGCGATGCCCGCCCCCGCCACGGTGCCCTGGTTCATGCCGATGTTGAAGCCGTGCGCCCCGGACGCCGTACGCAGCGCGGTCATCGCCCGCTTGGTGAACGCGGCCAGTTCGACGGTCTCGGCCGCGTCCAGCTCCGTGTAGTCGGCGACGTGCCGGAACGGTACGACCATGAGGTGGCCGCCGTTGTACGGGTAAAGGTTCAGCACCGCGTAGACCGACTCGCCGCGGGCGATGACGAGCCCGTCCTCGTCGGACTTGCGCGGGATGGAGCAGAAGGGACAGCCGTCGTCCGCGTTCGGACCGGTGGGCTTGTTCTCGCCCTGGATGTAGGCCATCCGGTGGGGCGTCCACAGGCGCTGGAACGCGTCCTGGGTACCCACTCCGATCTGCTGTTCCGGCTCGCTCGTCATGCTGTGAAGCATATGACTTCGGCCCGGTGAAGCGTGTCGCCGGGCCCGCCCGCCCACGCCCCCGCCATGCTGACGCGATGCGTGTCCGGAACCGAACCGAGCGGCTGCACGACTGGGAGCGGGGCGCCGAACTGCCGATGCTCGTCGGCTCGCCGCTCTTCCTCGCCTGTTACGCGGTGTGCGTGCTGAACCAGAGCAGCGACCCCGTCGTGCGCGACGTGGCGCTGTCCGTGCTCTTCACCATCTGGGCGCTGTTCGCGGTGGACTACGCGGTACGTCTGGTCCTGAGCGGCCAGGGGGCGCACTTCGTCACGAAGCACTGGCTGGACACGATCGTCCTGCTGCTGCCCCTGCTGCGCCCGGTGCGGATCGTCAACACGTACGTGGCGCTCCAGCGCCGCCGTGACCAGCCCCGGCTGAGCCTGTACGGGCGGGTGATGGCGTACGCGGCGGTGACGGCCGCCCTGCTGAGCTTCGCCGCGGCGCTCGCGGTCTACCAGCAGGAGCGCGGCGCGCCGGGGGCCACCATCCGGACCTTCGGGGACTCGGTGTGGTGGGCCTGCTCGGCGATCACCACGGTGGGGTACGGCGACGTCACCCCGGTGACATCGCTGGGCCGGGTGTTCGCGGTCTTCCTGATGGTCTGCGGTGTGGCGCTGCTCGGCGCGGTGACCGGTTCGTTCTCCTCGTGGCTGATCCAGGTCTTCGGCCGGGAGGACCGGGCGAGCAGGGCGGAGCGGGGAAGCCCGCCTCCGGACGACGTACCGCCCCCGCCGGAAGACGTACGGCCCCCGGGAGGCTGACGCCTCTCCGGGGCCGTACGAGACGCCTCAGACCTGTACGCGGCGCTCCACGACGTCCAGCAGCTCGGCCAGGGCCTCGTCGGCGGGGATGCCGTTCTTCTGCGTGCCGTCCCGGTAGCGGAAGGACACCGCGCCGTTGGCGACGTCCTCGTCACCAGCGATGATCATGAAGGGTGTCTTGGCCTTCTGGTGGTTGCGGATCTTCTTCTGCATCCGGTCGGCGGACGCGTCCACCTCGACCCGCAGCCCCTTGGCCTTCGCCCGTGCGGCGAACTCCTGGAGGTAGGGCACGTGCGCGTCGCCGATCGGGATGCCGACCGCCTGGACGGGCGCCAGCCAGGCCGGGAACGCGCCCGCGTAGTGCTCCAGGAGCACGGCGAAGAAGCGCTCGATCGAGCCGAACAGCGCGCGGTGGATCATGACGGGCTGCTGCTTGGAGCCGTCCGGCGCGGTGTACTCCAGCTCGAACCGCTTCGGCTGCTGGAAGTCGACCTGGATGGTGGACATCTGCCAGGACCGGCCGATGGCGTCCTTGGCCTGTACGGAGATCTTGGGTCCGTAGTACGCGGCGCCGCCCGGGTCCGGGACCAGCGGCAGCCCCTGCTTGTCGGCGGCCTCCTGGAGCGCCGCGGTGGCCTCCTCCCAC
Organism: Streptomyces sp. NPDC060366; assembly: GCF_042725135.1. Classification (NCBI taxonomy): domain Bacteria; kingdom Bacillati; phylum Actinomycetota; class Actinomycetes; order Kitasatosporales; family Streptomycetaceae; genus Streptomyces; species Streptomyces sp. NPDC060366. Next base: position 296,139 of record NZ_JBHXDC010000007.1, on the reverse strand, counting down.
TCCGCGTCCTCGCCCATGAACTTGTCGGACTCCGGGTCGCGGGTGGACAGCTCCAGCTCGAAGTCGGACAGGCCGTAGTCCCGCAGCAGTTCCAGCACGAAGGTGAGCAGGGAGTCCAGCTCCTGCGCCATCTCCTCCTTGGTGCAGTAGATGTGCGCGTCGTCCTGGGTGAAGCCGCGCGAGCGGGTGAGGCCGTGCACGACGCCGGACTTCTCGTAGCGGTAGACCGTGCCGAACTCGAAGAGACGCAGCGGCAGCTCGCGGTAGGACCGCCCGCGCGCCTTGAAGATCAGGTTGTGCATCGGGCAGTTCATGGCCTTGAGGTAGTAGTCCTGGCCGTCGAACTCCATGGGCGGGAACATGCCCTCCGCGTAGTGCGGCAGGTGCCCCGAGGTCTCGAAGAGCTTCTTCTTGGAGATGTGCGGGGTGTTGACGAACTCGTACCCGGACACCTCGTGGCGGTGGCGCGAGTACTGCTCCATCTCCTTACGGATGACCCCGCCCTTGGGGTGGAAGACCGCGAGACCGGAGCCCAGCTCGTCGGGGAAGGAGAACAGGTCCAGCTCGCTGCCCAGCCTGCGGTGGTCACGGCGCTCGGCCTCGGCGAGGAAGTCGAGGTGGGCCTTCAGCTCGTCCTTGGACGGCCAGGCGGTGCCGTAGATCCGCTGGAGCTGGGGGTTCTTCTCGCTGCCGCGCCAGTAGGCGGCGGCGGAGCGCATCAGCTTGAAGGCCGGGATGTTGCGGGTGGTGGGCAGGTGCGGGCCGCGGCACAGGTCCTTCCAGCACAGCTCGCCGGTCTTGGCGTCGAGGTTGTCGTAGATGGTCAGCTCACCGCCGCCGACCTCGGCCGAGGCGCCTTCGGCGGCGTCGGCCGCCTTGCCCTTGAGCCCGATCAGCTCGATCTTGTAGGGCTCGTCGGCCAGCTCGATCCGCGCGTCCTCGTCGGTGGTGACCCGCCGGGAGAACCGCTGGCCGCGCTTCTGGATCTCCTGCATCTTCTTCTCGACGCGCTTGATGTCGTCGGGGGTGAAGGGCTCGGCGACGTCGAAGTCGTAGTAGAAACCGTCCTTGATCGGCGGACCGATACCCAGCTTGGCCTCGGGGAACAGCTCCTGCACGGCCTGCGCCATGACGTGCGCGGTGGAGTGGCGCAGGATGTTCAGGCCGTCCTCGGAGGACATCTCAACGGGCTGGACGCTCTCGCCGTCGGCGACCTCGTGGCTGAGGTCCCTCAGCTCGCCGCCCACCCGGGCGGCGATCACGGTGCGCTCGCCGGGGAAGAGGTCGGCCGCCGTAGTGCCCGTCGTCACCACGCGCTCTTCCCGCTCGGAATCGCGTTCGATGGTCACGCGGACATCTGACACCGGTCTCTCCTTCACTGGCGGGGCGCGCAGGCTCGTATCCGTACGCGTCGGGAATCGTACCGAGCCGGAGGGGCCACCCGCTAAACGGTTCAATTGTGCCGTCATCTCCGGCGTACGGCGCAAAGGGCGCGGGTATCACCGATTCGGGCAGTCGGCCTGATGCCATCTGCCGAGCGTGCGTGAGGAGTTCGCATGACGCACTGGTACGAGGGCCCCCTGGCCGCCTTCGACATCGAGACGACAGGCATCGACGCCGAGGAGGACCGGATCGTGTCGGCCGCCCTCGTCGTCCAGGACATCTCGGGCGCCCGCGCCCGGGTCACCCGCTGGCTGGTCAATCCGGGTGTCCCGGTGCCGGTCGAGGCGACCGAACTGCACGGTCTCACCGACGCGTTGGTGCAGCGCTCGGGCCGCTGGCCGGCGCCGGTGATCGAGGAGGCCGGCCGGGCGCTGGCCGAGCAGTGCGCGGCGGGCCGGCCGCTGGTGGTGATGAACGCGCCGTTCTGTCTGACGGTCCTGGACCGTGAGATGGGGCGCCACCGCAACTCGTCCATGGCCCGTTATCTGGAGAACGCACCGCTGTGCGTGCTGGATCCGAGTGTGCTGGACCGGCATCTCGATCCCGCGCGCAAGGGCCGGCGGCAACTCGTCGATCTCTGTTCGCTGTACGGGGTGGTGCTGGACGGCGAGCACGACGCGGTGGCCGACGCGGTGGCGGCGCTCGAAGTGGTGCGCTCGGTGGGGCGCCGGTTCGCCACCACGACACAGCAGCTCACCGTGGCCCAGTTGCACGCGCGGCAGGCGGTCTGGCACGCGGCGCAGGCACGCGGCCAACAGGAGTGGTTCGCCCGCGGCGGCCCACGGACCACGCCGGATCCGGCGTGGCCGCTGCGACCTCAAATACCCGCGGTGGCCTGACAGTCAGCCGCCCGGCGGCCTTGGGCGGCGGCTCGGCCCGGAGAACGGCGAGGCCGGTCCGTCATCGACGGACCGGCCTTTCCCGGTGGGCGATACTGGGTTCGAACCAGTGACCTCTTCGGTGTGAACGAAGCGCTCTCCCACTGAGCTAATCGCCCGGGAACGGACTGAACCATACAGGTCTCGGCGGGTTTCGTTCAAACCGTATGACGCCGTGCGAGCACCTTCCGCAGCCCCCGCCGCCCGGACCGCATCATCAGCGCGTGATTGGCGAGGAAGAAGGGGCGCCCGGCCACTGCGAGCCGCCGCAGGAGCGGCTTGTTGACGTCGACCTCCTGCTCGTACAGGGCGCTCGTGCCACCGCCCCGGGCGCTCAAGGTCCACCGCGCCCAGCCCTGGAGGTCGCCGGTCATCTCGATCTCCAGGACGCGGGCGCGCGGGTCGTTCCTGCTCTCGCGGGCGCGGACGTGGAGGTCGTACGGAATCACCGACCGGAACCGCGCGGTCCCGGTGCGCTCGTCGACCGGGGTGACCTCCCGGACCTGGGGCCACCAGTCGGGGTACTCACCGGCCCGCTCCAGCACACCGAACACGACGTCCGGGTCGGCGTCGAGTTCCCAGACACTGCGGAAGCGGTAGTGATTCCTGTCCATGGCCCAAGTCTGCTCCCGCGCACGTACTCACACGCGTATCTGAGTACGAGAGCCGATGGCCCGTGCTGTGGCACGGACCACACTCCGAGACCATGGAGAACGTTCCGCGTCCGGCCGAGGAGCTCGCGGTCCTCGATCGTGAGCTGGCCCGAATCGACGCGCGCCGAGCGCAGTTGCTCGCCCGCAGGTCCTATCTGCTGGCGCTGCTGACACCGCAGCGGCCGGTGGCACCGCAACCGCCGCAGCCACCGCGCGCACCGGCGGCATGGCCCGCCGCCCGCGCGCCCGAGACGTCCCCGCCGAGCGTGCAGAACGCCCTGCTGGCGCTGGGCGGTGTGCTGCTGACCATCGCGGCGATCGCCTTCACCGTGGTCAGCTGGGGCTCCATGGGCATCGGCGGCCGGTCGCTCGTGCTGGGCAGCGTCACCGCCGCCGCGCTCGCCGCGCCCGCCCTGCTGCTGCGCCGCGCGCTCACCTCCACCGCCGAGGCCGTCGGCGCGCTGGCTCTGGTGCTGACGGTCCTCGACGCCTACGCCCTGCACCGGGTCGCGCTCCCGGACACGGACCCGCTCGGCTACACGGCCGCCGTGTGCGCCGTCCTGGCCGCCGGCTGGGCCGCGTACGGGCTGCTCCTCGACCGGCTCCGTACGCCCCTGCCCGCCGCCGTCCTCACCGCCCAACTCCCGCTGCCGCTCTGGGCGCTGGCGGCCGGTGCGAGCCAGGTGACGTTCGCGTGGGCGCTGCTGGCGACCGCCGCCGGGGACATCGCGGTCGCGCTGTGGACCAAGCCGGAGCCGGCCCGGTCCGTCGCGGGTGTGACCGCCTGGGTGGCCGGCGGCTGGGCGCTGCTGATCGCCGGCGGGCTCTCGGTGACCGCCGGCTCCCCGCTCGACGCCGCCCGCCCCGGCGCGCTGTTGCTCGCCGGGGCCGGTGTCGCTCTCTTCGTGGCGGTCCGCGTCCCCGACGTCGCGTTCGCCGGCGCCCTGGTGGCCGGTCTGGCCGCGACCGTCGCGACCGGCGGCGTGCTGCGCCCCTCGGTGCCCCTCAGCTGGGCCGTCGTCGGGTATCTGCTGTGCGGCGCGGCCCTGTTGACGGCCGTACGGGCTCCGCTGCCCCGCGCGGCGGTGCGCGGGCTGTGCACCGCCGCCGGGTCCGTCGTGACCGTGGCCGTCCTGTGGACGCTGCCCTCGGTGACCGTGACGCTGCTCGGTCCGGTGTCCCAGGTGGACGACATCTGGTCGGGGGCGCCCGGCAGCGCGCGGGAGGCGACCGGGACCGATCCGGGTTGGTCGGCGATGGCCACGGCGCCTCTCGTGCTGCTGATCGCCGCCGGGCTCCTCGCACTCGCGTACGGCAGGCTCCCCGCCTCCTGGCGACCCGCCGCGCTGTCCGGTGCCACGGCCCTGGGCTGGGCCGCCGTGCTGGTCCTTCCGGCCGCGCTGGACCTCGGGTACGCGACGGCCGTGGCGACGGGCCTCGTCACCACGGCGGGCACGCTGGCCCTCGCGGTGTACGCGCACCTGCCGAGCGCACCGCGACGGCCCGATCCCGCGGTGCTGCCGGCGGTCTCGACGACGGCACTGGTCTGCGCATTGGCAGGCGCGGCCGGTGTCTCGCCGCTGTCCCTGGCCACCGAGACGACCACGCTCGTCACCCTCGGGGTGCTGCTCGCCCTGTTCTGCGGCGCCGCGGTGGTCCTGAACGCCGCCGTGACCGGCACCGGGACCGGCGACGACACGGAAGCCACCCCGGCGGCGCGGGCCGCCTTCCTGGCCCGGTCCTTCCAGACCGTCCTGGCCTGTCTCGCCGTCGTGACGGCCGTCGCCCTGCTCTGCGCGCTCTGCGCGTCCGCCGGACTGGCGCGCGAGCACGTCGCCCTCATCGTCCTCGCCGTACCCGCCGCCGGCGCGCTGCTCGGCGCGCGTCTGCGCCGCCACCCCGTGGCCCTGCCGACGGAACTGACGGCGGCCGGAGCCGGTCTGCTCGCCCTCGGCCTCGCCGCGGGCAGCCCGCAGACAGTCGCCCTCGTACTCGCTCTGTGCGCGGTCGTCGCGGCGGGCACCGCGCTGCGCCCGGACCGCCGCCCGGCGGCCGGGTATCTCGCTGCGGCGCTGTTCGTCCTGGCGACCTGGGTGCGGCTGTACGCGTCCGACGTGGCCACCCCGGAGGCGTACACCCTGCCGGTGACCGTCCCCGCGCTCGTGGTGGGTGTCCTGCGGCGCCGAGGCGACCCCGAGGCGTCGTCCTGGACGGCGTACGGCCCCGGCCTCGCGGCGACGCTCCTGCCGAGCCTCGCCGCCGCCTGGGGCGACACTCACTGGCTGCGCCCGCTGGCGCTCGGGATCGCCGCGCTCGCCGTCACACTCGTCGGCGCCCGGCTGCGGCTCCAGGCGCTGCTGGTCCTCGGTGGCACCGTGCTCGCGCTGGACACGCTGCACGAGCTGGCGCCGTACATCGTCCAGGTCGTGGGCGCCCTGCCGCGCTGGCTGCCGCCCGCGCTCGCCGGGCTGCTGCTCCTGGCGGTGGGCGCGACCTACGAACGGCACCTCAACGACGCCAGACGGCTCCGGGAGTCCCTGGGCCGGATGTGCTGACGGGCCGGCGCCCGGTATTCACATACCGGAAACGACCGATGCCCCGGAGACGGTGAAGTCTCCGGGGCATCGATTCCGGGTGGGCGATACTGGGTTCGAACCAGTGACCTCTTCGGTGTGAACGAAGCGCTCTCCCACTGAGCTAATCGCCCGGACGCGGGGCAAACATTACCCCATGTCAGTTGCCCCTCCGGACCGCTCCCCCGGTCACTCGTCGATCTTCCACGGCATGGCCAATCCGAACTTCCAGAGGTAAATGCCGACCAGCACCGCGATGATCACCAGACCGACCGTGGTGAGGATGATGTTGCGCCGCCGCACCTTGGGATCGAGCGCTTTCTGCGCCGCTTCGGTGACCTTGCGTCGCGTCCACCGGAGCACCAGTTGTGCCCAGACGAATTCGGTCGCCCAGATCGCCATACCGCCGAAGATCACCAGCCAGCCGGGACCGGGCAGCACCAGCATCGCCGCACCCGCCACAACCACCGCGAGCCCTACGACGAATACCCCGACCTGCCAGCTCACATGAAGCGTCTTCGAACTCTTGATAAAGCCCGGAGCGCGTGAGCCGAGCTCACGCTCCGCCAGCTCAGCCGTCAATTCTCCAGCGGATTTCTCTGCCGTCGGTACGACGACAGCCCCCCGCTCGTCACTCTCCGCATGCATGACACCCAACCTACCCGACGCCGAGTCGTCACCGGAATGGCGGCATAAGTCGAAGTTACACACCGCTGTACGAGCTACCTGAAGGATCACAAAACAGACAGAGGGGTTTACAACGACACCGTAGGTGGCATGTCGATTTCGCCGACGTGCGAATCCCCGAGCGCACACTGAGCGAAAGGCCCTGGCGCTTATGAACACCACGGTCAGCTGCGAGCTGCACCTGCGCCTCGTTGTATCGAGCGAGTCCTCACTGCCTGTACCCGCGGGCCTGCGGTATGACACGGCCGATCCTTATGCCGTGCACGCCACCTTCCACACCGGAGCCGAGGAGACGGTCGAGTGGGTGTTCGCCCGCGACCTTCTGGCCGAGGGGCTGCACAGGCCCACCGGCACCGGCGACGTCCGAGTATGGCCCTCCCGCAGCCAGGGCCAAGGCGTCGTCTGCATCGCCCTCAGCTCTCCGGAGGGAGAAGCCCTGCTGGAGGCCCCGGCGCGAGCCCTGGAATCCTTCCTCAAGCGAACCGACGCCGCGGTGCCACCCGGTACCGAGCATCGCCACTTCGACCTCGACACAGAGCTTTCCCACATCCTGGCCGACAGCTGAGCCAGGCCGAGAACTGCTCGGCGTCGTCCGACTCGGGGAGACGGCGCCGTGCGGACAACCACATACGGCGGACAGCGACGCCGTCGCCGCGGAACCACCGCGACGACGGCGTCGCCGTGCGACAACGCGGAGCGTCGGCGACCGGCGACAACGCGGCGAGCGCGTGTGCCAGGGACCGCGAGCCCGGCAGGATCCGCGAGACACCCCCTAGGATCTGCGGAACCCGGCGGGCACCGGTCCGCAGCAGGCCAGGGAGCCAATCGTGCAGATCCCCCACGACACCCGCAACGCCCTTGAGACCGTCGTCAGTCTCGTGAACACGATCGCCGAGCCCGACGGCACGGACGGGCTCGCCGATGTCGAGGCCCTGTACGGCTTCGCACGGACCCACCGCGTGAGCGGCGTGGGAGAACTCGGCCCCCGCGATCTGCGGGCCGTACAGGAGGTACGTACGCACCTCGCCGACGTGTTCGCCGCGTCCGGTCCCCGTGAGGCCTCCGATCTGATCAACCGGCTGGTCGCCGCCGCCGGCACGACCCCGCAGCTGACGGATCACGACGGCTACGACTGGCACGTGCACTACTTCGCCCCGGACGCGTCGGTGGCCGACCACCTCGCCGCCGACTGCGGCATGGCGCTGGCGTTCATCGTGGTGGCGGGCGAACAGGAACGGCTGCGGCGCTGCGAGGCGCCGGACTGCGGGCACGCCTTCGTCGACCTGTCGCGCAACCGCTCCCGCCGTTACTGCGACAGCCGGACCTGCGGAAACAGGCTGCACGTGGCCGCCTACCGGGCACGCCGCAAGGAAGCGGCCGGCTGAGCGTCACAGGAGGAACAGATCGTGGACCGCCGCCATCAGCAGCAGGGTGCCGATCACCGCCAGGAAGATCATCAAGGGCGGCTGGGAGAGCGCGAACAGACAACCGCGCGGCTCTTCGGTGGGTGCGGGATTTGGGCCCCGTGAGGTATCGAGCATCTCGGGGTGATCATGACGCAGGCCACGGTCCGCCGAACAACCAACACGCGTCCCGGCGGGGCCAGTTCGTCAGATTCCCGGCAAACGTCCACCCCCTGAGACGGACCGGGCTCCGGGAGCCTCCCCGGTCAGATGCCGTGCTTCTTGAGAATGGCCTCGACATCACTGAAATCGTCGCCGGAGTCGGCCGCGGGCTTCTTCGACTTGGCCGCCTTCGGCTGCGCCGCGGGGGCCGCGGACGAGCCGAGCGAGGGCGCGGAGGCGGCCGGCGCCACCGCGTCGCGCTGCGCCGCCTTGTTCGCAGCCCTGCGTTCCTTACGGCTGCCGACGCCCGCGCGCCGCTCCACCATCCGTGTCGTCATGAAGAGCAGCCAGGAGACTCCGAGCAGTCCGACACCCACCCACGCGGTCGGGCTGAACGCCTTGTCGGCGAGCCACTGGACGACTCCGGTCATCACGAGCGCGACCGGCACCAGCGAGTACGCGGCGATCCTGGTTGCCGCCAGGAAGCGCTTGCGGTAGGCGGTGATCGCCGCGATGCCGAGCCCGGCAGCGGACACCGCGGAACAAATGGTCTCGGCAATCATCCGGTCCTCCAGGCTTGGCGCCGTCGTCGGTAAGGGCGTTTCTCGTCGCGCGTGCCGGTGCAGGCCGACATGTCGACGCTTCCATCCTGCACCTCCCGGCGGGGTAGGGGCCACGGTCCGGAGGGACCTCAGGGAGATCTCCGGGGTTCGTCTCCTCCCCAGGTCCCGGTCGGAAGGGGGTCCGGGGACCTGGAAGACTGGCCTCATGAGTGACTCCCTCACCGCGGGCCCCGTCGTCCTCGACGTCTGGTGCGAGCTCCAGTGCGCCGACTGCCACACCGCGCTGGCCGACCTGCGCGCACTGCGGGCGCGCTACGGCGACCGGCTGGACGTACGGCTGCGGCACTTCCCCCTGGACAAGCACCGGCACGCCTTCGCCGCCGCGCAGGCGGCCGAGGAGGCGGTGGAGCAGGGCCAGGGCTGGGCGTACGCGGAGGCCGTACTGGCCCGCCACACGGAGCTGGCCGACCGGGGCGAACCGCTGCTGCTGGACGTCGCCCGCCAACTGGGCCTGGACGACGAGGAGTTCGACACCGCCTTGATCGACGGCCGGCACACCCTGATCGTCGACGCCGATCAGGCCGAGGGCAAGGCGATCGGTGTGACCGGCACCCCGACGTATGTCATCGGCGGCGAGCGGCTCGACGGCGGCAAGAGCCAGGACGGACTGCGCGAGCGCGTCGAGGAGATCGCCGACCGGCTGCTCGCCGAGGTCTGACACCCGCTCTCCCGCGGTGTCCCGTCAGAGCAGCGCCTTGAAGACGTTGCGGTGCGTGGTCACGTACCCGAGGGATTCGTAGAGACCGATCGCCGGGGCGTTGCCCGCGAAGACGTGCAGGCCCAGGGCGGTCCCCGTGTCGCCGGCGATCCGCTCGGCGTGCAGCATCAGCGCGCGGCCGTAGCCCTTGCCGCGCTGCTCCTCGGGCACCTCCACGTCGTAGACGAACGGGACGACCACGCCGGAGCTCAGCCCACGGGTACCCACCCACACATGGCCGACCACCTCTCCGTCGCGGATCAGGACGTCGATCGAGGTACCGGGCGTGGCGAGGCCGTCCGGCAGGAGCTGGAGGCGGCTCGACTCGGCCTTGGCCCGAGCCTGTTCCTCCGGCAGCCCCCGGTCGACCCAACTCTGCCGGAAGCCGTCGAACGAAAGCTCCGCCCAGAGCGCGTACTCCGTCTCCTCCATCCGTCTGCCCACGAGTCCGGCCGGCAGGACGGGCGGCTCCCGGTCCAGCTCCTTGAGCATGTTCCTGCTGCGCTCGGTGTGCCCCAGGGTCTCCAGCAGCCGCAGCGCGCCCTCGGCCCCGGCCGGGACGGACGCGACCACCTGGCCGCAGCCCCAGCCGCGCAGGACCTCCTCCGCTGCCAGGACGGCGATCGTGCCGCGACCGCGGCGCCGGTCCGCCTCGTCGATCCACAGTCGGCGCAGCACACCCGCCGGGGTGCCGAAGGCGCCGTCCATGCCGAGTTCGATCACGCCGACTGGACGGCTGTTGTCACACACCTCGTAGCCGCGTGACGCCATACCGTCGTCGGTCTTCTGAAGCGGCCCGGTCGGCCGCAGAGTCGTGGTCATCAGGGGAGTTCTACCCATCCGACAGGCACACGTCATCAGGTTTTACGGATCGAGATCTGCCGCCGCGCGCTCCTCGAAGACACGCATGGCCTTGGCCGTGACCGGACCAGGGGCGCCGGGCAGCTCACGGCCGTCGATGCGGTGGACGGCCTGCACGTCGCGCAGTGACGAGGTCACGAAGATCTCTTCGGCCCGGTCGAGCGCGTCGAACGGCAGACGGGTCTCGTGGGCTCCGGTCCACTCCACCGTCAGTGCGCGGGTGATGCCGGCGAGACAGCCCGAGGAGACGGGCGGGGTGTGGAGCCGGCCGTCGAGTACGACGAAGACGTTGGAGCCCGTGCCCTCGCACAGGTCCCCCACCGTGTTGGCGAACAGCGCCTCGGAGGCGCCCTGTTCACGCGCGGCGGCGAGGGCGACGACGTTCTCGGCGTACGAGGTGGTCTTGAGCCCGGTCACCGCGCCGCGTTCGTTGCGCGTCCAGGGGACGGTGATCACCGCTGTGGTGTCGGGGCGGCGTTCCGTCTCCCCGACTGCCACGACCAAGGTCGGGCCGGCGTCGCCGCGGTCGGAGCCGAGCGGCGACAGACCGCCGGTGTACGTGATCCGCAGCCGGCCCATGTCCACCGGGTTGGCGTCCAGGACGGCGGCGCAGGCCGCGCGCACCTCGTCGTGGTCGGGGTCGGGTAGTCCGAGACCGCGCGCCGAGCGGGTCAGCCGGTCCAGATGCCGGGTGAGGGCGAAGGGCCGCCCCTGGACGGTCTTCACCGTCTCGAAGATTCCGTCACCCACGGTCAGCCCGTGGTCGAGCACGGAAACCCGCGCGGCGTCGGCCGCCCGCAGTCCGCCGTTGACCCAGATCATCATCTAGCCGGTCCTTCCCGTCGCTTCGTACACTCCCGACGCTACCGCCAGCAGGCGCGATGCCTTGAGTTCTGTCTCCCGCCACTCCCGCTCCGGGTCGGATCCCCAGGTGATGCCCGCGCCGGTGCCGAACCGGACGACGGGTCCGTGCGGCGGGTCCCGCTCGATCCAGAAAGTCCTTATCCCGACGGCGAGTTCGGCCGTGCCGCGGTCGGCGTCGACCCAGCCGACGGCGCCGCAGTACGGTCCGCGGGGTGCGGTCTCCAGCGCCTCGATGATCTTCAGAGCGCTGGATTTCGGCGCGCCGGTGACCGATCCTGGCGGGAAGGTCGCGGCCAGCAGTCCGGGCCAGCCCGCGCCCTCGGCGAGTTCGCCGCGCACCGTCGAGACGAGATGGACGAGTCCGGGGTGCGGCTCGACGGCGCAGAGGGCGGGCACGGTCACCGATCCGGTGGCGCAGACGCGGCCGAGGTCGTTGCGGACGAGGTCCACGATCATCACGTTCTCGGCGTGGTCCTTCTCCAGCAGGTCGGCGGCGGTCCGCCCGGTGCCCTTGATGGGCCCGGACTCCACGGTGCGGCCGGCGCGCCGGAGATAGAGCTCCGGGGACGCGGTGGCGATCTCCACGCCGCGGGCGGGCAGTCTGATCGTGCCGGCGTACGGGGCGGGGTTGCCGCGTGCCAGGAGTGCGGTCAGCGCGTCGACGTCGGCCGCGTCCGGGTCGGGCAGCGGGGCCGTCAGGACACGGCAGAGGTTGGCCTGGTAGACCTCGCCCGCCGCGATCAGTTCGCGGATGCGCCGTACACCCGAGAGATACGCGGCGCGGTCGAGCGACGACGTCCAGTCGCCCGCCGCGGGGCCCTGCCACTGCCCCGGCACGGGCAGGGGCACCGGTTCGCGGCGTACGTCGCCGAACCGGGCGCAGGTGAGACGGCCCTCGAAGTCCATGGCGACAGCCCAGAAGCCGGTGGAGTCCAGGGCTTCCGGGTCATGGGTGACATCGCGCAGATCGGTGGCGACGAGGTCACCGAAGCGGGCGAGCGGAGGGAGGTCGGGCACGATGATGAGTCTAGGACGGCTCACGGGACGCACCACGAAGTGTCACGCGGGCGCCGTGAAGGTGCCGCAGTGTGAACGCACGGCAGCACGCTGCACAAACGCGTTTTTGTACTGGCCCCGTAATCCGCTAGAGTTCACCACGTCGCCGGGCCGCGAGTTGAGGACCGGGAAACGGCACGCGGACGTAGCTCAGTTGGTAGAGCGCAACCTTGCCAAGGTTGAGGTCGCCAGTTCGAACCTGGTCGTCCGCTCGAGTTGGGGGATAGATTCCCGGCCCCCGTACTCCTGGTGGAGTGGCCGAGAGGCGAGGCAACGGCCTGCAAAGCCGTCTACACGGGTTCAAATCCCGTCTCCACCTCCAAGGACGATTAGCTCAGCGGGAGAGCGCTTCCCTGACACGGAAGAGGTCACTGGTTCAATCCCAGTATCGTCCACTGGATCCATCTGGATTCCCGCGCGATTAGCTCAGCGGGAGAGCGCTTCCCTGACACGGAAGAGGTCACTGGTTCAATCCCAGTATCGCGCACGCAGTACACACGCAGGGTAACCCTGCGCGATTAGCTCAGCGGGAGAGCGCTTCCCTGACACGGAAGAGGTCACTGGTTCAATCCCAGTATCGCGCACAGCCCGAAGCCCCCGGCCTGATCAGGCCGGGGGCTTCGTCGTGTGTGCGGGGTGCTCAGGACGAGAAGAGCATCCGGCCGAAGCCCTTCTGGCGGTGGTGACCGCCGTGGTGCCCACCGTGACCGCCGTGCGGCGCGCCCCACGCGGGAGCCGGCGCGGCTGCGGCGGGATAGCCGGCCGCCCCTTGTGCGGGGTAGCCGCCGGGGGCCGCGGGCGGGGGCGGGGCCTGCTGTCCCCACTGCGCCTCAAGACGGGTCAGGGACTCCAGCTCGCCGTAGTCGAGGAAGATCCCGCGGCAGCCGCTGCACTGCTCTATCTGGACACCGTTGCGGTTGTACGTATGCATCGCTGCATGGCACTTGGGGCACTGCATTGGTCGGGTCAGCTCCTCGCCGGTCGGTCGGCATCGCCGGAATGCCTCCCGGCGACGGTCCGTTCACCTTACGACGAGGGCTCGGCCGCCAACTCCGTTGGGAGTGTGGCAATTCGGGCACAGGTCTCGATCATCGTCCCCTCCACCTCGTCCGGTTCACGGCCCTGCTCGGTCGATTTCGCGACGGCGAGCGCGGCGGTCTGGACGGTGAGGGCGCGGGCGGCGATGTCGAGCCGGGGCCAGGGGTCGCCGTCCGGCGGTACGGCGGGACCGCCCGCCGTCCGGTAGGCGCCGAGGAAGCGCTCCCACTCCTCGGGGGCCAGCAGTCCGGCGGCGTACCAGGCGGCCGGGCGGGCCAAGTCCCAGGCGGCGTCGCCGAGTCCGAGGTCGTCCACGTCGATCAGCAGCCAGGGGCCGTCCGTCACGGGGTGCCGCACGAGCTGGCCGAGGTGGAGGTCGCCGTGGCACAGGAAGCCGCCGACGGGTGCGGGCGCCTCGTTCCTCGCCCAGGCCGGCAGCCCCGCCCAGGCGCGCTCCACATCGGCGGCGGCCGCGTGGGGTCCGGCGGCCCGCATCCGGGAGAGGGCCTGTGCGGCCTTGAGCGGGCCGCGCACGGGCGGGAGGGACAACGGAGCGAGGGCGGTGGGCGGTACGGCGTGCAGCAGGGCCAGCAGGGTCCCGGCCGCCTCCCAAGGCGCGTCGTCGGGGCGGTCGGGGTCGACGGGGGTGCCGTGAGGCCAGGCGGTGACGGGACGGCCCACGGAGTGCGGGGCGGTCACGGGGAGCGGTGGCAGCAGGATTCCGGCGAGCAGTGGATGGGCGGCGACGGAGAGCCGGGCCAGGTGTCCCGCCGGGTCGGTGTCGGGGGCGTGGGCCTTGGCGACGGCGGCCCCGTGCCGTACGACCACGCCGTCGGACCGGTCGGCCAGCACGGTCTCCTCGCACCCGCAGGCGCGGCGGGCCGGCGCGGGCCCGGCCGGGGAGCCCGCGTCCGGGTGGGCGGCGTGACGGGCGGCGAGGGTGAGCGCGCGTACGACGGACGTGGTCGTGGCTGCGCTCGCGGATGTGGTCACGGCGGTGTCCCCCGGTGCGGTGTGTTCCCGCCGGGAGCCTACGCGGCACGGGTGGGCGAAAGACCGGCAACAGGTCCGGAAAACGGGTCCGGACAGCGCGATGGCCGGTCAGCTCCCCAGCTGACCGGCCAAACGCTGCCGTCCGCCGCACCCCCGTCCCCACGGGGTTGTTGGCCGGATGTCTGCGGTTCGGGCCGCTCTCCCGAACCTGGGACGCCGCTCAGCGCCCCAGCATCACGCCCACGGACGACGCTTGTGTGACCACTGCTTCCCAGCCGCCGAATACGACGACCAGCAGGGCCGCGAGAGGGAGGACCATGGCCGTGGCCACCAAGGGGTGACGCGAACCCGAATTCCGTCCGCCGAACGCGTCGAATGCCCTGCGTCCCTGCGTGCGGGTCATCGCTCGCGATGCCGTGTCGGCCATGGTCCTTCTCCTGTCGTGTCTGGCAGCGGCGAGTGTCTGACCTCGGGGGACGAGTGCTGCACCCGCCGCTTGAGAACAACACTAGGTACACACCGGGCCCGGGTCGTCATGCCCGCGTACCGATTGCCGGGCCTCCCGGAGGATGAGCGGTACCCCCGTCGTGTACTCCCCTGGGTGGAGAGCGGGTCCTAGCCCTTGGGGTCATCCCGGAGGGGACGCTCCGAGAGGTCCTCCCTGGGCACCGGTTGTTCGACCAGAGCGAGCACGCGCGTGGCCATGAAGCGCGCCGTGCGCACCACCGAACCGTTGCGGGTGACTTCACTCACTTCCACCACTCCTCGACGCACCGCCGTCTCCACCCGGCGGCCTGCCCGACTTGCCACGACTTCGTACGTACGCGTCGTGTCGCCCGCGTCCACCACTATCTCCACGCGGTCACCCTTCATTGATCCAATCCCCCTTCTGCGACCGACCATTGAGATCTCGCACGGGCCCGAGGACCTTGGATCCGCGGTCCTCTGACCACCCTTCAAGTTTCTCACCCGGCACTGACAATCGATCGGTTCGTGAGGGCGCGGCCTATGAGCGCCCCGGGGCGCGGGTACGTAAGCTGTGCCACGTCACACGGACGACCGGGCAGCGGGGATGGACATGGCGATGATGCGGCTCCGGCGCGAGGACCCGCGTGTCGTAGGTTCGTTCAGGCTGCACAGGCGGCTGGGCCAGGGCGGCATGGGCGTCGTGTATCTGGGTTCCGACCGGCGTGGCCAGCGGGTCGCGCTGAAGGTGATCAGACCCGATCTCGCCGAGGACCAGGAGTTCCGTTCGCGGTTCGCCCGCGAGGTCTCGGCGGCGCGTCGGATCCGTGGCGGCTGTACGGCCCGGCTGGTGGCCGCCGATCTCGACGCGGACCGCCCGTGGTTCGCCACCCAGTACGTTCCGGGACCCTCCCTGCACGACAAGGTGGCCGAGGACGGACCGCTGTCGGCCGCCGAGGTCGCCTCCGTGGGAGCCGCGCTCTCCGAGGGGCTGCTGGCGGTGCACGAGGCGGGGGTCGTCCACCGCGATCTGAAGCCCTCGAACATCCTGCTCTCCCCCAAGGGTCCGCGCATCATCGACTTCGGGATCGCCTGGGCGACCGGGGCGAGCACCCTCACGCACGTCGGTACGGCTGTCGGATCGCCCGGATTCCTGGCGCCCGAGCAGGTGCGCGGCGCGGCCGTGAGCCCGTCGACGGACGTCTTCGCGCTCGGCGCGACGCTGGCCTATGCCGCGACGGCCGACTCGCCCTTCGGGCACGGCAGTTCGGAGGTCATGCTCTACCGCGTGGTGCACGAGGAGGCGCAGCTGTACGGGGTGCCGGACGCGCTCGCGCCGCTGGTGCGGGCCTGTCTGGCCAAGGACCCCGAGGAGCGGCCGAGCACCCTCCAGCTCTCGATGCGGCTCAAGGAGATCGCGGCGCGGGAGGCGCAGGGGCTGCCGGACGGACGGCCGCCGGCGCAGCGGGAGCGGACCCGGCAGGACGTACCGACGGGCCGGATCCCGGAGCGTACGGCGCGGATGCCGCAGCGGACCGAGCGCACGGAGCGAGCTGAGCGTGCGGATCGGGTCGAGCGGTCGGACCGGTCCACTCAGGGCCGTACCGGGGGCGGACCGGACTCCCGTGCGCAGGGCCCCCGCGGTTCGGCGCCGCGCACGGGTGGCGGGCGTGCGCCGAGGCCCCGTGACGGCTCGCGTACGGGGTCACGTACCGGTGGCCGTCAGGGCAGCAGGCCCGGTGCGCGTACGACGTCGGGTGGCCGCGGCGGGCGCAGACCGGCCAATCCGCGGCTGCTGCGGCAGCGGCTGATCGTGTTCGTGGTGGTGACGCTGGTCGTCGCGCTGGGGATCGCGGCGGCGCAGCAGTTGTAGGAGCCGGTCAGGCTCGGGGCCGCGTCATGTAGAAGGCGACGGCCGAGGTGGCGGCGACGTTGAGGGAGTCGACCCCGGCGTCCATCGGGATGCTCACCCGCAAATCGGCGGCGGCAAGGGCACCGGAGGTCAGCCCGTCGCCCTCGGTGCCGAAGAGGAGCGCGAGTCTGTCGTGGCGGCGCTCGGCGAGTTCGTCGAGGGTGATCGAGTTCTCGTCCAGGCACAGGGCCGCGGTGACGAATCCCGCCTCGTTCAGCAGGTGCGCGTCCTTCGGCCAGGACTCCAGCCGTGTCCAGGGGACCTGGAGGACGGCGCCCATCGAGACCTTCACGGCGCGCCGGTAGAGCGGGTCGGCGCAGCGCGGGGTGAGGAGGACGGCGTCGACGCCGAGCGCCGCGGCGTTACGGAAGGCGGCGCCGAGATTGGCGTGGTCGACCATGTCCTCGAAGACGACGGCGCGGCGTGCCTTCCGTAGGAGGTCGGCGGGCGGCGGCAGGGGCTTGCGACGCATGGAGGCGAGCGCGCCGCGGTGGACGTGGTAGCCGGTGACGCGTTCGGCCAGGTCCGGGGCCACCTGGTAGACGGGTGCGGCGGTCTCGTCGATGACGTCCCGCATGACGTCGGTCCACTTGGCGGTCAGGAGCATGGACCGCATCTCGTAACCGGCCGCCACGGCACGGCGGATGACCTTCTCGCCCTCGGCGATGAACAGGCCCTCGGCGGGCTCGCGCCGGCGGCGGAGTTCGACGTCCGTGAGGTCGGTGTAGTCGGTGAGGCGGGGGTCGGCGGAGCCGTCGGGGGACGCTTCGACGGTGACGACCTCAGCCACGGTCGGGACCGTTGCCGTCGCCGCCGGGACCGGCGCCGACCGAGACCACGTCGCCGATGACGATGACGGCCGGGGGCCGCACGTCCCCCGTACGGGCGGCTTCGGCGGCCGTTTCGAGTGTGGCGTCCACGCGGCGCTGCGCCGCCGTGGTGCCTTCCTGGATCAGCGCCACGGGGGTCGACGGCGATTTGCCGTGGGCGATGAGGGTCAGGGCGATGGCGCCGATCTTGTCGACGGCCATCAGCAGGACGAGCGTGCCGCGCAGCTGTGCGAGTGCGGGCCAGTCGACCAGGGAGCGCGGGTCGTCGGGCGCGACATGGCCGCTGACCACGGTGAACTCGTGTGCCACGCCCCGGTGGGTGACGGGGATGCCCGCCGCGCCGGGCACGCTGATGGAGCTGGAGATGCCGGGGACGACGGTGCAGGCGATACCCGCCTCGGCGAGCGCCTGGGCCTCTTCCATGCCGCGGCCGAAGACGAAGGGGTCGCCGCCCTTGAGCCGTACGACGGCCTTGCCCGCCTTGGCGTGCTCGATCAGCGCGTTGTTGATCGCCTCCTGGGCCATGTAACGGCCGTACGGGATCTTCGCCGCGTCGATCACCTCGACGTGCGGCGGGAGTTCGTCGAGGAGGTCGCGCGGGCCGAGGCGGTCGGCGATGACGACATCGGCCTCGGCGAGGAGTCGCCTGCCGCGTACGGTGATCAGCTCCGGGTCACCGGGTCCGCCGCCGACGAGGGCGACGCCGGGGGTTCTGGTGCGGTGCCGGGGGGCGACGAGGCTGCCGTCGCGCAGCCCCTCCACGATGGCGTCGCGCACGCCGGCGGAGCGTCGCGGGTCGCGTCCGGTGAGGACGGCGACGGTCACACCCTCGCTGCGGCCGGTGGCCGGGGTCCATGCGGTGGCGGCCTCGGCGTTGTCGCTCCGTACGCACCATGTCCTGTTCCGCTCGGCCTCGGCCGACGCGCGGATGTTGGCCTCGGTGTCGCTGGAGGCGATCAGGACGTACCAGGCGTCGCTCAGGTCGCCGTCGGCGAACGGGCGGCGCTCCCAGCGGAGTTCACCGGCGTCGGCCATGGCTTCGACGGAGGGGGTCGCGGAAGGCGACACCAGCACGATGTCGGCGCCGGTCGCGATGAGGGCCGGCAGCCGGCGCTGGGCGACCTGGCCGCCCCCGATGACGACGACGCGCCGCCCGGCCAGACGGAGTCCGACGGGGTAGGCGGGATGCTCGGCCATGGTGCTGCGGGCTCCTCTGTCGGGTGGGACGAAGTGGCTGGTGGGGGCGGGTACCAGCTTAGACGGGGTGGTGCGGGGCAGGCATCGGCGCGGGCGCCCGTGGCCGCCTGCCCGCCGCCTGCCCCCGTACGCGCTACTTCTCCGTCACACCCGCCGAGTCGAACGTCGCCACCTCGTGCATCGCCCGCGCCGCGCTCTGGACCACCGGGAGCGCCAGCAGGGCGCCGGTGCCCTCGCCGAGGCGGAGGTCCAGGTCGACCAGGGGCCGCAGGCCCAGCTTGTTGAGCGCGGCCACGTGGCCCGGTTCGGCGCTGCGGTGGCCCGCGATGCACGCGGCCAGCGCCTCGGGCGCGATGGCGCGCGCGACGAGGGCCGCCGCTCCCGCGCTGACGCCGTCGAGGATGACCGGTGTACGCAGCGACGCGCCGCCCAGCAGGAATCCGACGAGCGCCGCCTGCTCCAGGCCGCCGAAGGCCGCGAGGACGCCGATCGGGTCGGCCGGGTCGGGCCGGTGGAGTTCGAGACCGCGGCGGACAACGTCGATCTTGCGCGCGTGCATCTCGTCGTTGATGCCCGTGCCGCGTCCGGTGACCTCGGCGGGATCGGCGTCCGTGTAGACCGAGATCAGCGCGGCGCAGGCCGTGGTGTTCGCGATGCCCATCTCGCCGGTGAGCAGCCCCTTGTTGCCCGCCGCCACCAGATCGCGGGCGGTCTCGATGCCGACGTCGATCGCGGCCAGTACCTCTTCGCGGGTCAGCGCGGGCCCGGTCGTGAAGTCGGCCGTTCCGGCGCGGACCTTGCGGGGCAACAGGCCGGGTGTGGAGGGCAGTTCGCCCGCGACACCGACGTCGATGACACAGACCTCGGCGCCGACCTGATTCGCGAAGGCGTTGCAGACCGCGCCTCCGCCGAGGAAGTTGGCGACCATTTGGGCCGTCACCTCCTGGGGCCAGTGGGTGACGCCCTGCGCGTGCACACCGTGGTCGCCCGCGAAGACCGCGACGGCCGCGGGCTCGGGGATCGGCGGCGGGCACATCCGGGACAGACCGCTGAGCTGCGCGGAGATGATCTCCAGCATGCCGAGCGCCCCGGCGGGCTTCGTCATCCGCTTCTGGCGCTCCCACGCCTCACCGAGCGCCTTGGCGTCGAGCGGGCGGATCCCGGCGATCGTCTCCTTGAGGAGGTCGTGCGGTTCCTCACCGGGCAGGGCCCGGCGGCCGTACGTCTCCTCGTGGACGACCCAGGACAGGGGACGGCGCTTGGACCAGCCCGCCTGCGCCAGCTCGGGCTCCTCCGGGAACTCGTCGACGTATCCGACACACAGATACGCCACGACGTCCAGGTGTTCCGGGAGGCCGAGCGCGCGGACCATCTCGCGCTCGTCGAAGAAGCTGACCCAGCCGACGCCGAGCCCTTCGGCGCGGGCGGCGAGCCACAGGTTCTCGACCGCGAGGGCGGAGGAGTAGGGCGCCATCTGCGGCTGTGTGTGGCGGCCGAGGGTGTGCCGGCCGCCGCGCGTCGGGTCGGCCGTGACGACGATGTTCACCGGGGTGTCGAGGATGGCCTCGATCTTCAGTTCCTTGAACTGCTTGGCCCGGCCCTTGGGGAGGGACTTGGCGAAGGCGTCGCGCTGGCGCTGGGCCAGTTCGTGCATCGTCTGCCGGGTCTCGGCGGAACGGATGACGACGAAGTCCCAGGGCTGCGAGTGGCCGACGCTGGGGGCGGTGTGCGCGGCTTCGAGGACGCGGAGCAGCACCTCGTGCGGGATCGGGTCGGAGCGGAAGCCGTTGCGGATGTCGCGCCGTTCGCGCATCACGCGCAGAACGGCCTCGCGCTCGGCGTCGTCGTAGCCGGGGGCGGGGGGTGACGCGTCGTCGGTGACGGCGGGGGGCTCGGGCTCGGCGTCGGGCACCGGGGTCGGGGCCGCCGCGGGTACGGCGGCGGCGGCCGCCGGCTCGGGGGTGGGCGCCGGTACGGGCTCCTCCACCTCCACCTCGGCCGCGACCTCGACCTCTGCCGCGACCTCTGCCACGACCTCCGCCTCTGGCTCGGCCTCCGCGACCGGTACGGGCTCGGGTTCCGGTACGGGCTCGGGGTCCGGCTGTACGGACTCCGGCTCGGCAGACGCGGCCGGCGCGGCGGCCACCGCGTCTGTGCCGGGCAGCGCTATCGGCTCGCGCTTCTCCTCGGCCTCGACCGGCTCCACCAGTTCGGCGGGCTCGACCGGCTCGACGGCCGGGGCCTCGTCCACGACCACCGCGTCGGGCACGGGGAGCGGCGCGGGGGCGGGCTCCGCCACCGGCTCCTCGGCGACCGGCTCCTCGGCCACCGGCGCGGGCGTCGGCTCGGGCTCGGGTTGAGGCGCCGCCTCGGAAGTCGGCTCGGGCTCGGGCGCCTCTTCGGCCACCACCTCGGGCACGGGTGCGGGTTCGGGCTCAGGTGCCACTTCCTGCACAGGCACGGGCTCCGGCTCCGGCTCCGGTGCCTGAACCGGCTGGGGGGCGAACGTCGGTCCCCCCTCAGGGACGACCGTTTCCTCGAGAGCCTCGGGCACGGCAGGCTCCGCCACCATCTGCGGCTCGGCGGCCACCTGCGGCTCCGCGACCGCGACCGCGGTCTCCGCCACCGGTGTCTCGGACTGCGGCGGGAGCGAGGCCCATGGGTCCGCGCCGTGCACGGGAATCGCGCCGAGCTGCGGGCCCGGCAGCGCGTCGGCCTCCTCGCGCGGGATGTCCAGATACTCGGGGCCGGTCGTGGGCGGCCCCTGGGTCCGTACGCGAACGGGGTTCGGCGGCGTACTCGAGGGACCGCGGTCCGCGAGCGAACGCACCACGCCACCAGTCGAGTCGGGCATCGGCGGACCCATGTGCAGCGGGCGGCGCGCGGGCGGCGGAGTCGGTGCGGGCGTGGCGGTCGCGACTCGTACGGCCCCGAGGTCGACCGAGCCCGAGTCGCGGCCGCCTGCCTCGTGCGCGCCCGGTTCGGGAGCCGGCGCCGGCGCTTCCTGAACCGCCGGTGCGGGAGCTTCCTGAACCGGCTCCGGCGCGGGTGCCTCAGTGACTTCCTGCGGGGCCGTCCGCACGGCCTCCGGGGCCTGCTCCGGGGCCGGTTGCGGCACGGCATCCGGAATCGGGGTTTCCACAGGGGCGTCCGCCGGCGCGTACGCCTCGGGCGCCACGGCGAACTCGGCCTGCTGCGCCACGGGTTGGGCGGGCTCCGGAGCCTGCGGGGGCTGCATCTGCATGTGGGCCATGTCCGGCGCCGGATACCCGGCCGGCGTCCCGTACGACACCTGCCCGTGCCCCAAGGAGTCGGACTGGTACTGGGGCTGGTACTCGGGCTGCGAATAGGTGGCCAGCTGCGACTGCGGCAGCGACTGTGCCTGCGGTGCGTACTCGGCCTGTCCCATCTGCTGCGGGACGTGCCCCACGGGGACGGGCTCCGGTTCGGGCACGGCGTAGCCCGCGAGCGGATCGGACGGAGGCGCCGGCTGCGGATCGCCCCAGGCGCCCTGTGAACTCGGCATCAGCAGAAGGTCGTCGTCCTCGGGAGCACTGTCGGAGGGGCCCAGGTAGGCGTAGGAGCCGGCAGCGGGGTCGCCCGGCTGCTCCACCATGCCTGCGTTCTCCGGCTGTCCCTCGCCCGGGACCTGGCCGGTGTCAGTCATGCGTACCCCTCGCCCATTGGTTGTGCTCCTTCGGCCCTTCGACCGGGGCGCCCGATTCTGCGGCGCGTCCGGCGCCCGTCAGTGTCAACGAGCGTGGGCGCCGCGCGGCACGAGTCGAACCGCGGCCCGCACGTATTCTCGCGGCCCTTCGGCGCCGACACACGGTGATCCGCGGCGGCATGCTGTGGGCTGCGCCACGTTGCGCGTCCCCCGGTGCAGCCGTACCACATGGGGGTCCAAAACGACCCACTTTTCCGGACATTGACGAACGAAGCGACGAACGACCGGCTGCGGTACAACGATCGGTCAGCCTACCTCGCGCCTCTGACAACGGGGTCAGGGGGCGCGATCCGGCCGCTTCCCGGCCACCAGGAAAACCACGGAGCGTTCGCGCTCCGACCAGGCACCGGTGTCCATGTCGACGGACTGGAGCAGGACGCATTCCACCGCGTAACCACCCTCGCGGAGCGCGGTGCTGACGGCCTCCGCCTCGTCCCGCGTCGCCGCGTGCGTCACGATGCGGGCGGGCCTGCGGTCGGCGCAGGCGACGACGACGTCCACTCCCCCGCCGCCGATGCGTACGACGTCGGGCTCGGGCAGGTTCTCCAGGACGTGGGGCGCGCGGCCTTCCACGACTTCCAGTTGTACGCCGGCGCGACGGGCAGCGGCGGCCGTGCTCGCACACGCCCCCGGTTCGGCGTCCACGGCGATCACGGCGGCGCCGAAGCGCCCGGCCTCGGCGGCGAGCGCGCCGCTGCCGGACCCGATGTCCCAGACCAGGTCGCCGGTACGGGCTCCGAGCCGGGCGAGCTGGGCCGCGCGCAGCCAGGTCGACTCGCCCTCGTCGAGGTCGATGCCGTACTCCTCGGAGGGCAGCGCCCACCCCCGTACGGCGGGCGGGTACTCGGGATCGTGGCCGGCGATCCAGCCGCCGGTCCGGACGGGCGCGGTGCCGATGCCGCCGACGACGATCACCACGTTGGGGTCGCGCCAGACGTGGTCGGCGGCCTTGTCGGAGGTCAGGACGGTGACCTGTTCGCGGTCGGTGCCCAGCTCCTCGCAGATCACGAAGGTGCGGTGAACTCCCTGGAGCAGCAGGGCGAGTTCGGCGGGCCCGGCGCCCGGCGAGGTGAGGACGGCGACCTTGGTGTGCGCCCGGCAGACGTTGACGGCGCGCCGGAGCGTGCGCCGGTGGGCGACCACGACTTGCGCGTCGTCCCAGGGCATTCCGGCGCGGGCGAAGGCGGTCGCCACGGCGGAGACGGCGGGTACGACTTCGACCTCGAGGCCGTGCTCGGGCGCGCGCAGGGTGCGTACGACACCGAAGAAGCCGGGGTCGCCGTCGGCGAGTACGACGGCGCTGCCGCGGTGTCCGGCGATCCGGCGGGCGGCGAGGTCGACGCTGCCCAGGCGGATGCGTTCGGCGTCCGGCGGGACTTCCGGCAGGGCGAGATGGTGGGCGGCACCGGCCACCAGTGTGGCGGCGGCGAGCGCGGAGGTGGCCGCGGGCGCGAGGGGCGAGCCGTCCCAGCCGATCACCGTGACGCGGTCGGCCATCGTCGTCAGTCTCCCCAGGGGTCGTGAGGTCGTGTTGTCGCAGGCCGGAGTTGCCGCGGATCATCTGTGTCTTGAGGGGGTCCGCACCGGGGCGGTGCGTGTGAGGGTACCCGCCGGCCGTCGCGCCGTCTGCCCGGGGGTCCGGGGCCAGGGCGGGATCGCGGAGGCGCCCGTGCTCAGTTCCAGTCGGTGAAGGACGCGTAGCCGCCCGCGTCCGCCATCTGCTCGGCCACGCCTTCGAGGTCCTCGGGCAGCAGGCTCCAGACGATGAGGTCGGTGCGGATGTCGATCCAGCCCCCGGCTTCCGTCTGGGTACGCGCTATCCACGCGTTGCGCAGGACACCCTCGCTGATGCAGCCGGCCTTCTGCGCGACCTGCTGGGCCGCGGTGTTGTCGGCGGCGGTGCGCAACTCGATGCGCTCGAAGGTCTGGTCGCGGAAGAGCCACTGCGCGACGGCGAGCACCGACTCGGTGGCGTAGCCCTCACCGCGCGCCCAGGGTGCGGTGATGTAGGAGATCTCGGTCGCGCGGGTGCGCCAGTTGGTGTTCTGGAGGCGGGCGAGACCGACGAGGCGCTGGGTGAGGAACTCGGTGACGGCGAGGACCAGTCCGCGCCCCTCGGTGCGTTCCGCCGGGGCGAGCCTGCTCACCCATTCCTCGGCGTCCCGGGTGGTGTACGGATGCGGCGTCGACGTCCACGCGATGACCGGTTCGTCATTCATCATCTCGATGTGCGCCGGGATGTCCGCGGCCTCGAACGGGCGCAGCACCAGCCGCTCGGTGCTGATGGAGACGTCCGGAAAGGTGGTAGTCATGCGCAGCTCCATGCCTCAGTCCGTCGTAAATGCACAGCATGCAGCATCGGGTGAGCCCCGCACACGGGCGGGGTGTGCGGGGCTCGTACCGGATTGACGGCCGGGTTACGCGAGTTGGTTACGCGGGCGGACCGAAGGCGGGCAGGACCGCGCCGTTCTTGTAGGTGTCCTTGATGTACTTCTCCACCTCGGGCGAGTTGAGGAGCTTCGCGAGCTTCAGCACGCGCGGATCCTTCTCGCTGCCCTCCTTGACGGCGAGGAAGTTGGCGTACGGGTTGTCCTCGGTCTTCTCCAGGGCCAGCGAGTCCTCGGCGGGGTTGAGGTCGGCCTCGATGGCGTAGTTGCCGTTGATGACGGCGGCGTCCACGTCGTTCAGGGCGCGGGGCAGCGTGGCTGCCTCCAGCTCCTTGAACTTCAGGCCCTTGTCGTCCTTGATGTCGGAGAGGGTGCCGTTGCCCTCCACACCGTCCGCGAGCGTGATCACGTCGTTGTCGGCGAGGAGCTTCAGTGCGCGGCCCTCGTTGACGGTGTCGTTGGGGATCGCCACGGTCTGGCCGGACTTGAGAGCGCTCAGGTCCTTGACCGTCTTGGAGTAGAGGGCCAGCGGCTCCAGGTGGACGTTGACGACCGGCACGATGTGCGTGTCGTTCTTCTTGTTGAAGTCGTCGAGATACGGCTTGTTCTGGAAGTAGTTGGCGTCGACCTCGCCGCTCTCGGTGGCGGTGTTCGGCAGGACGTAGTCCGTGAACTCCTTGACGTCGAGCTTGAGTCCGGCGTCCGCCGCCAGCTTGTCCTTGATGAAGTTCAGGATGTCGGCGTGCGGCGTCGGGGACGCGGCGACGGTCAGTGGCTTGGACTCGTCGGCCTTCGCGCCGTCCGCGGTCTTCTCCGCGGGGTCGGACGAGGTGCCGCAGCCGCTCAGGCCGATGGCGAGGGCGGTGGTGGCCGCGGCGGCGGCGATCTTGAGGTGAGTGCGCACGAAGAGTGCCTCTTTCGGGTGTGGGTGGTCGGTCCCGGACAAGGAGTTCGGGCCCGGTGGGACATCTGGAGGGCTGGACCGTCGTGGCCTACGCCGTACGGGTCCGGCGTGTCAGCAGCCGTACGGCGAGGTCGCCGATCAGCTGGATGACGGTGACGATCAGGATCAGCACGACGACCGTGGCGATCATGAAGCCGTTCTCGAACCGCTGGAATCCGTAGGTGACGGCCTTGGAGCCAAGGCCTTCGCCGCCGACCGCGCCTGCCATGGCCGAGTAGCCGATGAGCGCGATGACGGTGGTGGTCGTGCCGGAGACGATCGACGGCAGGGCCTGCGGCAGCAGCACCTTGCGGACGATGGTGGGGATCGAGCCGCCCATGGCCTGGACGGCTTCGACGAGGCCGTGGTCGACCTCCCGTATCGCCGTCTCGACCAGCCGGGCGAAGAACGGGATCGCGCCGATGGCGAGCGGCACGATCATCGCGGTGGGGCCGATGAAGGTGCCGACGACGAAGGTGGTGAACGGGATCAGCGCGATCAGCAGGATGATGAAGGGCAGCGAGCGGCCGATGTTCACGATCACGCCGACGACCTTGTTGACGGGCGTGTTCTGGAGCAGGCCGCCCTTGTCGGTGAGGACGAGCAGGACGCCGAGCGGCAGTCCGCCGATGACGGTGACGAGCGCCGACCACAGCACCATGTAGAGGGTGTCGAGAGTCCCCTGGCCGAGCAGCGGCTGCATTTCGGACCAGGTCACTTGGCACCGTCCTTGGTGAGCGCGGCGGGCTGCCCGGTGGATCCGGCCGGGTCCTCGGCCAGCGGGCCGGCCACGGCCCCGGCGGCAGGTTCGTCGACGACCTCGATCTGGAGGCCCTGTTCGCGCAGGAAGCCGAGGGGGACGACGTTCTCCTCGAAGGGGCCGGGCAGTTCGATGCGCATCCGGCCGATCTGGCGGCCTCCGACGGTGTCCATGGCCGCGCCGAGGATCGAGATGTCGATGTTGTAGGTGCGCGACAGCTGGGAGATGACCGGCCGGGCGGCCGCGTCGCCGTGGAAGGTGACATCGACGACCGTGCCGCCGGGACCGCTTCCGGCACCGTCCACCGGGAACAGTTCGTGTGCCAGCCGGGATCCGGGGATGGCGAGGAGTTCGCCGACCGTGCCGGACTCGGTGATCCGGCCGTTCTCCATGAGCGCGGCCGAGTCGCAGATCGTCTTCACGACCTCCATCTCGTGCGTGATCAGCAGGACGGTGAGGCCGAGTTGCCGGTTGATGTCGCGCAGCAGCCCAAGGATGGAGCGGGTCGTCTCCGGGTCGAGCGCGCTGGTCGCCTCGTCGGAGAGCAGCACCTTCGGGTTGCCGGCGAGGGCGCGTGCGATGCCGACGCGCTGTTTCTGGCCGCCGGAGAGCTGGGCGGGGTAGACCTTGGCCTTGTCGGCGAGGCCGACGAGGTCGAGCAGTTCCAGTGCCCGGCGGGAACGTTCCTGCCCCGAGTGGCCGAGGATCTCCAGCGGCAGTTCGATGTTGTCCTTGACGGTGCGTGAGGACAGCAGGTTGAAGTGCTGGAAGACCATGCCGATGGAGCTGCGCGCGCGGCGGAGCTCCTTGCCGGCCCGTCGGCCGCGCCCGGCGAGCGCGGTCAGGTCGGTCCCGTCGACGGTCACGGTGCCCGCGGTGGGACGTTCGAGGAGGTTGACGCAGCGGATGAGCGAGGACTTACCGGCGCCGCTGCGGCCGACGACTCCGAAGACCTCGCCCTCGCGTACGTGCAGGTCGACGCCGTCCAGAGCGGTGACCTCATGGCCGCGCGACCGGCCGGTCCGGCCGGACCGGTAGACCTTCGTCAGGCCCGTAGTGGTGATCACAGGGGTTTCCGTCACTGTCGGGTGCGCGGCGCGGTGGCCGCCGGGGCATGGGGAGTTGCGGAAGAGGCGGGCGGGGGTCCGGCAGGACGCGGCGAACACGGCCGTCAGCTCACGGCGGCTCACGGCCGGTCACATGTGCTGTGGTGGGTGACCGTGCGGCGCTGTGCGCGGGCGGGCGTGGTCCGGGCGTGACGTACTTGAGGTACGGAACGCCACGACGGACACCGCGTCGCTTCTGTCGGGTCTCGCTTCGGGGCGCGAGACTCAGGCAGGGGCCCTCAGTGGGCGCACATTCGACACAGACAGCGAGCACCGGGCGTCGTGATCGCCTCGGTCGCAAGGGTGCGGCTGCTCGTCGTGGTCATGTCGCAAGTAAAGCAGACACGTATCCGGGCTCCGGCCAGTTGTCCGAATACCGGATACGCCTTCCGGGCCTTGTCCGAGGTCCGGCGGCGCGCTCGGACTGCCACGTCGATCTCCAGCTCCGCGCCTGTGACCTGCACGGATACGGCGTCAAGATCGCCGTCGGCAGCGTCGGCGGTCGGTTCGGAGCGGTCGTGCGCTGTGGCCAAGGCCACGGTCCTCGTGCCCGCGGCCGCCCCGGAGCGCACTCCGGCCGGGGCGCCCTCGAAGACCACGGCAGCGCACCGGGTCCACGCCGAGGCGGCTCGCAGGGGCGATCGCACCGGGCTTTTCGGGCCGTAATACTCTCGGTCTCATGCTTGTCGCCCTGACGGTCACGGTCTCCGTGGCCGCCCTCCTCCTCGCCGCCTGGTGCGGTTTCGCCGCGTACCGGGACCAGCCCACCAAGGACTGGCACTTCATCGGCATGGCCGTGGTCACGGTGCTGGCGTTGGCCCAACTGGTCGTCGGAATCGTGCAGTTGGCGCGCGGCGGGGAGCCGGCGGAGGGTTCGGTGATCTTCGTGTCGTATCTGCTCGGCGCGTTCGCCGCCGTACCGGCCGCGGGATTCCTGTCGCTGTCCGAGCGGACCCGGTGGGGTTCGGTGACGGTCTCCGCGGGTGCCGTCCTCCTCGCCGTACTCGAAGTGCGTCTGTACGACATCTGGGGAGGCTGACGGTGGAAGCCGGGACAGGGGCCGGGGCGAACACGGCGGGCCGGGACGAGCGGCCGGCCGGACGGACCCGGCTGGTCCAGGGGCCGGGACTGCTGCTGGTCTGGCTCTACGGGGTGATGTCGGTCGGCGCGGTGTCGCGGACCGCCTTCGAGATCTCCACCAAGTTCGACCGCGCACCGCTGGCGTACACGCTGTCGGGCATCGCCGCCGTCGTGTACGTGTTCATCACGTACACGCTCGTACGGGGCGGCGAGACGGCCCGTAAGGCGGCGCTGGTGTGCTGCGCGGCCGAACTCGTCGGTGTGCTGACCGTCGGGACCTGGACGCTCGTGGACCCCTCCGCCTTCCCCGACTCGACGGTCTGGTCGGGGTTCGGCTGGGGGTATGTCTTCATTCCCGTGCTGCTGCCGGTCACGGGGATGCTGTGGCTGCGCAGGTCCCGACGGAGTTGAGCGGCTGACGGGGCATGGGTCGTCGCGCCGTTGAACGTCAGGCGCTGGCGACGAAGGCCCCGCTGGCCGCCTCCTTCTCCAGCGTCACGAGCGTGAGTCCGGGACCGGCCGCCTCGCTGGCCACCGGCGCGTACCCCTTGCTGCGGTAGAGCCGCAGATTGCCCTCGCTGCGGTTGCCGGTGAAGAGCTGGAAGCGCTTGGCCGCCTCGTCGCCGGCGAAGCTTCCCTCGATCGCGTCGAGGAGCCGGCCGCCGAGACCGTGGTGCCGCATCCGCGGATGGACGATGAGCTTGCCGATCCTGGCCGTGCCCTCGGTGTCGATGACGCCCCGCACGGAGGCGACGACTTCGCCGCCGAGCCTGGCCACCAGCGCGTGGCCGCGGGCGATCTCGTCCTTGAGGTCGTCGAGGGTCTGGGTCAACGGTTCGATGGTGTAGTCACCGTAGAGCTCGGCCTCGCTCTGGTAACACAGGTACTGCAGCTTGAGAATGTGCTCCGCGTCCTGCGCACTCGCCGCTGAGATGGTCACGCTCATGCCCATGTGTGCATGCCTCCCGCTCACCTGCTGCCGCCGGTTGTCTACCGCTCCTTTCCCCGGAGTTCAGGAGCTGCAACCTCTGTGGTGAGCATTCTGCGCAGGCATCACAGGCACCGGGAATGCACCGGCCTCAATCTCCCCTGTGAGATACCCAACTCTCCTGTGATTCAGCGGGTTCCGGGGCCCTCGGGCGACAACATCGCAGCCGGTGGGGCCGGACGGCGACCAGGTGTACGTTCTGCCGTTTCACGCCCAACTCGGCCCCCGCCGCGACCGGTTGTGCCCCGGCCGACAGGAGCCGGCCGGGGCACGAAAGGGCATGTCCTCGCCGGACTCAGCGCTTGGTGAAGTCCGCGGCGGCCAGCAGGCCCGTGTCCGGGTTGTCGGTGAAGATGCCGTCGATGCCCTGCTCGAAGTAGGCCTTGAAGGCCCCGAAGGCGTCGCCGTACGCGTTGGGGTCCGTGCCGACCCGGAAGTCGGCCGGCAGGAAGCTGTTCTCGTTGCGCATCGTGTACGGGTGCAGGATCAGGCCCTTGGCGTGGGCGTCACGCACCAGCGTGGTCGGCTTGCCGAGCTTGCCGTCCTTGTCCTTCGGGATGATCAGGTCCACCCACGGGCCGACGCCCTGCGCGAACGACGCGATCCACTTCAGGCCCTCGGGCTTGATGAGGTCGGAGACGAAACGCGGGTCACCCGACTGCTTGAAGTCCCACGGCTGGGTGTCGGCCGCGTCGAACAGCACGACACGCGGGGTCGAGACCAGCTTGGCCATGCGCTGCATGCTGGTGGGCTCGAAGGACTGGAGGAAGAGCGGGGAGTCGCGACGGTCCCTGCCGTAGCGGCGGAGCAGCTTCGCGAGCCGCTCCTCCAGGCCGAGGCCGAGGCCGCGGAAGTAGGTGGGGTGCTTCGTCTCGACGTACAGCCAAACGGGCTCACCCCGGCGGCGGCCCTCCTCGTCGGCCCAGCGCAGCACCTCCTCGAAGGTGGGGATCTCCCAGCGGCCGTTGTAGAGGGTGCTGTGGGGGCGGCTCTGCGGGATGCGCTCCTTGGCGCGGAGCTTCTTCAGCTCGGCGAGGGTGAAGTCCTCGGTGAACCAGCCGGTGAGGCTGACCCCGTCGACACTCTTGGTCGTCCTGCGCCCCGCGAACTCGGGGTGGTCGGCGACGTCCGTGGTCCCCGTGATGTCGTTCTCGTGACGGCAGACGAGATGACCGTCCTTGGTCGGCACGAGGTCCTGCTCGATCACATGCGCGCCGAGGTCGAGCGCGAGCTGGTACGACCCGAGGGTGTGCTCGGGCCGGTAGCCACTGGCGCCGCGGTGTCCGACGATCGTGGGCACGGGCAGGCGCCCGCGCGGCGGGCGGGTCCGGCCGCCGCGCTCCTCGGCCTGCGCCGCCTGCGCCGTACCGCCCGCACCTGCGGAAAGACCGAGTGCCGCCGAGCCGAGCACCGCCGCTCCCAGCACGGTCCTTCGTCCCGGAATGTTTCCCGCACCCTGTGTCATGAACGCTCCTTCATGTGATGTCCATGTGCTGTCCCGCACCTGTCAAGCGAGGGCTTGATCGTAGGCAGCCAGCCCCTACGGAGGGCAGACCCGGCGCGAACACACCCCAAACTCGTGTCAACACTGGGTATCGGATCGATGAACCCGATGTGCGCGGGGGCCCGACCCGCGAGTATCGTCCTCACCTGCAGAGAGTTAGGGCACGCTCCCTGATCCGGCCTGATCCAGGGGACGGGCCCCAACGGCTCGATACGACCGCTCACCAACCGGAGGACCCCGTTGTCCCGCTTTGCGCTCGTCAAGGCAGTGCTCGGACCGATCTTGCGTCTGATGTTCCGGCCACGGGTGGAGGGCGCCGAGAACATTCCGGGGACGGGCCCGGTGATCCTCGCCGGCAATCACCTCACCTTCATCGACTCGATGATCCTGCCGCTCGTCTGCGGCAACCGCCCGGTCTTCTTCATCGGCAAGGACGAGTACGTCACCGGCAAGGGGCTCAAGGGCCGGCTGATGGCCTGGTTCTTCACCGGCTGCGGCATGATCCCGGTGGACCGTGACGGCGGGCGCGGCGGTGTCGCCGCGCTGATGACCGGCCGCCGGGTGCTGGAGGACGGTCATATGTTCGGCATCTACCCGGAGGGCACGCGCTCCCCCGACGGCCGGCTGTACCGGGGCCGTACGGGAATCGCGCGGCTCACGCTGATGACCGGCGCGCCCGTGGTGCCCTTCGCGATGATCGGCACGGACAAGATCCAGCCGAACGGGGCGGGGATGCCGCGGCCGAGCAAGGTGACGGTCCGTTTCGGCGCGCCGATGGAGTTCTCCCGGTACGACGGTATGGACCGCGACCGCTATGTGCTGCGGGCGGTGACCGACTCCGTGATGACGGAGGTCATGCGGCTCGGCGGCCAGGAGTACGTGGACATGTACGCCACCAAGGCGAAGGCGGCCTGACCCGAACGTCCGCTCCAAAGGCACGGTCACCGGGCCCCGGTGACCGTACGGCCTAGAGCTACTTCTCCAGGCCCTCCTCCAGGCCCTCCTCCAGTTTCTGTCCGCGCAGCAGGAACCACGCCACCACCGACGTCGCGAGCAGGACCGCCGCGCCCGCGCCCGCCGCGATGCGCAGGCCGTGGACGAACGCCTCCTGCGCCGCGGCGACCAGTTCCGCGGCCTGGTGGCCGGGGACGGCGCCGGCCGCCTCGACCGCGCCGCCCAGGGACTCGTGGGCGGCCGAGGCCGTCTCGGCCGGTACGCCCGCCGGGGTGGGGAAGCCCCGGTAGACGCCTGTGACGATCGAGCCGAGGAGCGCGATACCGAGCGCGGCGCCCAGTTCGTACGCCGTCTCCGACACCGCCGACGCCGCGCCCGCCTGCTCCTTGGGAACGCTGGAGAGGATCACGTCCGCCGTCACGGTGAAGGAGAATCCCGCGCCGACGCCGACGACCAGCAGTACGCCGCCGAGCAGCGGATAGCCGGTGTCCTCGGTCAGCAGGACGAGCATGGCGGTCGCCAGGCCGACACCGGCGAGGCCGCCGGCCACCACCAGCCGTACGGAGAACCGGCGGGCCGCCCGCCCGGCGAGCAGTCCCGCCGTCACGGCACCGACGGCGGCGGGCAGTTCGGCGACGCCCGCCTCCAACGGGCCGCGTCCCTGCACGAGTTGCAGATACTGCGAGAGGAAGAAGACGAGCCCCGACAGACCGAGGATGGTCAGCAGATCGGCCAGTACGGCCCCGGAGAAGCCCCGGTTCCTGAACAGCCGCATGTCGAGCAGCGGGAAGCGGATCGTGAGCTGTCGCCGTACGAACCGGACGAGGGCGCCGACGCCGACCACCGCCGCCGCGGCGATGTCCCAGCGCATCCCGTGCGCGGCGGCTTCCTTGATGGCGTACACGACACCGACGATCCCGACGAGGGACAGCAGCACGCTGGGCACGTCCCAGGGGCCCGGCGCGGGGTTCTTCGACTCGGGCAGGAGCTTCACGCCGACGACGACGAGCACCGCCATGACGGGCAGGTTGATCAGGAAGACCGAGCCCCACCAGAAGTGCTCCAGCAGGAATCCGCCGACGACCGGGCCTACGGCGGCACCGGCGGAGGCCGCCGCACCCCAGATGCCGATGGCGAGACTGCGTTCCCTCGGGTCGTGGAAGATGTTGCGGATCAGGGCCAGCGTGGACGGCATGAGCGTCGCGCCCGCGACACCCAGCAGCGCCCGCGCGACGATCATCATCTCCGGGCTGGTGGCGTAGGCGTTGAGGACGGAGACGGCGCCGAAGGCGACCGCGCCGGTCAGGAGCAGCTTCTTGCGGCCGATCCGGTCGCCGAGGCTGCCCATGGAGACGAGCAGGCCGGCGATGACGAACGAGTAGATGTCGCCGATCCAGAGCAGTTGGGTGCCGGACGGCTTGAGGTCCTCGCTGAGGAACGGTGTGGCGAGGCCGAGCACCGTGGCGTCGACGGCCACCAGCAGCACGGCCAGGACGAGCACCGACAGGGCGAGCCAGCGCCCGGGATGGCGCCGGGGGTCCGTCTCCGGGGCCGGCCGGTCGGTGATGATCATTGCTCCACGCTCCGTCGTGCTCCGCCGAGCAGCAACTCGGCGATCATGTACTGAAAGTCCTTGGGGGCGACCCGTCCGTCCTGGACGGCCCACGCGCAACTGCCGATGAGCCCGTAGAAGGCCTCGGTGAGCCAGGCGGGGGGCAGGTCGATCCGGAACTCGCCCCGTTCCTGTCCGCGCCTGAAGAGCGCGGAGACCCGGGCGTCGAGCCGGTCCCACCCCTCGTTCACCTCGCCCTCGAAGAGCTGGTTCTCGGTGACGAGGAAGGCCAGCAGTCCGGCGGCGGGCTCGATCCCGGCGATCAGCCGGCGGACCGCGTCGCTCGCGGGGCCCTCGTCCGTCCGAGCCGCGTCGAGCGCCGCTTCGAACTCCCGGATGCCCTGCTCCTCCAGCGCCTTGACCAGTGCGTCGCGTCCCGCGAAGTGCCGGTGCAGGGTGGCCCGGCCGATGCCGGAGGCCCGCGCGACCTCGTCCATGGTGGCGGTGGCCTTGCGGGTGAGGAGAGCGGCGGCCGTGCGCAGCACCTGGTCACGATCGACTGTCATGAGACAACCATAGACCAAATGAGACACTGATGTCTCATTCAATACGAACGTTGCTCAGTACGGGGCACTGTCGAACGAGAGCCCTCCAAGGGATATCTTGATGTCGAGCAATGTTGCAGACGTTGAGCGGAGCACCCGGTGACAGACTCGACCATCATTTACACGCACACCGACGAGGCCCCGGCCTTGGCCACGTACTCATTCCTGCCTGTGGTCGAGGCCTATGCCTCGACGGCCGGGGTCACGGTGGAGCGCCGTGACATCTCTCTGGCGGGGCGGATCATCGCCGGTTTCGCCGACCGTCTCGAAGAGGGACAGCGGATCGACGACGCGCTCGCGGAGCTCGGCGCCCTGGCCAAGACCCCCGCGGCCAACATCATCAAGCTGCCGAACATCTCGGCGTCGATCCCGCAGCTGAAGGCGGCGATCGCGGAGCTCCAGCAGCAGGGTTACGCGCTGCCCGACTACCCGGACGACCCGAAGTCGGACGAGGACAAGGACGTACGGGCCCGCTACGACAAGGTCAAGGGCAGCGCCGTGAACCCGGTGCTGCGCGAGGGCAACTCGGACCGCCGCGCCCCCGCCTCGGTCAAGAACTACGCCAAGGCGCACCCGCACCGGATGGGCGCCTGGACCTCCGAGTCGAAGACGAACGTCGCGCACATGGACGCCGACGACTTCCGCTCCACCGAGAAGTCCGCCGTGATCACCGAGGACGGCACGCTGCGGATCGAGCTGGTGGGCGACGACGGGAACACCACCGTCCTGCGCGAGTCGGTACCCGTGCTGGCCGGCGAGGTCGTGGACGCGTCCGCGATGCGTGTGGCCGCGCTGCGTGAGTTCCTCACGGCGCAGATCGCCCGCGCCAAGGCCGAGGACGTGCTGTTCTCGGTGCACCTGAAGGCCACGATGATGAAGGTCTCCGACCCGATCATCTTCGGTCACACGGTGCGCGCCTTCTTCCCCAAGACGTTCGCGGAGCACGGCCACACCCTCGCGGCGGCCGGCCTGAGCCCGAACGACGGCCTCGGCGGCATCCTCAAGGGTCTTGAGTCGCTGCCCGAGGGACCGGCCATCGCGGAGTCCTTCACGGCCGAGCTGGCCGAGGGCCCGGCGCTGGCGATGGTCGACTCCGACAAGGGCATCACCAACCTGCACGTACCGAGCGATGTCATCGTCGACGCCTCCATGCCGGCCATGATCCGCACCTCCGGCCACATGTGGGGCCCGGACGGCGGCGAGGCCGACACGCTCGCGGTCATCCCGGACAGCAGCTACGCGGGCATCTACCAGGTCGTCATCGACGACTGCCGCGCCAACGGCGCCTACGACCCGTCGACCATGGGCTCGGTGTCCAACGTCGGTCTGATGGCGCGGGCGGCCGAGGAGTACGGCAGCCACGACAAGACCTTCGAGATCCCCGCCACCGGCACGGTGCGCGTCGTGGACGCGGCGGGCAACGCCGTACTGGAGCAGACGGTCAGCGCCGGCGACGTCTTCCGTATGTGCCAGACCAAGGACGTGCCGATCCAGGACTGGGTCAAGCTCGCCGTCACCCGTGCCCGCGCCACCGGGAACCCGGCCGTGTTCTGGCTGGACGAGGGCCGCGCGCACGACGCCAACCTGATCGCCAAGGTGAACGCGTACCTGCCCGAGCACGACACCGACGGGCTCCGGATCGAGATCATGACGCCGGTCGAGGCCATCGCGTTCTCGCTGGAGCGCATCCGTCGCGGCGAGGACACCATCTCGGTCACCGGCAACGTCCTGCGCGACTACCTGACCGACCTCTTCCCGATCCTGGAGCTCGGCACGAGCGCCAAGATGCTCTCGGTCGTGCCGCTCATCAACGGCGGCGGGCTCTTCGAGACCGGCGCGGGCGGCTCGGCGCCGAAGCACGTGCAGCAGCTCGTCAAGGAGGACTACCTGCGCTGGGACAGCCTCGGTGAGTTCCTCGCGCTGGCCGTCAGCTTCGAGCACCTCGCGACCACCACCGGCAACGCGCGCGCCCAGGTGCTGGCCGACACGCTCGACCGCGCCACCGGCTCGTTCCTGAGCGAGAACAAGTCGCCCAGCCGCAAGGTCGGCGGCATCGACAACCGCGGCAGCCACTTCTACCTGGCGCTCTACTGGGCGCAGGAGCTGGCGAAGCAGACCGAGGACGAGCAGCTCGCCGGCGCGTTCGCGGCTCTCGCCGGGACGCTCGCGGAGCAGGAGCAGACGATCGTGGACGAACTGCTCGCCGTTCAGGGCTCGCCCGTCGACATCGGCGGTTACTACCAGCCGGACCCGGCCAAGGCGGAGGCCGTGATGCGGCCGTCGAAGACGTTCAACCAGGCGATCTCGTCGCTGGGTTGATCCGACCGCGTGACGCGAAGCGCCGGACGGGCTCGATACGAGCCCGTCCGGCGCTTTCCGTTTCCGGCCGCTTCCGCGGTTACTTCTTCGCCGTCGCCCACGCGTGCTGGAGCGCCAGGTCGGTCTTCACCTCGGCGAGCTGGACGGCGACCGCCGAAGGCGCCGTACCACCGCGCCCGTCACGGGACGCCAGCGCGCCGGAGACGTTGAGGACCGTACGGACCTCGGGCGTCAGATGCTCGGAGATCGCGGCGAACTGGTCGTCGGTCAGCTCGTCGAGCTCGATCCCCTGCTTCTCGCACACCTTGACGCACTCGCCCGCGACCTCGTGCGCGACCCGGAACGGCACACCCTGCCGGACCAGCCACTCGGCGATGTCGGTGGCGAGGGAGAATCCGGCGGGGGCCAGCTCCGCCATCCGCTCGCGGTTGACCGTGAGCGTCGCCATCATGCCGGTGAACGCGGGGAGCAGGACCTCCAGTTGGTCGCAGGAGTCGAAGACCGGCTCCTTGTCCTCCTGGAGATCGCGGTTGTACGCGAGCGGCAGCGCCTTGAGCGTGGCCAGCAGCCCGGTGAGATTGCCGATGAGCCGGCCCGACTTGCCGCGCGCCAGCTCGGCGATGTCCGGGTTCTTCTTCTGCGGCATGATCGACGAACCCGTGGAGAACGCGTCGTGCAGCGTGACGAAGGAGAACTCCTTCGTGTTCCAGATGATGATCTCTTCGGCGATCCGCGACAGATTCACGCCGATCATCGCGGTGATGAAGGCGAACTCGGCGACGAAGTCCCGCGAGGCCGTGCCGTCGATCGAGTTGGCGGCCGAACCGTGCTCGAAGCCGAGGTCGGCGGCGACCGCCTCCGGGTCGAGACCGAGCGACGAGCCGGCCAGCGCGCCGGAGCCGTACGGCGAGACGGCCGTCCGCTCGTCCCACTGGCGCAGCCGCTCCGCGTCGCGCGACAGGGACTGCACATGCGCCAGCACATGGTGGGCGAAGAGCACCGGCTGGGCGTGCTGGAGATGCGTACGGCCCGGCATGGCCACGTCCGGGTGCGCCTCGGCGAGTGAGACGAGCGCGTCCTGGAGCTCGGCGATCAGGGAGCCGATGATCCGCGCGTGGTCGCGCAGATACATCTTGAAGAGGGTGGCGACCTGGTCGTTGCGGGACCGGCCGGCGCGCAGCTTGCCGCCGAGGTCCGCGCCGAGCTGTTCGAGGAGGCCGCGTTCCAGGGCGGTGTGCACGTCCTCGTCGGCGATCGTGCCGGTGAAGGAGCCGTCGGCGACGGACGTCTCCAGACGGTCGAGCCCGGCGAGCATCCGGTCCAGCTCCTCCTCGGTGAGGAGGCCGGCTTTGCTGAGCACGCGCGCGTGCGCGCGGGAGCCCGCGATGTCGTACGGCGCGAGGCGCCAGTCGAAGTGCACGGAGGCCGACAGTCTGGCCAGGGCCTCGGCGGGGCCGTCGGCGAAACGCCCGCCCCAGAGCCGGACATCACCGGTGTTGCTGCTGCTCACTGCTCGGTCGCTCCTTGCGTGCGGTCACACTGACGGGCGGGGTGAGGGAGTCTGTCCCCCACCCCGCCCCTTCCCGAAACCGGGGCCCCGCCCCGGACCCCGGTCCTCTATCGCCGGACGGGCCGAATCAGGCCTGGTCGCGCTTGGCGGCGATCTTGGCCGAGAGGCCGAACAGCTCGATGAAGCCCTGCGCCTTGGACTGGTCGAAGGTGTCGCCCGAGTCGTACGTCGCCAGGTTGAAGTCGTACAGCGACTCCTCCGAGCGCCGGCCGGTGACGACGGCACGGCCGCCGTGCATGGTCATCCGGATGTCGCCGGTGACGTGCTGGTTGGCCTCGTTGATGAAGCCGTCCAGGGCGCGCTTCAGCGGGGAGAACCACAGGCCGTCGTAGACCATCTCGCCCCACCGCTGCTCGACCTGCCGCTTGTAGCGGGCCAGCTCGCGCTCGACGGTGACGTTCTCCAGCTCCTGGTGCGCGGTGATCAGCGCGATCGCGCCCGGGGCCTCGTACACCTCACGGGACTTGATGCCGACGAGCCGGTCCTCGACCATGTCGATCCGGCCGATGCCCTGGGCGCCCGCCCGCTCGTTCAGCTGCTGGATCGCCTGGAGGACCGTGACCGGCTTGCCGTCGATGGCGACCGGGACGCCCTCCTTGAAGGAGATGACGACCTCGTCGGCGTCGCGGTGCTCGGCCGGGTTGGAGGTGTACTCGTAAATGTCCTCGATCGGACCGTTCCAGATGTCCTCCAGGAAGCCCGTCTCGACGGCCCGTCCGAAGACGTTCTGGTCGATGGAGTACGGGGACTTCTTGGTGGTCGCGATCGGGAGGTTCTTCTCCTCGCAGAAGGCGATCGCCTTGTCACGCGTCATCGCGTAGTCGCGGACCGGGGCGATGCACTTCAGCTCGGGGGCGAGGGCGACGATGCCGGCCTCGAAGCGGACCTGGTCGTTGCCCTTGCCGGTGCAGCCGTGGGCGACGGTGTCGGCGCCGTGCTTCTTGGCGGCGGCCACGAGGTGCTTGACGATCGTCGGCCGGGAGAGCGCGGAGACCAGGGGGTAGCGGTCCATGTAGAGCGCGTTGGCCTTGATCGCCGGGAGGCAGTACTCGTCGGCGAACTCGTCCTTGGCGTCGGCGACCTCGGCCTCGACGGCACCGCAGGCGAGCGCGCGCTTACGGATGACGTCCAGGTCCTCGCCGCCCTGACCGACGTCCACGGCGACGGCGATGACCTCGGCGCCCGTCTCCTCGGCGATCCAGCCGATGGCGACGGAGGTGTCCAGGCCCCCCGAGTAGGCGAGTACGACGCGCTCGGTCACGGGTTTCTCCTTACGGTGCATACGCTGATGGGTATAACTATGCAGTGCACCGTATGTTTTGTCAACGCGGCCCCGGACGGTCGGCCGGAACACGCTCCCCGCTTCAGCCGTCGCTCTCCGTGATCTCCGCCGCCAGCACCCGCGGGTGGCTGTGTTCCAGGTCCTTGGTGGCCGTGAGCAGCGTGAGAGTGCCTTCGGCGGCCAGCTCCACGAGCCGTCCGAGGGCTTCCGATGCGGCCGAACCGGCTTCGGCCAGCTCGGCGCGGTAGCGGTCGGCGAATTCCGCGTACTTCCCCGGGTCGTGCCCGTACCACTTCCGCAGCTCGGCGGACGGAGCCGCCATTTTCAGCCAGTCGTCGAACACGGCGTCGGTCTTGGCGAGCCCGCGCGGCCAGAGGCGGTCGACGAGCACCCGCGTCCCGTCGTCGGGCTCCACCGCCTCGTAGACCCGCCGGATCCGTACCCCGTGTGCCGGCTGCTTCTCGGTCATGCGTCCCATCCCGTCCGGTTCAGTCCCTAAGAAACGTCTCGACGCGCGCGACAGTCGGCGCCGACAATAGATGTCATGGGAAAGCACTACGAACGGATCGATGGCCGCATTCGTACCTTCATCGAGGAACAGCCCCTCTTCTTCACCGCAACGGCCCCACGTGCCGACGACGGTCACGTCAACCTCTCCCCCAAGGGCCGCTCGGGCAGCCTGGTCGTGCTGGACGAGTCGACGCTCGCGTATCTCGACTTCGGCGGCAGCGGCGCCGAGACCATCGCGCATCTGCGTGAGAACGGCCGCATCACGCTGATGTGGTGCTCGTTCACCGGACCGCCGAAGATCCTCCGGGTGCACGGGCGCGGTGAGCCGGTCTTCCGGGACGATCCGCGCTGGGGCCGCTACATCGCGCGGTTCGCGGACGCGGACGGGCCGAGCGCGCGGGCGATCATCCTGGTCAGTGCGGTACGGATCAGCGATTCCTGCGGATTCGCCGTCCCCTTCATGGACTACCGGGAGGAGCGCACCCAGCACGCGGAGCACTTCGGCAGGAAGACGGACGAAGAGTTCGCCGCGTACTGCGAGAAGAAGGAGTACATCGGAGTGAGCCTGGACGGCCTGCCCGCACTGCCGCTACCGCTTCCCGCACGCACGGACAGCCCCTCCGAGACCGTCGGCCCCCGTACGGACCAGGGCCTGTCCGGCGGAACGGGGACCTGAGATGCCGTCACCCCGCGACCGGCATACGGTCCGAGCATGCGCATCCTTCTCACGCTCGGCTCCGTCCTGCTCGCCGTCGTCGCCACGGGCGCGGCGGGACCCGTCGCGCCCGCCGACACCTCCGTGCCGCTGCCCGAGCGGATGGCCGACACGGGCGGTGGCAGCCAGCTGATCACCGCCGAGGCCGCCACCACCGGCGCGACCACGGGCCGTGTCACCTGGTGGGACCGGCGCGGGGACCGCTGGGTGGCGGCGGGGTCGGCGGACGCGCGGTTCGGCGCCGGCGGGCTGGTCCGGGGCACCGAACGCGAGCAGGGCACCTCGACCACACCGACCGGGCTCTACGACCTGCCGTACGCCTTCGGCATCCGGCCGGCGCCGAAGGGGACCCGCTACCCCTACCGCCCGGTGACCGACCGGTCCTGGTGGTGCCAGGACAACGACTCGCGCGCCTACAACCGCTGGGTCGAGGACCTGCCGGCCGACTGCCGGGCCGGTGAGGCCGAGAAGCTGACCGAGTACGGCGCCCAGTACGCCCACGCCCTGGTCATCGGGTTCAACTACGACCGGCCCGTGCGCGGCCGGGGCGCCGCGATCTTCCTGCACGTCAACGGCAAGGGCGCGACGGCCGGTTGTGTCTCCGTGCCCGCCGGGGCGATGAGCCGCATCCTGACATGGGCCGACCCCGCGCGCTCACCGCACATCGCGGTGGGCACGGAGTCGGGGCGTACGGCGATCACGAACTACTGAGCCCGTGACGGCTCGCCCGGTCAGCCGTCCTTCTGGGCCAGCCGCAGCAGATGGTCCGCGAGCGCCTGTCCGCCCGCCGGATCGCGGCTGATCAGCAGCAGCGTGTCGTCGCCGGCGATGGTGCCGAGGATGGGCCGGAGTTCGGCCTGGTCGATGGCCGAGGCGAGGAACTGGGCGGCGCCCGGCGGCGTACGGAGCACCACGAGGTTGGCGGAGGCCTCGGCGGAGATGAGCAGTTCGCCGGAGAGCCGGCGCATCCGCTCCTCCTTGGCGGACTCGCCGAGCGGGGCGTGCGGGGTGCGGTAGCCGCCCTCGCTGGGGACCGCGTAGATCAGCTCGCCACCGGTGTTGCGGATCTTCACGGCGCCCAGCTCGTCCAGATCGCGCGAGAGCGTCGCCTGGGTGACGCTCAGACCGTCGTCGGCGAGGAGCTTGGCGAGCTGGCTCTGGCTGCGGACCGGCTGCCGGTTGAGGATGTCCACGATCCGGCGGTGCCGCGCCGTGCGGGTCTGCGGGACGGACGGGCCGGTGTGCTCGGCCGCGCCGTTCCCGCCGTTCCCACCCTCGGCGCCGTGCGTGCCGTTGCCGTTGGTGCCGTTCGTGTCGATCCCGTTGTGCTCGGGTGCCTGCGCCTCGGTCATCGTCGTCTCATTCCCCGGATCGTCCGTCCCCGTCGGTCCCCAGGGCGGTGTCGAGGATGCCCGGCAGGGCCCGGAGGAACGTGTCCACCTCGTCGTCGCCGATGATCAGCGGTGGCATGAGCCGTACGACATCGGGAGCTGGCGCGTTCACCAGGAGACCGGCATCCTGAGCCGCCTGCTGCACCCGCGGCGCGAGGGACCCGGTGAGCACGATACCCAGCAGCAGCCCCGCGCCACGGACATGCGAGACCAGCGGGTGTCCGAGCGCCTCGATCCCGTCCCGCAGCCGCTCCCCCAGCCGCTTCACCTGGTCGAGCGCGCCGTCGGCGCCGAGCGTGTCCAGCACGGCGAGTCCGGCGGCGCACGCGACGGGGTTGCCGCCGAAGGTCGTCCCGTGCTGGCCGGGCTTGAGCAGATCGGCCGCAGGGCCGAACGCCAGGGTCGCGCCGAGCGGCAGACCGCCGCCGAGCCCCTTGGCGAGCGTGACGACGTCGGGCTCGACACTCTGGTGGGCCTGGTACTCGAACCAGTGCCCGGTCCGTCCGACACCCGTCTGGACCTCGTCGAGCACGAGCAGGGTGCCGGTGGCGCGGGTGATCTCCCGCGCCGCTTCGAGGTATCCCTTGGGCGGGACGACGACGCCGTTCTCCCCCTGGATGGGCTCGATGATCAGCAGCGCGGTCTCCTCGGTGACGGCGGCCCTGAGCGCGTCGGCGTCTCCGTACGGAACGTGCGTGACATCGCCGGGCAGGGGCAGGAACGGCTCCCGCTTGCCCGGCTGCCCGGTGAGCGCGAGCGCGCCCATCGTGCGGCCGTGGAAGCCGCCGTCGGTGGCGACCATGTGGCGGCGGCCGGTGAGCCGGCCGATCTTGAACGCGGCTTCGTTCGCCTCGGCGCCGGAGTTGCAGAAGAAGACCCGGCCGGGGCGGTCGGAGAGGTCGATGAGCCGTTCGGCGAGGGCGACGGGCGGGGCGGCGACGTACAGGTTCGACACATGCCCGAGGGACGCGATCTGCCGGGAGACCGCGTCGACGACGGCGGGGTGCGCGTGCCCGAGGGCGTTCACGGCGATACCGGCGACGAAGTCGGTGTACGCGGTGCCGTCGGCGTCCCAGACGGTGGCCCCGTCGCCGCGCACGAGGGAGAGCGGCGGGGTGCCGTAGTTGTCGGCCATGACGTGCCGCCAGCGCAGCGTGAGCTCCTGGTTGCTGTCGTCGGTCATGATGCTCCCCCTTCTGTGAGCGGTGCGATCTCCGTCGGTTCGATCTCTGTCGGTGCGGTCTCTGTCGGTGCGATCCGCTCCTGGCCGTCGGGGACGACCATCGTGCCGATGCCTTCGTCGGTGAAGATCTCCAGCAGGATCGAGTGCTGTACGCGGCCGTCGAGCACGCGGGCGGTGTTGACCCCGTTGCGTACGGCGAACAGACAGCCCTCCATCTTCGGCACCATGCCGCTGGACAGCTCGGGCAGCAGCTTCTCCAGCTCGGTCGCAGTGAGCCTGCTGATGACGTCGTCGTTGTTCGGCCAGTCCTCGTACAGGCCCTCGACGTCGGTGAGGACCATCAGCGTCTCGGCCCCGAGCGCCGCGGCGAGCGCGGCGGCGGCCGTGTCGGCGTTGACGTTGTAGACGTGTCCGTCGTCGGCGCTGCGCGCGATGGAGGAGATGACGGGGATACGGCCGTCGGCGAGCAGGGCCTCGATGGCGCCGGGGTCGATGGCGGTGATCTCCCCGACGCGGCCGATGTCGACGAGTTCGCCGTCGATACGGGGCCGGTGCCGGGTCGCCGAGATGGTG
Source organism: Streptomyces sp. NPDC060366 (assembly GCF_042725135.1). NCBI lineage: Bacteria > Bacillati > Actinomycetota > Actinomycetes > Kitasatosporales > Streptomycetaceae > Streptomyces > Streptomyces sp. NPDC060366. Next base: position 252,655 of record NZ_JBHXDC010000007.1, on the reverse strand, counting down.
TGCGCGTCCTCGCCCGTCATACCGACGGCGAGCGGGCCGTGCTGGTTGAGCAGTCCGACGAGTTCACGCTGGACCTGGCCGGCGAGCACCATCCGTACGACGTCCATCGCCTCGGGCGTGGTGACCCGCAGCCCTGCCTTGAACTCGCTGACCAGCCCGTGCCGGTCGAGCTGCGCGCTGATCTGGGGGCCGCCGCCGTGCACGACGACCGGCTTGAGGCCGGCCTGCCGCAGGAAGACGACGTCCTGGGCGAAGGCGGCCTTGAGGTCCTCGTCCACCATGGCGTTGCCGCCGAACTTGATGACGACGATCTTGCCGTTGTGGCGGGTGAGCCAGGGCAGCGCCTCGATGAGGATCTGCGCCTTGGGCAGGGCGGTGTGCTTGCGCGCGGTCATGAGCTGTACGCGCTGTTCTCGTGGACGTAGTCGGCGGTGAGGTCGTTGGTCCAGATGACCGCCGACTCCGTACCGGCCGCGAGGTCGGCGGTGATCCGTACCTCCCGGAAGCGCATGTCGACGAGGTCGCGGTCGTCGCCGACCGAGCCGTTCTTGCAGACCCAGACGTCGTTGATGGCGACGTTGAGCCGGTCGGGATCGAAGGCGGCGGAAGTCGTACCGATCGCGGACAGCACACGGCCCCAGTTGGGGTCCTCGCCGTGCAGTGCGCACTTGAGGAGGTTGTTACGGGCGACGGAGCGGCCCACCTCGACGGCGTCGTCCTCGGTCGCGGCGTTGATCACCTCGATACGGATGTCCTTGCTGGCACCTTCGGCGTCGCCGATGAGCTGGCGGCCCAGGTCGTCGCAGACCGCGCGGACGGCCTCCGCGAACTCCTCCTGACCGGGCGTCACTTGGGAGGCGCCGGAGGCGAGGAGCAGCACGGTGTCGTTGGTGGACATGCAGCCGTCGGAGTCGACCCGGTCGAAGGTGGTCCGGGTGGCGGCGCGCAGGGCCGAGTCGAGCGCGGGGCTGTCGACGTCGGCGTCGGTGGTGAGCACGACGAGCATGGTGGCGAGGCCGGGGGCGAGCATGCCCGCGCCCTTGGCCATGCCGCCGACGGTCCAGCCGTCGCCGCTCACGACGGCCGTCTTGTGCACGCTGTCGGTGGTCTTGATGGCGATGGCGGCCTTCTCGCCGCCGTGCGCGGAGAGTTCGGCCGCCGCCTTCTCGATTCCGGGCAGGAGTTTGTCCATCGGGAGGTTGATGCCGATGAGCCCGGTGGAGGCGACGGCGATCTCGCCGGGGCTGTGGCTGTCGGGGGCGGCCTGGTTCAGCACCTCGGCGACCTTCTCGGCGGTGGCGTGGGTGTCCTGGAAGCCCTTGGGGCCCGTACAGGCGTTGGCGCCACCGGAGTTGAGGACGACGGCGGAGATCAGACCGCCCTTGACGACCTGCTCCGACCAGAGGACGGGGGCGGCCTTGACCCGGTTGGAGGTGAAGACGCCGGCGGCGGCGCGGCGCGGTCCGGTGTTGACCACGAGGGCCAGGTCCGGGGTGCCGCTGTCCTTGATCCCGGCGGTGATGCCCGCCGCCGTGAATCCACCTGCTGCCGTGACGCTCACTGCATCTCCTTGGTCGGGTGGGTGTTGGTGTCGCTCGTCCCGCTGTCGTGCGGATGGCTGCTCACGGTGCGACTCCGGTGGTCGGGAGGCCGGTCTCCTCGGGCAGTCCGAGCGCGATGTTCATGCTCTGGACCGCGCCGCCGGCGGTGCCCTTGGTGAGGTTGTCGATGGCGCTGATCGCGATGACGCGCCGGGCGTTCTCGTCGAGGACGACCTGGACCTGCGCGGCGTTGGAGCCGTACACGGACGCGGTCGCCGGCCACTGGCCCTCGGGCAGGAGAGTCACGAACGGCTCGTCGGCGAACGCCTTCTCGTACGCGCCGCGCACGTCCGCCGCGGTGACGTCCGGCCTCGCCTTCGCCGAGCAGGTCGCGAGGATGCCGCGTGACATGGGGGCGAGGGTGGGGGTGAAGGAGACGCCGACGCGCTCCCCCGCCGCCGCGCTGAGGTTCTGGATCATCTCGGGGGTGTGCCGGTGTCCGCCGCCGACGCCGTACGGGCTCATCGAGCCCATGACCTCGGAGCCGAGCAGATGCGGCTTGACCGCCTTGCCCGCTCCGGACGTACCGGTGGCGGCGGTGATGACGGCCTCGGGCTCGACGAGCCCCGCGCCGTACGCGGGAAAGAGCGCGAGCGAGACGGCCGTCGGATAGCAGCCGGGCACCGCGACGCGCCTGGACCCCTCCAACGCGGCGCGGGCGCCCGGCAGTTCGGGAAGTCCGTAGGGCCAGGTGCCGGCGTGGGCGGAGCCGTAGAACGCCTCCCAGTCGGCGGCGTCCTTCAGCCGGAAGTCCGCGCCCATGTCGACGACGAGCACATCGTCACCGAGCCGCTCGGCGACGGCGGCGGACTGCCCGTGCGGCAACGCGAGAAAGACCACGTCGTGCCCGGCGAGCACGTCGGTGGTGGTGGGCTCGAGCACCCGGTCGGCCAGCGGCCCGAGGTGCGGTTGGAGGGCGCCGAGGCGTTGACCGGCGTTAGAGTTGCCGGTCAGGGCGCCGATCTCGACCCCGGAGTGCCCCAGGAGCAGCCGGAGCAATTCCCCGCCGGCGTATCCACTGGCTCCCGCCACCGCTGCACGTACTGCCATCGAAGCCCTCCTCGTCAATGGCATGACTATACGTAGCTTCGCAGCTTTATGCAATGACGATATCGAGGGGCGCCGGCTCGGGGGCGGGGTCATTGAGGACGCATCACGCGGTGCACGGACCGGCAGGCAATCCCGCGGCGCCCGCCGGGTCTACCCCCCTACTTCGACGCGGCTTCCGCTCCGGCCTGGCGGGCGAGGCGGGAGCGCAGTTCCGTCAGGCGGGCGATTTCCGCGTCGAGCGCGGCCAGCCTCTGGTGCACGACCGCCGACGTGGTGGCTCCCGGCTCGGCGGAGCCGCAACGCCGTGGCGGGTCCTGGGCCAGCAGGTGCAGGCGGTCGGCGAAGGCGCGGAGGTCTTCGACGGTGAGGCCGAGGGCCAGCAGTTCGCGGATGACGCGGAGCCGCGCCACCTCGGCGGGCCCGTAGTCCCGTTGACCGGAGGCCGTACGGGCGGGTGGCGCCAGCAGGCCGCGTTCCTCGTAGAAGCGCAGGGCCCTGGGCGTCGTGCCCGCCGCTGCCGCCGCGTCGCCGATCCGCACCTTGACCCCGTCCCGCCGTCCCGCCCGGCCCCTGTTCAACAGTCAGACTTCCACGACGACCGCCCCGAAGTGGCGTCCCTCGATGAGACCTCGCAACGCCTCCGGCGCGCGCTCCATGCCCGCGATCCTGTCGTGGGGGAACGTGATCTCGCCCGCGCGCAGCCACTTGGCGAACCGCTCGACCCACTCCCCCTCGACGTCGGGGTGGTCCGCGCCGCTGTATCCGCGCAGGGAGACGCCCTTCACGACGAGCCGGAAGGCGTCGATCTCCACCGGCGCGCTGCCGCCACGCCGGTCCGCCGACAGCTGGCCCGAGAGCGCGCCGACCAGCGCGAACCGCGCCCCCTGCCGGGCCGCGCCGAGCGCCGCGGCCAACTGCTCGCCGCCGACGGTGTCCACCAGGACGTCGATCCCGTCGGGCGCCGCCTCCGCGAGCTGCTCGGCGAAAGGTGCGGCGCCCCGCAGGAGGACCGCGTCGTAGCCGAGTTCGCGGACCAGCCGCTCCGCCTTCTCCGGTGAGCCCGTGCTCCCGATGACCCGGCCGGCGCCCAGCAGCCGGGCGGTCTGTCCGGCGAGGGTGCCCACCGCCCCCGCCGCTCCGGTGACGAGGACGGTGTCTCCCGGAGCGATCTCGGCCAGACGCGTCAGCGCTCCGTAGCCCGACGAGCCCTGCGCGAGGTGCGCCACCGGATCGGGCAGCGCTCCGTCCAGCGGGGCGCACTCCGTGGCCGGCACCAAGGCGTACTCGCGCCAGCCGAGCAGATGGGAGACCGTGTCGCCGGGCCTCGGCGCGCTGTCGGGCCGCGCCGCGACGACCTGTCCGACGGCCGGACCGAACAACGTGTCACCGGCGCTCAGTGCCGGCAGCGGGACGCCGTCGACCTCTCCGCCGATCAGGGTCCTCAGACCGGGAAAGACGAGGAAGTGCTGGTTCCTGACCAGGACTTGGCCGGGACCGGGGCTCGGAAGCGGTGTCCGTACGACGGTGAAGTGCCGCGCGTCCGGCAGCCCGTCGGGGACGGCTGCGAGCCGGATTTCGCGGCTGGTGGCGGGCAGGTCTGTCGTCATGTCCGTGCTCCTGGTCGTCCGAGGCGGCCCCGGCGGCTGAGCGGGACACTCGCCACCGGATCGCCGGGACGCTAACCCCTGACGCGCACGTCAGGGTCAAGCGCGCCTCCGGGATCGAGGGCCTGTCGTTTGGATCAGGCCGGATCAGGGAGTGGGGTCTGGTGCGTGCGGTCGCAAGGCGGAGAAGGGAGACAACGCGGAGCGTTGGCGACCGACGACAACGCGGCGGGCGTGCGTGCCAGGGACCGCGAGCCCGGCAAGATCCGAACGACAGGCCCTAGGCCCAACTCGCTCGCCAGGCACCGCTGACATCACACAGCCGGCGTCGTCGTGCGGAATCGGGCGCGGTAGGCGGTCGGTGCGATGCCCAGGGCGTGCTGGAAGACGCGGCGCATCGTCTCGGACGAGCCGAAGCCTGCCGCCTCGGCGACCGTCTCCACGGGGTCGTCACCCGATTCGAGGAGCGCCTGGGCGGCTTCCAGCCGTACGGACTCCACGTACTGGCCGGGTGTCGTACCGGTCTCGCCCCGGAAGAGCCTGCTGAGATGGCGGGCGCTGACGCCGGCCGTGTCCGCCAGGGACTCCAGGCTGTGCGGAGCGGCGGGGTCCGCGCCGACGGCGTCCAGCACCCGCCGTACGACCGGGTGCCTCGCCTCGCGCGGGGCCAGGCGCGCGCTGAACTGCGACTGTCCGCCGGGGCGGGCCATGAAGACCACCAGTTCGCGGGCGACATCGCGGGCCACCTCGGCGCCGTGGTCGTCCTCGACCAGGGAGAGGGCGAGGTCGATCCCGGCGGTCACACCGGCGGACGTGACGACGCGGCCGTCCTTCACGAAAACCGGATCGGACTCGACACGCACCAGTGGATACGCCGCGGCGAGCTGTGCGGCCAGCCTCCAGTGCGTCGCGGCGCGCAGACCGTCCAGCGCGCCCGTCTCCGCCAGGACGAAAGCGCCGGCGCACACCGAGGTGATCCGCCGTGAGCGCCGCAGGAGTTCCTCGACGAGGGCGATGAGCGGCCGGTCGTTGACGGCGCGCCGCCAGTCGCCCCGGCCGGGCACCACGAGCGTGTGGAGGCGGGCGGGCAGCGCCCGCGGCCCGTCGTCCACGCCGACGCGTACGCCCGACGACGTACGCACGTCGGCTCCGTCCGGGGAGACGATCCGTACGTCGTACCGGGCGCCGAACATGTTGGCCGTGGTGAACACCTCGGCCGGGCCGGTGACGTCGAGAAGTTGCACCCCGTCGAAGGCCACGACGACCACGGTCCGGGGCTCGGACACCGACGCCCGAGGGGCCCGCCCGTCGTCGGTCACTCGGGCCATGGCGAGTCCAGGATCCTGCGCACGAAGTCGCCGCGCTCGAAGCCGGGCACGTAGTGGGCGAGGACGTCCGCCTTGATGTTGCCGAAGGTGGTCTCCGGCTTGTGCCGCACGCCGTCCGTGAACGCGCCGAGGATGCGCTGCTTGAAGCCGGGGCGCGGGTGCAGCGCGACGATCGCGGCACGGTCGTCCTCACCGATGTCGTGGTAGCCGATGCCGAGCACGTCGTACTCGACACCCGCCGACACCAGCGCGATCTCCGGCTCCATGAACTCGGGCACGCCGGGCGTCGTGTGGAGGGCGATCGCGGTCCAGACACGCCGGATGCTGTCCTCCGGCACCTGGTGCGCCTGGAGGAAGCGGCGGGCCTCGTCCGCGCCGTCCACCTCGAAGCGCCGGCCGCTGCCGTGGAAGGGCTCGCCGAGGCCCAGATCGTGGAACATGGCCCCGATGTAGAGGAGTTCGGGGTCGAAGCCGAGATCCCGGTTGTGCCCCTGGAGGCCGCCGAAGAAGTAGACGCGGCGTGAGTGGTCGTAGATCAGTTCGCTCACGGTGTCCCGTACGAGCTCGGTCGCCGCACGTGCGAGCTTCGTGTCCGGTACGGGCACGCCCGCCGGTGCGGGGAGGTCGTCGGTCATCGTCATCACCTGGTCCTTGGCGGTTCCACTCGTCGGCCGCGCTCGTGCGCGACATCTCCAGTCTCGGGAGCCGCCGGGCGGCGTGCCATGGCCACAGGGCCGTATGACCCACAGATACGGACATCCAGCGCCACCGTACGGTGAGGCCCGGACGAGAGCCGGGGCAACGGGATAGACCTGAGGCGGCCGGAGAGCCGGAGCGGGGGAAGCCGGGATGGGGAACATCTTTCACGGGGGCGGCGGCGTGGACCTCGACATGTCCAACGGCGGCACGGCCGTCTTCGTCGACGCCCTCATGCTGGCCGTCTCGGCCCTGGTCGAGGAGCCCTGGGACTACCGCTTCGCGGCGCTGCTGGCGCTCCAGGACCAGAACGTCGCCGGAAGGGGCTGCGTCGGCTTCGACCTCGCGGACATCGACTGGGGCGCGACACCGGCCGAGCGCGCCCGTGCGAAGGACTTCGTGCTGCGGACCACCGATCTGGCGCTGGCCCGGCACCGCTGGGAGGAGCTGGACTACGAGGCGCCGTACGCGGAGCGCTATCTGCGGCGGTTCAGGGAGATGGTCGAGGCGTACGAGCCCGCGCCGTCGGCGGACCCATCGCGTGACGGGCGTTTTCCCGGCCCGGACGAGGGGGCGACGGCGTCCTGCGTGCGGCACCGGATCCTGAGCGCGCTGCCGCACTGGGAGTCCTGTGTGCGTTGCTCCGAGGAGTGGGACTGAGAAATATCGGTCCGATTCTCCTGCGCGTGTCGATCCGGGCCGTGGCCGTTCGTATGGACGGTGAGAGGTCGGCGAACCATCGCCACCGCCACCCACGCCGCCACCGGCACACGTCGGCGTCGGCACCGGCACCGTACCGAGGAGGAACCAGCAATGAAGCACTATCTACTCAGCGTGATCCAGCCCGTCGGAGAGCCGCCCGCCCCCGATGTCCTGGCCGAGATCGGCCGTGATCTCGACGCCTTCCACGACGAGCTGAAGGCCGCGGGCGCCTGGGTCTTCGCCGGCGGGCTGCACTCCCCGAGCACCGCCACCGTCGTGCGGGTCAAGGGCGGCGACGTGCTCATGACCGACGGCCCGTACACGGAGAGCAAGGAGTACCTCGGCGGACTGTGCATCGTCCGCGCCCCCGATCTGGACGCGGCCCTCGAATGGGGCGCCAAGGCCACCCGGGCGACGACGCTGCCCATCGAGGTGCGGCCGTTCTTCGGCGAGGCCGACAGCTGATGTCCGATTCCCCGGACGCTCCGGCGGCGGACGCCGTCTCCCGGTCCACGATCGAGCGCGTCTTCCGTACGGAGTACGGGCGGGCGGTGTCCGTCCTGGTCCGTGTCTTCGGCGACATCGAGATCGCCGAGGAGGCGGTCCAGGACGCGTTCGCCACGGCGCTCTCGCGCTGGCCTGACACCGGGGTCCCGCCGAGCCCGGCCGGCTGGATCATCACCACGGCCCGCAACCGGGCGATCGACCGGCTCCGCAGGGAAGCCACCCGCGCCGACCGGTACGCGCAGGCCGCTCTCCTGTACGCCTCCGACGAACCGGCCGAGGAGGGCCCCGTGCGCGACGACCGGCTCCGGTTGATCTTCACCTGCTGCCATCCCGCGCTGGCCCCCGCCGCCCGCGTCGCCCTCACCCTGCGGCTGCTCGGCGGGCTCACCACCGCGGAGATCGCCCACGCCTTCCTGGTGCCCGAACCGACCATGGCGCAGCGGCTCGTACGCGCCAAGGGCAAGATCCGCGACGCCGGGATCCCCTACCGGATCCCGCGCGACGCCGATCTGCCCGACCGGCTCGACGCGGTGCTGTCCGTCGTGTATCTGATCTTCAACGAGGGCTATACGGCGAGTTCGGGCGACCGGCTCGTCCGTGACGACCTCTGTACGGAGGCCGTCCGTCTCGGCCGGCTGCTGGTCGACCTCATGCCCGACGAGCCCGAGGCCCGGGGCCTGCTCGCGCTCATGCTGCTGATCGAGTCGCGCCGGGCCGCCCGCACCGCCGCCGACGGCGGCCTCGTCCTGCTCGCCGATCAGGACCGCGGCCGCTGGGACCGCGACCTCCTTACGGAGGGGCAGGCCCTGGTGCGGCAGTGTCTTCGGCGCGGCCGGCCGGGCCCGTACCAGATCCAGGCGGCGGTCAACGCCGTGCACAGCGACGCGCCGACCGCCGCCGCCACGGACTGGGGTCAGATCCGACTGCTGTACGACCAGTTGCTCGCCCTCGCTCCGGGCCCGGTCGTCGCCCTCAACCGCGCGGTCGCCGTGGCCGAGGTCGACGGCCCCGCCGCGGCGCTGGCGCTCGTGGAGGGTCTCCGGGCGGATCTCGACGGCTATCACGCGTTCCACGCCGTCCGCGCCGATCTGCTCGGACGCCTCGGCCGTCGTACGGAAGCGGCGGCGGCGTACGCGGCGGCCGCCGCACGGACGGAGAACGCCGCCGAGCGCGCCTTCCTGCGACGCCGCGAGAGCGAGAGCCGGGGTGGCCCGGCGCGCCCGGAGTGAGCGCTTGACTTCGAGGACACTCCAATACGTACCGTCGCGTCATGACTACTCCTCAGCACAAGATCGGATCAGGTTTCGGCGCGGGCAGCACCGCGGAGGAGGTTCTGCGGGGTGTCGATCTCGCCGGGAAACTCGCGGTCGTCACCGGTGGCTACTCGGGCCTGGGGCTGGAGACGACGCGCGCGCTGGCCGGCGCGGGCGCCCATGTCGTGGTGCCCGCCCGGCGGCGCGCCGTCGCCGAGGAAGCCGTCGCGGGCATCGCCGGAGCTGCGGGAAAGGTCGAGGTGGACGAGCTCGACCTCGGTGACCTCGACAGTGTCCGCGCCTTCGCCGAGAGGTTCCTGGCCTCGGGGCGCGGCATCGACATGATGATCGACAACGCGGGGATCATGGCCTGCCCCGAGACCCGCGTTGGGCCGGGCTGGGAGGCGCAGTTCGCGACCAACCACCTCGGCCACTTCGCCCTCGTCAACCGCCTCTGGCCCGCGATCGAGCCCGGCGGTGCCCGCGTCGTCTCGGTGTCGTCGGCGGGCCACCGCAACTCCCCCATCCGCTGGGACGACGTGCGGTTCGAGCGGGGTTACGACAAGTGGCAGGCGTACGGCCAGGCGAAGACCGCCAACGCGCTGTTCGCCGTGCATCTCGACGCGCTCGGCAAGGACGCGGGTGTCCGCGCCTTCTCGCTGCATCCCGGTGGCATTCTCACGCCGCTCCAGCGTCACCTTCCCAAGGAGGAGATGGTCGCCTTCGGGTGGATCGACGAGGAGGGAAACCTGCTCAACCGGTCGTTCAAGACGCCCGAGCAGGGGGCGGCCACGCAGGTGTGGGCGGCGACCTCTCCTCAGTTGGACGGCGCGGGCGGTGTGTACTGCGAGGACTGTGACATCGCCGAACCCGCCGACGAGGCGGACTTCAAGGGAGGCGTGCGGGCGTACGCGAGGGACCCCGAGCAGGCGGCGCGGCTCTGGGCGCTCTCCGCCGAACTCACGGGCGTCGACGCGTTCGCGACGAAGGGCTGAGCGGTTCGACGGTGACGGGGGCGGGCGTCGCGAGCGGGCGCTCGTGGTGCCGGGGCGGCGGGGCGGCGGGGCGGCGGGCCACGGGGGCCGGCCGGTGGCTCACAGGTCGGGCAGGATCTCCCGTACGTACCGCTCCGTCTGCTCCGCGTCGCGCCCGCCGACGTCCACGCGCAGCACCCGCCAGTGCGTCCCGGCGAGCAGACGTGCCGTCAACTCCTCTTCGCGGCGCAGGTGTTCGGCCGCCGACGGAAGATCCTTGACGGACCGGGTGCCGGGCGCCGCGCCAAGTTTGCCGACGTACCAGTCCAGCCAGTCCGGCCCTTCGCGCTCGACGGCACGTCGCAGGGCGGTGTCCGGGTCGTCCCGCAGATACACCACGGTCACGCGTGTCGGCCGGACCGCCCGCGCCAGGTCGGCCAGCACGGCGGCGATCGTGGTCTCGTCGTGGCCCCATGCGACCAGTGAGGGGATGAAGGGCAACAGCGCGTCGGTGACCAGGACGTCCACGCCTTCGGCGCGTGCCTTCGCCACGTAGTCGCGGGTGGATTCCACCAGCGTGCCGGGCCGCACACTGCCGCTTCCGCCGGCGAACTCCTCGGCCACGGGGCGGAAGGACGGGCGGCTCAGGATGTCCGCCTCCTCGAAGTGGTCCACCGTGGCGCCCGATTCGGCGGCCCGACGGGCGACGGCACGGCAGAGAGTCGACTTACCGACTCCGGGACTGCTGCCGACGACCGCGATCAGATGTCCGGCGCCCATGGTCATCCCGGCAGTCTCGCACGGCGGTCACGGCAGTCACGGCAGTCACGGCAGTCACGGCGGTCACGACGGCCGGGCGTCGAGGCGCAGGCTCCAGCGGCCGGGGCTGCCCATGAGGGTGACGGTGGACAGTGGGCGGACGTCCACGCTCCAGAAGGTCGGGGCGGGGGCGTGCAGGGCGTACACGAGCGCCGCCCTGATGACCGCCGGTTCGGCGACGGCCACGATGGCGCCGATGTCGTCGGCCGGGCGGGTGTCCAGCCAGCCGCCTATACGGGAGATGAACGCCAGCAGCGGCTCGCCGCCGTGCGGGGCCGAGCGCGGGTCGGCCAGCCAGGCGTCCACGGCGGCCGGTTCACGGGCGGCGACGTCCGCGAAGGTGCAGCCGCGCCAGCGGCCCATGTCGCAGTCCCGGAGGGCCGGCTGGACGAGGGGCGCGTAGCCGAGGGCTTCCCCGGTGGCGCGGCTGCGCGCGGTGGGCGAGCAGTAGCGCAGATCGGCGGCGGCCAGCGGCACGAGGGCGTGCGCGAGGAGCTGCACCTCGTGCCAGCCGGCCTGGTCGAGAGGGCGGTCGTCGTCGAAACGTTCGGCAAGTGGGGCTGAGCTGCGCGCGGCGGCGACCAACGTGACCCGAACACTCATGCCGGGATCGTGAGCCCGAAACCCGCACAGGTCAAGAGGGGGCCTGAAGGTCCAGACTCATCCACATCGAGGGGTTTTCGAGCGACTTGAACCCCACCTTCTCGTAGACGCCGTGGGCGTCCTCCGTGGCCAGCATCACGCGCCGCGGGCCCAGCGGGGCGAGGTGGTCGCGTGCGGCAATGACCAGTTCGGTGCCGAGCCCCTTGCCACGGGCGACGGGAGCGACGTACACGTCGCAGAGCCAGGCGAAGGTGGCGTGGTCGGTGACGACGCGGGCGTAGGCGACCTGCTCGCCCGACGCCCTGTCGTAGACGCCGAAGTTGAGCGACCCGGCGATCGCCCTGTCCTGGACGCCGCGGGCCCGGCCGAGCGCCCAGTACGCGTCCGTCGACAGCCAGCGGTGGATCCGCTCCGCGTCGAGGCGCGCGGGGTCGGTGGAGATGTCGTACGCGGCGGAGGTCGTCGTCTCGGTCATGGCGGAAGGTTGCCAGTCGGGGGACCGGTTGTCAGTGGTGGATGCCACGATCGGCTCATGTGGTCAGCCCAGCACCTCGTCACAGGCGGTACGCAGCCGCCGCACGCCGTCGGCGATCTCCTGCGGTCCTGCGACGGCCGCGTAGCCCAGCCGCAGATGGCCGGCGGAGGGTTCGGCGCAGAAATAGGGGCGGCCGGGGGTGACGGCGACACCCGCGCGCAGTGCGGCGGAGGTGAGGGTCTGTTCGTCGGTGCCGTCGGGCAGGCGCAGCCACAGGTGATAGCCGCCGGGCGGGATGTACGGGAGGGCCAGTTCGGGGAGGTGTTGGCGGACGGCGGTGGCCATGACGTCCCTTCGGTTCTTCAACTCCCTTGAGAGGGACCGCAGATGGCGGTTCCAGGCGGAGGATCCGACCAGTTCGAGTGCAGCTTCCTGGAGGGGGCGGGCGACGAAGAAGCAGTCGACGACATGGATGGCTCGGAGCCGTTCGAGCACCGGGCCGCGGGCGGCCAGCACCCCCACCCGGAGGCTCGGTGAGGTGGCCTTGGTGAGGGAGCAGACATGGACGACGACTCCGTCGGGGTCGTCGGCGGCGAGGGGGCCGGGCAGCGGGCCCGCGTCCTCGTGGACGAGGCGGCGCACGAAGTCGTCCTCGACGACGAAGGCCCCTGCCTCGCGGGCGATCCGCAGCACCTCGGGCCGCCGGGCGGTGGAGAGGATGGCTCCGGTGGGGTTCTGGATGAGCGGCTGACAGACGAACACCCGTGCTCCGGTGGCGCGGAAGGCGGAGGCGAGGAGCTCGGGGCGTACGCCGTCGGGGTCGACGGGGACGGGGACCGGCCGCAGTCCGGAGGCCCGTGCGATGGCGAGCATGCCGGGATAGGTGGGTGATTCGACGAGGACCGGCGCGCCGGGCGGGGCGAGCGCGCGCAGCGCGGTGGTCAGGGCGCTCTGGCCGCCGGAGGTGACGAGCACGTCGGCGGCCGTCCAGGTGTCGCCGATGCCGCGGGCGAACCACTCACGGAGTTCGGGCAGTCCGTCGGTGGGAGGGCGGCTCCAGGCGCCGGGGCGTCGGCCGGCGCGGGCCAGGGCGGCGGCCATGGCGCGCTCGGGCTGGAGGGAGGAGTGGAGATAGCCGCCGTTGAACTCGATCACCCCTGGGGCGGGCGCGGCGAGGGTCGTCAGTACGGCGGACGAGTCGACGCTGCGCGGGACGAGTTCGGTGCTGGCGTCGGCGCTGAGCGCGACCTCCTGCCAGGAGGTGTCACCGGCTCGCGGGGTGCCGGGCCGGGCCGGTGCGCGGAAGGCTCCGGCGCCGGGGCGGGTGACGACCAGCCCTTCGGCGGAGAGCTGGGCGAGCGCCCGGGAGACGGTCACCGGGGAGACCCGATGGCGTTCGACCAACTCCCTGCTGGACGGCAGCTTTCCACCAGGTGAGTAGCGGTTGAGCTCCGCTCGCAGAGATTTCGCCAACTCGGCCACACTGCTACGCTCTTGCATGACAGCACAGGATAGCGCTACTCGCCCGGCACCGGTAGCGGTCACCGGTGGCACCCTCCTCGCATCGGCGGGTGTCCTCGCCTTCTCCCTCACCTTCCCGGCGACGGTCTGGGGGCTGGAGAGTTTCGGCCCCTGGTCCCTGGTCGCGGTGCGCAGCGTGCTCGCCGCGCTGATCGCGGGCGGCTTCCTACTGGCGGTGCGCGTACCGCTCCCGGAGCGTCGGCACTGGGGCGCCGTCGCGGTGGTGGCGGCCGGTGTGGTGCTCGGCTTCCCGATGCTCACGACGCTGGCCCTCCAGACGTCGACCACGGCACACGCCGCCGTCGTGGTGGGGCTGCTGCCGCTCAGCACCGCCGCGTTCTCGGCGCTGCGTACCGGCAGGCGCCCCTCCCGTACGTTCTGGTGCGCGGCCGTCGCGGGCGCGGCCGTGGTGATCGTCTTCACCCTCCAGCAGAGCGGCGGGGCCGTCTCGACCGGTGATCTGTATCTGTTCGGCGCGCTGCTGGTCTGCGCGGCCGGCTACACGGAGGGCGGCAGGCTGGCGCGGCTGATGCCCGGCTGGCAGGTGATCGGCTGGGCGCTGGTCGCGTGTCTGCCGCTCAACCTGGTCGTCTCGGCGGTCGCCCTGTCCGTCGAGCCGGTACGGCTGACGGCTCAGGGTGTGACCGGCCTGGTGTGGGTGGCGGCGGGGTCGACGTTCTTCGGGCTCTATGTCTGGTACCGGGGCATGGCGTCGATCGGCGTCGAGCGGGCCAGCCAGCTTCAGCTCGCCCAGCCGCTGCTGACGCTGGTCTGGTCGGTGCTGCTGCTCGGTGAACACCTGGCGACGGCCGCGCCGCTGGCGGCCGTCGCCGTACTGCTGTGCATCGCGGTCACTCAGCGCGCCCGCGCGTAGGCCCGCTCCGGGCGGTCGTCACCCGGCCCGGTGTGCGGTGTCAGCCCTGGCGTGGCGGGCGTACCCGGGACTTGTAGTGGTCGGCGACCGCCCTCGCGAACGCGCCGTTCTTGTCGTTCACGCACTCCAGCGCGGAGAAGTAGCAGTGTCCCCGTACCTCCGGGTACTGCTTGGCGAAGGTCAGATGACGGGAGACCTCCGCCACGTCCTGCCACGGCGCGGGCTGGGCGGGGTCGCCCGCCTTGTAGAGGGCCTCACCGATGTAGAGGTCGACGCCTGTCCCCTTCACCACCTCGCTCCACCAGGGCACGAGCTTGGCGTAGTCGGCGGCGGCGAAGCCGATGTTCCAGTAGACCTGCGGGGTGATGTAGTCGATCCAGCCCTCCTTGACCCACTTCCTGGTGTCGGCGTACAGGTCGTCGTAGGTCTGCACGCCGGCCTTGGTGTCGGAGCCGGTCGGATCGGTGGCGATGTTGCGCCACACCCCGAACGGGCTGATGCCGAAGGCGACATGCTTCTTGATCTTCTTGATCCGCTCCGACGTCTCGCGCACCAGCCGGTCGGTGTTGTCGCGCCGCCAGGAAGCCTTGTCCGGGAAGCCCGCGCCGTACTGCGCGTACTGCGCGTCGTCGTCGAAGACCTGACCGGCGACCGGGTACGGATAGAAGTAGTCGTCCCAGTGCACGGCGTCGATGTCGTAGCGCCGTACGGCGTCGAGCATCGCGTCCTGGACGAACTTCCTGACCTCCGGGATGCCCGGGTTGTAGTACAGCTTTCCGCCGTACGGAAGGATCCACTCCGGGTGCTTGCGCGCCGGGTGGCTCGGGATCAGCCGGGAGGGGTCCGTGTGATTGGCCACGCGGTACGGGTTGAACCAGGCGTGCAGTTCGAGACCGCGCTTGTGGGCCTCCTTGACGGCCGTACCCAGCGGGTCCCAGCCCGGGTCCTTGCCCTGTACGCCGGTCAGACACTCGGCCCAGGGCTCGTACGGCGAGGGCCACAGCGCGTCGGCGGTCGGCCGCACCTGGAAGACGACGGTGTTCAGCTTCCGGTCGACCGCGGTGTCCAGGAACTTCAGCAGTTCCGCACGCTGTTCGGCCACCGGCAGTCCGGGCTTCGACGGCCAGTCGCGGTTGACGACCGTGGCGAGCCACATACCGCGCAGCTCACTGTGTGTGCTGTGCCGGCCTCCGGAACCCCCGGCGACCCCCGCACCCGCCGCCGCTCCGGTCGTTCCGGTCGCCCCGGTTGCCCCGGTCGCCCGCGCCGCTCCCGCCGCGGCGACGGCGTCGCCCGCCATCGCCAGTGACGTGAGCGCGCCCGTCGTGACCGCCACGAACCCTCTTCTACCGATTTGCCGCATTTACTGACCCCTCGTGGGTGAACTCGGACTGACGTTGCCGCACAGCATGCCCGCCCCGACCCACGGTGCACACACCTGCGCGGAGTAACGTCGAGGGCCGAAGCGGGCACCGGAATCGCACGGCGCCCCGCAGAACCGGGACCAGCGAAAGGCACGATGTGACCGACATCGAACGCGTCGGAGTGGTGGGCTGCGGCCAGATGGGCGCAGGCATCGCGGAGGTGTGCGCCCGAAGCGGCCTCGAAGTGATGGTCGCCGAGACCACCGGCGAGGCACTGGAGATAGGGCGTACCCGCCTCTACAACTCCCTCTCGAAGGCCGCCGAACGCGGCAAGATCACCGAGGAGGACCGCGACGCGACGCTCGGCAGGCTCAGTTTCACCACCGACCTCGGGGAGTTCGCCGACCGCGATCTGGTGATCGAGGCCGTCGTCGAGAACGAGCAGGTCAAGACGGAGATCTTCCAGGTCCTCGACCAGGTCGTGACGCGCACCGACGCGATCCTGTCCTCCAACACCTCCTCCATTCCGCTGGTGAAGCTGGCCGTCGCGACATCCCGTCCCGACCAGGTCATCGGCATCCACTTCTTCAACCCGGCACCGGTCCAGCAGCTCGTCGAACTGATCCCGGCGCTGACCACGTCGGACGACACGGTCAAGCGCGCCGAGGCCGTCGTCCAGAACGTGCTGGGCAAGCACGCGATCCGCGCCCAGGACCGGTCCGGTTTCGTGGTGAATGCCCTGCTCATCCCCTATCTGCTCTCGGCGATCCGGATGTTCGAGTCCGGCATCGCCAGCCGTGAGGACATCGACAACGGCATGGAGATGGGCTGCGCCCATCCGATGGGCCCGCTCAAGCTCGCCGATCTGATCGGTCTGGACACCGTGGCCTCCGTCGCCGATTCGATGTACGCCGAATACAAGGAGCCCCTGTACGCCGCTCCCCCGTTGCTCCAGCGCATGGTGGACGCGGGGCGCCTCGGCCGTAAGTCGGGCTCGGGCTTCTACCCGTACGGCTGAGCCTCAGGACCGGGCATACGTCGGCGCTACGCGCCGCCACCCAGTCGCAGGTGATGGAGCATCAGCAGTCCGGCCGCCATGTTGGCGGCCGGCACCTGGCCGCGCGCGATCATGCCGGGCACGAGCTCGAGCGGTATCCACTCCCGGCGTGAGGACTCGAAGTCGTCCTCGGGATGGCCGATGTAGGTGGCCGCGTCCGACCAGTAGAGATGGTGCCGGGAGTCGGTCAGGCCGTTGGACGGCTCGACGGTGAGCAGGTGCCGGAGGCGGCCGGGGCGCCAGCCGGTCTCCTCCTCCATCTCCCGCGCCGCCGCGGTCTCGACGGACTCGCCGTCCTCGACGACGCCCGCGGCCAGTTCCCAGCCCCAGCTGTCGGTGATGAAGCGGTGCCTCCAGAGCATCAGCACCTCGTTGGCCTCGTTGACCGCCGTCGCCACGGCCACCGGGCGGAGCCGGATGAGGAAGTGGTCCAGATGCCGGCCGTCGGGAAGTTCGACGTCCGCCAGATTCACCTGGAACCAGCGATTCTCATACACAGTCTGTTCGCTTAAGTTCGCCCACTGCACGGTTTTGCCACCTTCCGGTTGGGAGTTGGCAATATGGCAGCAGGCGCCTCCTCACAGGGGAACGCGCAGGGCCCGTGCGATGAATCCCGCCGCTTCCGTCGCCTCCGCGGAGCCGCTCTCCATCAGCCCCAGCCGCACCACACCCATCCGGTCCCTGAGCCGCAGCGACTCCATCCCCCGGGCCCGTTCGGCCATCTCCCGGGCCGTACCGGCCGCCCGGTCCGCCTCACCCTGCCGCAGCTCGATCTGGCTGAGCATCGCGAGCCGGTGCACCCGCCCCCGCTCGTGCGCCGGAGCGCCCACCGCCTCGGTGGCGTGCGTCCGCGCCGCCGTCAGATCACCGAGACCGAGCAGCGCCTCGGCCACCTGCACATTGACCAGGCCGGGCTCCACATAGCCGGTCTCCTCAGGCTCCTGGCCCGGTCTGATCCGCCCCGCCTCGGCCTCCGCCCGTCCGATGCACACCCGCGCCGCGCCCCCGTCGCCGAGCAGGGCGTACGACTTGGCCTGCATCGCGTACAGATCGGCGGCCAGCGCCGGGGTGATCGCCCGCCCCGCCGTGCGCAGCGCCGCCTCGGCGAAGGCCACCGCCTGCCGGTACTCCCCCATGAACAGCGACTGGTTGACCAGCAGCGCGATGGCGTACGCGCCGAGCCCCGTGTCCCCGCTGGCCTTCGCCAGCCGCAGCGCCTGGTGGAAGTAGCGCTGGGCGAGACCCTGCGCGTCGGAGTCGTACGCGCAGATACCGGCCACCGCGACCAGTCCGCCCGTGGCGCGGTGCAGCTGTCGGCCCATCGCGTCGCTGTAGCCGCCGCGCAGCATGGGCGCCGTCTCGGCGTTGAGGAAGCCCACGACCCTGGCGTGGGTGGCGAGACCGCCCGCTCGGCGATACATCAGCTCGTAGTGCGTCCTGGCCGTCCGCAGCAGTTCGATGTCCGCCGGGCCGACGCGGCTGTGGCCGGCGCGCGAGACGTCCGCGTCCTGCGGCGGGTTCTCCCACTCCCAGACCGGCATCACGGCGTGCGTGCCGGTCACCGCGGGCGCCGCAACGACATGGCCCCGCTGCTGCTGGTCGGAGCGCCACAGCGCGGTGGCGCGCTCCACGAACACCGACAGGGTGGCGTCGCGGCTCGGCGCCCCGGGGGCCGCGCCGAGGCCGATGTCGTCCAGGGTGAGGGTCCTCCCCAGCCGGTCGCCGAGCACCTGGCAGATCAGCTCGGGCACCGGGCCGCGCGGTCGCTGCCCCCTCAACCACCGCAGCACAGACGTGTGTTCGTACCGCAGCCCGAGTCCACGCGCCTGCCCGGCCCGGTTGACCCGGGCGGCGAACCCGGCGTGGGACATGCCCGCCTCGTCGATCAGTGAGTCCAGCAGGGTATTGGGCTGCATGTGCCCCTCCGGGGGTTGGCGCCTGTCCTTCGGATCTTGCCGGGCTCACGGTCCCTGATCCGCCTGATCCGAATGACAGGCCCTGGGCAGCCTCAGGTTAGTGGGGCATCGCACGGGGTGTGAACGTAATGCCCGGATCGGTCCGTTGTGCGCCCTGCCGCGCAGGTCGACGGGCCGGTTGACTTGGTCGTCTCGCAAGGAGCGGCCGGGCCGTCGCACTCCCCCTCGTGCGGTACGGCGGCCCACACCCTGTCGTCCGTCCCGCCCACCTGCCGGACACTCCGCGGGCGGGACGGACGACGAGGCCGCACGACCCGATGCCGGCGACGGCGAACGGGAGATTGCGAGGCGGATCTACGGCGCAGTGTTCGCCCCCCGGCCTGCGCCGTATCCGCGTTCTCCCCCTGCGCGACTCGACGCGAGCCGACGAGACCCGGCGTAAGGGCACGGCCGAGGGGCACGCCCGGACCTGAATCCGGACGTGCCCCTCGGTCGTTCAGCTTCCCGGCCGTTCAACTCTCCGGCCGTACAGCGGGTCCACGGGGCTCACCCCCCGCGCAGCACCGCCCCCGTGCGCTCGGCGGCCAGCGACACCGCCGTGTCGCGCGCGGCGGACGCCTCCTCGACGGTCAGCGTCCGGTCCGCGGCGCGGAACCGCAGCGCGTACGCCAGGGACTTCCTGCCCTCGCCGAGCTGCTCCCCGGTGAAGACGTCGAACAGCCTGATGGATTCCAGCAGTTCACCCGCGCCCTCGTGCAGCGCCCGCTCCACGTCGGCGGCCGGCACGTCCTGGCCGACGACCAGCGCCACGTCCTGTGTGGCGACGGGGAATGTCGAGATCCGCGGCGCCGTCAGCGCGCCCGTGCCCGCCCGCTCCACGAGATCCAGATCGATCTCCATGGCGCAGGTGCGCTCCGGCAGGCCGTACGCCTTGATGACACGCGGGTGCAGCTCACCCGCGTGACCGACGAGGGTCCGCTCGGCGTCCACCGTGGCGTACAGCGCCGCACAGCGGCCCGGGTGCCACGGCGCGTGCTGATCGGCCTCCACCGTCAGCTCGACGCCCGCCTCGGCGGCGACCGTACGGGCCGCCTCGACGGCGTCCGCCCAGTCGGCCGGACGGCCCTTGCCCCACCAGCCGGCCTGCTCTCGCGCACCGGCGAGTACGACGGCGGCGCGACGCGGCTGCCGGGGCAGCGCGGCGTCGAGCGTGGCGATCTCCTCGTCCGTGGGCCGCCGGTCGACGGGCAGCCTGACCGGCGCGCTCTCCTCGCCCGTGGGCCGGAAGACCAGCCCCGTCTCGAACAGCGCCAGATCGTGCGAGCCCCGGCCGTCGTTACGGCGCAGTACGCCGAAGAGACCCGGCAGCAGCGTCGTACGCATCTCGGGCTCGGTGTCGGCGAGCGGGTTGACGAGGGTGACCGTACGGCGCCGGTCGTCGTCGGCGGGCAGCCCGAGCTGGTCGAGCTGTGCCCCGCCGATGAACGGGTAGTTCAGCGCCTCGACATAGCCCGCTCCGGCCAGCGCGCGGCCGACCCTGCGGTGCAGCCGCTGCCGCCCGGTGAGCCCGCGCCCCGACGACGGCCGGGGCAGCGTGGACGGCAGGTTCTCGTAGCCCTCGAGCCGGATGACCTCTTCGGCGAGGTCGTTGATCTCGCGGAGGTCGGGACGCCAGCTCGGGACGGTGACGATCAGCTCGTCCTGTCCGACGGCGTCGCAGCCGATCTCCTGGAGACGGCGTACGACGGTCTCCCTGCCGTACCCGACACCGGCCACCTTGTCGGGGTGGTCGGCGGCCATGGTGATGGTGTGCGGTCCGGACGGCGCGACGACCTCGGTGACACCGGCCTCCGCGGATCCACCCGCGAGCAGCACCAGCAGATCGACGGTGCGCTGCGCGGCCGCGGCCGCGGCGTGCGGGTCGACGCCGCGCTCGAAGCGCCGGGACGCCTCGGACGACAGCTTGTGCCTGCGTGCGGTGCGGGCCACGGTGACCGGGTCGAAGTGCGCCGCCTCGACGACGACCTCGGTGGTGCCGCGCGCCGCGCGTTCGGCGGCGGACGAGGCCAGCGGGCTCGCCACGATCTCGCCGTCGGCGATCTCGGTGTCGGCGCCGCCCATCACACCGGCGAGACCGATCGGCCCGCGTTCGTCGGTGATGACGAGGTCGGCCGCGTCCAGGACGCGCTTGACGCCGTCGAGGGTGGTCAGCTCCTCGCCCTGCTCGGCACGCCGTACGCCGATGGTGCCGTCCACGAGCTTGCGGTCGTACGCGTGCAGCGGCTGGCCGATCTCCAGCATCACGTAGTTGGTGATGTCGACGGCCAGCGAGATGGGGCGCATCCCGGCCTTCTGGAGCCTGCGCTTCAGCCAGATCGGGGAGCGCGCCTCGGGGTCGATCCCGGTGACGGTGCGCATGGTGAAGTGGTCGCAGCCGACCGGGTCCGCGATCTCCACGCGGTGGCCGAAGGAGTTCGGCGCCGGGACGTCGATCAGCGCCGGGTCGCGCAGCGGAAGCCCGTACGAGATGGCGGTCTCGCGTGCGATGCCGCGCATCGAGAGGCAGTAGCCGCGGTCCGGCGTGACGGCGATGTCGAGGACCTCGTCGACGAGCTGGAGCAGCTCGACGGCGTCGGTGCCGACCTCGTACTCGGGCGGCAGGACGACGATGCCGCCGCTGCCGTCGTCGCCCATGCCCAGCTCGGCGCTGGAGCAGATCATGCCGTGCGAGGTCCTGCCGTACGTCTTGCGCGCGGAGATCTCGAAACCGCCGGCCAGCACGGCGCCGGGGAGGACCACGACGACCTTGTCGCCGACGGCGAAGTTCCGGGCACCGCAGATGACCTCCTGCGGCTCACCGGTCCCGTTGGCGTCGCCGACGTCGAGGGTGCAGAAGCGGATGGGCTTCTTGAACTCGGTCAGCTCCTCGACGGTGAGGACCTTGCCGACGACGAGGGGGCCCTTGAGGCCCGCGCCGACCTGCTCGACGGTCTCGACCTCGAGGCCGGCGGAGATGAGTCTGGCCTGGACGTCGCGACCGGTCTCGGTGGCCGGCAGCTCGACGTACTCGCGCAGCCAGGAAAGCGGGGCGCGCATCAGATCTCCATCCCGAACGGCCGGGTGAACCGGACGTCACCCTCGACCATGTCTCGCATGTCCTCGACGTTGTGCCGGAACATCAGCATCCGCTCGATACCGAAGCCGAAGGCGAATCCGCTGTACTTCTCCGGGTCCACACCGCAGGCGACGAGCACCTTCGGGTTGACCATGCCGCAGCCGCCGAGCTCGATCCAGCCTTCGCTGCCGCAGGTGCGGCAGGGCCGGTCCGGGTTGCCGACGGACTCGCCGCGGCACACGTAGCAGACCATGTCCATCTCGGCGGACGGCTCGGTGAAGGGGAAGAAGTTCGGCCGCAGCCGGGTCTTCATGCCCTCGCCGCCGAACAGCGCCTGGACCATGTGGTCGAGGGTGCCCTTGAGGTCGGCCATGGTGAGGCCCTCGTCGACGGCGAGCAGCTCGACCTGGTGGAAGACGGGGGTGTGCGTGGCGTCCAGTTCGTCCGTGCGGTAGACCCGTCCGGGACAGATCACGTAGACGGGCAGCTCACGGCCGAGCAGGGCGCGGGCCTGCACCGGCGAGGTGTGCGTACGCAGGACGAGGCCGGAGCCGTCGTCCGCGCCGTCCGCGCCCGCGCCGGTACCGACGAAGAAGGTGTCGTGCTCGCCGCGGGCCGGATGGTCCGGGCCCATGTTGAGCGCGTCGAAGTTGAACCACTCGGTCTCGACCTCGGGGCCCTCGGCCACCTCGTAGCCCATGGCCACGAAGATGTCCTCGATGCGCTCCGAGAGCGTGGTGAGCGGGTGCCGGGCGCCGGCGGGGGTGCGGTCGTAAGGCAGCGTGACGTCCACGGCCTCCTCGACCAGCACCCGGGTGTCCCGCTCCGCCTCCAGCTCCGTCTGCCGGGCCGCGAGCGCCTTGTTCACGGCGCCGCGGGCCTGGCCCACGCGCTTGCCCGCCTCGGCCTTGGCCTGGGGCGGCAGTGCGCCGATCTCGCGGTTGGCGAGCGACAGGGGCGAGGTACCACCGGCGTGCGCCGTCTTCGCGTGAGCGAGCGCGTCGAGGTCGCCCGCCGCGGCGAAGGCGGCGAGCGCCTCGTCCCGCATGCGCTCGATCTCTTCCGGTTTCAGCGCCTCGACCTCGACTGGGTCGTACGACTTGTTGGGTGCCGACATCTGTTCCCGTACTTCCGGTTGGCTGGGTCCTGTCCGGTCGGTATTCGCGGTCCGGTCCGCTTCGCGGGCCCGCGAAGACCGGCCGGACAGGGTCCAGGCGAAAACGACCCCGCTCGATGGCCGAGGACGCAAAGGTGCCAAGGGTCGAGTCTAAAGGCCGTACGGAGTGAAGAAGCCCGTGGGCGGTCAGGCCAGGTAGGCCGGGGCGCCGACGGGCAGGATAAATCGGAACTGGGCACCGCCGCCGGGTCCGCGGCCGACGGTGATGGTCCCGCCGTGCGCCTCGACGATGCCCTTGACGATATACAGCCCGAGACCGGTCCCACCGCGCTTGCTCCCCCGCCAGAAGCGGGTGAAGACACGGGCCATCGACTCCTCGGGGATGCCGGGGCCTTCGTCGCTCACGGTGACCGCCGTTCCTTTCGCGCCGCCGTCGGCATGGGTGTGCTCCGCGCCGGCACGCTCAGCGGGCCCGTGGTCGACATGTTTGACCTGGGCCGGTGCCACTTCAATGGTGACGGTTCCCTCGCCGTGGCGCACGGCGTTTTCCAGCAGGTTGCCGAGTATCTGGTCGATCTTGTCGGGGTCGGCCCACAGCGCGGGCAGCGGCTGCTGGATCCGTACGAGGAAACGGTCCGGGGACTGCCCGGAGGCGGTGAACGACTGGATGTGGCGCCCGACGGCGGTGCCGATGTCGACCGGCTGACGGCGTACTTCGAGACGGCCGGAGTCGATCCGGGAGATGTCGAGCAGCTCGGCGATCAGCCTGGTCACGCGGTTGGCGTCGGCGTCGACGGTCTCCAGCATGAGCCGCTTCTGGTCGTCGGTGAAGCGTTCCCACTTGGCGAGCAGTGTCGCGGTGAACCCCTTCACCGAGGTGAGCGGGGAGCGCAGCTCGTGCGCGACGGTCGCGATCAGCTCGGCGTGGCTGCGTTCGGTACGGCGACGGGCCTCGGTGCCGCGGATGCTGATGACGAGCCTGCGTACGGGCCCCTGGGGGAACGCGCGCACGTAGCGGGCGGAGACCAGGACCTCACGGCCGCCGGGCAGCAGCAGATTGCGCTCGGGCTGGCCGAAGCGGGTGCGGAGACCGCCGTACGGATCGGTGAGCGCCCACCAGCGGCGGCCCTCGAGGTCTTCGAGGGGCAGCGCGCGCTCCAGCGGGCTCCCGACGGCCTCGGCGGCGACGACGGCGGTGATCCGGGCGGCGGCGGCGTTGAAGCAGATCACGCGGCCGGTCTCGTCGGCGACGACGAGACCGTCGGGGAGGTCGTCGGGGTCGATCCCGAAGTCCTGTCCGAGGTCCTGTCCGGGGTTGTGCGTGGGGCCACCGGGGCCGTCGGGGACGGATTCGCCGGGATCGGGCCTGACGGGTCCCCGTGTGGTGGCCGACCCGCTCGCCCCGACCGTCATGCCCGCATCCCACCTCTTCCGAAGAGCACAGTGGGCCCCCGAGTTTCCGGTCACCCTACTAGCTCTCATCGCTCAAGGTGACTGCGCGGACCCCCTCAGCTCGCGGTGCGGACCCGCTGCGCCCGAGCGGAGGCGTAGAGACATACGGCCGCGGCGGTCGCCAGGTTCAGACTCTCGGCCCTGCCGTGGATCGGCACCCGTACGACGGCGTCCGCCAGCGCCCGTGTCTCGGCGGGCAGCCCCCATGCCTCGTTGCCGAAGATCCAGGCGGTCGGACCGCCCATGGTGCCCGCGTCGAGCTCGTCGTCGAGGTCGTCCTCGCCCGCCCCGTCGGCGGCCAGCACCCGCACTCCCGCCCCCCGCAGGCCCGCGACGGCCTCTTCGACGGGGACGCCGACGGCGACCGGCAGATGGAACAGCGAACCGACCGACGCCCGGACCGACTTGGGGTTGTAGAGGTCGACGGACGCGTCGGTGAGGACGACGGCGTCGGCGCCCGCCGCGTCGGCGCAGCGCAGCACGGTGCCCGCGTTGCCCGGGTCGCGTACATGGGCCAGGACGGCGACGAGTCGGGGGCGCGCCCGCAGGATGGACTCGAACGGCGAGTCCAGGAAGCGGCAGACGCCGAGCAGGCCCTGCGGGGTGACGGTCTGCGAGACGTCTGCGACGACCTCGGCGTCGGCGTAGTGCACCCGTACCCCGGCGGCGCGGGCGGCCTCCACGATGTCGGCGTACCGCTCGGCCGCCTCGACGGTGGTGAACAGCTCGACCAGCGTCGGGGCACCGTCCTCGCCCCGGTGCTCGACCGCCTCGCGCACGGCCTGCGGTCCCTCGGCGATGAACCGGCGCTCCTTGCCGCGGAAGGCCCGTCTGACGAGCCGCCGGGCGGCGACGACACGCGGGGAACGCGGAGAGATCAGCTCGGGGGTGCCCATGGGCGGCGGCTCGCTTCTCGTGCGGACGTAGGCGTGCGTGGGGTTGGCTGACGCGCGC
The DNA here is from genome assembly GCF_042725135.1 of Streptomyces sp. NPDC060366. Classification (NCBI taxonomy): domain Bacteria; kingdom Bacillati; phylum Actinomycetota; class Actinomycetes; order Kitasatosporales; family Streptomycetaceae; genus Streptomyces; species Streptomyces sp. NPDC060366. The sequence continues at coordinate 227,673 of NZ_JBHXDC010000007.1, read as the reverse complement.
GGTTACGTGCTCCGTGTACGGGGGTGGAACGCGCCGGACCCGCAGGCGGTGTGCCTGCGGGTCCGGCGGGAAGTGTCGCGATCCGTGATCCGGCTGGGGATCAGGCGGCGGCCTTCGGGGCGTTGACGTCGCTCGGGAGCGCCTTCTGGGCGACCTCGACGAGCGCGGCGAACGCGTTGGCGTCGTTGACCGCGAGCTCGGCCAGGATCTTGCGGTCCACCTCGACGTTGGCGGCGTTGAGACCCTGGATGAGGCGGTTGTACGTCATGCCGTTCTGGCGGGCGGCGGCGTTGATCCGCTGGATCCACAGCCGGCGGAAGTCGCCCTTGCGCTTCTTGCGGTCGTTGTAGTTGTAGACCAGGGAGTGGGTTACCTGCTCCTTGGCCTTGCGGTACAGGCGCGAACGCTGGCCGCGGTAACCCTTGGCCTGCTCGAGGATCGCCCGGCGCTTCTTGTGGGCATTCACTGCCCGCTTGACGCGTGCCACTTGTTAACTCCTTGTAGCTGGGTCACGGGCGTTGACGTGACCCGAGAACGGCGTGGTCGGTATGGCGGCTGGGCCCCGCCCGGCGGGGCTCGCGCCTACAGGCCGAGAAGCTTCTTGGCCTTCGCGGCGTCACCGGGAGCCAGCTGCACCGTGCCGGCGAGACGGCGCGTCAGGGTGGACGGCTTGTGCTCCAGGTAGTGGCGACGGCCCGCACGCTGGCGAAGGATCTTGCCGGAGCCGGTCACGCGAAAGCGCTTCTTCGCACCGCTGTGCGTCTTGTTCTTCGGCATAACGCCGTTCTCCTCATCAGTGGCACTCCCCGGCCGGTCGGAACCGGCGCCTGGGAGCGTCAGATTGCTATGTATGAAATCCGGGCGGGATTCCTGGGGCGCCTGGCCGGCGGCCCTTGGATCACGCCTCGGAGGACGATTCGGCCGGAGCCTCGGCTTCGGCGTCCGCACGGGCCTTCGTGGCGTCCGGAGACTCGTCCACATGGTCGTCGGGCGCGTGGCTCTGGCGCTCCGCCTTGCGGGCCGCCTGGGCCTCGCGGGCTTCTGCCATGGCTTCGGTCTTCTTCTTGTGCGGGCCGAGCACCATGATCATGTTTCGGCCGTCCTGCTTCGGGTTCGACTCGATGAAGCCGAGCTCCTCGACGTCCGAAGCGAGCCGCTGGAGCAGCCTGAAGCCCAGTTCCGGGCGGGACTGCTCACGACCACGGAACATGATCGTGATCTTGACCTTGTCGCCCTGCTTGAGGAACCGGACGACGTGACCCTTTTTGGTGTCGTAGTCGTGCGGGTCGATCTTCGGCCGGAGCTTCATCTCCTTGATGACCGTGTGCGCCTGGTTCTTGCGCGCCTCACGGGCCTTCATGGCCGACTCGTACTTGAACTTCCCGTAATCCATGAGCTTGCACACGGGCGGACGGGCGGTCGCCGCGACCTCGACCAGGTCCAGGTCGTACTCCTGTGCGAGCTCCAGGGCCTTCGCAAGCGGCACGATGCCGACCTGCTCGCCGCTGGGGCCGACAAGGCGGACCTCGGGAACACGAATCCGGTCGTTAATGCGGGGCTCAGCGCTGATGGATCCTCCTCGGTAGCACCACACGGCTGTCTGGCAGGCAGCCGCGTAACGTCTGTTTCGTCAGACCAACCGCGCGGAGAATCTAAAAATGCCCCGGACGGGACACAGGCGGGAGCTCCATGAATACCGGAACACCGCCGCGTCGAACCGCGGGGCGTATCGGGCGGCTCCATCGTCCGTACGGAACGATGGGGACCACCTGACCGGTGACCCGCCACCCCGAGGGGCGGCCAGGTGGGAGAACGGAGCCTCCACTTGTGGGTCGGGCACACACGTGTCCGACCGGTCGTTACACAAGGTTAGCAGCTCCGGCCCGGGTGAGCTAACCGGCTGTCCCCTCCTCCCGCGGCGGGGCATATCGTGTGCGGAATGAGCGACACGACCTCCCCCCAGGAACCAGCCGACTTCGACGCCATGACCCGCGACATCGCGGAGGTACCGGCCGTCGAGGTGATCGTCACGGTCGCCGTCAATCTGATGAGCGCCGCCGCGGTGAAGCTCGGTCTCACGGAGGACGGCGACGCCCACAAGGACCTGGACGAGGCCCGCAAGCTGGTGCACGCGCTGGCCGGGCTGATGGACGCGAGCGCGACGGAGATCAGCTCCTTCCACGCGGCTCCGCTGCGTGACGGGCTGAAGTCGCTGCAACTGGCGTTCCGCGAGGCGTCGCTGGTCCCGGACGAGCCGGGCCAGGGCCCCGGCGAGAAGTACACGGGTCCGGTCTACGGCTGATCCAGGGCCGGGATCCCGGCCGGCTCTGTCGCCGGTCCACCGCCTGTCTACGGCTGATCGCGTACGAACAGGGGCTCGCCCGGAGGTGCGGCGCCGGCCGGCAGCAGTGCCAGGTCGAGACCGCGCACCAGGCGGGCCCTCAGCACGTCGTGCGCCGCCAGCGCGCCCGCGATCCGGCGCACGGCGTCCGCCGGGGCCGCGTCCGGCAGCAGGACGAGCGCGAGGGTGCCGTCGGCCTCCCCCGGACCGAGATGGGCCCTCTGTACGGAGGGCTCGGCGGCGGCCACCTCCTTCACCGCGGTGACGACGGCCGGGTCGTCGAGCGGGTCCGTGCTGGTGCGGCCCTCGGCGAGCGCGAACAGGGCAGGTCCGGCGAGTTCGTACGGCACCGGCCCCGCCAGGTCGATGACGAGCGTGTCCGCCTTCTCGTGCGCCGCCGCGCTCAGTGCCTGGTGCAGCGGTACGGCGACGGGGCGCGCGGCGGGGTCCCAGCGGGCCAGCGAGGCGGTCGAGGTGAAGGCGGGCAGGGCACGCCGGCCGCCGGCCCGAAGCGTGGGGACGGCCATGTCGCTGTTCTTCTCACGACGCAGCCCCCGCTCGTCCTCCTCGGTCTCACCGAGCACGGCGACGACGGGGACGAGCAGCCGGGCGCCCTTGAGTGCGGCGAGGACGCGCGGCTCGGCGGCCCGATCGGCGGACCAGGCGGCGAGGGCGTCGGTAAGGACGGGGTCGGCGGTGCCGTCGTCGTCGGAGAAGCCGGAATCGGGAATGTTCTTGAGAGCCACGGGTCGAGCCTAATGGGCGGGCCGACCGCACCCGCCGGGCGCCTCTTTCGAGACCGTACGGCGATCGAGGACGCTGTCAGCCTTACGGCGATCGAGAACACGACCGGCCCGCCCCGTGGTCGGGGGCAGAATCGGCCGCGAACCGAGGGGGACACCATGGACGCTCGCAGGGAACACCTCACCGACATCGCCGGCATCGCCGCCACCGCCGACGAGAGCGTCACGTACGGCGTCGCCGTCCGCGACACCGCCACCGGCCGCACCACGGCCCACCACCGCGGCCCGACACCCGCCCACCCGTCCGCCAGCGTCGTCAAGCTCGGGATCCTCGTGGCGCTGCTCCTGCGCTGCCAGGACGCCGGCCGGGAGCCGACCGCCGAGGAGCGGGTGTCGGCCGCCCAGATGATGGAACGCAGTGACAACGACGCCGCGACCGCGCTGTGGCACGTGATCGGCGGCGCCGACGCGATGGACGCGGCCCACCGACGGCTCGGTCTGCGCGAGTCGGCCGCGGCGCCGGAATGGGGGCTCTCGCGCACCACCGCGACGGATCAACTGACGCTGCTGGCCGCCGTGTTCGGCGAAGGGGCGACGCCTCTGAGCGAGCGCTCGCGCGCCTTCGTGGTGGACCTGATGACGCATGTGGTGGCGGACCAGGCGTGGGGCGTCTCGGCGGCGGGGAGCGCGCCGGCGCTCAAGAACGGCTGGATGCCGTTGAGCGCCACGGGGCTGTGGGTGGTCAACTCGGTCGGCCGCGTCACCGCCGGGGGCCGCGACGTCCTCGTGGCCGTCCTGTCGGGCGGGCATCCTACGAAGGACGCGGGCATGGCCCTGGTCGAGAGGGCGGCGCGGGCGGCCGTCAGCGCGGTCGGCGGCCGGTGATCGGTCCGCCGCGCCAGAGCACCACCGCGCCGGCCAGCAGCAGCGCGCCGAGGCCGCCCGCGAGCGGGGCGAGCCAGGCGGCCGGCTCGGAGCCGCCCCGGGTGTTGTCGGGGCCGCGGCCGAAGTACTGCTTCGTGTAGCCGGTCGCCGCCTTCTCCGTGTCCGCCTTGGCGGTGGCGAGCTTTCCGCCCGCCTTGATCGCGGCGGCCGGATCGACGATGCCGTACCCGGTGGCGTCGTCGCGGCCGTCGTCGGGGGCGTCGCGCGCGGTGTCGGCGAGCAGCTTCTTGATCTGGGCCGGGCGGAGGTCGGGGTGGGCCGCGCGTACGAGGGCGACGGCGCCGGAGACGAACGCCGAGGCGGCGCTGGTGCCCCAGCCTTCGTAGTAGCGGCGGTCGGGATCCGCTATCACGACGTCGACGCCGGGCGCGCTGACGGTGGCGTACCAGCGGCGGGTGGAGAAGGCGGCGTGGGTGCCGTACCGGTCGACGGCCGTCACGGCGATAACGCCGGGGTACGCGGCCGGATACGAGATGCGGTCGCCCTTCTCACCGCCGTTGCCGGCCGACGCCACGACGGCGGCTCCCTTGGACAGCGCGTACTGGACGGCGGCGTCCTCGCCGGGCTCCGGGTGGGCGGACTCGCTGTCGTCGCCGAGGGAGAGGTTGATGACGTCGGCGCCGTTGTCGGCGGCCCAGCGGATGCCGTCGGAGAGTGAACCGCCGCGTGACTTACGGGCCTTGGCCCGGTCCGGGTCGGTGCCTTCGAGGATCACGCGGACCGGCAGGATCTTCGCCTCGGGGGCGATACCGAGGACACCGTCCTCCCGGCCGGGGCCGTGCCCGCGGCCCGCGATGATGCCGGCCATGGCCGTGCCGTGGCGGGCCCAGGCGCGGTCGCCGCTCTTGGCGCCGAAGCCGATGAGGTCCTTGCCGGACAGGACCTGCCCGGCGAGGTCGGGGTGCGTGGGGTCGACGCCGGTGTCCAGTACGGCGACGGTGATGCCCTCGCCCTTGGTGGTGCGCCAGGCGTCGTCGGTGTGCATCGCCTCCAGGGCCCACTGCTGGGCGCGGATGACGTCGGCGTGCGCGGGCGTCGCCGGGACGGCGAGCAGGAAGGAGGCGGCGGCGAGCGCGGCCGCGAAGGGGCGGGAGCTGGCCCGGAACAGTCGCGTCTTCCGTGCTGCCGGTGTCGGTTTCGCTGACGGTGCCGGTTTCACTGCCGGTGCCGGTTTCACTGCCGGTGCCGGTTTCACTGCCGGACTCGGTCCCGCTGCCGGTGTCGGGGGCGTCGTCATCGGGGCTTCTCCGTTGCCATGCTGACTGTCGTACGCAGACCGCGCTCCACCCGCTCCGCGATGCCCTTGGCGTCGTGGCCGAGACCGGACTGGGCGGCGGCCGTCTTCGCACCGTCGGCGGTGGCCTTGGCGGCAGGCTGCGGGGCCGGGATCCGCCGTCCGTCGGCGAAGCCGGAGACGGCGTACACGACGACGGGGGCCTCGGTGAGGACGTTCACCGTCCAGCTCGCGCGCTGTCCGTCGCCGAAGCCGGCCGCCACGGTGCCCTTCACCGGGTAGGTGCGGGGCATCAGGTCGCTGCGCTCGGTGAGCTTCTCGTCGGTGAAGCGGGTGCCCAGCGCCTCCATGGCCGACGGTTCGCCTTCAGTGAAGACGAGGCCGACGGTGGTGACGGTGCTGCTGGTGACGTCGGCGTACGTCGCCCGCAGGACCCGCTCGCAGCCGACCGGACGCAGCGTCTTGAGGAGGAGCGGGTCGAGCGCGGCCGTGCAGCCGGTGTCCGGTGACACGGCGACCCTGGTCCAGGTGCGGTCGGCGCCGCCGGGTCCCGCGCCGTCGCCCTTGAGGGTGCGCGGGAAGAAGGTGTCGACAGGGGTGCTGTGCCAGAGCGTGCGGAGCGGTGCGTAGCCGCCGCCCGACGCGGCGTCGGCGGACGAGTCTCCCGTCAGCCAACTGCCGGTGACGGCGCCGCCGATCAGACCCAGGCCGAGGACGACGCAGGCGACCGCGGCGGCGGTCCTGCCGGGCGGGCGGGCGGGTACGGGGCGCAGCCGGGTGGTCGTCTCGGCCGGGGTCTCGGGAGGTTCGGCCGACCAGCGGTGCGGCGGCGGGGCCATGAGCCGGCCGCCGGGCGGTGTCCGAGTGAGGTCGACGGGGATGGGAGTTCGGTGCGGCGGGGCGGGCGGGCCGTCCGGGCGCCGCGGGGCGCCGCGCGCGATCTCGTAACCAGGAGGCGGTGGCGGCAGCCGGGTGGAGGTGCCCGTGGAAGCGAAGGTCGGTCCAGTGGGCGGTGGTGGTGCGGGGCTCCGGGTGGGCCGGGGCGGGACCGTACCGGCCGGCGGGGCCGGGGGGACGGGACGGAGGCGGGCGGTGTCCTCGTCGGGGGGCACGGTGGAGCGCGGTGCCGTTCGTCGTGGGGCCGCGCGCTGGGGAGGAGGTCCGGCCGGGCGCGGGGGTATGCCGGGCTTCCCGCCCGAGGACCGGCCCGATGTCCCGGCGGGCGGGGTGGCGGGCGTCGCGCCCGGTGGGCGCGCCGGCGGCTCGGTGGTCCTGGTTTCCGGGGTTCGGGTCGGCGCCGTGGCCGGGGGGCCCGGCGGGGGGCCAGGCTCCGTACCGGCGGCTGTTCCGTTCTCGTCGCCGTCGCTGTTGTCGGCTCTGTTGCCGACGGGTGCGGTCCCGGTGCTGCGGGCGGGGTCCGCGAGGGGCGGTGCGGGAGGCTGTGCGGTCGGGAAGCCTGACGGTGGGGGTGGGCCGGTGGGCCGGGGTGGCACGGGCGCGCGCCGCGCTTCGGTACTCATCCGCCCCCCTGTGATCATGGCCTTGTCCACGCCGGATCGCCGTCCGGGGCAGGCCCGTTCGTCGCCGCGTGGGCGTCACTCTACGGGCTGGAGAGCACCCCGCGGGAACAGGTCCGCAGGTCGGGGCGGATCTGACCAGAACATCCCCCTACCGTCGGGTAAGCCCGTCTGGCAAGCTCGGACGATGACTCCCCGCGCCGCCGACCGGGCCCGGTACGACCGGGCCACCGCCCATCTCGACGCCCCGCTCGCCGTGGTCGATCTCGACGCCTTCGACGCCAACGCGGACGATCTCGTCCGCCGGGCCGCGGGCAAACCGATCAGGGTCGCGAGCAAATCGGTGCGCTGCCGCGCGTTGCTGGAGCGGGTCCTGGCGCGCGACGGCTTCGCGGGCGTCATGTCGTTCACCCTGGCCGAGTCGCTGTGGCTGGCGCGCGCCGGTTTCGAGGACGTGCTGCTCGCCTATCCGTCGGTGGACCGGGGGGCGTTCGCCGAACTCGCCGCCGATCCGAAACTGGCGACGGCCGTGACGGTGATGGTCGACGATCCTGCTCAGCTGGATCTCGTCGATCTCGCGCGGGCGGGCGGCACGGAGGAGATCCGGGTCTGTCTGGAGCTGGACACCGCGTTCCAGTTGTTCGGCGGCCGGGTACGGATCGGGGCCAGGCGCTCACCGCTGCGTGAGCCGGCGCAACTGGCCGAGCTGGCCCGGTCGATCGCCCGCAGGCCCGGTTTCCGGCTGGTGGGGTTGATGGCGTACGAGGGGCATGTGGCCGGTGTCGGCGACTCGGTCGCGGGCCGGCCGCTGCGCTCGCGGGCGGTGCGGATGATGCAGTCGGCCGCGCGCAAGGAACTGGCGGAGCGGCGCCGGGCCGTGGTGCGGGCGGTGCGGCTGGTGGCGCCGGAGCTGGAGTTCGTCAACGGCGGTGGCACGGGCAGCGTGCAGCACACGGCGACCGAGGACTCGGTGACGGAGATCGCCGCCGGTTCGGGGCTGTATGTGCCGCGGCTGTTCGACAACTACACGTCGTTCACGGGCCGTCCGGCCGCGCTGTTCGCCCAGCCGGTGGTGCGCAGGCCGGGTGTCGGCGTGGTGACCGTCCTCGGCGGCGGCTATCCGGCGTCGGGCGCGTCGGGCCGGGACCGGCTGCCGGAGCCGTATCTGCCGGAGGGACTGCGCTACGACCCGCAGGAGGGCGCCGGAGAGGTGCAGACACCGCTGCTCGGGTCCGCCGCCGACGATCTGCTGATCGGCGACCGGGTGTGGTTCCGGCACGCCAAGGCCGGGGAACTGTGCGAGCGCTTCGACGAGTTGCTGCTGATCGAGGGCGACCGGGTGACGGCGACGGTGCCGACGTACCGGGGCGAGGGCCGTACGTACCTCTGAGGTTCGTTCAAGGTGCCGGCCCCGGTGGGCCGGCGTCCGGCCTCAGGAAGGACCGATGGAGCTGCCGACGCCGCCCGTCGTGTCGCCGATCGCCCGGATGCCCTTCGTGATCGTGTCCATACCGCTGAGCGGCGGGCCCTTGGGGCCCGCGTCGAAGGCGAACCGGACGACGATCAGCGATTCGGCGCCGATGGTCGAGGGGAATGCCAGCGACTGGACGTAACCGCCGGGCCCCGAACCTGTCTTGACCTTCCAGCGCACGACATACCCGGTGCGTCCGGCGACGGTGACGGCCCCGGACTTGACGACGGTGTGCGACGTGACGCCTCCGTAGTAGGAGTTGCCGATGGAGTCCTCGTCGTACAGGGCGTCGGACGCGTCCTGGATGTCCTCCTTGGCGAGGGCTTCGGGGGTGGCCGCGTCGGTCTGGGTGGCGGTGGAGGACATGACCCTGCCGTATCGGCAGTACCGGCTCTTCTGGCCGGGGCATTCGTAGTCCGCCACCGTGGTCATGGTGACCGCGCGGTCGACGATGCTGTCCGACTTCTCCCAGTCGTCGGGGATGGGCAGGGTGATGCCGTTGAGCTGGTCGACGAGCACGGTGGGGTCGGCGGTCGGCTCCGCGGTGGGACTCTCGTCGTCACCGCCGCCCGTCGGACCGGGCGCGGGCTCACTGGTGGTCGGCGCGGACCGGGGCACGGTCTTCGTCCCGTCGTCGCCGAGCAGCGTGACGCCGGCGACGATCGCGGCGACGAGCATGAGCCCGGCCGCGACGGCGCCGAGAACCACGCTCCGGCTGCGGCCCGCCGGCGGCGGTTGCCGGGGCGCCTGTTGATACGGCGGCTGATACGGCTGCGGCACGGCGGCCGCACCGACCGACCGGGTGTGCGCGGTCCAGCCGCTCCCGTCCCACCACCGCTCGCCCCCGGGCACACCCGGATCCGCGTACCACCCGGGCGGCGTCGTCATGCTCATCCCGCCACCCTAGACGGGCCGTCCGGCAGACGGTCAGCGGTACCGGATCACGTGCAGTGCGTGAACTCCCGTCGGGTCGAAGGACACGGGGTCCTCGGACGAGCCGTCGAACAGCATCACAGGCTGGTGCACGGTCCGGCAGGCCATGAGCCAAGCCGTGGCCGACTCGTGCACCGGGTGGGGCGCGGCCAGTTCGAGAAGACCGCGGTAGGTCCGATCGAGCCAGGCCACTGCCCGCTGTCCGGGGCCGGGCATCTCAATGCCCCTTCTTGGGGGGCCAGTTGCCCGACGCCTGGAGGGCCATGTACTCCTCCGTGGGCGGGAACGAGGGAGCTGAATGGGCGGCGGTTCCGTCGTGCGGGACTACGACCACTGAGTTGAACGGGGCGTCTATGAAGGCCCCTGTTTCAATGTGTTCCTTGAAGTCGAAGCGAACGGTCCAGCCGTAGGTGAATTCAATGGCCGTCTCCGGGAGCATCACCACGGAATCAGGTCGGTCCGGGTATGCGGTACTCCTCAGGAATCCGGCAGCCGCCGTCACTGCTTCGCCCTTTGTCACCATCTGTGAAGCTCCGAGCTGGTGCTGTCGGCGTCCCCCAGCCAGGGACATGGCGCGGCCCATGAGCCGCGCCACCCGGTCGGCGTTCGCGGACAGGTACTACAGCGGCGTCACGTACGCGCCTCCGATGCCGCCGTCCACCATGAAGTCCGTCGCGTTGACGAACGACGCGTCGTCGCTGGCGAGGAAGGCGACCGCCGCGGCGATCTCGTCCGCCTCCGCGAAGCGGCCGCCCGGGATGTGCACGAGGCGCCGTGCCGCCCGCTCGGGGTCGCTCGCGAACAGTTCGCGCAGCAGGGGGGTGTTGACCGGGCCCGGGCAGAGTGCGTTGACGCGGATGCCCTCGCGGGCGAACTGGACGCCCAGTTCGCGTGACATCGCGAGCACGCCTCCTTTGGAGGCGGTGTAGGAGATCTGGCTGGTGGCCGCGCCCATGGTCGCGACGAACGACGCGGTGTTGATGATCGAGCCGCGCCGCTGCTGCCGCATGTAGGGGATGACGGCCTTGCAGCAGAGGTACACGGAGGTGAGGTTGACCTCCTGGACCCGGCGCCAGGCGTCGATGCCGGTGGTGAGGATCGAGTCGTCCTCCGGCGGTGAGATGCCCGCGTTGTTGAACGCGATGTCGACGCTGCCGTAGGTGTCGAACGCCTTCTTGAAGAGGGCGTCGACCTGTTCCGCGTCGGTGACGTCGACCCGTACGAACGTGCCGCCCACCTCGTCGGCCACCGCCTTGCCCGCCGTCTCGTCGATGTCGCCGCAGACGACGTGCGCGCCCTCGGAGGCGAGTCGGCGCGCGGTGGCGAGACCGATGCCGCTGCCCGCGCCGGTGACGACGGCGGTGCGGCCGATCAGCCGGCGGCAGACGGGCGCCTCGGCGCTCTGGTTGATCTCGTCGGGCATGGGTCAGGCCTCCGTACTGATGAAGATGTTCTTGGTCTCGGTGAACGCGGTGAGGGCGTCCGGGCCCAGCTCACGGCCGACGCCGGACTGCTTGTAGCCGCCGAAGGGGGTCGAGTAGCGCACGCTGCTGTGGGAGTTGACGGACAGGTTGCCGGCGGCGACGGCGCGCGAGACGCGCAGTGCGCGGCCGAGGTCGCGGGTCCACAGGGAGCCGGAGAGCCCGTACTCGGTGTCGTTGGCGAGCCGGATCGCGTCCGCCTCGTCGTCGAAGGGGATCACGACGGCGACCGGGCCGAAGATCTCCTCGGTCACGGCGGGGTCGTCGGCGGCGACGTCGGTCAGGACGGTCGGCGGGAACCAGAAGCCGGGCCCCTCGGGGACGCTGCCCCGTACGGCCGCCCTGCCCTCGGGGACGTATCCGCGTACGCGCTCCAGTTGGGCGCGCGAAATGAGCGGCCCCATCTGGGTCTTTTCGTCCGACGGGTCGCCCACGACGACCGACCGCACGGCGGGCGCGAGGAGTTCGAGGAACCGGTCGTACGCGGTGCGCTGGACAAGGATGCGGGTACGGGCGCAGCAGTCCTGGCCGGCGTTGTCGAGGTAGGCCATCGGCGCCTCGGCGGCGGCCCGTTCGACGTCGGCGTCGGCGAAGACGATGTTGGGGCTCTTGCCGCCGAGTTCGAGGGTCACGCGTTTCATCTGCCGCGCACCCCTGGCCATGATCTCCTTGCCCACCCGGGTGGAGCCGGTGAAGACGATCTTGGCGACGCCGGGGTGGTCGACCAGGGCCTGGCCCGCGACGCCCCCGGCGCCCGGCAGCACTTGGAACAGATGCTCGGGAAGACCCGCCTCCAGGGCGAGTTCGGCCAGTCGCAGCGCGGTCAGGGGGGTGGTCTCGGCGGGCTTGAGGAGTACGGCGTTGCCTGCCGCCAGGGCCGGTGCGGTGCCCCAGGCGGCGATCGGCATGGGGAAGTTCCAGGGGGCGATGACCCCGACGACGCCGAGCGGTTCGAGCAGGGTGATGTCGAGGCCGCCGGCGACCGGAATCTGACGGCCGGTCAGTCGCTCCACTCCCCCGGCCGCGTAGTCGAGGAGGTCGCGGACGTTGCCCGCCTCCCAGCGGGCGTTCCCCAGGGTGTGGCCCGCCTCCCGGACCTCCAGGCGGGCGAGTTCTTCGAGGTGACCGTCGACGGTGGCGGCGAACCGCCGCAGGAGGCGTGCGCGGTCGGCGGGCGCGGCCTGCGACCACCGTCGCTGGGCGGCGGCGGCCCGTACGACGGCGGCGTCGACCTCGGCCGCGCTCGTCGCCGGGACGGTGGCGACGACCTCCTCGGTCGCCGGGTTGAGGATCTGGTGGGTGTGGGGCTGGTCGGGCACGTCTCTCTTCCTCACATGCGTTCGAAGGAGCGGCGCAGCTCCCAGTCGGTCACGGCGGCGTCGAAGGCGGCCAGTTCGACCCGCGCCAGGTTCAGATAGTGGGCGACGACCTCGTCCCCGAAGGCGGCCTTGGCGATGGGGCTGTGCTCCCAGAGGTCGGCGGCCTCGCGCAGGGTGGTGGGCACCTGCTCGTACTCGGAGGTGTAGGCGTTGCCGGTGCAGACCTCGGGCAGTTCGAGCTCGTGCTCGATGCCGTAGAGCCCCGCCGCGACCAGTCCCGCGACGGCCAGGTGGGGGTTGACGTCGCCGCCGGGCAGCCGGTTCTCGAAGCGCATGGAGCGGCCGTGGCCGACGACCCGCAGGGAGCAGGTGCGGTTGTCGTTGCCCCACGCGACGGCGGTCGGGGCGAAGGAGCCGGGCGCGAAGCGTTTGTAGGAGTTGATGTTCGGCGCGTACAGCACGGAGAACTCGCGCAGCGCGGCGAGCTGGCCGGCCAGGAAGTGGCGCATCACGGGTGACATCCCGTGGGCGTCGTCGCCCGCCATGACGTTCGTGCCCGGCTCGTCGACGGACTGGAGCGAGAGGTGGATGTGGCAGGAATTGCCCTCGCGCTCGTTGTACTTGGCCATGAAGGTGAGCGAGACGCCCTCTTGGGAGGCGATCTCCTTGGCGCCGGTCTTGTAGATGGCGTGCTGGTCGCAGGTGAGCAGGGCCTCGTCGTAACGGAAGACGATCTCGTGCTGACCCGGATTGCACTCGCCCTTGGCGGACTCGACGATCAGACCGGCGGCGGTCATGTCGTTGCGGATCCGGCGCAGCAGGGGCTCGATACGGCCGGTGCCGAGGACGGAGTAGTCGATGTTGTACTGGTTGGCGGGGGTGAGGCCGCGGTAGCCGCTGTCCCAGGCCTGCTCGAAGGTGTCCTTGAAGACGATGAACTCGAGTTCCGTGCCGACGTGCGCGGTGTAGCCGTGCTCGGCAAGCCGGTCGAGCTGGCGGCGCAGGATCTGGCGGGGCGCGGCGACGACCGGTGAGCCGTCGTTCCAGGCGAGGTCGGCGATGAGCATCGCCGTCCCCTCGTTCCAGGGGACGCGGCGCAGGGTCGCGAGGTCGGGGTGCATGGCGAAGTCGCCGTAGCCGCGGTCCCAGGAGGACATCGCGTAGCCGTCGACGGTGTTCAGCTCGACGTCGACGGCGAGAAGGTAGTTGCAGCCCTCGGTGCCGTGTTCCAGGACGTCCTCCAGGAAGAATTGGGCGGCGAACCGCTTGCCCTGGAGTCTGCCCTGCATGTCGGGGAAGGCCAGGACCACGGTGTCGATCTCGCCGTTCGCCACGAGGGCGCGCAGTTCTTCGACGGAGAGTGGGGGTGTGCGGTCTGCCACGGGACAACTCCTCCATCGGCCAGCCGGGGACCTTAAGGTATTCCGGGAGACCATTGCTTGGGAAGGGGAAACGGCGACGTGGCGAAGAAGGATGCGGCGAGGAAGAGTGAGCCGGCCGACCGGCTGACGCCCGTCCTGCGTCCCGTGCGGGCGGGCAACGGTTTCGAGGAGGCCCTGGAGCAGATCCTCCAGGTGCTGCGCCTCGGTCTGGTCGCGGGCGGTGAGCGGCTGCCCGCCGAGCGGGATCTGGCGGAGCGGTTGCGGATCAGCCGGGTCACGCTGCGCGAGGTACTGAAGGTCCTGACCGACCAGGGGCTGGTGGAGAGCCGGCGGGGTCGCTACGGCGGCACGTTCGTCCTGCCCCGGCCCGACACCCCGTCGCAGGGGGTGGAGGAGGAGCTGCGGCGCCGGGTCTCGGGAGTGGACATCGAGGACGTGCTGCGGTTCCGCGAGGTGCTGGAGGTGGGCGCGGCGGGGCTGTGCGCGGCGCACGGCCTGTCCGATGCGGAGGTGTCCCGCCTGCGTACGGCGCTGGCGGCGACGCACGACGCCCCGCTTGGCGACTACCGCCGCCTCGACACGCTGCTGCATCTGACGCTCGCGGAGCTGTCGGGGTCGGCGCGGCTCACCGAGCAGTACGCGTCGGTGCGTGCGACCGTGAACGACCTGCTGGACTGCATCCCGCTGCTGGTACGGAACTTGGAGCACTCCCAGCAGCAGCACACGGCACTGGTCGAGGCGGTCCTGGCCGGCGACGCGGACGCGGCGCGCGAGGTGATGCGCGAGCACTGCGGCGGGACGGCGGCGCTGCTGCGGGGATTCCTGGCCTGAGAGCGGGTACCGGGACGGGTATCGGGCGGGTTTCGGGGCGGGTGGCGTCGCTGGACCGTCACGGGAGTCCCGGCCGTCCCCGCCCCGGCGGGCCCGTGCCGGTCGTCCGTAACAGTCGCTTAACGCACAGGGCTTGCGCACGGACGTTTCCGGCCGCAATGGTGTGGCCCCACACCTTTACCCGAGGCAGGAGCGGCTCATGGCCGAAGGCACGGAATCCCGTATCCCACCAGCCGATCCGTCGGGTCCGACCGGTCCTGCCGGTCCTGCCGGTCCCGGGCGGGACGGCTCCCCGGCGGTTCCCGCGCAGGGCGGCTCCGCCGACGACGCGGCCTATCTGCGGCGCCGGGCGCTGAAGGGCGGCAGCGCCGGCTGGCTGCTGCTGACCGGCCTCGGCGTCGCGTACGTCGTCTCCGGGGACTTCTCGGGCTGGAATCTCGGGCTCGCCGAGGGCGGCTTCGGCGGACTCGCCATCGCGACCCTCCTCATGGGCGCGATGTACGCCTGTCTCGTCTTCTCGCTCGCCGAGCTCTCCGCGATCCTGCCCACGGCGGGCGGCGGTTACGGCTTCGCCCGCCGCGCGCTCGGCACCTGGGGCGGCTTCCTGACCGGCACGGCCATCCTCATCGAGTACATCCTGGCGCCGGCCGCGATCTCCATCTTCATCGGTGACTACGTCGAGTCGCTGAACCTCTTCGGACTCGACGCGGGCTGGCCGGTCTATCTCGCCTGCTTCGTCATCTTCATCGGCATCCACCTCTGGGGCGTCGGCGAGGCGCTGCGCTTCAGCCTGGTCGTGACGGCCATCGCGGTGGCCGCGCTGCTGATCTTCGCCGTGGGTGCCTTCACCGAGTTCGACAGCAGCGGCCTCAACGACATACCGGTCCAGGAGGACGCCTTCGGGTCCAACTCCTGGCTGCCGTACGGCCTGCTGGGCATCTGGGCCGCGTTCCCGTTCGGCATGTGGTTCTTCCTCGGCGTCGAGGGTGTGCCGCTGGCCGCCGAGGAGGCCAAGGACCCGGTGCGCTCGATGCCGAAGGCGCTGTCGATCTCCATGGGCATCCTCGTCCTGCTGGCCCTGATCACGTTCTTCGCCGCGACGGGCGCCCGGGGTTCGGCCGCCGTCCAGGAGGCGGGCAATCCGCTGGTCGTCGCGCTCCAGGGGGACGGCGAGCCCACGGCGCTCAGCAGGTTCGTCAACTACGCGGGCCTCGCCGGTCTGGTCGCTTCGTTCTTCTCGCTCATCTACGCCGGTTCCCGGCAGCTGTTCGCGCTCTCCCGCGCCGGCTATCTGCCCCGCTTCCTCTCGCTGACCAGCAGCCGCAAGGCGCCGTACCTCGGCCTGCTGATACCGGGCGCGATCGGCTTCGCCCTCGCCGCGGGCAGCGGCAACGGCGGCCGGATGCTGAACGTCGCGGTCTTCGGCGCCACGATCTCCTACTCCCTGATGGCTCTGTCGCACCTGGTCCTGCGGCGCCGCGAGCCGGGTCTGCACCGTCCGTACCGGACACCGGGCGGCATGCTGACCTCCGGCGTAGCGTTCGTCCTGGCCCTGTCGGCGCTGGTGGCGACGTTCCTGGTGGACAAGGACGCCGCGTTCATCGCCCTCGGCGTCTACGTCGTGGCTCTCGCCTACTTCGCCTTCTACAGTCGGCACCGGCTGGTGGCCGCCGCGCCCGAGGAGGAGTTCGCGGCGCTCGCGGAGGCCGAGGCCGAGCTGAAACGGGACTGAGCCGTAAGGCCGTAAGCACCACGCCTGAGCCGACAGCGCCACGCACCACAGCACCGCCGCACCACAGCACAGCACCACATCGGAGGAACGTTCAGTGAAGCCGCTCATCGGCGTCAGCACTTACCTGGAGACGTCGGCCAGGTGGGGCGTCTGGGACCTGCCCGCCGCCCTGCTGCCCATGGCTTACCCCCGGCTCGTCCAGCGCGCGGGCGGCGTCGCCGTCATGCTCCCGCCGGACGAGCCGGCCACCGCCGCCTCGGTGGTCGCCCGGCTCGACGGGCTGGTCGTCTCGGGCGGCCCGGATGTGGAGCCCGCTCGGTACGGGGCCGAGCCGGACCCCCGTACGGGACCACCCGCCAGGGAGCGGGACGACTGGGAACTGGCGCTCATCGAGGCCGCGTTGGCGTCCGGAACGCCGCTGCTCGCGATCTGCCGGGGCATGCAGCTGCTGAACGTCGCGCTGGGCGGGACGCTGATCCAGCATCTGGAGGGTCATACGGCCGCGACCCTCGGCGTGTTCGGCGAACACCCGGTGAAGCCGGTGCCGGGCACGCGGTACGGAACCGCCGTCCCGGAGGAGTCGGACGTCCCGTCCTCCCACCACCAGGCGGTGGACCGGCTGGGCAAGGGGCTGATCGTCTCGGCGTACGCGGGCGACGGCACGGTGGAGGCGGTGGAGCTGGTGGACGAGCGGTGGGCGCTGGGGGTGCAGTGGCATCCGGAGATGGGCGAGGACACGCGCGTGATGGCGGCGCTGGTGGCGGCGGCGCGCGAGCGGGAACGGATCGGCGCACGACCGCCCGGCAGGCGAAACAGCATGTGTTGATCGTGTCGCGTTCACCCGCGGTTCGCGGATGGGGGGGACCGTAACCCGGGCTCGGCTCACCTCGGCCGACCGACCGCGCACCCCCAGGAGATGAACGTGCCCATCACCCGTAGAGACTTCTCCAAGACCTCAGCCGGCGTGGGCCTCACCCTCGTCGGTACCGCCGGTGTCCTGTCCACCGCGTCCGCGTACGCCTACGCGGACGAGAACACGGACTCCGTCGCGGGCGGCGACCCGGAGCAGGACGACCGCTCCTCCCAGGCGCTCGGCAGCAAGACCGGGTACGGCCCGCTGATCGACGACCCGAAGGGGCTCGTCGCGCTGCCCGCCGGGTTCTCGTACAAGATCGTCAACCACGCCGGTGTCACCAAGCTGGACAGTGGCGAGTTCACGCCGAACAGCCACGACGGCACGGCCACCTTCCCGGGCACCCGCGGCTCCACACTCCTGGTCACCAACCACGAGCTCGGCGGCGACCGGGCCGAGGTCGACTTCCCCGTACCGCTCACGCCGGGGCTCGTGTACGACCCCGCCGCCCCCGGCGGCTGCACCGTCGTCGAGGTCGACAAGCACGGCGAATGCGTCGCCGAGTGGGTGGGGGTCGCCGGCACCCAGGAGAACTGCGCGGGCGGGCGCACCCCCTGGGGCACCTGGCTGACCTGCGAGGAGGACACCACCAGGGCCGGCGAGGACGGCATGACCAAGGACCACGGTTATGTCTTTGAGGTGGACCCGTACGACCGCCGTGCGAACCAGCATCCCAGGCCGATCAAGGCGCTCGGCCGGTACGACCACGAGGCCGTCGTAGTCGACACCAAGCGCGGCCACCTGTATCTCACCGAGGACGCCGACGAGCCGAACGGCCTGCTGTACCGCTGGACTCCGCCGAAGGGGTTCCGCCACGGCCGCGGCAAGCTGCGCGGGCTCTCCGACACCGCCGGAGTGCTGGAGGCCTTCAAGTGCTTCGACTCCAGGGGCAGGTTCGTCGACGACCTCTCCCGCGCCACGAAGGCCGGGACCGTGTACGGCGTCGACTGGGTGACCGTGCCCGACCGCGACGCCAAGACCGTGTCGGTGCGCGAGCAGTTCACGGACACGCAGGTCACCCGGGCCCGCAAGCTGGAGGGCATGTGGTGGGCCGACGGCGGCGCGTACGTCGTCTCCTCGTACGCGCGTGAGGAGAGCCCGAAGCAGCACGACGGTCAGGTGTGGTTCTACGACCCGGCCCGCCGCCAGCTGACCCTGAAGCTGATCCTGGGCGTCAACCAGGACCCGTCGAAGGACGGCGCCCTCGACGGCCCGGACAACATCACGGTCTCCCCGTACGGCGGCGTGATCCTGGCCGAGGACGGCCAGGGCGTCCAGCATCTGTTCGGCGCCACGGACAAGGGCAAGACCTACCCGATCGCCCGCAACGAACTGAACGAAGGCACCGCCGAGGAGCCCGAGTACAGCGAGTTCGCCGGTGTGGTCTTCTCGCCCGACGGCAGGACGCTGTACGCGAGCATCCAGAACCCCGGCATCCTGCTGGCCATCACCGGCCCCTGGCGCCACCAGCGCTGACGGTCCACCTTTCACGGCCGCGCCCCGATCAGTCGGGGCGCGGCCGTGGCGGTCGCGGGGGTCGAGGGACCGTGCGGCCCGGGGGCGCGGGCTACGGAGCCACGCGCGTCAGTGACAGGAGTTCGCGGGCCGGGCCGGTCGGGCGGTGGCCCGTCGGCCAGACCGCGCGCAGGTCGCGGCGCAGTGAAATCCCCGGCACCTCCACCTCCGTCAGCCTGCGTGACGCCAGCTCCTCGACCACGGCCAGCTCGCTGAGCACCGAGGGCCCCGCGCCGCTCACCACCGACGCCTTGACCGCCGTCGTCGAGGACAGTTCCAGCAGCGGCGTGGCGAGACCTCCGTAGGAGGCGAGCGCCGCGTCGAGTACCTGGCGGGTGCCCGAGCCCTCCTCACGGAGGATCAGCGGTGCGGCGGCCAGTTCCTCGGGCGTCAGGGACGTACGGCGCCCCCACGCGTGCGTCGGCGCGACCACGACCACCAGCCGGTCACGGCCGATCACCGTGCCGTCCAGCCCCGCCGGCACGGCCAGGCCCTCCACGAAGCCGAGATCCGCCTCGCCGCCGATCAGCCGTGCGGCCACGGCTCCCGAGTTGCCCGCGAGGAGCGAGACGGCCGTGTCCGGCCGGGCGGCACGGAGCGCGATGAGCCAGCCGGGCAGCAGATACTCGGCGATGGTCATGCTCGCGGCGACCCGTAGCCGTGAGTCGCGCCGGCCGCGCAGCGCCTGCGCGCCCGCGTCGAACGCCTCCGCCGCCTCCATGATCCGCCGCGCCCAGTCCGTGACGAGCGCGCCCGCGCCGGTGAGCCGGGAGCCGCTCGGCGACCGGTCGAAGAGGCTGACGCCGAGCTGCCGTTCGACCGACCGTATCCGGCTGCTCGCCGCGGGCTGGCTGATGCCCAGCTCACGGGCCGCCCCGCCCATGCTGCCGTGCCGGGCGACGGCGATCAGCAGCTCCAGCGCGCCCAGCTCGGGCACCCGGTGGGCGAGGGACACAGGGGGCTCGTCAGTCATACATTCAGGTTATGGCCTCATAGCGCCAAGGGGCCTGGTGGGGAGGGTGCGGAACGACGAGGGTGCGAGCATGGCCACCCTCGCCCCGACCGCCCGCACAGCTCCGATCGCCGAAGTCACCGCGTTCCTCCCGCCTGCCCGCCCCACGCGCTTCGCGGTCCTGCGCCATGTGGGTCCCAACTGGTACGCGAGCGTCATGGGGACCGCGATCGTCGCGAGCGCGGGCGTGGCCCTGCCGACGGAGTCGCTCGGGTTCGCCGGGCCGATGGACGTCCCCGTACTGCGTGCCGCCTGCGTGACCGTATGGGCGCTGTCGGCGCTGATGCTCACGCTCGTACTGGCGGCCCGCATCGGCCACTGGATCCACCACCGCGACCGGGCGCGCGCCCATCTGCTCGATCCCTCGGTGGCGCCCTTCTACGGATGTCTGGCGATGGCGCTGCTCGCGGTCGGCGGCGCCACCCTCACCGTGGGCCGGTACATGATCGGCGAGAGCGCGGCCGTCGCCGTCGACGCCGTGCTCTTCACGGCGGGCACGCTCGTCGGCCTCACGGCGGCCGTGGCCGTCCCGTATCTGATGGTGGTACGGCACAGGGTGCGCCCCGCCGACGCGTCCCCGGTGTGGCTCCTGCCGGTGGTGGCGCCGATGGTGTCGGCGGCGCTCGGCCCGGCGCTGATCCCGTATCTGCCCGCCGGCCAGTGGCGCGAGGCGCTTCTGCTGGCGTGTTACGCCATGTTCGGCCTGAGCCTGCTCGCCACGCTCACCCTGCTGCCGCTGATCTTCGGCAGGCTGCTGACGCACGGACCGCTGCCCCTCGCCCTGACACCCGCGCTCTTCCTCGTCCTCGGCCCGCTCGGGCAGTCGACGACAGCCGTCGGCAACCTCGCGCGGTCGGCGCCCGACGCGCTCACCTCCACGCCGCCCGCCTCCACCGCCTCGTACGTCTCCGCCCTGGACGCCTTCGCCGTGCTGTACGGCGTCCCTGTGCTGGGCTTCGCGCTGCTGTGGCTGGCCTTGGCGGCCGCGATGGTCGTACGGGCGGTGCGGCGCGGGATGCCGTTCTCGATGACGTGGTGGGCCTTCACCTTCCCGGTCGGTACGTGTGTGACCGGCGCCGCCGGACTCGCCCACGCCACGGGACTCATCGCCCTGGCCCATCTGTCACTCACCCTGTTCGTCCTGCTGACGGCCGCCTGGGCGCTCGCCTGGACCCGTACCGTGCGCGGCCTGGTCAGCGGAGCGCTGCCCGCAGCGCCGCCGGTGCCCGGACCAGCGACGGCCCGTACCAGGTGAGGTAACGCCCGTCGACCAGCGCGGCCGGCAGCCCCGGGAACGCCTCGGGGCCGTCGTCGGCGGTGAAGCGGTACGGCTCGTCGGGCAGGACGACCAGGTCGGCCCCCGAGGCCCGTAGCCGCTCCACCGGGATACGCGGATAACGCTCGGCCAGGTCGCCGTACACGTTCCGCACGCCCAGCCTCGCGAGCAGGTCACCCGCGAAGGTGTCGCCGCCGAGCACCATCCACGGCCTGCGCCAGATCGGTACGACCGCCCGGCGCTCTCCTCCGTACGGAGGAGTCACCGCCGCCCAGGACTCGCGGGCCTCGTCCAGCCATCGCGGCGCGGTGAGCCCGCAGCCCGTCACGAGCATCCGCTCCAGCTCGGCGAACGCCTGGTCGAGGTCGCGCACCTCGGTGACCAGCACCTCGACGCCCGCGTCCCGCAGCGCGGCCAGATCCGGCTCGCGGTTCTCCTCCTCGTTGGCCACCACGAGGTCGGGGCGCAGCGCGATGACGGCGGCGATGTCCGGATTCTTGGTGCCGCCGACGCGTACGACGTCAAGGTCGGCGGGGTGGGTGCACCAGTCGGTGGCGCCGACCAGGAGTCCGGGCGCGGTGACCGCGAGCGCCTCGGTGAGTGAGGGGACCAGCGAGACGACCCGACGCGCTCCGGTCACGGCGGCGGCTCTCAGCGCCGGGTGTCGAACGTCGCGTCGATGTGTTCGGCGACGGCGACGACCAGGATGCGCGTGCCGGGCTCGGTGGCGCGCCAGCGGTGCCTGACTCCGCCGGAGAGATACAGCGTGTCGCCGCGCTCCAGACGGTACGCGCGGCCTTCGGCCTCGACCTCCACCGAGCCGTCGGCGATGTACATCACCTCGTCGTTGCGGTGCTGGTACTCGCGCCCGGTGTCCTGCTCGCCGGTGTACTCCTTGGCGTGCAGCTGGTGTCCGCCACGGGCCACCCTGCGTACGCCGGGGCCGTCACCGTCGGCCCGTACGACGTCGACGGTGCGCGCCGAGTCGGCCGCCGCGTGCAGCACGGGGATGGTGGTCTCCAGGGCGCCGGCCACCCGCTCCAGCGAGCGGGCGCTCGGCCGGGCGCGTTCGTTCTCGATCTGGCTGAGGAACGGTACGGAAAGCCCGCTGCGGTCGGCCACGGCCGCCAGTGTGAGGCCGAGGGACCTGCGCCGCCTGCGGACGGCGGCGCCCACCCTGAGCGCTTCCTTGTCGTCCATGTCTGGGCTCCCTCCCGGCCGGATCGTCATCTTCTCAGAGTTGACGGCCGCGCAAAGGCGGTCTGCCTCACCCGGAGTGGAAGGCGCCACGGTGAACCCCGTGGAAACCGACGGCCCCGGTCGAGCATGACGACGTCCGGTCGACAGACCTCCATCCTCCGACCGCCGGGGCCTTCCCACCACTGGTGGGGCCTCCGTCCGGCTCCCGTGCGGCCCCATCCGCACGGCACGCGGGGCCGCCCCGGCGGAGGCCGCAGGCGGAGCCGCGCCCTCGCGCCGGAAGCCGACGGAGGCGGGCGCCGCCCCTGGCGGCACCCGCCTCGTCCCGGCGCCTCGCGGCGGCCTACGGCGGTTCTCGGTACCTTCTCCGTACTCTCAGTGCTCCACGTTACTGCGGAGCGATCTCGTCGGCGATGCCCGGATTCTTCTCCATCCAGGCCGCCACCGCCTCTTCCTCATGGCCCGTACCGCGCTTCTGGATCTCGTTCTCCAGACCGGCGAGCTGTTCCTCGCTCAGCTTGAAGTCCTTGAACCACTTGGTCAGCTGCGGGTAGTTCTTCGGGAAGTCCTTGTTGCCCACGGTGTGGATCTGGTCGCCGTCGCCGAAGGCCTTCTCCGGGTCCTTCAGCTTGGTCAGCTCGTACTCGCTGTAGGCCCAGTGCGGGGTCCACAGCATGACCGCGATGGGTTCCTTCTTCGCGTACGAGCGCTCCAGCTCGGCCAGCATGCCGGGCGTGGAGCTGTCGACGACCTTGTAGTCGCCGGCCAGGCCGTAGCCGGGCAGGACCTTGTTCTTGAGGATGTTCATGGTCTCGGTGCCGGGCTCGATGCCGACGATCCGCCCCTTGAACTCGTCCTCGCGGCCCTTCAGATCCGCCAGCGAGTCGACGCCCTTCACATACGAGGGCACGGCGATCTCCAGTGACGTCGGCCCGTACCAGGAGCCCAGGTCGGAGAGTTTGTCGCCGTACTTGTCCCAGTACTTCTTCTGCGTGTTGGGCAGCCAGCCGTCGAACTGGACGTCGATCTGCCCTCTGGAGAGGGCCGTGTACATCGGGCCGACCTCGAACTGCTTGAGGTTCATCTTGTAGCCCCGGTCCTCCAGCACCGCCTTCCACAGATACGTGGCGGCGATGTCCTCCTCCCAGGGGAACCAGGCGACCTCGATGGGCCGTTCGCGTTCGTCCTTGCCGTTCGCGCCCTTGCTGACGCCGGAGACCGGGGTCCACTTCTCCGCCAGCTCGGGGTTGTCCTTCAGCCAGGCGCGTACGGCGTCCTGCTCCTTGCCCTTGCCGGCGCCCTGGATCTCCGCCTCAAGACTGGTGAGCTGTTCCTCGGTCATCTTGAAGTTCTTGAGCCACTTGGCGACGCTCGGGTTCTCGGCCGAGAAGCCCTTGCGCGCGAGCGTGTGCACGCCGTCGCCCGCGCCCCAGGTGCCCTTCGGGTCCTTGAGCTTCTTCAGGTCGTAGGTGTTGTACGCCCAGTGCGGGGACCAGAGCGTGACGACGACCGGTTCCTTCTTCTCGTACGCGCGCTTCAGCTCGGCCAGCATGCCGGGCGTGGAGCCGTCGACGACCTTGTACTCGCCTTCGAGGCCGTACTCCTTCAGGACCTTGTCCTTGAGGATGCCCATCTCGCCGGCGCTGGGCTCGATGCCGATGATCCGGCCCTTGAACTGGTCGGCCTTGCCCTTGAGGTCCGCGAGGGAGTCGACGCCCTTCACGTACGAGGGCACGGACAGCTCCAGGGACGTCTCGTCGTACCAGGCGCCCATGTCCTCCAGCTTGTCCTGGTACTTGTCCCAGTAGGTGGCGTGGGTGGTCGGCAGCCAGGAGTCGGTCTGGATGTCGATCTGGCCGTTCGCCTGGCCGGTGTAGAGCGCCCCGGCCTCGTACTGGGTGGCCTCGACCTCGTAACCGCGCCGCTCCAGCAGTTCCTTCCAGAGGAAGGTGGAGGCGATTCCCTCGTCCCAGGGGATGTAACCCATGCTGATCTTCTTGCCCTGGCCGACATCTCCCTCGCCGGCGACCGTCGCGCTCTTGGCGCCGCCGAAGATGCTCATGCCGCCCGCGACCAGCGCGAGGACGACCACGCCGACCACGGCGACCGAGGGACGCGGACGGTGGTCCCAGACCTTGAGCGAACCGCTCATCGCCTGCGCCTTGGCCAGCGCGCGGCGGCCCAGCGGTGAGACCTGCCGGCCCAGCGCGCCGGTCAGCCGGTCCAGGTACATCGCCAGGATGACGATGGAGACGCCCGCCTCGAAGCCGAGGCCGATGTCGACGTTGCCGATGGCGCGGTAGACGGCGCCGCCGAGGCCGCCGCCGCCGACCATGCCCGCGATGACGACCATCGACAGACCCAGCATGATCACCTGGTTGATGCCGGCCATGATCGTCGGGAGCGCGAGCGGGAGCTGGACGCGCAGCAGGGTGTTGCGCGGGCTGGTGCCGAACGCCTCGGCCGCCTCGACCAGTTCGGCGTCGACCTGCCGGATGCCCAGCTCCGTCATACGGACTCCGGGCGGCAGGGCGAAGATGATCGTGGCGATGATGCCGGGGACCACGCCGACGCCGAAGAAGATGATGCCGGGGATCAGATAGACCATCGCGGGCATCGTCTGCATGAAGTCGAGCACCGGCCGGATGACGGCGCTGACGGTGGCCGAGCGCGAGGCCCAGACGCCGAGCGGCACCGCGATGACCAGGATGACGATCGTCGCGACGAGGACCAGCGAGAGCGTGGACATCGCCAGTTCCCACAGCTCGATCGAGTCGATGAGCGCGAAGCCGACGAAGGCGAGACCGGCGGCGAGCAGTCCGCGCAGCCACCAGGCGAGTACGGCGAGGATGCCGGCGAGGATGAGCGGCTCGGGGCCGTTGAGCACCGCGTCCACGGCGTCGTACATGCCGGTGACGAGCGAGCTGATCGCGTCGAACAGCCAGGAGAGATGGCGCTGGAGGAAGTCGACTCCGCTGTCGACCCATTCGCCGAGCGGGAGCCTAGGCACTGGCCGCCTCCTTGTCGACGAAGAGCGTCGTCGGGCCGGTGTCGGCCACCGGCGCGGAGGTGCTCGGGGGTGCGTCTGCGGGTGTCATCGGCTCGCCGAGTACGGCAAGCAGCCGGGCGCGCGGTACGACTCCCACCAGCCGTCCCTCGTCGTCGGTGACGGCGACGGGGACCGAGCTGGTCGAGCAGGGGGTGAACAGCTCGATGATCGGGGTGCTCACAGAGACGGTGGCGGGCGCCGCCGCGAGCACGTCCTTGTCGGTGCGCAGTTCCTTGCCGTCGTCCGTACGGCTGCCATGGGCGGTGTCGGCGTCCGCCATGATCGCCCCGGCGGTCAGGACGCGCGAGCGGTCGACGTCCTGGGTGAAGGACGCGACGTAGTCGTTGGCCGGGGTGACGAGGATGTCCTCGGCGGTGCCGAGCTGGACTATCTCGCCGTCGCGCATGACGGCGATCCGGTCGCCGAGCCGCATGGCCTCGTTGAGGTCGTGGGTGATGAAGACGATGGTCTTCTTCAGCCGCTTCTGGAGTTCCAGGAGCTGGTCCTGCATGTCACGGCGGATCAGCGGGTCGAGCGCGCTGAACGACTCGTCCATGAGCAGCAGGTCCGCGTCGGTGGCGAGCGCGCGGGCCAGGCCCACACGCTGCTGCATACCGCCCGAGAGCTCGTCGGGCCAGGCCTTCTCCCAGCCGGCCAGCCCCGCGAGTTCAAGGGCCTCCGTGGCCCGTCTGTCACGCGCCGCGCGCGGGACGCCCTGGACCTCCAGGCCGTATCCCGCGTTCTCCAGCACACTGCGGTGCGGGAAGAGCGCGAAGTGCTGGAAGACCATGCTGATCTTGGTGGAGCGCACGGTGCGCAGCTCGTTCGCGCTCAGGGCGGTCAGATCCTGGCCGTCGAAGAGCACCCGGCCGGCCGTCGGCTCCAGCAGTCCGTTGAGCATGCGCAGCAACGTGGACTTGCCGGATCCGGAGAGGCCCATCACGACGAATATCTGACCGGGATCGACGGAGAACGAGGCATCGATCACCGCTGCGGTCGTACCGTCGGCGCGCAACTCGTCGCGGTCCGTGCCGCTTTCGAGCTTCCTCACCGCTTCTTCGGGTCGTGCGCCGAATACCTTGTACAGGTGTTCCGCCTGCAGCCTGGACACATATACCTCACGCCGTCGAAATGAGAAACGGCCCGCCACCCCCGCCGGCGGGCCGTGGAGCGGTACGGGGTCTGCCCGTGCGGCCGGTCGGCGGCCTTCGAAGAGTCCGCGCCCGGGTTCGCTCCGAGTGCGCGCCTGCCCTTACTTACATGGACCAAACGTTTCTGTGGTCCACACCACTCGGGAGCACTCCCGCGCAGGTCGGAGGGGACCCGGCGGTGATCCGCCGCCGCCCGACGGCCGCTGTCGGTGGGATGGGGCATCATCAGGGATGTGACGCGACGCCTGATGCTCCTCGACACCGCTTCCCTCTACTTCCGGGCCTATTTCGGGGTGCCCGACTCGGTGCGCGCCCCCGACGGCACACCTGTCAACGCGGTCCGGGGCCTGCTCGACTTCATCACCCGGCTCGTCCAGGACCATCATCCGGACGATCTCGTGGCCTGCTGGGACGCGGACTGGCGGCCGCAGTGGCGGGTGGATCTGATCCCGTCGTACAAGGCGCACCGCGTGGCGGTGGAGACGCCGGAGGGGCCGGACGAGGAGGAGACCCCGGACACCCTGGCGCCGCAGGTGCCGATCATCGAGGCCGTGCTGGACGCGCTGGGTATCGCCCGTGTCGGCGTGGCGGGGTACGAGGCGGACGACGTGATCGGCACCCTCGCCGGCGCCGCCACCGGCCCGGTCGACATCGTCACCGGCGACCGGGACCTGTATCAACTGGTGGACGACGCCCGTGGCGTACGGGTGCTGTATCCGCTCAAGGGCGTCGGATCGCTCCAGATGACGGACGAGGCGTGGCTGCGCGAGAAGTACGGGGTGGCCGGCTCCGGCTATGTCGATCTGGCGCTGCTGCGGGGCGATCCGAGCGACGGGCTGCCCGGCGTGCCCGGGATCGGTGAGAAGACGGCGGCCAAGCTGCTGGACACCTTCGGTGATCTGGCGGGGATCATGGCGGCGGTCGACGATCCGCGTTCGGGGCTGACACCTTCGCAGCGCAAGCGGCTGGACGAGGCCAGGGCGTATGTGGCCGTCGCGCCGACGGTGGTGCGGGTCGCCGGGGACGTCCCCCTGCCGGACTTCGACCCGGCGCTGCCCTCCGAGCCGCTGGACCCGGAGACGCTGGACGCGCTGGCGGCGCGATGGGGTCTGAACAACGCGCTGCACCGGTTGCTCACCGTGCTCGGAAAGTGACGGCGCCGGGGGGTGCGTCCGGCGGCGGGGTGTTAAGTTAGGTAAGCCTAAGCATTGCTCGCCCGTCCGGGGGCGGCCGCATCAGTCAAGGGAGACCGCCGTGGCACAGCAGGCCCGTAAGTCACCGAAGGTCCGCGAAGCGCGCGTGATACGCACCCAGCGCATCACTCCGCACATGGTGCGCCTGGTTCTCGGCGGCGACGGGCCGGCCGGGCTGGAAGCGGGCGAGTTCACCGACCACTACGTGAAGCTGCTCTTCGCTCCCGAGGGCGTCAGCTATCCCGAGCCGTTCGACATGGACCGCGTCCGCGAGGACTTCCCGCGTGAGCAGTGGCCCACCAGCCGTACGTACACGGTGCGCGAATGGGACAGGGCCGCCGGGGAGATCACCATCGACTTCGTGGTCCACGGCGACGAGGGCCTGGCGGGGCCGTGGGCCGCCGCCGCGCGGCCCGGTGACACGGTGCGGTTCCTGGGCCCCGGCGGGTCGTACGCCCCCGACCCGGCCGCCGACCGGCATCTGTTCGTCGGTGACGAGAGCGCGCTGCCCGCCATCGCCGCGTCGATCGAGCAGGCTCCCGAGGACGCCGTGATCCACGCGTTCATCGAGGTCGAAGGGCCCGAGGAGGAGCAGAAGATCGCCGCTCCCGCCGGGGCGGAGATCGTCTGGCTGCACCGCGGGAGCCGTCCCGTCGGCGAGGCACTGGTCGCCGCCGTACGGGCGCTGGACCTGCCCGCCGACGACGTGCACGCGTTCGTGCACGGCGAGGCCGGTTTCGTGAAGGAGCTCCGCCGCCATCTGCGGCACGACCGGAATATCCCGCGCGAGCGGCTGTCGATCTCGGGCTACTGGCGGCTGGGCCAGAGCGACGAGGCGTGGCGGGCCGTCAAGCGGGAGTGGAACGAGCAGGTGGAGCGCGAGCAGGAGAACGCGAAGGGCTGAGTACCCTCCGGTGCCGGGCGGGCTGATGGGCCGCCCGGCGCCCGAGGACGGCCGTCACCGGGTCGGGCGGGATCGGCCGACATCGCCGAACGGCCCGTGACCGTCGCGCGGTTCATCAGGTTGAAGTCGGCGATCCCGGCCATCCACGAGGGCCTCTGCGCGGGGGGCTTCTGCGCGGGCGCCGCGAAGGCCGACGAGAGGAACGTCATCCGGCGGGTCTTCGCCCTGCGGCCGGCCTCGACGGCCGCGTGCCGCATGTCGAGCGCGCCGCCCCCGTTCCTCCAGGGGTGCCACCGCCTCGTCCGGCGGCAGAACTCCGATCAGGAGCATCTCCACCCGCCCCATCCAGACGTACTGATGGGCGTCAACCACGACATATCGCGAATTTGGCCTGCCGTGGCACGATCGGACCGGGACCGGACCAATCCGTCGCGCACCCCGCTCCGAATTCCCGGTGAAGCCGTCCGGTGCGCCGGACGGCGTGCCAGCCCGCTCGCACCGTGGAGGAACAGCCGCGTGAAACAAGCCGTACATATCGGCGGCCCCGCTTCTGCCGGGCCGGACCTGCAGGAATTGCTGGGCCAGGTGGCCAGGGGCGACCAGGAGGCCTTCGCCCGTGTGTACGACATGGTCTGCGGGCCCGTACTCGGGCTCGTCCGCTCCGTCCTGCGCGATCCCGCCCAGTCCGAGGAAGTGACCCAGGAGGTCCTGCTCGAGGTCTGGCGCAGCGCCCCGCGCTTCCAGGCGTCCCGCGGCAGCGGTATGACCTGGGTCCTGACCCTCGCGCACCGGCGCGCGGTGGACCGGGTCCGCTCGGCCCAGGCGTCCAGCGACCGCGAACACCGGGCGGCGCTGCTGGACCGGACACCGGCCTTCGACGAGGTCACCGAGCAGGTCGAGTCCCGGCTGGAGCGCGAGCAGGTACGGCGCTGTGTCCGTACCCTCACCGAACTCCAGCGCCAGTCGGTCACGCTCGCCTACTACCAGGGGCTCGCGTACCGGGAAGTCGCCGAACTGCTCTCCGTGCCGCTCGGCACGGTCAAGACACGACTGCGCGACGGCCTCATCCGCCTGCGCGACTGCCTGGGGGTGACCGCATGAGCACCGCTGAACTGCACACACTGACCGGCGCCTACGCGCTGCACGCGCTGGCGGCCGACGAGCGCGCCGAGTTCGAGCGGCATCTGGAGGTGTGCCCGGCCTGCGCCCAGGAGGTCGCCGAACTGGCCGCCACCACCACGCGGTTGGGGCTGGCCGTGGCGGTCACGCCGCCGGCGGAGCTGAAGGCGCGGGTGCTGCGGCGGATCGCCACCGAGCGCCAGGAGCCGCCCAAGGTGACACAGGAGTCCCGTGGCGCCGGTGGCGGGGCCGGGGCCGCCAGGGGGCGGGCGCTGTCGCGCTTCGCACTGGCCGCCTGCCTCGCCGCCGCGGCGGGTTTCGGCGGGATCGCCGTCTGGCAGCACCAGGAGGCCCAGGACGCCGTCGAGCGGGCGTCGGCCTCGCAGCAGCGGTCCGAGGCTCTGGCCGCCGTACTCGCCGCGCCCGACGCCAAGATCAGGACGGGCGAGCTGACCGACGGCGCGACCGGCACGGTCGTCGTCTCGCGCGCCCAGGACAAGGCGGCGTTCATCGCGTCCGGCATGCCGAAACCGCCCGGCGGCAAGGTCTACCAGCTCTGGTACAACGACGACGGCACGATGCGGGACGCGGGTCTGATGGACCCCTCGGCCACGTCGGGCTCGGTGCTGATGGCCGGTTCCGTCGGGGCGGCTTCGGGGATGGGCATCACCGTCGAACCGGCGGGCGGCTCACCGCAGCCGACCTCCGATCCGGTGGCACTGATGAACTTCCCGACCTGATACGCGCGACAGCCGGACGGCCCGTACCCGATGACAAGGGGTGCGGGCCGTCCGGCTGTTCGTGCCCTTCAGCCCGCCTTGCGCGGCGGAAGCGGGAAGAAGCCGCTCGTACGGGCGGCGTACTCGGCGAAGCCCGGCCGCCGCGCCATGTGCCGCTCCAGCAGCCGCTTCCCGCTACCGCCCACCAGCAGATAGCTCATCACCAGCGGACTCACCAGAGTCGCCGCCGCGACCACCGGATCGTCGCAGACGATCAGGAACAGCCCCCACCACACACAGAAGTCACCGAAATAGTTCGGATGCCGGGTCCAGCTCCACAGACCGCGGTCCATGATCCGGCCCTTGTTGGCCGGATCGGCCTTGAACCGGGCGAGTTGGGCGTCGCCGACCGCCTCGAAGAGCACACCGACGAGCCAGAGCGCACAACCGGCGAACGCGACCGGGCCGAGGCCACCGGGGATGTACTGCGCGGCCTGTACGGGCAGCGAGACCAGCACGACCAGCAGCCCCTGGAGCAGATACACCATGCGCAGCGCGTACAGATTCCGGTTGCCCGGCGCCTTGGCGAGCAGCGCCTCGTACCGCGCGTCCTCGCCGTGCCCCCGCCCGCGCCGGGCGATATGGACGGCCAGCCGCAGCCCCCAGACGGCGGTCAGTACGGTGACCAGCAGCCGGCGCGCGTCGTCCCCCTCCCCCGCCGACACCACGTAACCGGTCACGGCCACCGCCGTGAAGCCGATCCCCCAGGCGATGTCGACGATCCGGTGCAGGCCCTTGGCAACGGCGATCGCGAAGGTCACGAGCATGACGGCGAGAGCGGCGAGCGCCGCGAAGCCGACCCCCTGACCGAACGCGCCCCAGGGATACCCGTTCACCGCGGATCACCTTCCCCGTACCAGCGGCGCGGGGTGGGCGGCATGCCGCTGTGCCCGCGTTCCGATGGGCGTACGGCCAGGATCTGGTCCACGCCCATCCGTTGTTCCTCGAAGGCGAGGGCGCTGCCCACCAGGTACAACCGCCACACACGCGCGGTCTCCTCACCCACGAGAGCGCCGAACTCCGCCCAGCGTTCCTCCAGCGTGCGGTGCCAGGCCCGGATCGTGCGCGTGTAGTGCTCGCGCATCGACTCCACCGCCCGCACCTCCAGCCCCGCGCCCTCCAGCAGCGAGACGGTGTCGCCGAGCGGGCGCATGTGCATGTCGGGCGCGATGTACGACTCGATGAACGCTCCGCCTCCCGGCGCCACCGCGCCCCGCGACATCTGCTGCACCAGCGCCCTTCCGCCCGGCCGCAGCATCCGGTGGAGCGTGGCGGTGAATCCGGGGTACTCAGCGTCGCCGACGTGCTCGCCCATCTCGATGGTCGACACCGCGTCGTACGAACCGGCCCTGATCTCACGGTAGTCCGAGAGCCGCACCTCGACCAGCTCCGTCAGGCCGCGCGCGCCGACCTGTTCGCTCACGTACCGCGCCTGCTCGGCGGCGAGCGTCACGGCGGTGACCCGCGTCCTGTACGTCTCGGCGGCGTACAGGGCGAGGGATCCCCAGCCGCAGCCGATGTCCAGCAGCGTCGATCCGGGACCGAGACCGAGCTTGCGGCAGACGAGCTCCAGCTTGTCGCGCTGGGCGTCGGCGGGGCCGTAACCCTGCTCGCCGTCGCCCCCGTCGTCGCCCTCGTGCTCGTCCTGCGTCCAGTAACCGCAGGAGTACGCCATGGTCTCGTCCAGCAGCAGGGCGTAGAAGTCGTTGGAGAGGTCGTAGTGATGGCTGATCGCCGCCCGGTCACGTGCCTTGCTGTGCAGGGCGCCGCCGAGCCTGGCCCGGGAGGACGGTACGGGCGGGCGCGGCCCGACCGCGCCGATCCGCACCATGGTGCCGACCGCGCGGGCCCGGTCGGTGAGGGTGAGCTTCGGCGGGCGCAGCCCTCGCTCGCGCGCGGCGCCCCAGACGGTGCGCAGCCCGTCGGTGAGGTCGCCGTCGATGTCGAGTTCACCGGTGATGTACGCCTGGGCCAGGCCGAGTTCGTCGGGCTGCCGGACCAGTCGGCGCAGGGCGCGGCGTGAGCGCAGGACGACGACGGGGGCGCCCTCGGGGCCGGCGGTGCTGCCGTCCCAGGCGCGCAGCCGCAACGGCAGCGGGGCGCCGAGGAGTTGCTCGGCGAGCGGCAGGAGCCGGTGCGCGGCGCCCGTGGAGGTGCGCGGGCGTGGCACGCGCGCGGGCCGGGTGCCCGTCGCCGGTCGGATTCCCGTCATCGGGTCGTTCCCTCCCTGGCCAGCACCATCTGCTGGACGTCGAGATAGCCGGATCGGAACCCGGCCTCGGAGTAGGCGAGATAGAAGGTCCACATGCGCCTGAATGTCGCGTCGAACCCCAACGCGTCGACCAGCGCCTCCTGTTCGGCGAACCGCTCGCGCCACAGCCGGAGCGTCTGCGCGTAGTGCGGCCCGAATCCGTCCCGCTCGACCACCCGCAACGACGTGTGCGCGGCGGTCAGTTGCTCCATCACCTCGACCGACGGGATCAGTCCGCCGGGGAAGATGTACTTGCCGATCCAGGTGTGGGTGGTGCGCGAGGCGAGCAGCCGGTCGTGCGGCATGGTGATCGCCTGGAGCGCGATCCGGCCGCCGGGCGCGAGCAGCCTGTCCAGCGTGGTGAAGTACTCCGGCCAGAACTCCTCCCCCACCGCCTCGATCATCTCCACGCTGACCACGGCGTCGAACGTGCCCCCGACCCTTCGGTAGTCGCACAGCCGCACCGTCACCCGGTCCTCCATACCGGCCGCCCTGATCCGCTTCTCCGCCAGGTCGAGCTGCTCCCGGGAGAGCGTCACGGTGACGACACTCGCTCCGCGCGCCGCCGCGCGTATCGCCAACTCGCCCCAGCCGGTGCCGATTTCGAGCAGTCGGGTACCGGGCCCCACCCGCGCCTCGTCGAGGAGCCGGTCGATCTTGCGGTGCTGCGCGGCCGGGAGCAGCGAAGCGTCGGCGGGAAATCCGCGGAAGAGGGCGGAGGAGTACGAGAGGGTCTCGTCCAGGAAGAGCGCGAACAGCTCGTTCGACAGGTCGTAGTGGTGGCTGATGTTGTCGCGCGATCCTTCGGGGGTGTTGCGCTGCGCGTCGGGCCGCTTCAACGCCCAGACACGGCGCAGCCTTTGGAGCGGGGCGGGGACGAGTACGGCCGCGTTCTCGGCGAGGACGGTCAGGACGCCGACGACATCGTCGGCCTCCCATTCGCCCGCCATGTACGACTCGCCGAAGCCGATCAGGCCGGTGGCGCCGATCCGCCGGAAGAACGCGTGCGGATCGCGCACGACCATCAGCGGTCCACCGAGGCCCAGCGTCTCGCCTTCCCCGAGCCTGACCCGCAGTGCCAGCCGGGCCAGCGCGTGGCGCACGACGCGCTCCGCGATCGCCGTACGCGGCCACGAGGCGCGGGGCAGCCGGGCCACGTCCGGCCAGCGCCGCGCGTCCACGGCGGACGACGCCGTGGTGGTCGCCGCACCGGCGGTGGTGGCGGCCGTGGTGGCGGCCGTACCAACTGTGTCGGCCGCCGCACCGGCTGACGACGGCGCCGCGGCCACCGGGGGCTCCGGCGAGGTCGGCGACGGCGGGGAGACGTGCACGCTCATTTCACACCCTCCTGGGGGCGGTGTAGGGGACGGGGCCGCACAGGAAGGCCGCGCAGATACAGACGGATGCCGTGGTAGCGGATGCCGGCGGAGACGACGGCGGTGGACAGCGGGTGGCGCAGTGCGGTCCGCAGCAGCGCCCACGGGGTGGCCGCGCGCCGCACGCCTCTCAACGTCGCGGTGAACGGCCGTCCCCCGTCACGCTCCAGATGGACCGTCAGCTCCAGCCGCTCCCCCGGTTCGGGCAGCCGCATCCGGTAGCCGCCGTCGACGGGGAAGAAGGGCGAGACGTACAGCTCCTTGTCCACCCGGAAGGTGTTCTCGTCCGCTCCCTCGGCCCGGTCGCCGGGCCGCAGGAGATAGCAGTGCCGCTCGCCGTAGGTGTTGTGCACCTCGGCCACGACGCAGAGCGGTTCGCCGCCGGGCGCGTGGCACCAGTAGAGGGTCAGTGGGTTGAAGACGTGGCCGAGGACGCGGGCGTGCGCGAGCATCACCACCCGCCCGCCGTCCAGTTCCACGCCGCGCGACGCGAGATATGCCTCCAGGCCGGCGCGGATCGTCGGCGACGCACCGCCGAAGTGGTCGCGCGCGTCGAAGCGGGCCAGCGGCCTCAGCAACCTCGGCAGCCGGGGCGGGCGGTCGGGGTCGATCAGCCACATGTAGGTGCGCAGCCGCAGGTCGTAGCGGCGGGGCGCGGTCCGCACATGCGTGACGGTGCACGGGTAGAGCGCGGGAACGGCGGTGGTCGCGTGGGTGTCGGTGCTCACCACGTCACCCCCAGCGCGGCGGCCGCCTCGACACCCGAGCGGCAGCCGTCCTCGTGGAATCCCCACCCGTGGTACGCCCCCGCGTACGCCGTGACGGGTCCGCCCAGTCCGGGCAGCCGGCGTTGGGCGGCCACGGACTCCGGTGTGTAGACGGGGTGTTCGTAGGTCATCCGGGCGATCACGCGGTCCTCGCGGACGCGGTCGGCGCCGTTCAGCGACACCACGAAGTTCTCGGGCGCGTCCAGGCGTTGAAGCCGGTTCATGTCGTAACTGACCCGTACGCGGCCGGCGTCCGCCTCGCAGGACGGCATGGTCAGGTTCCAGGAGGCGCGGGCGCGCCGGCTGCGGGGCAGCACGCTCGTGTCGGTGTGCAGCACGGTGGCGTTTCGCGAGTAGCGGAAGGCGCCGAGCACCCGCCGTTCGTCGTCGGTCGGGTCGGCGAGCAGTCGCAGGGCCTGGTCGGGGTGGACGGCGACGACGACCGAGTCGTAACGGCGGGTGGAGCCGTCGGCGGTGGTGACCTCGACACCTCGCGGGCCGCGCCGTAGGGACCGGACCGGGGCCCCCGTATGGACGGCGTCGAGCTGCTTGCCGACGCGTTCGACGTACTCGCGCGAGCCGCCGCTGACCGTGCGCCAGACCGGTGAGCCGCTGACGGACAGCAGGCCGTGGTGGTCCAGGAAGCGGAACA
The DNA here is from genome assembly GCF_042725135.1 of Streptomyces sp. NPDC060366. Classification (NCBI taxonomy): domain Bacteria; kingdom Bacillati; phylum Actinomycetota; class Actinomycetes; order Kitasatosporales; family Streptomycetaceae; genus Streptomyces; species Streptomyces sp. NPDC060366. The sequence goes on along the minus strand of NZ_JBHXDC010000007.1, from coordinate 192,587 downwards.
GATAGCGGGCCGGGTAGCGCAGGGCCGTTCCAGCGTCGCAGGACCAGACGGCCGAGACGAGCGGTGTCAGGAAGTGGGACACGAAGTACGGCGAGAACCCGCCGTCCGCGACGAACCGTCCCAGCGTCATGGTCTCGTCGGGACGGGCTCCGGCCGCGTTGTCGGTGTCGTCCGTGTCGTCCGCGAGCAGCCGTCGTGCCCGGCGGTGGAATGCGGGCACTTCGGTGAGCATCCGCAGATACCGCCCGCGCAGGACATGGCCGGGGCGCGGGAAGAGGCCGGCCGGCCCCCGGGCACCGGCGTATTCGAGGCCGCAGCCGTCGCACCGTACGGACATGCTCATCTCCGACTCCTGGGTGGTGACGCCCAGTTCGCGGAACAGCCGCAGCAACAGCGGATAGGTGCGCTCGTTGTGGACGATGAACCCGGAGTCGACGCTGTGCGTCCGGCCGTCGGACGACGCGAGGTCATGGGTGTGGGCGTGGCCGCCGAGGCGCTCGTCCGCCTCGTACAGCGACACCTCGTGCGAGCGCCGCAGTACGTACGCGGCGGTCAGTCCGGCGACTCCGCCACCCACGACCGCGGTACGCCGGCGCCGGCCTTCCCCGCTCATACAGTTCCCTCCGGTCCGGCTTCGGGCACAGCCCCTCGGGGAGGATTCGAGCCACGGCGGCCGACGGATTGGTGTCGGAGCGATCTTTCTTCCGTCCGGTCCTACTTTTAATTCCTTCGGGTGATGGACCAATCCGCCTTGCATCTCGCACCGAATGGCCGGTGTGAGCGAAGATCAGAAAGATCCGAGGAGCGGGGCCGGCCATGCGGCGCGTGGCGTACGAGTGGTGCGCGGCGCCCTGGCCGCGCTCAGCGGATTGATCGCCGGGCTCGTGGCGCTCTGCGTCGCCGAGCTGGTTTCGGCGGCCGTACGGCCCGAGGCGGGTCCCGTCACCGCGGTGGGCGGTGCGGTCATCGACCGCACACCGGCACCGGTGAAGGACTTCGCCGTCCGTAACTTCGGCAACGACGACAAGCTGGTACTACAACTGGGCATCCTGGCCCTCCTGGCGCTCTTCGCCATGGCGGTCGGAGTGGCCTCGCTGCGGTACCGGAAGGTCGGCTCGGCGGCGGTCCTGGTCTTCGGCGCGATCGGGGCACTGGCGGCGGTGGAACGGCCGGACGGCCGCCTCTCCGACGCCCTGCCCTCGGTCGTGGGCGGTCTGACGGCCTGCGGAGTGCTGTATCTGCTGGCCGGCAGGCTGGCCTTCCGTCCGTCCCCCCTTGGGGATCGGGGGCCGGACGGGACCACCGAGGACACCGGGGGCACCACTGGAGCGGTCGGCGCGGAAACGGTCGGCGCGGACCCCGGCACCTTCGACCGGCGCGGATTCGTCATCGCCGCGACGGCCGCCGCCGCGGCGTCGGCCGGAGCCGGCCTCCTCGGCCGGCGGCTCAACGCCTCGGGGGCGGCCGAGGCCGCCGCCTCACGCCGGACGATCGCACTGCCCGCCCCGGCCTCGACGGCCCGGCCGATACCGGCCGGAGCGGATCTGAGGATCCGCGGCCTCAGCTCCTTCACCACGCCCAACAAGGACTTCTACCGGGTGGACACCGCCCTGGTCGTGCCCCGTGTGGACGCCGACAGCTGGCGGCTGCGCATCCACGGCGAGGGCGTCACCCGACCGCTCACCGTCAGCTTCCAGGATCTCCTCCAAAGGAAGCTGATCGAAAGGGACATCACGCTGACCTGTGTCTCCAACGAGGTCGGCGGCCCGTACGTCGGCAACGCCCGCTGGATCGGCGTCCCCCTGGCCGACCTGCTGCGCGAGGCCGGTGTGAAACCGCCGTCGAAGGGCGGCCGGGCCGACCAGTTGGTGTCCCGCTCCGTCGACGGCATGACGATCGGCACCCCGGTCGACGCGGTCATGGACGGCCGCGACGCGATACTCGCGGTCGGCATGAACGGCGAGCCCCTGCCGTTCGACCACGGCTTCCCGGTCCGGATGGTCGTCCCCGGCCTCTACGGATACGTGTCGGCGTGCAAGTGGCTGGAAGACCTCGAACTCACCACGTTCGCCGACTACGACGCGTACTGGGTCAAGCGCGACTGGTCCCGTGAGGCGCCCATCAAGACCCAGTCGCGGATCGACACGCCGCGCCCCTTCGCCTCGCCGAAGGCGGGCCCGGTGCGCGTCGCCGGAGTGGCGTGGGCGCAGCACCGCGGTATCGAGCGGGTCGAGGTGCGTGTCGACGGCGGCGAGTGGAACCCGGCGAAGCTCGCCGCCGAGGACACCGAGGACACCTGGCGCCAGTGGATGTGGGAGTGGCCCGCCACTTCCGGCAACCACACGCTGGAGGTCCGTGCGACGGACCGGGACGGCGACATTCAGACCGACAAGCGCGTGGGGACCGTACCCAACGGCGCGACCGGCTGGCACTCGGTGGTGGTCGCCGTCGACTGAGCCCTCCCCACCCAGTACCGCACCGCCCATCAATACCCGGCATTTCTGTGCCGTCCCCTGCTCGAACAGCACCATCTTTCAAGGAGATTGACATGAAGATCACCCGTTTCCAGCGTGCCGCCGTCACCGTTGTCGCCGCCGTCGCCCTTCCGCTGGCGCTCACCTCCTGCTCCAGCGACGACAAGGACAGCAAGGCGGAGTCCTCGTCCGCGGCCGAGGACACGGCACCGGAGGAGACCGCCGACGACGCCGCGGGCGACACCGCCGAAGGTCCGTTCGGCGCTGCCTGTGCGTCGGTGCCGAAGACCGGTCCGGGCAGCTTCGAGGGCATGGGCCAGGCTCCGGTCGCGACCGCCGCGTCCAACAACCCGGAACTCTCCACCCTGGTCACCGCGGTGAAGAAGGCCGGACTGGTCGACACCCTCAACACCGCCGAGAACATCACGGTGTTCGCGCCCACCAACGACGCCTTCGCCAAGATCCCGAAGGCCGACCTGGACGCGGTCCTCGCGGACAAGGCCATGCTCACCAAGATCCTCACCTACCACGTGGTGGGCGAGAAGCTGGCCAAGAAGCAGCTCGAGAGCGGCACGTACGACACCCTCCAGAAGAGCACGCTGACCACGGCGGGCTCCGGCGACTCGTACAAGGTGAACGACTCGGCGAGTGTCGTCTGCGGTGATGTCCCGACGGCCAACGCCACGGTGCACATCATCGACACGGTGCTGATGCCGAAGTAGTGCCCTGTCCACGGGTGTTGTCCGGCCTCCCTATGCTGGCCGGATGACCTCCGTGGATCAGCCGCTCCCTTCGGACGGCGCAGCTCGACGCGATCGGGTGCTCGGAGCGGTCGTCGGCTCAGCGGTCGGCGACGCGCTCGGGGCACCTTTCGAGTTCGGCCCGGCCGGTGCCTTCGTCGCCCGCTTCCCGGACGGCGTGGGCGAGATGTGCGGAGGCGGCGGCTGGGAGCCGGGCGAGGCCACCGACGACACGCAGATGGCGGTGCTGATCGGCGAATCCCTGCTGGAGCGCGGGGGCCTCGACCTGCCCGACATCTTCGACCGGTTCCGCCGCTGGGCGGCGGCCGGTCCCAAGGACATCGGGCTCCAGACCGAACAGGTCCTGACGAGCGGCGATCCCTGGGATCTCGCCGCCCCGATCCACTTCCAGAGCTCCGGACGGGCCGCCGGCAACGGCTCGTTGATGCGCGCCGCCACCCCCGCCGTGCACTTCGCGGCGGCGGGGCGCGAGGCCACCATGTCGGCCGCCCGCCGGATCGCGGCACTCACCCATGGCGACGCCGCGGCGTGGGAGGGCACGGCCGTACTGCACGAGCTGATCCGGGTGGCGCTGGACGGCGGTGACCCGGTGGCCGCCGTCCCCGACGTCCTCGATGAGGTACGCGAGGAGCACCGTCCGCGCTGGGCCACCGTGCTCGACCCCGGCTGGCACCCCGACGACGCGACGGAGTTCAACGGCGCGGTCTGGCCCTGCCTCGGCTCGGCGCTCTGGGCGCTGCGGACGACCGGCTCGTACGAGGCTTCGCTGGCGGCGGCGATCGATCTGGGCGGCGACACGGACACGGTCGCTGCGGTCACCGGCGCGCTCGCGGGCGCCGTGTACGGCTTCGCCGCCGTCCCCCGCCGCTGGCTCGACCCGCTTCATGTGTCCCTGCCCGGATACGGGGACCGGGTGCTGCGTACGCCGGAACTGGCCCGGCTCGCCGAGTCGTTGACGGTCCGACACCCGACGGCCGGCGCAGCGAAGGGCCCGGACGCCGCGGTGTCCGGGCCCTTCCGCGAGTCGGCGGATCAGTGACCCGGCGTCAGCAGGTGCGGCCGACGTACCACGCGTCACTGACCTTGCTCTTCGAGCCGAGCCAGGTGACACCGGGGCCCACACACTGCTCGTAGTTCCAGCCCGACACCTCCACCTCGATGACAATGCGCGAGCCGTCAGTCGTGCAGTGGTTGTAGTACGAGTCGCTGGACGACGAGTAGTAGCCGCAAGGGGTCGCGGCGGCCGACGGCGCGGCGGACGCCGCAGTGGACATGCCCAGGACCATGGCGACAGCGCCGACGAGGGCGGGGAGGGACTGACGAACGCGCATGCGGCTACTCCTTGTTGAGTGCGTGGAACCCGGGCACCGGAATCGGTGCACACAGAGAGCCTCGCATCAACTACCTTGAGTAACCGCGCCATTCACCCGCACGTGGCCGCCAGGTCACTGAACTGGGCGACTCCCGGCCCGCCGTCCCCGGCCGGCCGGTCCTCGACCGCCGGCCGTCACCCCACCGAGCTGTACGCCACCACCCCGCGCAGCACCCCGTCGACCGCCTTGCGCGCGTTCTTCGCGACCGTGCTGTTCTCGCGGGGCGCCGCCGCGGCGATCTGCCCGAGGACGTCGATCACCTGCTTGCACCAGCGGACGAAGTCACCGGCCGGCATCTCCGCGTCGCGCAGCACCTCGTCGAGGCCCTTGCCCGACGCCCACATGTGGACGGCCCAGGCGAAACCGAGATCGGGCTCACGCTGCCCGACCCCCTCCGCCTGATTGATCTTGAAGTCCTCCTCCAGCGCGTCGAGCCGGCCCCAGATACGAACCATCTCGCCGAGCGCGGCCTTCGCCGCGCCGCTGGGCAGCCGCGGCGCCACCGCGTCGTCCGACTGGCGCGCCTCGAAGACCAACGCCGAGACGCACGCGGCCAGTTCCGCCGGGGAGAGCCCTTCCCATACGCCTTCGCGCAGGCACTCGCTGGCGAGCAGGTCCAACTCGCCGTAGAGCCGCGCGAGCCGCTTGCCGTTGCCCGTGACCTCGTCGCCGCGCAGATAGTCCATCTCCGTGAGGAGGGCGACGATCCGGTCGAAGGTGCGGGCGATGGTGTTCGTACGGCCCTCGATCCGCCGCTCCAGCTGACGGGTGTCCCGCTGCAACCGGTGGTAGCGCTCGGCCCAGCGTGCGTGGTCCTCACGCTCGTCGCAGCCGTGGCAGGGGTGCGCGCGCAGAGCGGTGCGCAGCCTGGCGATCTCGCGGTCGTCGGCCGCCGGCGCGCGCCCCTTGCGGTGCCGCTCCGGGACGACATGACCGGCCTTCGAGCGCAGCGCGGACGCCAGGTCGCGGCGCGACTGCGGCGACCGCTGGTTGAAGCTCTTGGGGATCCGCATCCGGTCCAGCGCCTCGACCGGCACGGGGAAGTCCATCGACGCGAGCCGCTTGACCTGCCGCTCGGCGGTCAGGACCAGGGGCCTGGGGCCGTCGTGGTACTCCACGCCCCGGTGTCCGCCTGCGCGCCCGGCCGGCAGTCCGGGGTCGAGCACCAGGGCGAGACCGGCGAACTTGCCGGTCGGGACGTGGATGACATCGCCGGTCTTGAGCTTCTCCAGGGAGGACGCGGCGGCGGCCCGCCGCTGCACCGCCCCCTGCTTGGCCAGCTCCGTCTCGCGGTCCTTGAGGTCGCGGCGCAGCCGCGCGTACTCCTCGAAGTCCCCCAAGTGGCAGGTCATGCCCGCCCGGTAGCCCTCCATCCCCTCTTCGTTCTTCTGGACCTGCCGGGAGATCCCGACGACCGACTTGTCCGCCTGGAACTGCGCGAACGAGGTCTCCAGCAGTTCGCGTGAGCGGTGCCTGCCGAACTGCTGCACCAGATTGACCGCCATGTTGTACGACGGCCGGAAGCTGGAGCGCAGCGGATACGTGCGCGTGCCCGCGAGGCCGGCGAGCGCGCCCGGGTCCATGCCGCGCTGCCACAGGACCACCGCGTGGCCCTCGACGTCGATGCCGCGCCGCCCGGCCCGCCCGGTCAGCTGCGTGTACTCGCCGGGCGTGATGTCCGCGTGCTGCTCGCCGTTCCATTTGACGAGCTTCTCCAGGACGACCGACCTGGCGGGCATGTTGATGCCGAGCGCCAGGGTCTCCGTGGCGAACACGGCCTTGACCAGACCCCGTACGAACAGCTCCTCGACGACCTCCTTGAACGTGGGCAGCATGCCCGCGTGGTGGGCGGCGATGCCGCGCTCCAGGCCCTCGAGCCACTCGTAGTAACCGAGGACGTGCAGGTCCTCGGTGGGGATCGACGCGGTGCGCTGCTCCACGATCTCGCGGACCCTGGCGCGCCTGTTGTCGTCGTTGAGCCGCAGCCCCGCGTACATGCACTGCTGGACGGCGGCCTCGCAGCCGGCCCGGCTGAAGATGAAGGTGATGGCGGGCAGCAGGTCCTCGGCGTCGAGCCGCTCGATGACCTCGGGCCTGCCCGGGGTCCAGATCCGGCCGCGCTGTCTGCGCTCGCGCTCCCGGTCGGCCTCGCGGACCATCTTGCCGCGGCGGCGGTCCCGCGGGTTGTACGTCTTCTGGTTCTCCATCCGGGCCAGGCGGACGAGGTCGGGGTTGACCTCGCGGCGCGCCCCGCCGCGGCCTCCGTGGTCGGTGCTCTCCTCGAAGAGGTCGTACATCCGGCGGCCCGCGAAGACGTGCTGCCACAGCGGCACGGGGCGGTGCTCGGAGACGATCACCTCGGTGCTGCCACGGACGGTGTCCAGCCAGTCACCGAACTCCTCGGCGTTGGAGACGGTCGCCGACAGGGACACCAGGGTCACGGACTCGGGGAGGTGGATGATCACCTCTTCCCAGACGGCGCCGCGGAAGCGGTCGGAGAGGTAGTGCACCTCGTCCATCACGACATAGCCGAGCCCGGTCAGCGACTGCGAGCCCGCGTAGAGCATGTTCCGCAGGACCTCGGTGGTCATCACGACCACCGGGGCGTCCGAATTGACGCTGTTGTCGCCGGTGAGCAGGCCGACCTTGTCGGCGCCGTAGCGTTTCGCCAGGTCCGCGTACTTCTGGTTCGACAGTGCCTTGATGGGTGTGGTGTAGAAGCATTTACGGCCCTCGGCGAGCGCCAGGTGCACGGCGAACTCACCGACGATCGTCTTGCCGGAGCCGGTGGGCGCCGCGACCAGGACGCCCTTGCCCGATTCCAGCGCCTGACATGCCTCGATCTGGAACGGATCGAGGCCGAATTCGTACATCTCGCGGAACGGTGCGAGTGCGGTGGCCTGCTCGGCTGCGCGGATCCGAGCTGCGGCGTAACGCTCGGCCGGTGTGAGGTCCTCTGTCATCTTGCTCACGAGCCTACCCGTCCCCTCTGACAGTCAGGCGATCTTTATGGGTGAGCTGGCGGGCGCCCGTCAGGGGCCGGCGGTGAGTACCCGTACGGCCCCGGCGACACACTCGGCGGTCAGCGGGAGCGGTCCGAGCGGCTCCCCGTCGGCGTAGCCGGTGAGACCTGGGGCGGCCAGGGTGATCTTCGAGGTGCGGTGGACGGTGACCTTGGGGTGGCTCAGATGCGTGCCCCGGTACACACGTGGAAAGACCTTCAGCAGCGTGGCGCGGCTGCAGTCCCCGACGACGGTCACGTCGAAGAGGCCGTCGTCCATGGTTGCGTCGGCGCAGATCCGCATGCCGCCTCCGTAGGAGGGGCCGTTGCCCACGGCGACCAGGGTCGCCTCGATCTCCCGCTCGGTGCCGTCGTCCAGGGTCATGCGGTACGGGGCGGGTTTGAAGGCGGCGAGTTCGGCGACCATCGCCAGGTCGTACTTGGCGCGGCCGCTCGGCCAACGCATGCGGTTGCCGCGGTCGTTGACGCGTGAGTCGAATCCCGAGGCGAGGACGGTGCCGAACCAACGCCCGGCGACCCGGCCGAGGTCCACGTCCCGGATCCCGTTGCTCTTGAGCGCGTCGGCCGCGATCCGCCCGGCGGCCGCGGGGTCCCGGACCGGCAGGCCCAGCGCCCGGCCGAAGTCGTTCCCCGTACCGACGGCGACGACGCCGAGCGGGGTGTCCGTACCGGCCACGGCCTGGAGGGCGAGGGAGACCAGACCGTCCCCGCCGACGGCGATCAGCGCGCCGGTGCCCGCCGCGACGGCCTCACGTGCCCGCCGCAGCGCGTCCTCGGCGTCGGATCCCAGCACCGTACGGACGGAGTAGCCCGCGTCCCTGAGCGCGCGGGCGGCGGGCTGCGCGGCGCGGGCGCCCCTGCCGCGCCCGGCGGTGGGATTGACGAAGAGGCTGATCTCACTGGTCACGGTCGGGTTCCACAGCTCACGGTCGGGCTCGGTCCGATCCGGATCAGGTGATGTCGTCGTAGCCGTTCACACGGCTCGTGCGGCTGCTGTCCGCCTGCTCGGGAAGGGCGGGCACCGCGGCGACCGGTTCGACACTGCCGACGTTCTCCGGGGTGTGGTCCAGATCCGACGCCTCGTCGTCGTCCAGCTCCGCGTCCGGGTTCTTGCGTCGCCTGCGGCGGTCGTTGAGGAGTGAGAAGCCGACCGCGCCGAAGTAGAGGATGACGATGGGGCCCGCCAGCGCGAGCATGCCCACGGGGTCGGTCGTGGGGGTGATCACCGCGCCGAAGACGAAGACGCCCATGACGACGCCGCGCCACCATCCGACCATCCTGCGGCCGGTGACGATGCCGGTCATGTTGAGCATGACCAGGACCAGCGGCAGTTCGAAGGCGAGACCGAAGACCAGCACCATACGGGTGGTGAAGTCGAGGACCTCGTCGAGCGAGAGGATGTTGGACGAGCCTTCCGGCGTCAGGCTGATGAGCACCTTCACGCTGATCGGCAGGATGATGTAGGCCAGGTAGGCACCGGCCGTGAAGAGCGGCACCGCGCTCGCGACGAACGCGTAGGTGTACTTCTTCTCGTTCTTGTGCAGGCCCGGGGCGATGAACGCCCACAGCTGATAGAGCCAGATCGGGCTCGCCACGATGATGCCGGCGGTGAGGCTGACCCGGATCGTCGTGGTGAACGGCGAGGTGAGGGTGTTGAAGGAGACAACCGCGCAGTTGCCGCCGTCGCTCTCCTGGAGCCCGTTCTCACATTTGGGAACCGACTCGGAGAGGAACGACATGATCTGCTCGCTGTAGAACACGGCCACGATCGTCACCACGACGATCGCGAGCAGCCCTTTCGACAGCCGGTTGCGCAGCTCACGAAGATGCTCCACGAGCGGCATGCGCCCCTCGGGATCCTTCTCTTCTGTGCGGGCAGACTTGGGCAACCCACGTCCTCATCTCGTGCGGCAGGCCGTCACCGTGCCCGGTGCGTGCATCGGCCCAGGGGTCGGATCAGCGCTTGGTCGAGTCGGTGGGCTCAGCGACGGGGCGCGAGCTGGTGACATCGCCGGGCGCGGCCTGGATGGTCCGGGGCGCGGGCTGGTCCGGGTCGGCGGAGGCGGTCGGCGGGTCCGTCGGAGCCGTGCCGCTCTTGTTCTCGTCGGACTTCATCGCCTTCGCCTCGCTCTTGAGGATGCGCGCCGACTTGCCGAGCGAACGGGCCATGTCGGGGAGCTTCTTGGCGCCGAAGAGCAGAATGATGACGACGAGAATAAGGATGATCTCGGTGGGGCCGAGCCTACCCATAGCGATTACCTTCTTCACCGAGGCGACAGGGGGTCTGCGACGACGGCCGGACACCTGTCCGAGCATCGTGCTGGCAGCGATCGTAACCCGCAGGGGTAAACGCAGGGCAATGCCTGTGCGTACTCCCTACGACGGCCCCCGCCTCCAGTCCGGGACCGCTTCGTCAGCCTACCGCCCGAACTGACGATGGAGGGAGGGTGCATTCATTTATCGGATGGCGTCTCCGGTACGAGCGAGATGGGTGGCGGCGACTTCGAGTTCCTCCGCGGCCCGGTTGATCCGCCGCGTCGTGGAGGCGACCTGGTGACCGAGGCGCTGGGCCTCGACGAAGACCCGGATCGCGAGGACGCCGAGCACGGCGATCCCGCAGAACCCGAGAGCGATGGCGAGCATGGGCCAGAACATGCGAGGAGCCTTTTCCGCTGGGCCTGTCCGGTGGATCAGGCTGGATCAGCTTGCTGGGGGGGACGACTACGCGGCGAGGCGCGGTGCCAGGGACCGCGAGCCCGGCAAGATCGGCAAGACACACCCCCTAGATCGTCGAATGCAGGCGCAGCGTCCGTACGCCGCCCCCGGTGAGCAACTCCACGATGCGCTCGCCCGCGGGCTTGCGTACCGCCGTCTCGCACTCGGGGCAGGTGAACGAGTAGAAGGTCGTACGGCGACTGGCGCCGATCGCGAGCCGCAGCGCGCCGGCCGAGAGTTCGAACCGGGCCCGGCACTCGGGGCAGGCGGCCTGGAAGAGGACCGGCACCATGGATGCCGAAGCGGAGAAGCCAGTCATCACGGACAAATCCCCCAATTCCCCTAGTTTCGTTGGTTCGCGTCGCCGCTGTCGTACGCCGCCAGCGCCTCACCCGCCGCCCGACGCGCACTGTCCGCCAGCTCCGGCGGCGACACGATACGGCCGTCCCGGCCCAGCCGCAGCGCGAGCCGCCGCAGCGAGGCCGGCGCCGGGGTGCGCAACGTGATCCGCAGCCCCCCGTCGGGAAGCTCCTCCGCACTGTCGTGCGGGTAGTACTCGGCGACCCAGCGCCCGCCGGGGCCGACCTCGACCACCACCTCGGGATCGTCGGCCGACGGCTGCACCAGCCCCTCCGACAGATCACGCAGCTCCAGCTCCGGCGGCGCCGCCGGAGCGTCCAGCAGCTTGATCTCGGCGACCCGGTCCAGCCGGAACGTACGCCGCGCCTCGGAGAGCCGGCACCACGCCTCCATATACGTGTGGCCCACGGCGAACAGCCTGATCGGGTCGACCTCGCGCTCCGTCAGCTCGTCCCGCGCCGGCGAGTAGTAACGCAGCCACAGCCTGCGCCGCTCCGAGATCGCCCGGTCCACATCGGCGAAGACGCCGCCCTCGGACTCGAACGTCACCGAGAGCCGGGAACTGGCACCCGCCACCTCCCCGGCGGCGGCCTCCAGCTTCGCGGTCGCACGCAACAGCGCCTGCCGGTCGCTCTCCCGCAACCCCGGCAGCGTCGCGACGGCACGGGCCGCCACCAGCAGCGCGGTCGCCTCGTCCGCGGCCAGCCGCAGCGGCTCGGCCACGTCGTCCGGGTTGTGCCACCAGATACGGTCACCGTCGGTGTCGATGTCCAGCAGATCCCCACCACGGAAACTCGTCCCGCACATGGGCAGGACGTCGAGGTCGGAGATCAGCTCGTCCTCGGTGATTCCGAAGGCACGGGCGACATCACTCACATGCGCGCCGGGACGCTCCCGCAGATAGGTCACCAGCGAGAGCATCCGGCGGGTCTGGTCGATGGCGTTGGCTGCCATGTGTGTACGAGTTCCCCTCAGGCCTTGGCCACGGCGCGCAGCCGGTCCACGACGTCGGCCCGCAGATCCGCGGGCTCCAGCACGACCACGTCGGGGCCGAACTCCACCAGCCAGGCGTCCAGGCCATGACCGTACGGGATCTCCAACTCGTCCCAGCCGTCGCCCAGTTCCCGTGACGACACCGCCCGGGCACGCAGCGGGTAACCGCACTCCGAGCGCAGCCGGATCAGCGCCGAACGCGTCGCCGTCTCCCCCGCCCAGCTCTCGACCGTCTCACGCACCGTGACCACATCGGGTACCGGAGCGGTGAAGCCACCGGTCCTGGAACGGACCCGGCCGCTGATCCGCGAGAGCCTGAAGACCCGCTCCGCCCGGCGCTCCCGGTCCCAGCCCGCCAGATACCAGTGCCCGCGCCAGCACTCCAGGGTCCACGGCTCCACCTGCCGCTGCTCGGGCTTCGCGGCATTGGCCTTGCGGTAGTCGAAAACGACCGGCCGACGGTCACGGCAGGCGAGCATCAACGGCTCGAACGCCGCCTCGTGAACGGGGATGCGCGGCTCCAGGGCGCTGTGGTGCGCCTCGTACGAATCCTCCGCCTCGGGCATCCCCGCGGCCCGCAGCTTCTGCAGCGCACCGCTGGCGGCGCCCGCGAGACGCGCCTGCTGCCAGACCTTCGCGGCGAGTCCGAGCGCCGCGGCCTCCTCGGCGTCCAGCGTGATGGCCGGGAGACGGTTGCTGTCCCGGCGGGCCAGATAACCGGTCTCGCCGTCCAGATTCTCCACCGTCTCGATGACCAGACCGAGTTCGCGCAGATCGTCCTTGTCCCGCTCGAACATCCGGTTGAAGCTGTCGTCGGAACCGGCTTCCAGATATGCCTCGATGGACTCGCGCAACTCGCGCTTGCTGAGCGGGCGCCGCGTACCGAGCAGGCACAGCGCGAGATTCATCAACCGCTCGGCCTTGGCAATGGCCATCGACGCCCTACACCTCATCTGATAGTGCCGCATCCGCGCGTCGACCGTACCGCCCGGGGGTCCCGCGGTAAAAGCCGAGGGCCCACGCCGGACAGCATGGGCCCTCGGTGTGTCCGTAAGTGATCGGACTCAGGTCAGACAGCGACCAGATCGCAGACGAAGATCAGCGTCTCGCCGGGAGCGATCGCCCCGCCACCCGCGCCACGCTCGCCGTAGGCGAGGTGCGAGGGAATCGTCAGCTGACGACGGCCACCGACCTTCATGCCCTCGACACCCTTGTCCCAGCCGGAGATGACCTGTCCCTGACCGAGCTGGAACTGGAGCGGCGTACCGCGGTTCCAGGAGGCGTCGAACTCCTCACCGGTGGAGAAGGCCACACCCACGTAGTGGACGGAGACGGTGTCGCCCGACTTGGCCACGGCACCCTCCCCCTCCCAGATGTCCTTGATCTCCAGGTCGACCGGCGGCTCGCCACCCGGGAAGTCGATCTCGGGCTTCTCGATGCTCACTGAACTGCTCCTCTAAATGATGAACGGGGCAACCGGGACAGTCTTACACCTTCGCCAGGATGTCCACGGCGAACACCAGAGTGGAGTTCTTGGGGATGCCCTGCTGCTCCTTGTCACCGAACGCGTCGGCCGGCGGGATGACGACCAGCACACGGCTGCCGACCTTCTTGCCGACGACGCCGTCCTTCAGCCCCTTGAGGGTGAGCTGCGGCAGCGGGAACGTCACCGTCTTGCCGTTCTTGTACGTGCTGTCGAACGTCTTGGCGTCCTTCCACAGCAGCGCCTCGTAGTTCAGCACGACCGAGTCCGTCTCCTTGACGACCTCGCCCTTGCTCTCCAGCACATAGTTGGAGACGAGCTTCTTCGGGGGATCCGTCTTCGGGACCGTGACCTTCGGCGCCTTGCCGTCCGCGTTGACCCCGACCTTCGGCAGATCGATGTTGTCCTGCGCGACCTCACTGCCCTTGGCGGTGGTCGGAACCTGCGTCGCCTTCAGAATGTCGACGACGAAGACCAGCGTGGCGTTGGGCTTGATGTCGCCCTGGCCCTGCGCTCCGTAACCCAGCTCCGGCGGGATGCCGAGCGCGACACGGCTGCCGACCTTCTGCCCTTCCAGACCCTTGTCCCAGCCCTGGATGACCATGCCGGCGCCCAGCGTCAGATCGAAGGGGGCCTTACGGTCGAAGCTGTTGTCGAACGGCTTGGCCGAGTCCCACGACTGCCCCAGGTAGTTGACCTGGATCGCGTCACCCTTCTTCAGCTTCGCGCCGTCACCCTCACTGATGACATCGGTCTGAAGCTCCTTCGGCGGCTTCCCCTCCCCCTTCCCCAGGGTCGGCTTCTCACCGAACTTGGCACCCGCTGTGATCTCGGGAAGCCCGTTCTTGGACGAGGTTGAGTCGGAGCCTCCGTCGTCACCGCATGCCGCCGTGGACAGCAGCAGTAGGGGGATGACGATGAGGCCGGCAAGTCGGCGCACGAATTCCTCAGATCTCAGACGGAAGGTTAAGTTCCTCGACACTCTAGGGCGTGGCAAGGGCCCCGCACGAGAAACGTACGGGGCCCGAGTCGTGTTCCGGACTTCAGGTGTCAACCGCCGGCGGTCACATACCGGCGATCAGTTTCTCCACCCGGTCGTCCACCGAGCGGAACGGGTCCTTGCACAGCACGGTGCGCTGCGCCTGATCGTTGAGCTTGAGATGGACCCAGTCGACGGTGAAGTCCCGCCGCTGCTCCTGGGCCCGCCGGATGAAGTCTCCGCGCAGCCGCGCCCGGGTGGTCTGCGGGGGCACCGACTTGCCCTCGAAGATCTTCATGTCGTTGCAGATCCGGGCCGCCTGGCCGCGCTTCTCCAGCAGGTAGTAGAGCCCCCGGCGGCGGTGGATGTCGTGGTAGGCGAGGTCTATCTGCGCGACCCGCGGATGGGACATGGTCATGTTGTGCTTGGCCCGGTAGCGCTCGATGAGCTTGTACTTCATGACCCAGTCGATCTCGGTACCGATCCGGTCCAGGTCCTCGGCCTCGATCGCGTCGAGCGTACGGCCCCAGAGCTCCAGCACCTGCTCGACGGTGCCGGTGCGGATGCCCCGGCGGTCGACGAAGTCCACGGCCTTCTCGTAGTACTCCCGCTGGACCTCGATCGCGGACGCCTCACGCCCGCTGGCCAGGCGCACCTTGCGCTGACCGGTGATGTCGTGGCTGACCTCGCGGATCGCCCGGATCGGGTTCTCCAGAGTGAGGTCACGCATGACGGTGCCCGCCTCGATCATGCGCAGCACGAGATCCGTGGCACCGACCTTGAGGAGCATCGTCGTCTCGGACATGTTCGAGTCGCCGACGATGACATGCAGCCGGCGGTAGCGCTCCGCGTCGGCGTGCGGTTCGTCGCGGGTGTTGATGATGGGACGGGAACGGGTGGTGGCGGAGCTGACGCCCTCCCAGATGTGCTCGGCGCGCTGACTTACGCAGTAGACCGCGCCACGCGGAGTCTGCAGCACCTTGCCCGCGCCGCAGAGCAGCTGCCGGGTGACGAGGAACGGGATGAGGATGTCCGCGAGCCGGGAGAATTCCCCGTGGCGGGCGACGAGGTAATTCTCGTGGCAGCCGTAGGAGTTTCCAGCCGAATCGGTGTTGTTCTTGAACAGATAGACGTCGCCCGCGATTCCCTCCTCGTGCAGGCGGCGTTCGGCGTCGACGAGCAGGCCTTCCAGAATGCGCTCGCCCGCCTTGTCGTGCGTGACCAGTTCGGTCACGTTGTCGCATTCGGGTGTCGCGTATTCCGGATGCGATCCCACGTCGAGGTACAGGCGGGCGCCGTTCCGCAGGAAGACGTTGCTGCTGCGGCCCCATGACACAACACGGCGGAAGAGGTAGCGCGCCACTTCGTCAGGTGACAGCCGGCGCTGTCCCCTGAAGGTGCACGTGACGCCGTACTCGTTCTCCAGCCCGAAAATGCGGCGGTCCATGTCTGAACATTACGCCTGATGGCCTGAGCTGAAACCGTGTTGGGCCGCACCGTTGCGATCATTTTCGTATCCGGCTTCCCCGGCCAGGTCGATCCCCGCACCGTCCGCGGGAGCCGCGAGGACTCTCCGGGTGGCCAGCAGAACCAGCAGCGCGGCCACACCGCCCGCCCCCGCGACGGCGAAGCCCGCCGATGTCCCGTCGATCTCGACGGCCGGACCGGCCACTCCCGTACCGAACGCGGCACCGACACCGAAGGTGGTCACGAGCCAGGAGAACGCCTCCGTGACCGTGCCGCGCGGGGCGTGCCGGTCGACGACGATGAACGCGCAGGCCAGCGCGGGCGCCAGGAACACACCGGAGAGAGCGGCGAGCGCCGTCATGGCCACCACGCCCGGAGTGAGCATCAGGGGCAGATAACCGGCGGCGAGCAGCGCGGTGATCCACAGCAGCCTGCGCTCGGGGGTGCCGGTCCACTGCCTGGCCCCGTACACCAGACCGCCGAGCAGCGCGCCGAGGCCGAGGGCGGCCATCAGCCAGCCGTACACGGACTCACGGCCCTGGTCGTCTGCGTACGCCACGCCCGCGACGGTGATGGACCCGAGCGCCAGACCGATGAAGAGGAAGGCCGCGAGGAGCGCCAGGAGCCCCGGCGAGCGCAGGGCGCCGAGCCAGTGCGCCTCACGGGGCGCGGAACGCCAGGCGCGCGAGGGCTTGGAGAGCACGACCGTGAGGGCGCCGAGGACGCCGATGCCGTTGATGACCAGCAGGGCGGCGGCCGGGGACCAGAGGGCGACGAGAAGGGTGACGAACAGCGGGCCCGCCGTGAACATCACCTCCTGCGCCACGGCGTCCATGGCGTACGCCCTGTGCACCCGGTCCTCCCGGCCGAGAACGCTGGGCCACAGGGCCCGCAGACCGCCTTCGAGGGGCGGGGTGAAGAAGCCGGCGACGACCACCGCCGCGTACGCCAGGACCAGCGGCTCGATTCCGGTCAGGGCGAGGAACACCATGCCGAGGGCGGAGACGAACGCGGCGGGGAGCTGGACGCGCGGCTGGCCCACCATGTCGACGGCGCGGCCGAGGAGCGGCTGGCCGATCGCGGTGGACAGCCCGTAGGCGGCCGCCAGGGCGCCCGCGAGGGTGTAGCTGCCGCCCGCCTCACGGACAAACAGGACGATGGCGATATGGCCGGTGGCGCTGGGCAGCCGCCCGACGAGCGTGCCGGCGAGCAGTCGTGCGGCGTGCGGCGCCCTGAGAATGTCCACATAGCCTGCGGCCATGACTCCCCTTCTCTCCCCCGGTTCACCCGGTACAGCCAAGTTTTACGTATAACTTCCGGTGTCATACGTACCATGTCCGCAGTCCGCGGGTCCACAGACTTGACGGGGCGCACGGTCCGGGCGCCCCCGCCCGCGGCAGTCACCACGGAGGACGACACCCATGGCAGAGCCGCCCGGCACGGACCGGCCCGGTCCCGGCACGGCCGCGCGCCCCGCGAGACCGACCAGCAGGGACGTCGCACGGGCCGCCGGGGTCTCGCAGGCCACCGTCTCCCTCGTCCTCGGCGACAAATGGCCCGGCCGGGTCTCCGAACGCACCGCCGGACTCGTCCGGGACACCGCGCGCGAACTCGGCTACCGGCCCAACCTCGCCGCCCGCAACCTCCGGCTCGGCCGGACCAGGACCGCGCTGCTGGTGGTGCCCGCGCTCACCCACGAGTTCTTCGCCCGCGTCTACACCGGCGCCGCGACGGTCGCCGCCGAACACAGCTTCGGCGTGGTCCTCTACCCCTCACCCGAGGGCGTCGGACCCGCCAAGGACCCCTTCGCTTCGGCACGCGCCGCACTGGACGGCGTCATCGCCTCGTCCATCGCGACCGACGCGCTCGCAGCCATCCGCGGCACCGACCTGCCGCTGGTGATGCTCGACAGCGACCCCACCGGATCCGGCGCCGCCGCGCACGTCAACCTCGACATCGCCGACGGCATACGGCAGGTGACGGACCATCTGCTCGGACTCGGCCACCGCCGGATCACCCACCTCGCCTCCGCCGTCACCTCCTGGACGTTCACCGTCAGGGCCGACGCGCTGGCCGAGGCGGTACGAGGCGTGCCCGACGCGGTCGTACGGACCGTGCCCTCACCCCTGGAGGTGCACGCCGCGCGGGAGGCCGCCGAACGAGCACTCAGCGGACCCGGACCCCGGCCCACGGCACTGATCTGCGACAGCGACGTCCTCGCGGCGGGCGCCGTCAAGGCCGTACGGAAACTCGGCCTGCGGGTCCCGGACGACGTCTCCGTCACCGGCTTCGACGACCTCGCGCTCGCCACGGCGGTGGAGCCGGAACTGACCACCGTACGACTGCCGGCCGAGCTCGTCGGCCGGCACGGGATGTCCGCCCTGCTGGCCATCCTCGACGGACGCCAACCCGAGAACACCGTCCTGCCCGTGTCCCTGGTGATCCGCGGCTCCACCGCGCCCCCGCCCGCCTGAGGCCACGCCGCAGGTCTGTTCCGCCCCGCCCCGCCCCGCCCCGCCCCGCCCCGAACGAACCGGTGCCCCGAACCGCACGGGCGATTCGGGGCACCGGAAGAACCGCGCCGCTCAACTCTCGGCGTCGCCGGACTCCTCCGACTCCTCGGTGTCCGACGGAGCGTCAGTCGGCGTGGACGCCGCGCCGTCCGCCTCGAGGAGGCGGGCCAGCTGACGGCCCACAACACGCTTGAACTTGCGCTCCTGCGGCCGGGTCCGGTCCAGGACCGCCACCTCCAGCCGCTCCGCGGGAATCTCCCGCTCGCTCCCGTTGGTGTCCCGCGACAGAGCCTGCACAGCCAGCTTCAACGCCTCGGCCAACGACATCCCGTCGCGGTGCTGCTGGTCGAGGAACGTACTGATCTGCTCCGAATTGCCACCGACGGCCACCGAACCGTGCTCGTCCACGATCGACCCGTCGTGCGGCAGCCGGTAGATCTGGTCACCGTCGGCCGTCGGACCCACCTCGGCGACGACCAGCTCCACCTCGTACGGCTTCTCGCCCGCACTGGAGAAGATCGTGCCCAGCGTCTGCGCGTAGACGTTCGCCAGCCCACGCGCCGTCACATCGTCACGGTCGTAGGTATATCCACGCAGATCCGCGTAACGGACACCGCCGATACGAAGATTCTCGTACTCGTTGTACTTACCGGCGGCGGCGAAGCCGATCCGGTCGTAGATCTCGCTGAACTTGTGCAGCGCGCGGGACGGGTTCTCACCGACGAAGACGATGCCGTCGGCGTACTGCAGCACAACCAGGCTGCGGCCGCGGGCGATGCCCTTGCGGGCGTACTCCGCCCGGTCGGCCATGGCCTGCTGGGGTGAGACATAGAACGGCGTCGACACCGGCTATCCGTCCCTTCCTGTCAGTGACATGTCTATTCAGCGGAGGCCGGGATCAGAGCAGTTCGGCGCGCGGGCCGTCGGGCTGCTCCAGCCGGCGCTCGATGATCGAGCGGGCGATCCGCGAGGACTCCTCGTCGGTCACCCTGCGGAAACCCTCGTCACTCATGATGTTGACGATGGGATAGATCTTGCGGGCGACATCCGGACCGCCGGTGGCCGAATCGTCGTCAGCCGCGTCGTAGAGCGCCTGAATGACGAGCGTGATGGCCTGCTCCTCCGTCAGATCGTCCCGGAACAGCTTCTTCATCGCACCACGCGCGAAGATCGAGCCCGATCCGGTGGACGCGTACCCGTGCTCCTCGGAACGGCCGCCCGTGACGTCGTACGAGAAGATTCGTCCCTTCTCACGGTCGACGTCCCAGCCGGCGAAGAGCGGGACGACGGCCAGGCCCTGCATGGCCATCGCGAGATTGCTGCGGATCATGGTGGAGAGCCGGTTGGCCTTGCCCTCGAAGGAGAGCTGCGCGCCTTCGACCTTCTCGAAGTGCTCCAGCTCCAGCTGGAAGAGCTTGACCATCTCCACGGCGAGACCCGCCGTACCCGCGATGCCCACGGCCGAGTACTCGTCGGCCGGGAAGACCTTCTCGATGTCGCGCTGCGCGATCATGTTGCCCATGGTGGCCCGGCGGTCACCGGCGAGGATGACCCCGCCCGCGAACGTCACGGCGACGATCGTCGTCCCGTGCGGCGCCTCGATCGCACCCTGGACGGGCGGCAGCACCCGATTGCCCGGCAGGATCTCCGGCGAGTGGACGGACAGAAAGTCCATGAACGAGGCGGAGCCGGGCGTCAGGAAGGCAGCCGGTAGACGCCCGGTGCTACGAGTGTTGGCTTCCACGCGTTTCCCTCCAGGTATGCGGTTGCACGGCGCAGGGTGTCGGGATCGTCCCCCAACTTGCCAATGGCCGAATTGCAGTTGAAGCACAGTACGCCCCGGACCCTACCCGTCTCATGGCAGTGATCCACATGCGCGGCGGGAGCAGATAGGCAGATGACGCAGATGCCCATCTGCGACGAGATCATCTCGTCGCGCTGGGCCATGGTGATGCCGTACTTCCGCTTGAAGTAGGACTTCTGATTCCGGGTGGCACGACATGGCCTGCGGTAGCTCGCATATCCGTCCGGCGTCGTCCCGTTCTGTTCCCACTCGGAGTGGGGTTTGACTTCGCCACACTGCGGACAACGCTTATGGCCGCGCGGCACGAGGACTTTCACCCGTACCGCGCGCCCCTTCGCTCCTTGGCGCTGCCGGTAGTAGTCCGCGGCGCACTCCTTGCAGTAAGCCTGGAGCCCGTCGCTCATCGAGCGATTACTCGCAAATGCCCCGCGCTTCAGCGTCCGCCGGCAGCGAGAGCACTTCCTACCATCGCTCGATTCGGACATTCGAGGACTACTCGCCACCTTTCTGAACAAATGACCTCACGAAGTCCTCGGCATTCTCCTCGAGTACGTCGTCGATCTCGTCCAGTACGGAGTCCACGTCGTCCGACAGTTTCTCCTGGCGTTCCTTGAGGTCCTCGGACTGCTGCGCGTCCTCGGTCTGCTCCTCGACCTCCTCGGTGGAACGCGTTGCCTTCTGCTGCCCGCCGTCGGTGTCCTTGGTCGCCATAACCCTCACCCCGCTCGGTTCGCCCCGCTCGATGTGACCTTCAAGATCCGACCCTACAAGCAGGGTCCGACATCGGCCCCGCAGTTCTTGCAACGTCCGGGGGCCACTCCCATGATTCCCGGACCGGGACCATTTCAGCCGCCCGAGAGCACCCGGACCAGGTCCTCGGCCGTGCGGCACCTGTCCAGGAGCTCTTTCACGTGGTTACGGGTGCCCCGGAGCGGTTCCAGGGTCGGTACCCGCTGGAGGGAGTCCCGGCCCGGCAGGTCGAAGATGACCGAGTCCCAGGAGGCCGCGGCCACGTCGTCCGCGTACTGCTCCAGACAGCGGCCACGGAAGTACGCGCGCGTGTCCTCAGGAGGCTTCGTCTCGGCCCGTTCGACGTCCGGTTCCTCCAGGAGCCTGCTCATCTTGCCGCGGGCCACCAGACGGTTGTACAGGCCCTTCTCGGGGCGTACGTCCGAGTACTGGAGATCCACCAGGTGGAGCCGCGCCGCGTCCCACTCCAGGCCGTCGCGGCGGCGGTAGCCCTCCAGGATCTCCTTCTTGGTCACCCAGTCCAGTTCGCCCGACAGACTCATCGGGTCGTTCTCCAGGCGGTTGAGGGTGTCCTCCCAGCGGCCCAGTACGTCCCTGGTCTGCTCGTCCGCGTCGGCGCCGTAGCGCTCCTCGACATATTTGCGCGCCAGTTCGAAATACTCCATCTGGAGCTGCACAGCGGTGAGTGTCCGGCCGCTGCGGAGAGTGATCAGCTGGGCCAGGGACGGGTCGTGCGAGACCTGGTGGAGCGTGCGCACGGGCTGGTCCACGGCCAGGTCGACGTTGATGAACCCGTCCTCGATCATGGACAGGATCAGGGACGTCGTCCCGAGCTTGAGATAGGTGGAGATCTCCGAGAGATTCGCGTCGCCGATGATCACATGGAGCCTGCGGTACTTCTCGGCGTCCGAGTGCGGCTCGTCCCTGGTGTTGATGATGGGCCGTTTGAGTGTCGTCTCCAGACCGACCTCGACCTCGAAGTAGTCGGCTCGCTGGCTGATCTGGAAACCGTGCTCGTGGCCGTCCTGGCCGATGCCGACCCGCCCGGCGCCGGTGACGACCTGCCGCGAGACGAAGAACGGCGTCAGGTGCCGCACGATGTCCGAGAACGGGGTCTCCCGCTTCATCAGGTAGTTCTCGTGCGTGCCGTACGAGGCGCCCTTGTTGTCGGTGTTGTTCTTGTAAAGAAGGATCGGCTGGGCGCCGGGGAGCTGTCCGGCGCGCTCGGCGGCCTCGGCCATGATCCGTTCGCCGGCCTTGTCCCACAGCACAGCGTCGCGCGGGTTGGTGATCTCCGGGGAGCTGTACTCCGGGTGCGCGTGGTCGACGTAGAGCCGTGCGCCGTTGGTGAGGATCACATTGGCCAGCCCGATGTCCTCGTCGGTGAGCTGGCTGGACTCGGCGGCCTCGCGGGCGAGGTCGAAGCCTCGTGCGTCCCGCAGCGGATTCTCCTCCTCGAAATCCCAGCGGGCGCGGCGCGCCCTGTGCATCGCCGCCGCGTAGGCGTTGACGATCTGGGACGAGGTGAGCATGGCATTGGCGTTCGGTTGGCCGGGGACGGAGATGCCGTACTCCGTCTCGATGCCCATTACTCGCCGTACGGTCATGCGGCCCTCCTTGCCCGGCGGTGCTCCCCTTCGGGAGCGCCGCTCAAGTACCGCTGTCTCTCCGGTGCGTGTGCGGTGCCCGTCCCCGCACTGCGCGACGTGGCGGTACCGAAGAGCCTAAAACGGCTTTGCACTGGTGGGGAGATCGTTTCCGTCATTGCCCTGGTGTCGTGAAAGGTATGGGGAAAACAACCGGCTGCGGATGCCCGTCCGGACATCCGCAGCCGGTCTGTGTCTTACAGGTACTGTCCGGTGTTCGCCACCGTGTCGATGGAGCGTCCGGTGTCCGCGCCTTGTTTTCCGGTGACGAGGGTGCGGATGAAGACGATCCGCTCGCCCTTCTTGCCGGAGATGCGGGCCCAGTCGTCCGGGTTGGTGGTGTTGGGCAGGTCCTCGTTCTCCTTGAACTCGTCCACGCAGGCCTGGAGGAGGTGGGCGACGCGGAGTCCTCGCTGGTTCTCGTCGAGGAAGTCCTTGATGGCCATCTTCTTGGCCCGGTCGACGATGTTCTGGATCATCGCGCCGGAGTTGAAGTCCTTGAAGTAGAGGACTTCCTTGTCGCCGTTGGCGTACGTGACCTCGAGGAAGCGGTTCTCCTCGGACTCGGTGTACATCCGCTCGACGACCGACTGGATCATGCCCTGCACCGTGGACTCGGGGGAGCCCTTGTGCTCGGACAGGTCGTCCTCGTGCAGGGGCAGCGAGGACCGCAGGTACTTCGCGAAGATGTCCTTCGCCGCCTCC
Source organism: Streptomyces sp. NPDC060366 (assembly GCF_042725135.1). Taxonomy (NCBI): domain Bacteria; kingdom Bacillati; phylum Actinomycetota; class Actinomycetes; order Kitasatosporales; family Streptomycetaceae; genus Streptomyces; species Streptomyces sp. NPDC060366. The sequence continues at coordinate 169,542 of NZ_JBHXDC010000007.1, read as the reverse complement.
GCGTCCGGACGCTCGATCTTGATCTTCACGTCGAGACGGCCGGGCCGCAGGATCGCGGGGTCGATCATGTCCTCGCGGTTGGAGGCGCCGATGACGATGACGTTCTCCAGGCCCTCCACACCGTCGATCTCGGCGAGGAGCTGCGGGACGATGGTGTTCTCCACGTCCGAGCTGACGCCGGAGCCCCGGGTGCGGAAGAGGGATTCCATCTCGTCGAAGAAGACGATGACGGGGGTGCCCTCACTGGCCTTCTCACGGGCGCGCTGGAAGACCAGGCGGATGTGCCGCTCGGTCTCGCCGACGTACTTGTTGAGGAGCTCGGGGCCCTTGATGTTGAGGAAGTAGCTCTTCCCGGCGGGCCGGCCGCTCACCTCCGCGACCTTCTTGGCAAGGGAGTTGGCCACGGCCTTGGCGATGAGCGTCTTGCCGCAGCCGGGCGGGCCGTAGAGCAGGATGCCCTTCGGCGGGCGCAGTTCGTGCTCTTTGAAGAGGTCCGGGTAGAGGTACGGAAGCTCGACCGCGTCTCGGATCATCTCGATCTGGCCGCCGAGACCGCCGATCTTGCTGTAGTCGACGTCCGGTACCTCTTCGAGGACGAGTTCCTCGACCTCGCTCTTGGGGACCACTTCGTAGACGTAGCCGGAGCGCGGTTCGAGCAGGAGGGCGTCGCCGGCGCGGATGGTGATGTCCAGCAGCGGCTCAGCGAGCCGCACCACCCGTTCCTCGTCGGTGTGCCCCACGACCAGGGCGCGCTCGCCGTCCTCAAGGATCTCCTTGAGGGTGACGATGTCCCCGGCCCGCTCGAATTCCATGGCCTCGACCACGTTGAGAGCCTCGTTGAGCATGACTTCCTGGCCGCGCCGGAGCTCTTCGAGCTCGACGCCGGGGCTGACGTTCACCCGGAGCTTGCGGCCCCCGGTGAAGATGTCGGCCGTACCGTCCTCGTTCGCATGCAGAAAGACACCGAAGCCGGCCGGCGGCTGTGCGAGCCGGTCGACCTCTTCCTTGAGGGCCACGATCTGGTCGCGGGCCTCACGCAGCGTATTGGCGAGCCGCTCATTCTGCGCGGACACACCTGCCAGGTTTGTCTGCAGTTCGACGATCCGCTCTTCGAGAATCCTCGTATGACGCGGAGAGTCGGCGAGCTTACGTCGCAGGACGGCGATTTCCTGCTCGAGAAAGGCAACCTGGCCGGCTGGGTCTTCTGACCCCCGCCCGGGCCGGATGCCGCGGTTGATGTCGTCGTCGTGGGCTGCCACGGTCCTCACCTCCTCCAAGGGGAGCTGGACGCTTCCTGACCCTACCTGGGTAGGTGGTGATTAAAACCCCTAGATCACAAAGACTGTCGGGGTGTGTCCGATCTTCACCCTTGCGCTCTCCCTCACGCCAGGGGAATACCCACCGATCAACATCGGAAAGCCGCCGGTTGTATCGTCGAGGTGTTCAACACCCGTCAGGGCTGGCGCGACTTGCCCGAGGTCGCCTCGCCCCACGCAGGAAACGGCAGGAGATATGACCGTGCAGCAGCAGGCTCCGACCGACACCGTCACCGAGGGCGGCGAGACGCTCGAAGTGTGGATCGACCAGGACCTCTGCACCGGCGACGGGATCTGCGCCCAGTACGCGCCCGACGTCTTCGAGCTGGACATCGACGGCCTCGCTTATGTGAAGAGCGCGGACGACGAGTTGCTCCAGTCTCCCGGCGCCACCACCAGGGTGCCTCTGACGATCCTCAAGGATGTCGTCGACTCGGCCAAGGAGTGCCCGGGTGACTGCATTCATGTACGGCGCGTCTCGGACAGCGTCGAGGTGTACGGCCCGGACGCGGAGTGAGTGGTTCCGGGGTGTCGGCGGCGCCGTAGCGGCACCGGCGGGCCGGTCACGCGGTGTGACCGGTCAGACGCTCCGTGATTCGCTCTGGGCGCTCTGTACGAAGCCGCCGTTCTGCCATTGCCAGGTCAGCCGCTGCTCCTCGTCGGGGCAGCAGCCCGGTACGTCGGGCCCCGAGTAGCCGAGCAGCCGGGCCCGGACGAGACCGTCGCGTATCACCAGGTCGGCGACGGTCTGGCGGTCGGCCGGGTCCACCAGTGTGGCCACGACGCGGGGCGCGCTCGCGTCCTTCGTCGCTGTGAGTACGTAGACGCCGCTGGGCGGGGTGCCGGATCCGGCGTCGCAGCGGGCGGCGGCCACGGTCTCGGGGCGGCCGTCGCCGTCGAGGTCGCCGGTGGCTTCCTTCGTGACCAGTGCTTTCGCGCCACCGCATTCGAGCGGGAAGTCGACCGCGGCGGTATCGGGCGCGGGCAGTGGTGCGGCGTTCGGGGTGGTCCGCGCGGTGGTTCCGGAGCCTGTCTGGTTCGCTGTGGCGGCGTCGGGCTGGAGCAGACCCGCGCCGGCCATCACTGCGGCCATCGCGGTGGCCGTGGCGAGCCAGTGCACGGGACGCGGGCGGGTGTGCGCGAGGTCCGGGACGTCGGAGATCTGCACGCGGTGTCTCCTGTGAAGGCAGGTCCGGTGGGGGTGGCGTGAATCGTGCCACACGTCACAGTGCGGTGGAACAGCGGGGTCGTTAAGGCCAACGTAAAGAAACCGCCGCCGAGTTCGCGTCGGGCGGACGTGAACTCGGCGGCGGCTCTGTCGTGTTGTGGATCGTCGGGCGGCTCGGCCCTTCGGGCCGGGGAGGTGATGCCGGCTCAGCCTCGGGTGCCGCTGCCGCTTCCGGGGCCGTCGTAGTCGTCGCCGTAGGCGCCCTTGGAGGGGCGGCGGCGGCGCAGGGGCGGCTCCACGCCATCGGCGAGGCGGCGGGCGGTGATCAGGAAGCCGGTGTGGCCGATCATGCGGTGGTCGGGGCGTACGGCGAGTCCCTCGACGTGCCAGTTGCGGACCATCGACTCCCAGGCGGCCGGTTCGTTGAACGAGCCGTGTTCGCGGATCGTCTCGACGGTGCGGGCGAGCTGGGTGGTGGTGGCGACGTACGCGCAGAGGATGCCGCCGGGTACGAGCGCCTTCGACACGGGCTCGACGCATTCCCACGGTGCGAGCATGTCGAGGATGACGCGGTCGACCTCGGTGTCCGAGAGGTTGTCCTGGAGGTCGCCGACGGTGAGCTGCCAGGCGGGGTGGGGGCCGCCGAAGTAGCGTTCCACGTTCTGTTGGGCGATGTCGGCGAAGTCCTGGCGGCGCTCGTAGGAGTGCAGCATGCCCTGGTCGCCGATGGCGCGCAGCAGGAAGCTGCTGAGCGAGCCCGATCCCACTCCGGCTTCGACGATGCGGGCGCCGGGGAAGATGTCGGCGAAGGCCAGGATCTGGCCCGCGTCCTTGGGGTAGACCACGGCGGCGCCGCGGGGCATGGACAGGACGTAGTCGGGGAGCAGGGGGCGCAGCGCGAGGTAGGCGACGTTTCCCGTGGTGCGGACAACACTGCCCTCGGGAGCACCGATCAGCTCGTCGTGGGGGAAGGAACCCTTGTGGGTGTGGAAGTTCTTCCCGGCTTCGAGCGTGAAGGTGTAGTGGCGTCCCTTGGGGTCGGTGAGCTGGACCTGGTCCCCGACCTTGAAGGGGCCGCGACGACGGGCGGCACCGGTCGGTTCGGACATGCGGTCAGACTACCTGCTCCATTTGAGGCTCCCTCACCTGGCTTGGGGGTGCCTCATTTGGAGTCGGGCCTGGCCATGGCGGCGACGAAGGCGCGTTCGACGTCGGCGGTGGAGAGGACTCCGTAGATCTCCCCGGTGTCCTCGACCACGAGGTACTCGGTGGCGGGGCTGGCCCTGAGCCGGTCGAGGAGTGCTTCTCCGGCGAGTTCGGCGGGGACTTTCATGCCGTCGGTGAGGTCTTGGGCGAGGCCGCTGACGGCGACCCAGGGGCGGCGGTGGGCGGGGACGCCGACGATGGCCGCTTCGCGGACGAGTGCGGTGGGTTCGCCCTGTCCGTCGACGACGACGAGGGCGCGGGCGCCGGCTTCGTTGGCGCGGCGCAGTGCTTCGGAGAGCGGGGTGGCGGATTCGACGGGGACGGCGCGGCGGGTGAGGGCGCGGGCTCGCAGTTCGGGAAGGTGTTCGCGCAGGCGTGCCATGCGCAGGCTGTTGCCGGCGCCGGTCCAGATGATGGCGGCGAGGATGGCGGCGAGGAGTGCGTCGGTGACGGTCTCCATGCCGCCGATGTCCTTGGTGGAGTTGCCGAGGGCGCCGGTGTGGGTGAGCAGCGGGAGGCCGATGAGGACGGCTACGGCGAGGGCCCTGCCGACCCAGGCGGCGGCGACGGTGCCGGTCATGGGTTTGCCGGTGATCTTCCAGACGACGGCGCGGAGCATCCGGCCGCCGTCCAGGGGGAGGCCGGGCAGGAGGTTGAAGGCGGCGACGATGAGGTTGGAGATCATCAGTCCGGCGAGGAGGACGCCGGGGACGGTGCCGGGTTCGACGGCCATCATCGTGAGGTAGAAGAAGCCGGCGAGGACGAGTGAGAGCAGGGGGCCGACGAAGGCGAGCATGAACTCGCGGCCGGGGGTCTCGGACTCCTTCTCGATCTCGGAGACGCCGCCGAAGAACTGGAGCTGGATGCGGCGTACGGGCAGGCCGTAGCGCAGGGCGACGACGGTGTGGGCCAGTTCGTGGACCAGTACGGAGGCGTAGAAGGCGACGGCGAAGAAGAGCGCGACGAGGTAGCGGACGCCGCCGAGCTCGGGCAGCACGCGGTCGAGCTGGCCGCCGAAGACCCAGGTGATGAGGGCGGCCACCAGGAACCAGCTGGGGGCGACGTAGACGGGCACGCCGAAGGGGCGGCCCATCAGGATCCCGCCTCCGGGGTCTTCGGGCCGCTTCCGCTTGCGGCCGGGGGGCGCGTCCTCAGGACCGGACCGCGGCCTCCTGCTCTCGCCGCTCTCGTCGTCCTTGTTCACGTCGTCCCTTCGTTGCGGCGCGGTCACTCGCTCGATGGTGCCGTGTGCGCGAGGTCTTGCGTCGATGGTATTCCGCTCGCTGTCGGTGGCGGGCCGTAGGGTCTGAGTCATGAGTACGAGTCAGCAGCCCATGTCGCTGTCGCCGTCGCGTGCGAGCGACTTCATGCAGTGCCCTCTGCTGTATCGGTTCCGGGTGATCGACAAGCTGCCGGAGAAGCCGAGCGAGGCGGCCACTCGGGGGACGCTGGTGCACGCGGTGCTGGAGAGGCTGTTCGACGACCCCGCTGTCGAGCGTACGGCGCCGCGGGCCAGGTCGATGGTTCCCGGCCAGTGGGACCGGTTGCTGGAGTCGAGGCCGGAGCTGGGTGAGCTGTTCGAGGGGGACGAGGGCGGTGAGCGGCTGACGCGCTGGCTGTCGGAGGCCGAGGGTCTGGTCGAGCGGTGGTTCTCGCTGGAGGATCCGACGCGGCTGGAGCCGGCGGAGCGTGAGCTGTTCGTGGAGACGGAGCTGGAGTCGGGGCTGCGGCTGCGCGGGGTGATCGACCGGGTCGATGTGGCGCCGTCGGGCGAGGTGCGGATCGTGGACTACAAGACGGGCAAGGCGCCGCGTCCGGAGTACGCGGAGGGCGCGCTGTTCCAGATGAAGTTCTACGCGCTGGTGATCTGGCGGTGGAAGCGGGTGGTGCCGCGCCGGCTCCAGCTGGTCTATCTGGGCAGTGGTGATGTTTTGACGTATGACCCGGTGGAGGCGGATCTGGAGCGTATCGAGCGCAAGCTGCTGGCGCTCTGGGACGCGATCAGGCAGGCGACGGAGACGGGTGACTGGCGGCCCCGGCCGACGAAGCTGTGCGGCTGGTGCGATCACCGGGCGGTGTGTCCGGAGTTCGGCGGGACTCCCCCGGTGTATCCGCTGACGGTGGCGCCACCGCAGGGTGCGGAGGCGCTTGTGGTGGCGGAGCCGGTGGTTTCCACCGAGCCGGCGCAGGGGGTGTAGCGGGGGCGGCGTGTGCCCGCCGCTTCCGTGGGCGGGCACTCAGGGCAGAATGGACCGGGATCGGTCTACTGAAGGAGATCCCGTGGCGATCCGCGTCCTACTGGTCGATGACCAGCCACTGCTGCGCACCGGCTTCCGGATGATCCTGGAGGCCGAGCAGGACATCGCGGTCGTCGGGGAGGCCGGGGACGGTCTTCAGGCCATCGACCAGGTGCGGGCGCTTCAGCCCGATGTCGTGCTGATGGACATCCGGATGCCTCGGATGGACGGTGTGGAGGCGACGCGGCAGATCACGGGTCCCGGCAAGGACGGTCCGGCGAAGGTGCTGGTGCTGACCACGTTCGATCTGGACGAGTACGTGGTGGAGGCGCTGCGCGCGGGGGCCAGTGGCTTCCTGCTGAAGGACGCGCCCGCGAACGAGTTGGTGCAGGCGATCCGGGTGGTGGCCGCCGGTGAGGCGATGCTGGCGCCAAGCATCACGCGCAGGCTGCTCGACAAGTACGCGGACCATCTGCCGTCCGGTGACGAGCAGGTGCCGGACACCCTGCACACGCTGACCGAGCGTGAGGTCGAGGTGCTGAAGCTGGTGGCGCGGGGGCTGTCCAACGCGGAGATCGCCGCGGATCTGTTCGTCAGTGAGACCACGGTCAAGACGCATGTGGGTCATGTGCTGACGAAGCTGAGCCTGCGCGACCGTGTGCAGGCGGCGGTGTACGCGTACGAGAGCGGTCTGGTGCGCCCCGGCGCCCAGTGAGCGGGCGGCGCTTCGGGCGGTTACGGCAGAGGTCCCCGGCATCGGTGCGATGCCGGGGACCTCTGCCGTTGCGACTGTCGGACGGTGGGGCCGGTCAGACCGCGCTGCCGGTGCCGAGCTCCCAGAGCAGCAGTTCGCCCGAGGGGTTGAGTGCCCATTCCACGCCGGAGATGTCGTCGTCGGCGGCCACGTACTGCTTGCCCTGCCAGAGCGGCAGTACCGGTACGTCCTCGGCGACGATGTCCTGTATCTGCGCGAAGCTCTTGGCGGCGGCGCTGCGTTCGGCCTCGCTGCGCGACTGGGGTATCAGCTGTCCGCTGACCTTCTTGTTCGAGTACGGCGCGTTGAGGAAGTTGTCCTCGTCGAGGAACGGCGCGATGTAGTTGTCCGGGTCGGGGAAGTCGGGGAACCAGCCCATGCCGTAGACGGTGTAGTCACCGCGTGTCTGGGCGGGCCGGAACTTGGACCACTCGGTGCCCTTGGTGTCGACATCGAAGAGGCCGCTGGAGTTGAGCTGCTCCTTGAGCGTCTCGAACTCCTTGGCCGTGGCTTCGCCGTAGTGGTCGGTGGTGTAGTTCAGGGTGAACTTCACGGGTGTCTCGACACCGGCTTCGTCGAGGAGTCGTTCGGCCTCGGCCCGGTCGGGCTCGCCGTACTTGTTGAAGAACGAGTTGGTGTGCGCGGTGATGGTCGACGGGATGAGCGAGTAGAGGGGCTCGGCCGTGGAGCCGTACACCTCGGAGGCGATCTGGCCGCGGTCGACGAGGGAGGCGACGGCCTGGCGTACGGCCTTGTCCTTCACGACGGGCTCGTCGGTGTCGAAGGCGAGGTAGCGGATCTCCAGACCGGGCATCTCGGTGAGCTCGACCTTGTCCGTGGGCTTCGTGGTCATGTCCTCGATCTGGTCCGGCGACATGGTGCGGGCCATGACGTCGATCTCGCCGGAGTCGAGGGCCTTGCCCATGGCCGCCGCGTCGGGGTACGAGCGCAGCTCGACCTTGTCGTTGCGGAGCTTCAGGTCGCCCGTGTACGAGGAGTTCTTGGTGAAGACCGCCTTGACGATCCGGTCGCCGTCGATCTCGGCCTTGAAGTTGTACGGGCCGGAGCCGGTCACGTCGAAGCCGTCGCGGAGCTTCTTGCCGTCGTAGGACTCGGGGTCGACGATGCCGGCGACGGGTGTGGAGAGCTTGTACGGGAACGTGGCGTCGGGGGTCTTGAGGTGGAAGACGATCTCGGAGGCGCTGGGCGTCTCGATCGTGTCGATGTTCTTGAGCAGGCCCACCGCGCCGGCCTCGGAGTTGATGTCGATCACGCGGTCGATGGAGAACTTCACGTCCTCCGAGGTGATCTCGGCGCCGCCGGCGAACTTCAGGCCCTCGCGCAGTTCGCAGCGGTAGCTCTGGTTCTGGTTGTCCGAGAAGCGGCAGTTGGACGCGGCCTCGGGGACGGGGGCGCCGCCGCCGCGCGGTACGCGCATCAGGGTCTGGAGGGACTGGCGCAGGACGTTCCAGGAGCCGGCGTCGTAGGCGAACGCCGGGTCGAAGGGCGCCGGGGACTCCTTGGTGGCGGTGAACTGGTCCGTGGTGCCGACGACGATGGCGTCACCGCTGCCGGACCCGCCGTCCGAGCCGCCGCAGGCGGCGAGCACCGGGGCGAGCAGTCCTGCCACAACCGGCAGCACGAGACTCTTGCGCTTCATCCTGGACGTACTCCCTCATCCGAACACCCTGCGATACAACGGTGGTTGAGAATTTCGCGACGTGATTGACCGTCGGAACACACCGTTGAGGCGGTGAACGTGTGGCGAAGTTCTCGCGACGAGATTAGTCGGCAGGTGCGGATGTTATGAACCGGGCTCAGTTCGGGCGTAATCGCAAAGCGCTCAGCAAATGCCATGAAGCGGTATCAGCGCTTGAGAATGATTCGCACATCCAGCCATAAAGCAGGACACATGGATGCCCGGATCGGCGCGGCGAACGGGCAGGGCGGGCCCGCTGAACGGGCGTGATCACCCTCGGCGACACCACGCTGAGTGACAAAGGTCACCCGCATTTCCGGCCGGTCCACCATGATCACGAACACGACGATCAGTCGGCGACCGCCGCAAAGGCGTACCCCAATCCCCCGGACTTTGGATAGTTTCAGGGGGCACGCTCTGTATGACTATCTGTGCTCGTGCGTAATCAGACCACGCAGGAATAGCAGATCGACCTCTTCGAGAGAGCCCACGACCACCCGTCCGTCGGCGGCGGCGATCGGCGCGACGGAGGGCACGGCCACCACCCGGCAGCCCGCGGCCTCGGCCGACGCCACGCCCGTCGCCGTGTCCTCGATGACCGCGCATCTGGCCGGGGCGGCGTTCAGACCGCGCGCGGCGAGCAGGTACGGGTCGGGGTGCGGCTTGGTGTTCACCACCTCGTCACCGGCCACGGTGAGGCTGAAGTGGTGGCGTCCCACGGATTCCAGCACCCGGTCGATGATGCGCCGGTGCGAGGCGGAGACCAGGGCCGTGGGCACGCCGTGCCGGGCCAGTTCGGCCAGCAGCCTGGCGGCTCCGGGCATCAGCGGTACGTCGAAGCCGATGCGCTCCTCGAAGCGGTCGTTGAGCAGTACGGTCAGCTCGGCGAGGGTGATGTCGGCGCCGGTCGCCTCGATGAGATAGCCGGCGCTCCTGGTCATGGGCCCGCCGACGACGATGTCGCGCCATGCGTCGTCCAGGGCGTGTCCGAGGTCCTTGAAGACCGCGACCTCCGTGTCCCACCAGAAGCCCTCCGTGTCGACCAGGGTGCCGTCCATGTCGAGAAGAACGGCCTGGAGCGCCGATCCTTCGGCCGTACGAGTCAAGGACGCGGGAACCGTACTGGTCATCCGGGCACACCTCCGAGAGGGACGAGAAGGCCGGTCGCCTTTCCTGACGGGGGTTCCCGTCAGGGCCGGCAACCGGCCTGCGCTGGACCGATAAGTGTACGACTCGTCCGCGGAAGGTGCGCGATGGGCGCTATCGCGCGTTGAAGTACTTCGCCTCGGGGTGGTGGATGACGATGGCGTCGGTGGACTGCTCCGGGTGGAGCTGGAACTCCTCGGAGAGCTCGACACCGATCCGGCCGGGCTCCAGGAGGTCGGCGATCTTGGCGCGGTCCTCCAGGTTGGGGCAGGCACCGTAGCCGAGCGAGAACCGGGCGCCCCGGTACTTCAGCGCGAACATGTCCTCGACCTGCGACGGGTCCTCGGCGGCGAAGCCCAGCTCGGAGCGGACGCGGGCGTGCCAGTACTCGGCGAGGGCCTCGGCGAGCTGGACGGACAGGCCGTGGAGTTCGAGATAGTCCCGGTAGGCGTTCTTCTCGAACAGCTCCGCGGTCGCGCCGCCGATCTTCGACCCGACGGTGACGACCTGGAGGCCCACGACGTCGGTCTCGCCGGACTCCTCGGGGCGGAAGAAGTCCGCCAGACAGAGCCGCCGGCCGCGGCGCTGGCGGGGGAAGGTGAAGCGGGTCCGCTCCGCCCCGTCCTCGCCGAGCAGGATCAGGTCGTCGCCCTTGGAGACGCAGGGGAAGTAGCCGTAGACCACGGCCGCTTCCAGCATGTTGTCGGTGTGGAGCTTGTCCAGCCAGCCCCGCAGATGCGGCCGTCCCTCGGACTCCACCAGCTCCTCGTACGACGGTCCGCCCTTGCGGGCCTCCTTGAGCCCCCACTGCCCCTTGAACAGGGCGCCCTCGTCCAGCCAGGAGGCGTACTCCTTGAGCTGGATGCCCTTGATGACGCGGGTGCCCCAGAACGGCGGCTCCGGGACCGGGTTGGTGGTCGACACGTCGGAGCGGACGGTGCCTTCCTCCGGAAGGTCCTCCACCACCGTCGCCGTGGCCGTGACCGGCTTGACGCGGCGCTGCTTCAACTCGGGGAGTACGGCTCCGGGGACGCCGCGCTTGATGCCGATCAGGGCGTCCATGAGGCGCAGGCCCTCGAACGCGTCGCGGGCGTAGCGGACCTCACCCTCGTAGATCTCGTGCAGGTCCTGCTCGACGTAGGCGCGGGTGAGGGCGGCGCCGCCGAGGATGACGGGGAAGTCGGCCGCCATCTTGCGCTGGTTCAGCTCCTGAAGGTTCTCCTTCATGATCACCGTCGACTTCACCAGCAGCCCCGACATGCCGATCACATCGGCCCGGTGCTCCTCGGCGGCTTCGAGGATGGCGGAGACCGGCTGCTTGATGCCGAGATTCACCACCGTGTAGCCGTTGTTGGACAGGATGATGTCGACCAGGTTCTTCCCGATGTCGTGCACGTCGCCCCGGACGGTGGCCAGGACGATGGTGCCCTTGCCGTCGTCATCCGTCTTCTCCATGTGCGGCTCCAGGAAAGCCACCGCCTGCTTCATCACCTCCGCCGACTGGAGGACGAAGGGCAGCTGCATCTGCCCGGAGCCGAACAGCTCGCCCACGACCTTCATGCCGTTCAGCAGGGTGTCGTTGACGATCTCCAGAGCCGGCCGGGTCTCCAGTGCGGCGGCGAGGTCGTCCTCCAGGCCGTTCTTCTCCCCGTCGATGATCCGCCGCTCCAGCCGCTCGTTCAGCGGCAGCGCGAGCAGTTCCTCGGCCCGTCCGTCCTTCATCGACTTGGTGTTGACGCCCTCGAACAGCTGCATGAGCCTCTGGAGCGGGTCGTAGCCTTCTTCGCGCCGGTCGTAGACGAGGTCGAGTGCGACCTTGACCTGCTCCTCCTCCAGCCGCGCGATCGGCAGGATCTTCGACGCGTGCACGATCGCCGAGTCCAGCCCCGCCTTCACGCACTCGTCCAGGAAGACGGAGTTCAGGACGATGCGGGCGGCGGGGTTCAGTCCGAAGGAGATGTTCGACAGACCCAGCGTCGTCTGGACATCGGGGTGGCGCTTCTTCAGCTCACGGATCGCCTCGATCGTCGCGATCCCGTCCTTGCGCGACTCCTCCTGACCCGTGCAGATCGTGAAGGTGAGGGTGTCGATCAGGATGTCCGACTCGTGCACGCCCCAGTTGCCGGTCAGGTCCGCGATCAGCCGCTCCGCGATCGCGACCTTGTGTTCGGGGGTGCGGGCCTGGCCCTCCTCGTCGATGGTCAGCGCGATCAGCGCGGCGCCGTGCTCGACGGCCAGTTCGGTGACCTTCGTGAAGCGCGACTCCGGCCCGTCACCGTCCTCGTAGTTCACCGAGTTGATGACCGCGCGCCCGCCCAGCTTCTCCAACCCGGCCCGCAGCACCGGCAGTTCGGTGGAGTCCAGCACGATCGGCAGGGTGGAGGCGGTGGCGAAACGGCCCGCGAGCTCCGCCATGTCCGCGACGCCGTCACGGCCCACGTAGTCGACGCACAGGTCGAGCAGGTGCGCGCCCTCACGGATCTGCGCCCGTGCCATCTCCACGCAGTCGTCCCAGCGGCCCTCGAGCATCGCCTCACGGAACTTCTTCGACCCGTTCGCGTTCGTGCGCTCGCCGATCGCCAGATACGACGTGTCCTGCCGGAAGGGCACCGACTGGTACAGCGACGCCGCCCCCGGCTCGGGCCGCGCCACCCGCTCGGTGACATCGGCGCCCCGCACCCGCTCCACGACCTGCCGCAGATGCTCCGGAGTCGTTCCGCAGCAGCCGCCGACCAGGGAGAGGCCGTACTCCTGGACGAAGTTCTCCTGCGCGTCCGCGAGTTCGCCCGCGGTCAGCGGGTAGTGCGCGCCGTCCTTGCCGAGGACGGGCAGTCCGGCGTTGGGCATGCAGGAGATGGGGATACGTGAGTGGCGGGCCAGATAGCGCAGGTGCTCGCTCATCTCCGCCGGCCCCGTCGCGCAGTTGAGCCCGATCATGTCGATCCCCAGCGGCTCCAGCGCCGTCAGGGCCGCGCCGATCTCCGACCCCAGCAGCATCGTGCCCGTCGTCTCGACCGTCACGGAACAGATGATCGGCAGGTTCGTGCCGGTGGTGGCGAGGGCCCGGCGGGCTCCGAGGATGGCGGCCTTCGTCTGGAGGAGGTCCTGTGTCGTCTCCACCAGCAGGGCGTCCGCGCCACCGGCGATCATGCCCTCGGCGTTGCGCTGGTAGGCGTCGCGCAGGGTCACGTAGTCGACGTGCCCGAGGGTCGGCAGTTTCGTTCCCGGGCCCATGGAGCCCAGCACCCAGCGCTGCTGTCCGGTCGAGACGGTGAACTCGTCGGCGACCTCGCGGGCGATACGGGCGCCGGCCTCGGAGAGTTCGAAGACCCGCTCGGGGATGTCGTACTCGGCCAGCGCGGCGAAGTTCGTACCGAAGGTGTTGGTCTCCACGCAGTCGACACCGACCGCGAAGTACTCCTCGTGGACGGAGCGCACGATGTCCGGGCGGGTCACGTTCAGGATCTCGTTGCAGCCCTCCAGATCCTGGAAGTCCTCCATCGTCGGATCCTGCGCCTGGAGCATGGTGCCCATCGCCCCGTCGGCCACCACCACGCGCGTGGCGAGCGCCTCGCGGAGGGCTTCGACTCGGGTCCGGCTGTCGGCGGAAGTGCTGGAGGACGGGGCCATGAAAATACTCCCGGGGATGCGACGGCTGTCGGCTTTGCGCCTTCCGGTGGAAGGGGCACCCGGCCAGGGTAGCGGTGCCCGGCTCGCGGCGGCGGTCTGTTTCAGGGGGCGGACGGTCGCGCGTCGGCCAACTTGGAATCCGGTTGTCCGTAACACGGAGTCGGCATGGGCCGATATTGTTCAGCATTGTCGAACGACTGCGTCAGGGAGGTCCGGGCCGATGGCGAAGAGCATCCAGTCGCTCCAGCGCGCGGCGGCGGTGCTGCGGCTTCTCGCGGGCGGCGAGCGCAGGCTCGGCCTGTCCGACATCGCCTCCTCGCTCGGGCTGGCCAAGGGGACGGCGCACGGCATCCTGCGGACCCTCCAGGAGGAGGGGTTCGTGGAGCAGGACGCCGCTTCGGGCCGCTATCAGCTGGGGGCGGAGCTACTGCGGCTCGGCAACAGCTATCTGGACGTCCACGAGCTGCGCTCCCGCGCCCTGGTGTGGACGGACGATCTGGCGCGGTCCAGCGGTGAGAGCGTGCATCTGGGGGTGCTGCACCTGGAGGGCGTACTGATCGTGCACCACGTCTTCAGGCCGGACGACAGCCGGCAGGTCCTGGAAGTGGGCGCGATGCAGCCGCTGCACTCCACGGCCCTGGGGAAGGTGCTCGCGGCGTACGACCCGGTGGCCCGCGGCGAGGCCGTCAGAGGCGCCCGTGAGCAGCTGACCGGGCGCACCGTCACCGATCTGGAGCAATTCGAGGCGATTCTCGAAGTCACCAGGTCACGGGGGTGGGCGACGGATGTCGAGGAGACCTGGGAGGGGGTGGCCGCGGTGGCCGCGCCGATCCATGACCGGCGGCGGATGCCCGTCGGGGCCATAGCTCTCACGGGCGCGGTGGAACGACTGTGCGAGGACGGCGAGATCCGTCCGGAGCTGATCACGGCGGTGCGCGAATGTGCCCGTTCGGTGTCCAGGGATGTCGGCGCCGGGCGGTTTTGAGTCGCATGGCCGATGATCTGAAGAGAACAAGGTTCCGGCGACAGGACCCTTGACGACTCCTTCACCCCAGGATGACACTGCCGTTCAGCGGTCGGCATTGTCGAACATTGATCGACGGGTCAACATGTGTGCACGACAAGGCCAGAGGCCGGCAACGCCCTCACCTGAGGGCTCGGACCATCGGTGCGAGCCGCTGGTCCGCCTCCCCCTGGACGAAGGAGTCTTGGGTGTCACACTTCGACATCTTCATAGGCGAGACCGTAGGTACCGCTCTCCTGATCCTGCTCGGTGGTGGCGTGGTCGCGGGCGTCGTCCTCAAACGCTCCAAGTCGCACGGGGCGGGCTGGGTCGCCATCAGCTTCGGGTGGGGATTCGCCGTCCTCACGGGTGCGTATCTCGCCGCGGGCGTCTCGGGCGCCCATCTGAACCCTGCCGTCACCCTCGGCCTCGCGATATCCGGCGGGACGGAGTGGAGCGATGTGCCGCTCTACATGGCGAGCGAGCTGCTCGGTGCCGCCATCGGCGCCTTCCTGGTCTGGGTGACGTACATGGGCCAGTTCAAGGCCCATCTGACCGATCCGGAGATCCTCGCCGCGCAGCCCGCGGTCGAGGGGCTGGTCGACCAGAAGACCGCGCCCAAGGCCGGTCCCGTCCTCGGTATCTTCTCGACGGGCCCGGAGATCCGGCACACCGTGCAGAACGTGCTCACCGAGATCATCGCCACCTTCGCCCTGGTGATCGCGATCCTCACCCAGGGACTGAACGACGAGGGCAACGGCCTCGGTGTCCTCGGCGTGCTGATCACTTCGCTGGTGGTGGTGGGCATCGGTCTCTCGCTCGGTGGCCCCACCGGATACGCGATCAACCCGGCTCGCGACCTCGGCCCCCGTATCGTCCACGCGCTGCTGCCGCTGCCCAACAAGGGCGGCTCCGACTGGACGTATGCCTGGATCCCGGTCGTCGCTCCGCTCATCGGCGGCGCCGCCGCGGCCGGTCTCTACAACGTGGCCTTCAAGTAGGCCCACGCCCTCCCTCCGCCCTCCGCACCGAGCAGGAGCAGACACCGTGAGTGACGCACAGAGCACCGGGACTTCCTCCCACGGAACGGGACCGTTCATCGCGGCCATCGACCAGGGCACGACGTCCAGCCGCTGCATCGTCTTCGACGTCGACGGGCGCATCGTCGCCGTCGACCAGAAGGAACACCGGCAGATCTTCCCGAAGCCGGGCTGGGTCGAGCACGACGCCAAGGAGATCTGGACCAACGTCCAGGAAGTCGTGGCGAACGCCATCGAGAAGGCCGGTATCACCAAGGCCGACGTCCTGGCGATCGGGATCACCAACCAGCGCGAGACCACCATGCTCTGGGACAAGAAGACCGGTGAGCCCGTCCACAACGCCATCGTCTGGCAGGACACCCGCACCAGCTCGCTGGTGAAGGAGCTGGGCCGCAACGTGGGTCAGGACCGGTTCCGCCGTGACACCGGGCTGCCGCTGGCGACGTACTTCGCCGGGCCGAAGGCGCGCTGGCTGCTCGACAACGTCGAGGGGCTGCGCGAGCGGGCCGAGGCCGGCGACATCCTCTTCGGCACCATGGACACCTGGGTGATCTGGAATCTGACCGGTGGTGTCGACGGCGGTGTGCACGTCACGGACGTCACCAACGCCTCCCGCACGATGCTGATGCGCCTCGACACGCTGGAGTGGGACCCGAAGATCTGCAACTCCATCGGTGTCCCGATGGCGATGCTCCCGAAGATCCGCTCCTCCTCCGAGGTGTACGGAACGGCCAAGGGCGGCCCGCTGAACGGGATTCCGGTCGCCTCGGCGCTCGGTGACCAGCAGGCGGCCCTGTTCGGCCAGTGCTGCTTCGCCGAGGGTGAGGCCAAGTCGACGTACGGCACGGGCACGTTCATGCTCATGAACACCGCCCACAAGCCGGTCAACTCCTACAACGGGCTGCTGACGACGGTCGGTTACCGCATCGGGGACGAGCCGGCCGTGTACGCGCTGGAGGGCGCCATCGCCGTCACCGGCGCGCTGGTGCAGTGGATGCGCGACCAGCTGGGCCTGATCAACTCCGCGCCCGAGATCGAGACGCTCGCCTCCTCCGTGGAGGACAACGGCGGCGCGTACTTCGTCCCGGCCTTCTCCGGGCTCTTCGCACCCCACTGGGACTCGGCCGCCCGCGGTGTGATCGCCGGCCTCACCAGCTATGTCACCAAGGCGCACATCGCCCGCGCGGTGCTGGAGGCCACGGCCTGGCAGACCCGTGAGATCAGCGACGCCATGACCAAGGACTCCAAGGTCGAGCTGACGTCCCTGAAGGTCGACGGCGGTATGACCGCCAACAACCTGCTGATGCAGACGCTGTCCAACGTCCTCGACGCGCCCGTGGTGCGCCCGATGGTCGCGGAGACCACCTGTCTGGGCGCCGCGTACGCCGCCGGGCTCGCGGTCGGCTTCTGGCCGGACACCGACGCGCTGCGGGCCAACTGGCGCCGGGCCGCGGAGTGGACGCCGGACATGGACCCGGCGGAGCGCGACCGCGAGTACAAGAAATGGCTCAAGGCCGTGGAGCGCACCAAGGCCTGGGTGGACGAAGACGACGAGAGCTGACCCAGGCGTTTCGTCCGAGTGAGGAGACACCATGACCACCCTTCACAGCAGTCCCGCCCTTGGCACGCACCCGGCCGGCGGCTCACTCCCGAGCCGCGCGGAGACCCGGGAGCAGTTGTCCCGCGCCACCTACGACCTGCTGGTCATCGGTGGCGGCATCCTGGGCATCTCCACCGCCTGGCACGCCTCCCAGTCGGGACTGCGGGTGGCCCTGGTGGACGGTGGCGACTTCGCCGGCGCCACCTCCTCCGCCTCCTCCAAGCTGCTCCACGGCGGTCTGCGCTATCTCCAGACCGGCGACGTGCGGCTTGTCGCCGAGAACCACTTCGAGCGCCGCGCGGTCTCCCGCCGCGTGGCGCCCCATCTGGCGAACCCGCTCACGTTCTATCTGCCCGTCTACAAGAACGGGCCGCACAGCGCGGCCAAGCTGGGCGCCGGAGTGTTCGCGTACTCCGCGCTCTCCGCCTTCGGCGACGGCGTCGGGCATCTGCTGAGCCCCGCCAAGGCGCGGCGCGCGGTGCCCGAACTGCGTACGGACAATCTGCGGGCCGTGGCGGTGTACGGCGACGACCAGATGAACGACGCGCGGATGGCCGTGATGACGGTCCGCGCGGCCGTCGAGTCGGGGGCCGCCGTCCTCAACCACGCCCAGGTGACCGGATTGCGGTTCACCGGCGGCCGGGTGACGGGCGCCGACCTCAAGGACGGTATGGACGGTACGGAGTTCGGGGTCGACGCCCGGCTCGTGCTGAACGCCACCGGCCCCTGGGTCGACCATCTGCGCCGGCTGGAGGACCCCCGGTCCGAGCCCTCGATCAGGCTCTCCAAGGGCGCGCACCTCGTGCTGCGGCGCACCGCCCCGTGGAACGCGGCGCTCGCGACGCCGATCGACAAGTACCGCATCACCTTCGCCCTCCCCTGGGAGGACATGCTGCTGCTCGGGACGACGGACGAGGTGTACGAGGGCGATCCGGCGGACGTCGCGGTCACCGACGCGGACATCCACCAGATCCTGGACGAGGCGTCGCTCTCCGTCCGGGACCAGCAGCTCTCGCGTGAGCTGATGACGTATTCGTTCGCCGGTCTGCGGGTGCTGCCCGGCGGTCCCGGTGACACGTCGACCGCCAAGCGGGAGACGGTCGTCACCGAGGGCAGTGGCGGCATGCTGTCGGTGGCGGGAGGCAAGTGGACGACGTTCCGCCATATCGGCCGTACGGTGCTGGACAAGCTGGAGACCCTGCCCGGCCGTCCGCTCGGCTCGGACATCGAGCCGACGTCGCGGCTGCCGAAGATGCTGCCGCTGCCCGGCATCGCCAATCCGCAGGCGGTGACGCACCGGCTGCTGATCGACGGCGGGGCGCACGGCGACGGCATCGCGCGGGACACGGCGCACCATCTGGCCAGGCACTACGGTTCGCTGGCGTTCGACATCGCGCGGCTGGCGTACGAGCGGCCGGAGCTGGGCGAGCGTATCCACCCGGACGCCCCCGAGATCTGGGCGCAGGTCGTGTACGCGCGTGACCACGAGTGGGCGGAGACGGCGGACGACGTGCTGCGGCGGCGTACGACGCTGACGATCCGGGGGCTCGCCACGGACGCGATCCGTACCCGGGTCGAGGAGTTGCTGAGCAGGCGGAGCGGCTGAGCGAGCGGGCCGAGTGGTGCGCGGCACGTGAGCGGCACGCCTCGAACCAAGTTCCGAAACGGTGCCGGGGCCGGAAGCGACGGCCCCGGCACCCTCCGTCCTGGAGAACTCCGGCGGAACGGGGCGCCGGGCGCGCTGGGAGACGCATAATGGAGGCCGATACATCGGATGTATGGAGGTCGCCCATGGCTGTCACCGACGAGGCCATCGAGAAGATCAAGGGAATGATCGTCTCGGGCGCGCTGCGCCCGGGGGACCGCCTTCCCAAGGAGAGCGAGCTCGCCGCCGAACTGGGCCTGTCGCGCAATTCACTGCGCGAGGCGGTACGCGCCCTGTCGCTGATCCGCATTCTCGACGTACGGCAGGGCGACGGGACCTACGTCACCAGCCTCGATCCTCAACTGCTCCTCGAAGCGCTGAGTTTCGTCGTCGATTTCCACCGGGACGACACGGTGCTGGAGTTCCTGGCGGTACGGCGGATCCTGGAGCCGGCCGCGACGGCGATGGCCGCGTCCCGGATCAAGGATTCCGAACTGGACGTGCTGGGCGAGCAGTTGGACGCGCTCGGCGAGGATCCCTCGGTGGAGGAGCTGGTCGCGTCCGATCTGGAGTTCCACCGCGGCATCGTGCAGGCCTCGGGCAACTCGGTTCTCTGCTCACTGCTCGACGGGCTGTCGGGACCGACGACGCGGGCCCGGGTGTGGCGCGGGCTGACGCAGGAGGACGCGGTCAGCCGGACCCTGCACGAGCACCGGGCGATCCTGGCCGCGCTGCGCGACCGGGACGTGGAGGCGGCCAGGTCGTGGGCGACGGTGCATGTCGCGAGTGTGGAGCAGTGGCTGCGGTCGACCCTCTGACGCGGCGGGGGACGGAGACCTGACGGACACGGGCCCGACCGGGAGGAGGATCTCTCCCGGTCGGGCCCGTGTCCGTGCCGGTCCGCCTCGTCGGCGGACCGGCGGCGGATCTGCGGTCAGTCCTGCTTCTCGCCGCTCGCGAACCGCGAGATGACCAGGGCGACGATGATGATCGCGCCGTTCAGGAACTGGTTCCAGAGCGCGGGCACCCCGCCGAGCGTCATCACGTTGACCACCAGCTGGAGCGTGAGCACACCGGTCAGCGCGCCGAAGAGCGTGCCGCGCCCGCCCTTGAGGCTGATGCCGCCGATCACGGCGGCGGCGAAGACCTGGAAGATCCAGCCGTTGCCCTGGGTGGCGGCGACGGAGCCGTAGTGCCCGGTGTAGAGGATGCCGGCGAAGGCCGCGAGGACACCGCCGATGGCGAGCACGATCCAGGTGATGCGGTCGACCCGGACACCGGCGGCGCGCGCCGCCTCCGGGTTGCCGCCGATGGCGTACAGCGAACGTCCGTGCCGCAGCCACGCGAGCGACGCGCCGCCGATGGCGAACAGCGCGAGACAGATCCAGACGGCGGCGGGCGCGCCCAGCCAGTCGGTCTTGCCGAGGTAGCGGAAGGACTCCGGGACGTCGGTGATCGACTTGCCCTCGGTGATGCCGATCTGGAGGCCGCGCAGCATGGTGAGCATGCCGAGGGTGGCGATGAAGCCGTTGACCCGCAGCTTCAGGATGAGGAAGCCGTTGATCACGCCGACGATCAGGCCGACCAGCAGACACGCCGGGATGGCCGACCAGACGGGCAGGATGTCGAGGCCCGCGAACCGGCCGCCCTCGGACGGCAGCACCATCCACATGGCGATCACCGGCGCGATGCCGATGGTCGACTCCAGCGACAGGTCCATCCGGCCGCAGATCAGGATCAGCGCCTGGCCGAGCACCAGCAGGCTCAGTTCGGACGACTGCTGGACGACACTGATCAGGTTGTTGGAGGTGAGGAAGACCGGCGAGACGATGAAGCCGATCACCATCAGCACCAGGATCACCGGCACGAGCGAGAAGTCGCTCCATCTGATGAACTTCAGCCGGCTCAGCGGATGGTCGTCGTCGCGCTCCTTGTCGAGCACCGGCGGTCGTATCGTCTCGGTCATCGGCTCTCCCCCACACCTTCCATGGCGGCGACCAGTTCCCGGTCGGTCCACCCGCTCCCGAACGTTGCCACCACTCGCCCGTGGAACAGGGCCAGTACGCGGTCGCAGACCCGTAGATCATCCAGCTCGTCCGAGATGATCACGGCCGCGTTTCCCTCATCGGCCACCCGGCGCACGACGCCGAGCAGCGAGTCCTTCGACTTGACGTCGACGCCCGCCGTGGGGCGCAGCGCCACCAGCACGCTGGGCGCGCGGGCCAGGGCCCTGGCGACGACCACCTTCTGCTGGTTGCCGCCCGACAGGCCCGAGACCGGCTGCTCGGGTCCTGTCGTCTTGATGTCCAGCGAGTCGATCATGGACCGGGCGAACTCCCGTGTGCGGGAGGGCAGTACGGTCCCCCACGGGCCGAGCTGGTCGGCGACCGTGAGCGTGGCGTTCTCGGCGACGCTGCGGTTCAGTACGAGCCCCTGGAGGTGCCGGTCCTCGGGGATGTAGCCGATCCCGGCGTCCAGGGAGTGCGGGACGCTGCCCGGCCTGACCGTACGGTCGCGGACCGCGATCCGGCCGGCCGTCGCCTTGCGCATGCCGACCAGGGTCTCGCCCAGCGCGGTGTTGCCGCTGGCGGCGGCCCCGGCCAGGCCGAGGACCTCGCCGGGGCGCACTTCGAGGTCGAGCGGTTCGAACTCGCCCTCCAGGCAGAGTCCTTCGGTGGTCAGTACGGGCTCCACCGTGCGGTCCGGGGCCACCGCGTGCGCGGCGTGCCAGGCCGCGGTGGAACTCGCCGCGTCACCGGTCATGGCCGTCACCAGGTCCGCCTTGGCCAGGTCGGCGACCGGTGCGGTCAGGACGTGGCGGGCGTCGCGGTAGACGGTGACGGCGGTGCACAGCTCGTACACCTCCTGGAGGTGGTGGGAGATGAAGAGGAACGCCACCCCCTGGCTCTGGAGGTCCCGGAGCTTGTCGAAGAGGCTGTCGATGCCACGGGCGTCGAGCTGGGCCGTGGGCTCGTCCAGGATGATGAGGCGGGCGCCGAACGACAGGGCGCGCGCGATCTCCACGAACTGCCGCTGTTCCACGGCGAGATCCTTGGCCCTGGTGTCCGGGTCGACGCTGACGCCGTACTCGGCGAGCAGTTCCTCGGCCCGGCTACGGAGCCGGCGCCAGCTGATGAACCGGCCGCCGATCCCGGAACGGCCCTTGTCCAGCCCGTAGTTGTTGAGGAAGAGGTTCTCGGCGACGGTCAGGTCGGGCACGACCATCGACTTCTGGTAGACGCAGGCGACCTTGGACTGCCAGGCCGAGATGTCGCCGAAGGCGGGCGCCGGCTCGCCTCCGAAGCTCACCTCGCCCGCGTCGGCCTCGTGGAGTCCGGTGAGGACGCTGACGAGGGTGGACTTGCCGGCGCCGTTGCGCCCGACGAGTGCGTGCGACTCGCCGGGCGCGACGGTCAGCCGGACACCGTCGAGCGCCACGGTGGGACCGAAGCGCTTGACGATGCCCTCCGCGTGGACGGCGGGCGTGGGCGATCCGGCCGCGGGTGCCTGGGCGTGATGCATGGTTAGCTCTTCTTTTCCAGCTGGTTGGCCCACAGCGCCTTGTCGTCCACGTTCTCCTTGGTCACCAAGGGCGCGGGGAGCTGGTCCTCGTATCCGTTGGGGATCTTGATGATGTTGGAGTCGTGGTCGGTCGGACCCACCTTCGGGGTCTTCCCGGCCAGCGCCTCCTTCGCGTAGTACAGGGCGTACTTGGCGTACAGGTCGGCCGGCTGGGAGATCGTGGCGTCGATCTTGCCCGCGCGGATCGCGTCCAGCTCCTCGGGGATGCCGTCGTTGGAGATGATCGTGATGTGGCCCTTCTCCCCCGGTGGCTTGAGGAGCTTCTTCTGCTCCAGGAGCGCGAGCGTGGGCTGCAGGAAGACGCCGCCGGCCTGCATGTAGATGCCGTTGAGGTCCGGGTGCGCGGCGAGGGTGGACTGGAGCTTGGCGGACGCCACCTCGCCCTTCCACTCGGTGGCCAGCTCGAACACCTTGATGTCCGGGAACTTCTCGTCCATGCAGCTCTTGAACGCCTCCGAGCGGTCACGGCCGTTGATGGAGGAGAGGTCGCCCTGGAACTCGGCGACCTTGCCCTTGCCGCCCAGTTGCTCGCCGAGGTACTCGCAGGCCTTCTGGCCGTACGCGCGGTTGTCGGCCCGCACGACCATGTAGACGTCGCCCTTGTCGGGGCGGGTGTCCACGCTGACGACGGGGATCTTCTTCTCGTTCAGGTTCGCCAGCGTCTCGGCTATCGCGCCGGTGTCCTGCGGGGCCATGACCACGGCCTTGGCGCCCTGGTCGGTGAAGGCCTGGACGTTGGAGACGAGCTTGCCGATGTCGTTCTGCGAGTTGGTCAGCGACAGCGCGTCGATTCCCTCGTCCTTGACGCCGGACTCGATGTACTGCTGGTAGGAGTTCCAGAAGTCGCTGTCACTGCGCGGCAGGTCGATGCCGACCTTGCCGCCGCCTTCGGCGCTCCCGCTCTCCGAGTCACGGTTGCAGCCCGCGAGGGCCGTGACGGCGAGCAGCGCGGCGCAGGCAGCGGCGCTCGTACGCAGTGCGGTGCGTGGGGATCGCCCCACAGGGTGTCGCAGCATGGATTGTCCGTCCTTGGGTGAGTGTCGGCTCAAGCTCACAGGTTCAGGGGGTGGCGGGGCGCAGGCGAAGTCCCTGCATTCCGCCGTCGACCGCGAGTGCCGTGCCCGTTACGGCAGCCGCGGCGGGGCTTGCGAGATAGACGACCGCGGCGGCGACCTCGTCCGCACCGACCAGCCGTCCCGTGGGCTGGCGTGCTTCGAGGGCGGCGCGTTCGGCCGCGGGATCGGGTGCCTGGTCGAGCAGGCGGCCGACCCACGGCGTGTCCGCGGTACCGGGGTTGACGCAGTTGACGCGGATGCCCTCACGGACGTGGTCGGCGGCCATCGCGAGGGTCAGCGAGTACACGGCGCCCTTGCTGGCGCTGTACAGGGCGCGTTGCGGGAGCCCGGCCGTGGCGGCGATGGAGCAGGTCTGGGTGATCGAGACGTGGCCGGGCCGGTCGGCGGCGGCGCGCCGCAGATGGGGCAGTGCGTGGCGTGCGGTGCGGACCATGCCGAGGACGTTGATGTCGATGACCCGCAGCCATTCGGCGTCGTCGTTGTCGGTGACGGTGCCGATGGCGCCGATCCCGGCGTTGGAGACGACGGTGTGCAGGGCCCCGAACTCGGCGGCCGCGGCGTCGACGGCCGCGCGGACGGCGTCGTCGTCCGTGACGTCGGCCTTGAGTGCCAGGGTGCCCGCGGGGGCGGACGCGGTGTCGCGGTCGAGTACGGCCACGCGCGCGCCGCGTGCCAGCAGCAGGGTCGCGACGGCCGCGCCGATGCCGGAGGCGCCGCCGGTGACGAGGGCGCTCAGGCCCGTGAAGTCGCCTGTGTCGTGTGCTGCCTTCATGAGTTGACCTCCTCGGTGGTGCGGCGGGCCTGCCAGACGGGCCCTTCGGGGTAGCGGTGCGCGGCGATGGACTCGGGGCGCATCCGCGCGGAGAAGCCGGGTGCGCCGGGTGCGACGTAGCGGCCGGAGTCGATCACCGCGGGGTCGGTGAAGTGCTCGTGGAGGTGGTCGACGTACTCGATGACGCGGTCGTCCCACGTGCCCGAGACGGCAACGTAGTCGAACATGGCCAGATGCTGGACCAGTTCGCACAGTCCGACTCCGCCGGCGTGCGGGCAGACCGGTTTGCCGTACTTGGCGGCGAGGAGCAGGATCGCCAGGTTCTCGTTGACGCCGGCGACGCGTGCGGCGTCGATCTGGACGAAGTCGACGGCCTCGGCCTGGAGCAGCTGCTTGAACACGACGCGGTTGGCGGCGTGTTCGCCGGTGGCGACCTTGACGGGCTGTCCGGCCCGTACGGCGGCGTGGCCGAGGATGTCGTCGGGGCTGGTGGGCTCCTCGATCCAGTGCGGTTCGTGCGGGGCCAGCGCGGTCATCCAGCGGATCGCGTCGGGGACGTCCCAGCGCTGGTTGGCGTCGACGGCGATACGGATGTCGGGGCCGACCGCCGCGCGGGCCAGCTTCATCCGGCGTACGTCGTCGTCCAGGTCGCCGCCCACCTTGAGCTTGATCTGCCCGAAGCCGTCGGCGACGGCCTGTTCGGCGAGGGTGACGAGTTTGGTGTCGGAGTAGCCGAGCCAGCCCGGTGACGTGGTGTACGCGGGGTAGCCCTCGGCGCGCAGTCTCGCGGCGCGTTCGGCGCGGCCCGGTTCGGCGGCGCGCAGGATCTCCAGCGCCTCGGCCGGGGTGAGCGCGTCGGTGAGATAGCGGAAGTCGACGAGTGAGACGAGTTCCTCGGGCGTCATGGAGGCCAGGAACTCCCAGACGGGCAGGCCCGCGGTCTTGGCCGCGAGGTCCCAGGCCGCGTTGATGACCGCGCCCGCGGCCATGTGCATGACGCCCTTCTCCGGACCGAGCCAGCGCAGCTGCGAGTCGTGGGTGAGCTCGATGTGGAGCGCGGCGAGATCGGCTGCGGTACGCGGCGCCCGGCGGCCGATCACGTACGGACGCAGGGCCTCGATGGCGGCGGCGAGTACGTCGTTGCCCCGGCCGATGGTGAAGCAGAACCCGTGGCCCTCGGCGCCGTCGTCGGTGCGCAGGACGACGTATGCGGCGGAGTAGTCGGGGTCCGGGTTCATGGCGTCCGAGCCGTCGAGCTGTTCCGAGGTGGGGAAGCGGATGTCGTGTACCCCGAACTCTGTGACGGTCTGACTCACTGCACGCCCCCTGAGAAGAACATCGGACCTCTTCGGTCATCCGATGTATAGCGTCGTTGACGGGTAAACGTCCAGGGGCGGAACGAAATTTACGGTCACAGCTCGGATGAATTCTCCGATTCGTTGCATCGGCACCCCCAGCCATGCCCAGCGACGCGGAAGTTCACCCACGCGTGCACGGGGGCTGCGGACGGGTAGCTGAGAAGCCGTAAGGTTGGTCCGTACGTTCAGAGAACACTTCGGAAGGAGGCCTGGGTGATCGAGCTCGAGGGGGTACCCGAGCTGATCGACCCGGTCATGGTGGCCGCGTTCGAGGGCTGGAACGACGCCGGCGACGCCGCCTCCACGGCGGTCGGGCATCTGGACCGGGAGTGGAAGGGCGAGGTGTTCGCGGCGCTGGACGCCGAGGACTACTACGACTTCCAGGTCAACCGGCCCACGGTCTGGCTGGACGGCGGCACGCGGAAGATCGTCTGGCCCACGACCCGGCTCTCCGTGGTCCGCGTCGGCGGGGAGAAACCCCGTGACCTGGTACTGGTCCGCGGCATCGAACCGTCCATGCGCTGGCGCTCCTTCTGCAACGAGATCCTGGGCTTCGCCCATGAACTGGGCGTGGAGATGGTGGTGATCCTGGGCGCGCTGCTCGGCGACACCCCGCACACCCGCCCGGTGCCGGTCAGCGGCGTGACCTCGGACGCGGACCTGGCCAGGACGATGGATCTGGAGGAGACGCGGTACGAGGGCCCGACCGGCATCGTCGGCATCCTCCAGGAGGCGTGCACGCACGCGGGTGTGCCCGCGGTGAGTCTGTGGGCCGCCGTACCGCACTACGTCTCGCAGCCGCCCAACCCGAAGGCGACGCTGGCCCTGCTGAACCGGCTGGAGGACCTGATCGGGCTGCGGATCCCGCTGGGCGAACTGGCGGAGGACGCGCGGGCGTGGCAGCTCGGGGTGGACCAACTGGCCGCCGAGGACAGCGAGGTGGCGGAGTACGTCCAGTCGCTGGAGGAGGCGCGGGACACCGCGGAGCTGCCGGAGGCGTCGGGCGAGGCCATCGCGCGGGAGTTCGAGCGGTATCTGCGCCGGCGTGACGGCGGGCCCGGCCAGTCGCCTGGCGGGCACGCCACGGAGACCGGCGAGGGCTCGGGGACGTATCTGCGCGACACGTCGGGCCCGGGGCGTAGCAGACCGCCGCGGGCGCCGCGGCCGGGGCCGGGACCGGATTCGGGTGCCGAGCCCGACACGGAGCCGGGTGCCGGGCAGGACGGGAAGCCGGGGCCGGATTCCGGCCCTGCGGACGACGAGGATTCCTCGGACGACTGAGTTACTGGATCGGCGGGCGGACCGCGCATGCGGCCCGTCCGCCGATCGAGGACGGACCGGCCACCGGGCGGAGACCCGGTGAACCGATCCGTCACTTGCTTCTACAGCGCGACGCCCAGCAGCGCGTCGACCGTGCGGGACACCACGCCGGGCGCTCCTTCGTCCGTACCGCCCGTGGCCTCCTGAAGGGCGGCCCAGCGGTCGACGGCGGCCAGCGCCGCCGGGGCGTCCAGATCGTTCGACAGCGCCTCGCGCACCTCTTCCACCAGGCTCGTGGCCGACGGGCCGTCTGGCCGGGACACGGCGGCACGCCAGCGCTCCAGCCGCGCCACCGCGGTTTCGAGGACCTGGTCCGTCCACTCCCAGTCCGCGCGGTAGTGGTGCGCGAGCAGCGAGAGCCTGATGGCGGCCGGGTCCACGCCGTCGCGGCGCAGGGTCGAGACGAAGACCAGATTGCCCTTGGACTTGGACATCTTCGCGCCGTCGAGCCCGACCATCCCGGCGTGCACGTACGCCTTCGCGAACGGGTAGTCGCCGGTCAGCGCCTGCGCGTGCGAGGCGCCCATCTCGTGGTGCGGGAAGGCCAGATCGCTGCCGCCGCCCTGGACGTCGAAGCCCATGCCGAGATGGTCGAGCGCGATGGCCACGCACTCGATGTGCCAGCCGGGCCGGCCGCGGCCGAGGCTGCCGCCGTCCCAGCTCGGCTCACCCTCACGGGCGGCCATCCAGAGCATCGGGTCGAGCGGGTTCTTCTTGCCGGGGCGCTCGGGATCGCCGCCGCGCTCGGCGGAGAGCAGCCGCATCGCATCGGCGTCGAGACCGGACACCTCGCCGAAGTGCGGGTCGGCCTCGACGGAGAAGTAGACGTCTCCGTCCAGGACGTACGCGGCGCCGCTGTCGCACAGCCGCTCCACGAGCGGCACGATGCCCGGTATCGCCTCGACCGCGCCGATGTAGTGCTGCGGCGGCAGCATCCGCAGCGCCGTCATGTCCTCGCGGAAGAGGGCCGTCTCGCGCTCGGCGAGCCCGGTCCAGTCCTCCCCGTCGCGCGCCGCCCGCTCAAGGAGCGGGTCGTCGATGTCGGTGACGTTCTGGACGTACTGGATCTGCCGCTTGGTGTCGAGCCATACGCGCTGCACGAGGTCGAACGCGTTGTAGGTCGCCGCGTGGCCGAGGTGCGTCGCATCGTACGGCGTGATGCCGCAGACATAGATACGGGCGACGGGGCCGGGGGCGACGGTGACGGGACCACCGGTCGCTGTGTCGTGAATCCGGAGGTCGCGGCCCTTGCCGGGCAGGGCGGGGACGTCGGAAGCGGGCCAGGCATGCATGTCATGAGCGTAACCGGACGTTGGTTCCGGATACGAACCGGACCGGGGCTGTTGTCCGGTTCGGCGCTCTTGCGTGATCGGCCTGTTGATGCGTGGCCGACGCTCAGACCGGCGGCCAGGGGATCGCGGGCCACTGTCCGGAGGGCTTCGGATGGCGTCCCGTACGGCGCATCTGCTGGACCCGGGACCGAACGGCCTCGATCTCGGCCGGTGTGATCAATTCGGCCAACCGGGTGGTGAGCGGAGTGCCTTCGGCCAGTTCGTCGGCCAGCCGGTCCAGGACGGTCACGGCCTCGGCGGGCAGTGGCTCCCCCGCCCAGCCCCACAGCAGGGTGCGCAGTTTGTCGTCCACGTTGAAGGTGACGCCGTGGTCGATCGCGTACAGCCGGCCGCCGGCCTCGGGCAGCAGATGGCCGCCCTTGCGGTCGCCGTTGTTGATCACGGCGTCGAGGACGGCGAGCCGCCGCAGCCGTGGGTCGTCGGCGTGCACCAGCAGCGCCGTACGGCCCTCGCCGACCTCGGCGAAGCCGATCGCCTTCCAGCCTTCGGCCGGCTCCTCCTCCTCGACCAGGGCGAGGAGTTGGGGCGCCGTGTCGCTCTCGTCGGCCTCGATCCACAGCTGGCACATGCCTTCGCCGTACGGACCGTCACGCAGCACCGTGGGCGGGACCAGACCCCAGCCGGTCACCTCGGAGATCTCGTACGCGGCCACCTCGCGCTGGGCGAGCGTCCCGTCGGGGAAGTCCCAGAGCGGCTGCTCCCCCGCGACGGGCTTGTAGACGCACAGGGCCTCCTCGCCCTCGTACGACACCGCGCAGTACAGAACCGCGTTGGAGGCCTCACGGATCCGGCCCCGCACGGTGAGTTCGCCCTTGGTGATCAGATCGACCGCTGTCACGCTCATGCGTCGCGGCGGTATCCGTTCTGGCGCGGGCATACGTGTCCCTCCGGGTCGAGCGGCAGACTGCACAGCGGGCACGGCGGCCGGCCTGCGTTGACCACGTCCAGGGCA
This sequence comes from Streptomyces sp. NPDC060366, assembly GCF_042725135.1. NCBI lineage: Bacteria > Bacillati > Actinomycetota > Actinomycetes > Kitasatosporales > Streptomycetaceae > Streptomyces > Streptomyces sp. NPDC060366. The sequence goes on along the minus strand of NZ_JBHXDC010000007.1, from coordinate 140,686 downwards.
CGTTTGGCGAAGGCCCTCGCCTGGGCGCCGGACAGCCGGACGCGGAGCATCGGCGGACCGTTCTCCTCGTCCTGGAGCAGCCGTTCCTCGGCGTCGGCGAGGTCTTCGTCGGTGTCCGCGTCGAGTTCGACCAGGGCCTGGGCCTCGACGATCATGCGCTGTTCGTCGCCGTCCCAGGCCAGCGCCATGGTGCCGACCCGGAACTCCTCCTCGACGGGGGCGTCGAGCGGTGCGGCGTCGGCGACATCGGTGGGTGCCATGGCGGGCACCGGTGCGTTGCCGCCGGTACGGCGCACGACCTCGTCCAGCAGCTCATCGATCCGCTCGGCGAGCGCGGCGACCTGGGTCTTCTCCAGGGCCACGCTGGTGACGCGGCCCGAGGCGGATGCCTGGAGGAAGAACGTACGGCGGCCAGGCAGCCCGACCGTACCGGCCACGAAGCGGTCCGGCGGGTCGTAGAGGAACACCTGACGGGACACGTCCTGTCTCCCTTGGGAATTGACGGCAATGGGGCGGGCCCGGGCGCCCGGGGAGCGAACTTCCGGGGTGGCACGGACGGCCCGTCCACCCTACTGCGCGCGGAGATCACGGCGCGCCGGTGCCGCCGCCCACGACCGCGGTACCACCGCTGTCCTTCTTTCCGCCCGCGCCGTTCTCACGCGGTGTCAGGGAACCGAGGTCGCCGGTGTCACCCAGCCGCACCACGAACGGGCGCAGCCGGGTGTACCTGATGGCGGTGACGGAGCAGGGGTCGGCGTGGATCCGCTGGAAGAGGTCGAGATGCATGCCGAGCGCGTCGGCCACCACGGATTTGATGATGTCGCCGTGCGAGCACATCAGGAAGACGGCGCCCTCGCCGTGCTCGGCCTCGACACGGGCGTTCCAGTCCCGTACGGCGTCCACGGCGCGTGCCTGCATGGCGCGCATCGACTCACCGCCGGGGAACACGGCGGCCGAGGGGTGCTGCTGCACGACCGACATCAGGGGCTCGTCGCCGAGTTCCGAGAGTTTGCGCCCGGACCAGTCGCCGTAGTCGCACTCGCTGATCCGCTCCTCCTGGTGCGTCTCGATGCCGGGGCGGGCGTCGAGAAGCGGCCGGACCGTCTCCAGACAGCGCTGGAGCGGGCTGCTGACGACGGCGGCGAGCGGCAGTCCCGCGAGCCGTCCCGGCAGGGCGGCGGCCTGTGCGACGCCCTGTTCGTCGAGCGCGACGCCGGGGGTCCGGCCGGCGAGGACGCCCGAGGTGTTGGCGGTGGAGCGTCCGTGCCGTACGAGGATCAGGGTGGCCATGCCGGCCAGCCTAAACGCTTCGGTGACGGGGGCGGCGGGCGCCCGGAGGGCGGACGCGGGACGTACGGGGCGCGCGGCGCGGATGCGACGGAGGTGCGTCAAAGTCCGCTGCCCGGGAAGAATGTCCGGCGTGATCGTCGACAGTGCCATCTACCGCGACGGGCGCCGTACGGACGGGCCCGCCGATCTGTCCGACGCCCTCGCCGAGGCGCGGGCCGAGGGGAACGCCTTCCTGTGGGTGGGGCTGCACGAGCCGACGGAGGACGAGTTCGAACTCGTCAGCAGCGAGTTCGGCATGCACCCGCTGGCGGTGGAGGACTCGCTCAAGGCACATCAGCGGCCCAAGCTGGAGGTCTACGACGACTCCCTGTTCATGGTGCTCAAGCCGGTGGTGTACGACTCCGAGCACGACACCGTCTCCAGCGGCGAGCTGATGGTCTTCATCGGCGACTCGTTCGTGGTGACGGTCCGGCACGGCGAGGGCGCGCCCCTGCACGCCGTACGCCGGCGCCTGGAGTCGGAGCCCCAGGTGCTCAAGCACGGGCCCACCGCGGTCCTCTACGCCGTGAGTGACGCGGTGGTCGACCACTACCTCGATGTCGGCGCCGAACTCCAGGTCGACCTGGAGGAGCTGGAGACACAGGTCTTCTCGCCCACCGAGGGCGGCTCCGGACGCCGCCGTGAGGCGGGCGACCAGCCGGCCGCGGAGCGGATCTACACCTTCAAACGGCAGGTGCTGGAGTTCCGCCGGGCCGCCGGGCCGCTGGCGGCGCCCATCTCGCGGCTCACGCGCTCCGGGGTGCCGTTCGTCCAGGAGCGGTCGCAGCCGTTCTTCCGGGACGTGGACGACCATCTGACGCGCGTCAACGAGCAGGTGGAAGGGCTCGACCGGCTGCTGTCGGACATTCTGTCCGCCCATCTCGCGCAGATGGGCGTGCGGCAGAACGACGACATGCGCAAGATCTCGGCCTGGGCGGCGATGGCGGCCGTGCCGACGCTGCTCGCGGGGATCTGGGGCATGAACTTCCAGCACATGCCCGAACTCGGGCAGGTGTGGGGGTATCCGGGCGCGCTGGTCCTGATGGTGGGCGCGGTGACGTTCCTGCACCGGCTGTTCAAGCGCAACGGCTGGCTCTGACGCCGACGGCCCGACGGCCCGACGGCTCGGCAGCCCGACGGCCCGGCGGCCCGACGGCTCGGCAGCCCGACGGCCCGGCGGCTCAGAAGGCGGGGGCGGTCGCCGGGCCGCTCAGCGCGTCGCGGCGCTCCGGCATCGAGAGGCTGACCATCCGCCGCCAGGCTCCCGCCCGCTCCACCGCGTACAGACCGTGGATCCCGGCGGCCAGCAGCACCGACTTGGCCCGCGGCCAGCCCAGCACGCGTCCCATGTGGTCCATCACGGCGAGGCTCACATCGCGGTAGATCCGGATCTCGGCCCGCGCGCTCTCCTGGAGCACCCGGTGGATGGTGCGGCCGTGACCCCGGCGCGCGAGGCGCAGCAACTCCTCGTGGCAGTACGCGAGATGGTTGACCTCGTCGGCGCTGATGATCTTGATGGCGTTGCCGACGAGCGGGTGGTCGCCGAAGTACTTCACCAGCATGTCCATCTGGTCGGCGGCGCGCTGTTCGGTCACCCGGCTGTGGCAGAGGTAGACGACGACGTCGTCCTCGGTCAGCGGGTCGTCCCGGCGCAGCTTGTCGTGCGGGAGGCCGATACCCCGCTGTTCGAGCAGCATCGTGTAGTCGGTGGCGGGCGGGACGTCGACCGGCTCCAGACCTCGCCGCTTGAGCAGCGCGTCGAAGATCCGGCCGTGTTTTTCCTCGTCGGCGCCGTGCCGGGTGATCTTGGGTGCGAGATCCCGCATCCCTTCGGGCACCAGTGCGGCGATACGGCCGTTCTCCCAGCCGCCCTGGGCCTCGCCGCTGGCCGCGATGGAGCAGAAGAGCCGGAAGGAGTCGTCGTTGTCGAGGATTTCCTCGAACAGGCCTCGGGCCGAGAACATCGAATGCCACCTCCATGCCGGATGTCCCCACAGACACCCGCACAAGGAGTCAAATCCGACACGGCGGAACAGGCAACAGCTCAGGGCCCCGACTCGGCCGAAGGAGGGAGACGCGGGGGCACGTCCGTACGTATGCGGGGGCGCGTAACCGGGTGGAGGGGCGGGGCGTTGTCCTTCATGACGGCCGTGGCGGGGAAGACCCCCCGAGCCCCCACCACGGCCGCGGACCTCTCAGCCGCTCGGACGCGCCTCGGAACGTGATCAGGCGCGTTCGGGCGCGTTCGGGCCTGTTTTTGGCGCGCTCAGGTGACGAGACCGGCCAGTTCCAGGGCCTCGGTGCCCGCGCGCAGGGCCGCGAGCCGTTCGTCGAGGGTGAAGCCCGCGGGAGCGAGCGTCAGCGTCGTGACACCGGCCGCGGCGTACGCCTTCATCCGGTCGGCGATCCGCTCCACGGAACCGAGCAGCGTGGTCGAGTCGATCAGCTGGTGCGGTACGGCAGCCCCGGCCCCGTCCTTGTCGCCGCTCAGGTACTTGTCCTGGATCTCCGCGGCCTCGCGCTCGTACCCCATGCGCCGGGCCAGCTGGTTGTAGAAGTTCTGCTTACGGCTGCCCATGCCGCCCACGTAGAGCGCGGTGTACGGGCGGAACATGTCGGCCAGCGCGTCGATGTCGTCGCCCAGTGCGATCGGCAGGGTCGGGCAGACGTCGAATCCGTCCATGGTCAGACCGGCCTTCTCCCGGCCCGCGCGCAGATGCCTGAGCGCTGTCTCCTCAAGATGCTCGGCCGAGGGGAAGATCAGCAGGGCGCCGTCGGCGATCTCACCGGTCTGTTCCAGGTTCTTGGGGCCGATCGCGGCGATGTAGAGGGGGATGTGCTCGCGCTCGGGGTGAACCGTGAGCTTGAGCGGCTTTCCGGGGCCGCCGGGCAGCGGCAGGGTCCAGTGCTCGCCTTCGTAGGAGAGGCGCTCGCGGGACATCGCGCGGCGGACGATCTCGACGTATTCGCGGGTGCGGGCCAGCGGCTTGTCGAACTTCACGCCGTACCAGCCCTCGGAGACCTGCGGTCCGGAGACGCCGAGGCCGAGGCGGAACCGGCCGCCGGAGAGAGAGTCCAGCGTGGCGGCCGTCATCGCGGTCATGGCGGGCTGGCGGGCCGGGATCTGCATGATCGCCGAGCCGACGTCGATGTTCGCAGTCTGGGCGGCGACCCAGCTCAGCACGGTGGGGACGTCGGAGCCGTACGCCTCGGCGGCCCAGCAGACGTCGTAGCCGAGCCGGTCGGCCTCCTGGGCGACGGCGAGGTTGTCGCTGTCCATGCCGGCGCCCCAGTAGCCGAGATTGATGCCGAGCCGCATAACCACTCCCTTACTGATCAGTAACGTCCCTGTGCCGGGACTCTAGCGCGTGGTGCCGGCATCCGTCAGGGGCGGCATCGGGCGCCCGCCGGGGGCGGGTTGTCCACAGGCTCACTGCGAGTGGGGCCACGGCCAGTAATCTCAGCGGTCATGGAGCAGAGGCATCTCGGCCGTACCGGCCTGCGAGTGTCCCGGATCGGACTCGGCACGCTGACCTGGGGGCGCGACACCGACGAGCACGACGCCGCCGACCAGTTGAAGGCTTTCTGGGAGGCGGGCGGCACTCTCGTCGACACCGCCGACGTCTACGGGGGCGGTGAGGCCGAGTATCTGCTCGGGCAGCTCGTGGACAGACTCCTGCCGCGCCGGGATCTGGTGATCGCCACGAAGGCGGGCAGCGTGCCGGATCCGTACAGACGCTTCAACGGGTCGCGCGGGCATCTGCTCTCCGCCCTGGACGCCTCGCTGGAGCGGCTGGGGACCGATCATGTCGATCTCTGGCAGCTCCACGCGTTCGACACCGGGACGCCGTTGGAGGAGACGCTCCAAGCGCTCGACATAGCCGTGAGCAGCGGCCGGGCCAGATACGCGGGGGTGTCGAACTTCTCGGGCTGGCAGCTCGCCAAGGCGGCGACCTGGCAGCTTGCCTCGCCCGGGGTACGGACCCGGCTGGCCAGCACACAGATGGAGTACTCCCTGCTGCAACGGGGGGTGGAGCGCGAGGTGCTGCCGGCGGCCGTCGATCTGGAGGTGGGACTGCTGCCCTCGTCGCCGCTCGGCAGGGGGGTGCTGACGGGCAAGTACCGGCACTCCACGCCCGCCGACTCCCGTGGCGCGTCGGTGCAGTTGGCGCCGTTCGTCGAGCCGTATCTCGACGAACCGGCGAGCCGCATCGTGGACGCGGTGGTGACGGCGGCGGAGGGTCTGGCGACGACGCCGCTGGAGGTGGCGCTGGCGTGGGTCAGGGACCGGCCGGGTGTGGTCGCCCCGATCGTCGGGGCGCGCAACGCGCGGCAGCTCACGGCCGCGCTGTCAGTGGAGAGCCTTAGGCTTCCCGACGAGATCTGCCAGGCGCTCGACGACGTGTCGGCGCCCGTGCACCGCTATCCCGATCAGGACTGGAGCACGCTGTGACTGTGCCTTCCCGGGGGACGACCCCCGGATCCCCCGCCGAGGACCGCGACACCGCAGTCGCGGAGGAGGCCGGGTCGCCGTCAGCGACGGGCGGGGACGGTGCAGCCGTGAACGACCCGGTGAGCGACGCGGAGCCCGCCGGGAGCGAGGACGGGGCGGCGTCCGCCGGGGACGCGGTCGCCGTCGACGGCGACGCCGTATCAGGCGCGCCGGACGGAGCCACACCCTCGGGGGGCGAAGGCGAGGCCGAGGACGCGTCGGCGTCCGCCGGGGACGGGGTCACACCCGACGAGGACGCGAAGGCGGGCGAGGACGGCGCACCGGGCGGGGCGACTCCCGCCGGGGACGCGGCGGCGCAACCGTCCGAGGCCGAGGCCGAGATCGCCGCCCAGCGTGAGCTGCGCGAGCGGATCGCGCGGCGGAAGGCCGAGAAGGAGGGCCCGATCCCCGCGGGCGCCAAGCTCAGCGGGCAGGCGGCGGATCTGCTCGCCGCCGTACGGGCCATGGAGGGCGGTCGGGCGGCCCCGGCCCGCCCGGTGGCACCCGCCGCCGCTCCCGAGCCCGCGGCCCCCGCCGTACCGGCTCAGAACCGGCCCCTGGCTCCCGAGTCCGCCCGCGCCGCCTCCGGCGCCCCCGCGACCGCTCCGGAGGCCGTGGCGGCCGTCGCCGCCGTGCTCGCCGAAGGCGGTGCGCCGGGCACGCTGGCCCCACAGGTCACCGCCACGCTCGGGGAGCGGGCCGGCGACGCGCTGCGCGGGGATCCGTGGCTGTTGCTGTCCGTCCCCGGTGTCCGGCCCGAACAGGCCGACGGTTTCGCCCGCGCGCTCCTCGGTGACGCATGCGGTCCCGGTGACGAGCGGCGGTCCGCCGCTCTCGTCGGCTGGCTGCTTGAGCGCGCCGCCCTTCAGGGACACACCGCGCTCACGTTCCCGGCGGTGCGGGCCGCGCTGGCGGAGCGGTCGGTGCCCGATCCGGACCAGGCGCTCCAGCACGCGATCGCGGAGGGCGCCGTGCTGGTGTTCCAGGACGGCGTCGAGGACGCCGACGGGGACACGGAGGACGAGACGGCGGAAGACGAAGACGCGGGCGGCGCCGCCGACGGTCCGGCCGTACCCGTCCTGCTCGGACTCGACCGGTACGCCCTCGCCGAGGAGAGCCTCGCCGACGGTCTGGCCCGGCTGGTGAAGACCGTCCAGGGGGCGTCCTGGGACGAGGCGGCGGCGCAGGCCCCGTCGCCCTCGGCCGCCGAGCTGATCCGCGCGGTCGCCGGACACGGTCTGGTGGTCCACACGGGTGGCGAGGCCGCGCGTGCCGAGCCGGTGGCCCTCGCCGAGGCCGTGCGCACGCTCGGTCTGCGGCCGGTCGTCGCCGCGCACAGCGAGAACGGCCGACGCCGGCTGGGGCCGGGGGCGGTCACCGTCGCGGGGCTGCTGTCCGGCACGGAGGGGCCGGGGCGGGATGCGGACGGGGCGCTGGACCTCGACCTCCTCGTCGTCCTCGACGCGCCCCAACTGGACGTGGAGACGGCGACGGTGCTGGTCGAGTCGCTGCCCGACAGCGCGCGGCTGGTCCTCTCCGGCGACCCCGGGGTGCTGTGGTCGGCAGGTGCCGGGCGGGTCTTCGCGGATCTGCTGGCGGCCCGTGTGTGCCCGCAGATCGCCTCGCGCACGCCCGACCCCGGGCCGCTCGGCGAGCTGGTGTCCGGTATCGGCATCGGTGAGCTGAACCAGGTCGAGGCCCCCGGCAAGGAGATCGTGATCGTGCCCGTACGCGACGCGGGTGAGGCCGTGCACCGTACGGTGCAGCTCGTCGCGGACTCCGTGCCGCGCGCCATCGGTGTGCCGTCCGGGCAGACGCAGGTGATCACGGTCGGGCACGGCGGCGCGGTGGGAACGCGCGCGCTGAACACGGCCCTCAAGGAGCGGCTGAATCCCGGTCCCGGCCGGTTCGGCGGTTTCGACCCGGACGACCGGGTCGCCTATGTGCCCGCCCCGGGCCGGACCCTGACGGGCTCGGTCGTGTCGGCGGACGCGGAAGGGCTCCGTCTCGACTGCGACGGGGTGCCCGTCGTGGTGCCCAGGGAGCTGGTCGAATCGGTCGTACGGCACGGCTGGGCGCTCACCGCGCACCAGGCGGCGGGGATGCGGTGGCCGGCCGCCGTCGTCGTCCTGCCCGGTGACGCCGCGCAGGGCCTGAACCGGCCCTGGGTGTACACGGCCTTCGGCCGGGGCGAGCGCCATCTGTCCGTGGTCCACGGCGTCGACCAGGCGCTCGCGCACGCGGTGGCCGGGGTTCCGGCCGCCGAGCGGACGACGCGGCTCCGTACGCTCCTGGAGGTCCTGCTGACGCCCGCCGTGTGAGGGGTGTGAACGAGCGGTGCCACCCGAACGGCCGTGGGGCCCCCCCCCCCACACGCGGGGCGGGCCGCCGCAGCCGTGGGGCGGCCCGAGGAGGGCGGCCGCCGCCCGCGGCCCGCGGG
>NZ_JBHXDC010000007.1:0-132415 GCF_042725135.1 Streptomyces sp. NPDC060366 | reverse complement strand
ATCTTTCCCCGGTGTGGTGGGTCGTGGTCCCGCGCGGGTTGGGGGGGTTGTCACGGCGGGGCCCCCCCCGACGGCCCGGGGCCCCCCCATCCATCGGGGGGGGGGGCCCCACGGCCGTCGTCGCGACCAAGTGCGCGAGCGCCGTACGACGCTGTCAGGCGTCCTGTTCCTCCAGGTCACCGAGGTCGCCGAAGCCGGTACCGCCGACGCCGTCGAATTCGTCCTCGTCGAAGACCGAGCTGACGTCGAACCGGCAGACGACCTGCTGCGGATCGGCCTGTTCGAAGGGGGCGCTGAGCCATTCACCGGGCTCCGGAAGATCGTCGGCGGCCGACACCCACAGTGTCGAGTCGCCCTCCTCCAGGCCGAACTCCTTGTGCCGGGACGCGATCTCGTCGGGCTCGTACTCGCCGAAGAGCACGCCCACAGCGGCGTGCACGCTGGCGCCGACGACCGCCACGGTCTCGGCGTCCCCGTCGACATCGGCGATGCGCTGTGCCTGAGCGAGCAGTCTCCGCGGCTCCGCCACCGCGTAGTCGCGGCGGATCAGCACGCTGAGCGCGTTCGGCTCCTCGGGGCCCCGGTACGGCGGCAAGGAGTCGTCCGTGCCGGGGATCTCGAACGGGGTGACCTCGTCGTAGAGGTCGTAGAGCCGCTCGTCGTACGCCTCCGCCGCGGTGGCAAGGGCGTTGAACGCCTCGGAAACAGCCGGGTCGTCCTCACCCGTGCGGCGTTCGACCGCCGCGAGGTGACGGTCCAGCGCGACCTTGACCGCCTCGGCGGCGGCACGTACCTCGGCAGCCGTGGGCTGCGCAGCATCAGACATAGAGCAGACGCTATCCGTACCGGGCCTCTGCCCGCACAATAGATGCGATGCCGGAATACGAATTTGTCGACGTGTACGTGCCGCGCGGGGTGTCCCGCAGCGACGCGACCCGCCTGCTGACCGACCACGCCGAGTACGGACACTGGGAAATGGACCGACTGAGCCTCCACCGGGACGGCAGTCGCAGAGTGCGGCTGCGCCGGCGCATCATCCGTCAGGTACGCGCCACCTGGTGAACGGCGACGGGGCGGATCCCCGCTCTGTGCGGAGACCCGCCCCGTGCCGTACCGGGCCGGAGACCTGCCGTGCCCGCGCTGTTACGCGGCGGCGCGGGTGCGGCGGTAGATGACGCTGCCCGCGAGAAGCAGGGCCGCGCCGGCCGGAATCACCAGTCCGAGCCCGCCGGCGCCGGTCTGGGCCAGCACCTCGGTGCCCTCCGGAGCGGTCCGGTCGACAGCCTGCGTCTCCGGCTTGTTCGGGGTCGGCGGGACGACGCTGTCCGTCGGAGGCTCGGGGGTGACCGGCTCCTCGGGCTTCTCGGGCGGCGGCGCGGGGGTGCCCGCGCCGTTCGCGCACTCGTTGCCGAAGGCGGGGTTCAGTACCCCGATGATGTCGACGCTGTTCCCGCAGACGTTCACGGGGATGTCGATCGGCACCTGGATGACGTTGCCGGAGCCGACACCGGGCGAGTTGCCGGCGCCTCCCCCGGCGTGCGAGCCGCCGCCGTGGCCTCCGTGCCCGCCCTGTGAGCCGTTGCCCTGGGGGCGGTCCTTGCCGCCGTGCGAGCCGCCGCCCTGGGAACCGCCGCCGTGCGAGCCGCGGCCACCGTCGGACGCGTTCGCGCAGCTGTTGCCCATGGCGGGGTTCAGTACCCCGACGACATCGACGGTGTTGCCGCAGACGTTGACCGGGACGTGCACCGGGACCTGGACGTTGTTCCCGGACAGCACGCCCGGGGAGTTCGACGCCGTTCCGTCCGCACCCGACTCCGCCTGCGCGTAGCCGCCGCCGATGGCGAGTACGCCACCGGCCGCCGCCACGGTGATCAGGCCTTTGCGCGTGACCTGTCTCATAGCTTGTTCCTGCCTTCTGCCTTCCGGTTACCCCCGGCACGACCGCCTGGGGATTGAGGCCCAGCGGCCCCGGAGTGCATGGCGCGCACTCCGGGGCCGCCCGGGCTCAGACCCTTACGGGTTGAGGTACAACGTCACGCGTTGACGCAGGTGTTGCCGAAGGTGGGGTTCAGCAGCCCGATCACGGAGACCGTGTTGCCGCAGACATTCACCGGAATGTGGATGGGCACCTGAACGACATTGCCCGAGAGCACACCGGGGGACCCGACAGCGGCACCCTGGGCACCGGAGTCGGCAACGGCCATGCCCGCGCCCGCGAGCACGAGACTGCCGGTGGCAGCCGCAGCGGCGACGACCTTCTTGATCATTATTCCTCCTTGTTGGCAAACGCGGTCCCAACCTCGGACCGCACACCTGTAACGAGAAGGAAGTAATCAGGCTACGAGCGTATGGTCGCATTCACCCTTTTCAGTCCAGTGCGTACGCGCTGTCGAATACCCGGCTCAGCAGGCGTCGATGAAGCGGTCGAGCACCCGTACACCGAACTTCAGACCGTCCAGCGGCACCCGCTCGTCCACACCGTGGAACATCCCGGCGAAGTCCAGCTCCGGCGGGAGCTTGAGCGGGGCGAAGCCGAAGCCGCGGATGCCGAGGTCGTCGAAGGACTTGGCGTCCGTGCCGCCCGAGAGCATGTAAGGGACGGCCCGCGCGATCGGGTCCTCGGCGACGAGCGCGGTCTGCATGGCGTCCACGAGCTTGCCGTCGAAGCTGGTCTCCAGGGCCTTGTCGCCGTGCACGTCCTCGCGGCGCACGCGCGGGCCGAGGATCCGGTCGATGTCGGCGAGGAACTCCTCCTCGTAGCCGGGCAGGAAGCGGCCGTCGACATGGGCGGTCGCCTGGCCGGGGATCACGTTCACCTTGTAGCCCGCGCCGAGCATGGTGGGGGCGGCGGAGTTGCGCAGGGTGGCGCCGATCATCTTCGCGATGCCGCCGAGCGTCGCGAGGGTGCCCTCCATGTCCTCCGGGTCGAGCGGGACACCGAGCGCGTCGGACAGTTCGTCCAGGAAGGACCGCACGGTCTTGGTCATCCGCACCGGCCACTCGTGCCGGCCCAGCCGTCCCACCGCTTCGCAGAGTTCGGTGATGGCGTTGTCGGTGTTGGTCATCGAGCCGTGGCCGGCGGTGCCGTCCACGGTCAGCCGCATCCAGTGCATGCCCTTCTGCGCCGTCTCGACGAGATACAGCCGCAGGTTCTCGTTGACGGTGAAGGAGAAGCCGCCGACCTCGCTGATCGCCTCGGTGACGCCCTCGAAGAGATCGGGGTGGTTGTCGACCAGGTGTCGCGCCCCGTACGTACCTCCCGCCTCCTCGTCGGCCAGGAAGGCGAGGACGATGTCGCGCGGGGGCTTGCGCCCGCTGCGGAGCCTGTCCCGCACCACGGCGAGGGTCATGGCGTCCATGTCCTTCATGTCGACCGCGCCGCGCCCCCAGAGGCAGCCGTCGGCGATCTCGCCGGCGAACGGGTCGTACGTCCAGTCATCCGCGTTGGCGGGGACGACGTCGGTGTGGCCGTGGATGAGCAGCGCGGGCCTGGAGGGGTCCTCGCCGGCGATCCTGGCCACGGTGGAGGCACGGCCCTTGTGCGACTCGAAGATCTTCGGTTCGAGTCCCACCTCGGCAAGTTTCTCGGCCACATACTCGGCGGCGAGCCGTTCGCCGGGACCCGAGTGGTCGCCGTAGTTGCTGGTGTCGATCCGGATCAGGTCGCGGCAGAGGTCGACGACCTCGTCCTCGCCCGAGACCGTCCGGCCCGTGTTCGACTCGCTCACGCTGCTCACTCCCGCTGTCGTTGCCGGTGGTCGCCCCATCCTCCCACCGGGGCGGGATCGGGCAGTGCCCGATGTTTGCTATGGTTTTCCACGTCGGAACGGCCTCTGGTCGCCCGGCGGACACCTTGTCCGGGTGGCGGAATGGCAGACGCGCTAGCTTGAGGTGCTAGTGCCCTTTATCGGGCGTGGGGGTTCAAGTCCCCCCTCGGACACTCACCGAAAAGCCCCTGCTCAGCAGGGGCTTTTCGCTGTTCGTGCAGCGTTCTCAGCCGCCGGACCTGATCCACTCGTCCAGCTGCGGCGCCTCGTCGCCGATGGTGGTCGAGTCGCCGTGGCCGGTACGGACCACCGTCTCCGGAGGCAGTGTCAGCAGCCGCTCGCGGATCGACTCGATGATCGTCGGGAAGTGCGAGAAGGACCGCCCGGTGGCGCCGGGCCCGCCCTGGAAGAGCGTGTCACCGGTGAAGACCGTGGACAGGCCGGGGGCGTACAGACAGACGGCGCCGGGCGCGTGGCCCGGTGTGTGCAGCACCGTCAGGGTGGTGCCGGCCACCGACAGGGCCTGGCCGTCGGCGAGTTCGCCGTCCGGGAGGCGGTCCGGGTGGGTCTGCTTCCACAGCGCGAGGTCGTCCGGGTGGAGCAGGATCGGCGCGCCGGTAGCGGCGGCGAGGGCCGGGGCCGCGTCGATGTGGTCGTTGTGGGCATGGGTGCAGACGACGGCGCGCAGCGTCCGGCCGCCCAGCGCCCGCTCGATGGCCTCGGCGTCGTGGGCCGCGTCGATGACGATCGCCTCGGTGTCGTCGCCGACGATCCAGACGTTGTTGTCGACGTCCCAGGTGCCGCCGTCGAGCGAGAAGGTGCCCGAGGTGACGAGATGGTCGATACGGGCGGCCATCAGAGCGTCACCACCGAACGCAGGACGTCGCCCTCGTGCATCCGGGCGAACGCCTTCTCGACGTCGCCGAGTCCGATGGTCTCGGTGACGAACGCCCCCAGGTCGATACGGCCCTGCTGGTGCAGGTCGATGAGCATGGGGAAGTCGCGGGAGGGCAGACAGTCGCCGTACCAGGACGACTTGAGCGAGCCGCCGCGTCCGAAGACGTCGAGCAGCGGCAGTTCGAGCTTCATCTCGGGGGTGGGGACGCCGACCAGGACGACCGTGCCGGCCAAGTCGCGTGCGTAGAAGGCCTGTTCGTACGTCTCCGGGCGGCCGACCGCCTCGATGACGACGTCGGCGCCGAAGCCACCGGTCAGCTCCCGGATCGCCTCGACGGCGTCGGTGGAGCGGGAGTTGACGGTGTGGGTGGCGCCCATCGTCCTCGCCGTGGCCAGCTTGCGGTCGTCGACGTCGACGGCGATGATCCGGGCCGCGCCCGCGAGCCGGCTGCCGACGATCGCCGCGTCGCCGACCCCGCCGCAGCCGATGACGGCGACGGAGTCGCCCCGGCCGACGTTGCCGGTGTTGATCGCCGCGCCGATGCCGGCCATGACGCCGCAGCCCAGCAGACCGGCGACTGCCGGTGAGACGGCCGGGTCGACCTTGGTGCACTGCCCGGCGGCGACGAGGGTCTTCTCCGCGAAGGCCCCGATGCCGAGCGCGGGGGACAGCTCGGTGCCGTCCGTCAGGGTCATCTTCTGCTTCGCGTTGTGGGTGTTGAAGCAGTACCAGGGCCTGCCCCGCAGACACGCCCGACAACTGCCGCAGACGGCGCGCCAGTTGAGAATGACGAAGTCACCGGGAGCGACGTCGGTGACACCGTCGCCGACCGACTCGACCACTCCCGACGCCTCGTGTCCGAGGAGGAAGGGGTAGTCGTCGTTGATCCCGCCCTGCTTGTAGTGCAGATCGGTGTGGCAGACACCGCACGCCTGGATCTTCACCACGGCCTCACCGGGGCCGGGATCGGGGATCACGATCGTCTCGACCCGCACCGCCTCGTTCTTGCCGGGCGCCACGACGCCTTGCACCTGCTGCGACATGCCAGGACCTGCCTCTCCATCGAGCCTGAAGAGGCAAGTCTGACACCGTCGCGGCGGTGCGCGACCCCGGTCAGGGTGCCAGTACGTCGAGTTCCTGGAGGGCGCCGACGGCGATCTCCCGTGTCAGTTCCTCCGCGCGGGCCGCATCCCGCTCCCGTACGGCCTCGGCGACCCGTACGTGCAGGGTCACGGCCGCCGGGTCCGGGTCGTGGAACATCACCTCGTGCCGCGTACGGCCCGTCAGGACCTCCGCGACCACGTCGCCGAGCCGCGCGAACATCTCGTTGCCCGACGCGTCGAGGACCACCCGGTGGAAGGCGATGTCGTGCCGGAGATAGCCCTCCAGCTGGTGGCCGCGTGATGTGGCGACCATCCCGAGGGCCTGCTCGGTGAGGGCGGCGCACTGCTCGGGCGTGGCGTGCAGGGCGGCGAGACCGGCGGCGACCGGCTCGATCGCGGAGCGCAGCACGGTCAGGGAGCGCAGTTGGCGCGGCCGGTCGCTGCCCGCGAGCCGCCAGCGGATGACCCGTGGGTCGTAGACGTTCCACTCGCGGGCGGGCCGCACCGTGACTCCGACGCGGCGCCGTGACTGCACGAGGTGCATCGACTCCAGGACGCGGACCACTTCGCGTACGACGGTGCGCGAGACGTCGAAGCGCTGGGCGACCTCGTCGGTGCGCACGACGCCCCCCTCGGGGTACTCGCCCCCCGTGATGGCGAGACCGAGGGTGTCGAGCACATGGGTATGCAGGCCCCGGCCTTCTGTGGTCATGACGGAAGCCTACGGGGCGGGTACGGCGAAGAAAAAATATGACGTGTGGGTTACGACACCTTGAATACGTCGTACATATGGGTTTCAGTAGCGCGGAGGCAGCGGAGCACGTGAAGACAGCGAGGCATCAGATGAGCACCCCCCACGTCGTTGTGGTGATGGGCGTGGCAGGCACCGGCAAAACCACCGTCGGTCCCCTGCTGGCCGCCGCACTGGGCGTCCCGTACGCCGAGGGCGACGACTTCCACCCCCCGGAGAACATCGCCAAGATGTCGGCCGGCACCCCGCTCGAAGACGACGACCGCCGGCCCTGGCTCGACGCGATCGGGCACTGGGCGCACGGCCGGGCCGGTCTCGGCGGTGTGGTCAGCAGTTCGGCGCTCAAGCGCGCCTACCGCGACCGGCTGCGGGCGGCGGCGCCCGACGCCGTCTTCCTGCATCTCACGGGAGACCGCGCGCTGATCGAGCGTCGGATGGCGGGCCGCAAGGGGCACTTCATGCCGACCGCCCTGCTGGATTCACAGTTCGCCACGTTGCAGCCGCTCGGCGACGACGAGGCGGGCGTCACCGTCGATGTGACGGGCACCCCCGAGGAGATCGCCGAACGGGGTGTCGCCGCGCTTCGCCGCCTGGACCGTCCCCAACAGCCCGAACCCGCCTGACGGGCACGCAAGCCCCCCGCCAGAGAATCCCCCAACTCCCCCAACTCCCCGAATTAAGGAACCACCGTGACCAGTCTCAGTGTCGAGACGCTGGCAGCGGACGCCGTAGAACCGATCACCTCGGCCGGCAACACGCAGCTGGGCATCGCCGTTCTCGCCGGTATTGCCGTCATCGTCCTGCTCATCACCAAGTTCAAGGTGCACGCCTTTCTCGCCCTGACCATCGGCACGCTGGCACTCGGCGCCTTCGCCGGCGCGTCCCTGGGCGACACGATCACCAGCTTCTCCGCCGGTCTCGGCTCCACCGTCGCCGGTGTCGGCGTGCTGATCGCGCTCGGCGCGATACTCGGCAAGCTGCTCGCGGACTCGGGCGGCGCCGACCAGATAGTCGACACGATCCTCAGCCGGGCGAGCGGGCGCGCGATGCCCTGGGCGATGGTCCTCATCGCCTCGGTGATCGGGCTGCCGCTGTTCTTCGAGGTCGGCATCGTGCTGCTGATACCGGTGGTGCTGCTGGTCGCCAAGCGCGGCAACTTCTCCCTGATGCGGATCGGTATCCCGGCGCTGGCCGGCCTCTCCGTCATGCACGGACTGATCCCGCCGCACCCCGGCCCGCTGGTCGCGATCGACGCCATCGGCGCCGACCTCGGCGTCACCCTGGCGCTGGGCCTCGTCATCTCCATACCGACGGTGATCATCGCCGGTCCGCTGTTCTCCCGTTACGCCGCGCGCTGGGTGGACATCCAGCCGCCCGAGCGGATGCTCCAGACGCTGGAGAAGCGCCCGTCCGAAGAGACCGACCGGCGCCCGAGCTTCGGCGCCACCGTCGCGACGGTCCTGCTGCCGGTCGTCCTGATGCTGGTCAAGGCACTGGTCGACATCGTCGTGGACGACCCGGAGAACCAGGTCCAGAAGGTCGCCGATGTCGTCGGCTCCCCGCTGATCGCGCTGCTCGCCGCCGTACTGGTCGGCATGTTCACCCTGGGGCGCGCCGCCGGATTCACCAAGGACCGGCTCGCCTCGACCGTCGAGAAGTCCTTCGGGCCCATCGCGGGCGTGCTGCTGATCGTCGCCGCGGGCGGCGGTTTCAAGCAGACCCTGATCGACGCCGGCGTCGGCCAGATGATCCTGGAGTTCTCCGAGAACTGGGCGATCCCGGCGCTGCTGCTGGGATGGCTGATCGCCGTGGCGATCCGGCTGGCGACCGGTTCGGCGACGGTCGCGACGATCTCCGCCGCCGGCCTGGCGGCGCCGCTCGCCGCGGACATGTCGACCTCGCACGCGGCGCTGCTGGTGCTCGCGATCGGCGCCGGATCGCTCTTCTTCAGCCATGTGAACGATGCCGGATTCTGGCTGGTGAAGGAGTACTTCGGGATGGACGTCGGCCAGACGATCAAGACCTGGTCGGTGATGGAGACGATCATCTCCGTGGTCGGTCTCGGCTTCGTGATGCTGCTGTCGCTGATCCTTTAGCGCGGATTCGACATGGCGGGGCCGGCGGGGCGGGTCATTCCTCTTCCTTCCACAGAGGGTGCTCCCGCTCCGCCCACGGCCGTTCCACCGATCCGGTCCGCATGCCGCGACGCGCCTGCGGGTCGGCGAACGCCATCCCGATGTGCCCGACGAGCACGAGCCCCACGGCCAGCGACAGCCAGTCGTGCACGAACGTGGCGCTCGTCCGCCACACCAGCGGTGTCAGCCCGGTGAACCACATCATCAGGCCGGTGGCGAGCATGACCAGTACGGCTCCGGCGATCCAGCCCGCGTACACCTTCTGCCCGGCGTTGAACTTGCCCGACGAGCGCGATTCCGGCCGGAAGTCACGCCGCCGTACCGCCCGCAGCCACTCCTTGTCGTGCGGCGCGAAACGGTTCAGGCGCCGCAGATCCGCGCGGAACGACGGGGACGCGAGACCCACGAGGAACGGCGCGGGCAGCAGCAGCCCCGACCACTGGTGCAGGGTGACCACCAGATAGCGGCGGCCGACGAGTTCGGCGAGCTGCGGCACGTACAGACAGGCCGCCGTCACCACGCACAGCAGCATCAGCGCGGCCGTGGTGCGGTGGACCAGCCGCTCGGCGCGGCTGAACCGCCGCCGCAGCCGGCGCGTCGTGTCCGACGGGTCGTCGTGCCGGTCGTCCGGCAGGTCTTCCGGCAGGTCGTTCTGCCGGTCGTTCTGCCGGTCAGACCGTCGGGGTGTCGGTGCGGCCGTTGGACCGCCCGACCCAGGCGTCGACGTCATAGCCGCGCTCCTCCCAGTAGCCGGGGCGGACGTCGGAGGTGACGGAGATCCCGGAAAGCCATTTCGCCGACTTGTAGAAGTACATGGGCGCGACGTAGAGCCGTACCGGACCGCCGTGCGAGTGCTCCACCGGCTTGTCCTGCATCTTCAGCGCCACCAGCACATCGGGGCGCCTGGCCTGCTCCATGGTCAGGCTCTCGCTGTACGTGCCGTCGAAGCACGTGAAGCGGATCGCCTTCGCGTCGGGCCGCACCCCCGCCGCGTCGAGGATCCGCGACAGCCGCACACCCTCGAACGGCGTGTCCGGCACCCGCCAGCCGGTGACGCACTGCACGTCCCGGACCATGCGGGTCTGCGGCAGCTTCCGCAGGGCGTCGAGCGTGTACGTGGTGGGCCGGTCGACCAGCCCGTCCACCGTCAGCCGGTAGTTCTCGGGACCCTTGCGGGGTACGGAGGTGGCCACCGAGTAGTAGCGGAACCCGCCCCCGTTGGGCAGCAGCCCGGTCAGCCCCGTCGGATCACGGTCGGACGCCGCGCCGAGGAAGGCTTCGAGTCCGCGCTGGAGGTACGGCGCGGTGACGACGCCCGCCGCGCCGAGTCCGAGCATGGAGAGCACCAGGCGCCGCCCGACGGGCGTGCCCTCCGGGTCGCCCTGTGGAGTGGTCACCTGTTGATTCGAACACCACCGGGGGCAGGAAACCAGGGGCGCCGGGATTACGTCATGGTTTCGTCAGAATCCGGCAGACTGACGCCCATGGAGAAATCCCAGGAGCACCGCGAACCCCTCCCGCCCTTTCTGCTCGCCTTCCCCGGGCCGCTGCGCGATCAGCTGGTCGCCGCCGTGCTTCGCGGGGAGAAGGTCTCGACGACGGGCCTGCTGGCCGAGTACGAGGCGGAGAAGGAGGAGCTGCCGCCGGTCGGTGAACGCTCGGCGCTGATCGACTCGCAGGGCCGTGAGGTCGCCGTGACGGAGCTGACGGAGGTACGGGTGCTGCCGCTGGGGCAGGTCGATCTCCAGCACGCGCTCGACGAGGGCGAGGGATACGAGTCGGTCGAGGCCTGGCGCGCGGGCCACGAGGCGTTCTGGCACAGCGACGAGATGCGTGAGGCGCTGGGCGACCCGTCGTTCACGGTCCACGACGGCACGCTGGTGGTGGCGGAACGCTTCCGCGTGGTGGAACGCCGGTAGCGCGGTGGCCCGGTGGCCGTACGCCGGCCCGCCGCCTCGGCCCAGCGCCCGCGCCCCGGCCCGCGGCCCGGCCCGCACCTCAGCCCACCGCCTCCGCCGCCGCCCGGCCCGCCGCCCGGCCCGAGAAGATGCAGCCGCCCAGGAACGTCCCCTCCAGCGAGCGGTATCCGTGCATCCCGCCCCCGCCGAAGCCGGCCGCCTCCCCCGCCGCGTACACGCCCGACAGCGCCGTCCCGTCCTGCCGCAGAACGCGCGACGACAGGTCGGTCTCCAGGCCGCCGAGCGACTTGCGGGTGAGGATGTGCAGCCGTACGGCGATCAGCGGACCGGCCTTGGGGTCGAGGATGCGGTGCGGCGCCACCGTACGGATCAGCTTGTCGCCCAGATACGCGCGCGCCCCCCGGACGGCCGTCATCTGAAGGTCCTTGGTGAACGGGTTCGCGACCTCCCGGTCGCGGGCGGTGATCTCCCGGCGCAGTTCGGCCTCGTCGATCAGCGGCTTCTCGGTGAGCGCGTTCATGCCGCGTACGAGCGCGGACAGATCCTTCTCCACGACGAAGTCCGCGCCGCTGTCCATGAACGCCTTCACCGGTCCCGGCACGTCCTGCCGCGCCCGGTTGATCACGTCGCGGACGGACTTCCCCGTCAGGTCGGGGTTCTGCTCGGAGCCCGAGAGCGCGAACTCCTTGCCGATGATGCGCTGGTTGAGGACGAACCAGGTGTGGTCGTGGCCCGAGTGCATGATGTGGTCGAGCGTGCCGAGGGTGTCGAAGCCGGGGAACAGCGGCACCGGCAGCCGCCGGCCGCGCGCGTCGAGCCACAGCGACGAGGGGCCGGGCAGGATCCGAATGCCGTGCCTGGACCAGATCGGGTTCCAGTTCTCGATGCCCTCCGTGTAGTGCCACATCCGGTCGCGGTTGATGTGGTGGGCACCGGCCCGCTCGGTGATGCCGAGCATCAGGCCGTCGACATGGGCGGGCACACCGGAGAGCATCTTCTCGGGCGGGGCGCCGAGGCGTTCGGGCCACTGGGCGCGGACGAGGTCGTGGTTGCCGCCGATACCGCCGGAGGTCACGATCACGGCCTGCGCCCTGAGTTCGAACGCGCCGGCCATGACGCGGCTGCTGGCCGTGCCGCGTTCGGCGTCGCTCGGCTCCAGCACCTCACCCGTCACGGTGTCGACGGCGCCGGCGGTGGCACCGAGTCCGGTGACCCGGTGCCGGAAGCGGAACGTCACCAGGCCCTTGGCGACGCCTTCGCGCACCTTCCGCTCGAACGGCTCGACGACTCCGGGACCGGTCCCCCAGGTGATGTGGAAGCGCGGCACGGAGTTGCCGTGCCCGCGCGCCCCGTAGCCGCCGCGCTCGGCCCAGCCGACGACCGGGAAGAACCGCACGCCGCGCTCGCGCAGCCAGGAGCGCTTCTCCCCGGCGGCGAAGTCCACGTACGCCTCCGCCCATTTGCGCGGCCAGTTGTCCTCCTCGCGGTCGAAGCCGGCCGTGCCGAGCCAGTCCTGGAGCGCGAGTTCACGGCTGTCCTTGACGCGCAGCCGCCGCTGCTCGGGGGAGTCCACGAGGAACAGCCCGCCGAAAGACCAGTGCGCCTGTCCGCCGATGGACCCCTCGGGCTCCTGGTCGAGCAGGATGACCGAACGCCCGGCGTCGACGAGTTCGGCGGTGGCGACCAGCCCCGCCAGTCCCGCGCCGATCACGATCACATCAGCGTCGTACGCCATGGGTTCCCACCTTCTCGGGGCGACTGAGGTGGTCCGATCTTCCGTACGGGCCGGTAACGAGTCAACTGTTCGGCATGCCAGGCTGTCCCTCATGAGCGCCGCTGACGAAATCCTCGACATCGTCGACGAGAACGACCGTGTCGTCCGGCAGGCCACGCGCGGCGAGGCATACGCGAAGGGGCTGCGGCACCGCTGCGCCTTCATCCTGGCGCGCGACGCGGACGACCGCGTCTTCGTCCACCGCAGGACCGCGACCAAGCTCGTCTTCCCGTCCCACCACGACATGTTCGTGGGCGGAGTCGTCGGCGCGGGCGAGACGTACGACGACGCGGCGCTGCGCGAGGCCGAGGAGGAGCTGGGCGTCTCGGGTCTGCCGCGCCCCGTGCCGCTGTTCTCGTTCCTGTACGAGCCCGGGGGCGGCGGGCAGGGCTGGTGGTCGCGCGTCTACGAGGTCCGCTGCCTGTTCCCGGTCTCCCCGCAGGTGGAGGAGATCGACTGGCACGCCTTCCTCACGGAGGAGGAGTTGGACCGTCGGCTGGCGCGGAGCGCGGCCGACGGCGGGTGGCTGTGGACGCCGGACGGCCTGGCGGCGTACGAACGGCTCAGGGCGACCCGCGCGTGACGGCGCCCGGCTCCCTGCTGTGGGCCGGGCCGTAAGGTGCGACGGGTGATCGACTTTGTACGGAGCCTGCGTCTGTGGTTCGCGCCCCGGCGGATCAGCGACGAGGGCACGACCCCCGACTACCGCTTCTCGCTCGCCAACGAACGCACGTTCCTCGCCTGGATCCGTACCGCGCTCGCCCTGGTGGGCGGCGGGTTCGCGGTGGACCAGTTCCTGCCCGACCTGCGCTGGGGGGTCCGGGTGGGGCTGGCCGTGGTCCTCTTCGCCATCGGCGCGCTGAGCGCGCTGCGGGCGATCAGCCAATGGGTGCGCAGCGAGCGGGCGATGCGCCGGGGCGAGGACCTGCCGGTGACGCCGTTCCCGACGCTGCTGGGTCTGTCGGTCGCCGCCGTCGCCGTGATCATGCTGGTCGTGGTGTTGATCGACCGGTCCGGCTGATGGGGAGCCCGCCCGCGCCCGGGGCCGCGCGGGACCCCGGCCTCCAGCCGGAGCGGACCCGGCTGGCCTGGCGGCGTACGACCCTGACGTACACGGTCGTGGCGGTGCTCGCGGGCAGAGCGGTCGTACGGGACGACGTGACGGCGGCGGGGGTCGTCGCGGCGGCGCTGGGCGCGCTGGTGTGGGTGGCTTTCCTGTGGGTGGCGCACCGGCGGATGGTGGCACTGGACACGGCGCGCCCGCGTGCGCTGCCGGTGCGCGCGGGGGTCGCGGCGGTGGTCTGTGTGGTCTGCCTGGCGGCGTTCGGTGTGGCCGTCCTCTGAGTTGGCGTGGGGGCGGGACCCCCTGGTGGGGGATCTGTCCCCCGTGCGAGCTACGCGCAGGTGTCCACCGTGGGGTGACGATTCCCGATCACCGGATCCGTAGCGTTCGGTGCAGTCGCGGCGCTCGGGTCGCGGCCCCGGCGAAGGAGCGGTTCCGGTGTCCGCCGCGATCCCGCGCGAGTCGTCCTTCGCCGCGTCAATTCCCTTATGAGGAGTGCAACATGATCCGCAATGGCAAGGCGTCCGTCGCGATCGCGCTGGTCTGCACCGTGGCCGGTGCGGGGCTTGTCGGCTGCGAGGAAGCCTCGAGTGCGGATTCGAAGCCGTCCGCGAGCGCGACCACCGACGGTGCCGGGGCGGACGACAAGGGTTCGTTCACCGGCACCGAGAAGATCAAGGTCGACGGCCGGTCGGTGAACGTGTCCTGTTCGGGTGATCAGGCGAAGGGCAAGCCGGTCGTCGTTCTTCTGCACGGGGGCGGTGACGGGCTGGACAAGCTGGCCGGCCTCCAGAAGACCCTGGGCGAGAAGGACCGGGCCTGTTCCTACGACCGGCTCGGCGCGGGCGCCAGCGACCAACCCGACGGGCCCCAGACCCTCGAGAGCGGCGGGAAGGTGCTGACCGCGGTGATCGACCGGGTCGCCGGTGACGCGCCGGTCGTCCTGGCCGGGCACTCGCTGGGCGGGCTGATCGCCGCCAGGTACGCCCCCGACCATCAGGACAAGGTGAAGGGGCTGGTCCTGATGGACGCCACGTCGCCGACTCAGAGCGCCGACCTCGAGAAGGAGATCCCGGAGTCCGCGACCGGCATGGCGGTCGAGCTGCGGGAGCAGACGCTGGCGGTCCTTCGGGGCGAGAGCCCGGAGAAGCTCGTGGTCCCCGACGGGGAGGTCCGCTCGGCCGGGGACATTCCGGTGGAGGTGATCCAGCACGGGAAGCAGTACCTCGCGGCCGTTCCGCAGTACGGGGCGGGCCTGGAGCGGGCGTGGGCCAAGGGTCAGGAGAAGTGGCTCGCGGTATCCGGCGGCAGCAGGCTGAGCACCGCCGAGAACAGCGAGCACTACATCTACGTCGACGAGCCGGATCTGGCCGTCGGGGCGATACGGCGAGTCGCCTCGCAGGCGGCCGGGACCGCGTAACGGCTCAGGTGACCAGGCCGTGGCGGTAGGCGTAGACGACGGCCTGGACGCGGTCGCGGAGTCCGAGTTTGCTGAGGATGCGCGACACGAAGGTCTTGACGGTCTCCTGGCTGATCTGGAGGGTCGCGGCGATCTCGCTGTTGGAGAGGCCGTCCGCGATGAGGTGCAGGACCTCAAGTTCGCGGGGGGTCACCGGTAGGTCGTCCGGGGTGCGCCCGGCCGGGCGGATCCGGGCGGCGTGCACTCCCACCAGCCGGCGTGTCACCTCGGGGTCAAGGAGTGCCGCCCCCGTCGCCACGGTCCGGATGCCGTGCAGCAGTTGGGCCGGCGGCGCGTCCTTGAGCAGGAATCCGCTCGCGCCCGCGCGCAGCGCCTCGTAGACGTACTCGTCCAGGTTGAACGTGGTCACCACGAGCACCTTGACGGCCTGTGTCACCCCGGCACCGGCCAGCAGGCGAGTGGCCTCGATGCCGTCGAGCACCGGCATGCGTACGTCCATCACCACGACGTCCGGGCCCAGTTCGCGGGCGAGGTCGACCGCGGTCCGCCCGTCGCCGCACTCGCCGACCACCTCGAGGTCGGGCTGGGCGTCGATGATGGTGACCAGCCCGGAGCGGACCATCACCTGGTCGTCGCAGACCAGGACCCGTACGGGAGCGGTCATGAGGCCCTCCCCTCGGGTATGCGGGCCCGTACGGTGAAGCCGCCGTCCGGGAGCCGGCCGGCGCTGAAGTCGCCGCCCAGGACGTCGACCCGTTCGCGGAGACCGGCGAGGCCCCGCCCGCTCCCGCCGGGGGACGCGGCCCGAGAGCCGGTCCCGTCCGTGCCGACCTCCACGGTGATCTCCCCTTCCGCGTGGCGCACCTGGACCGAGGTGCGGCCGCCGTGGTCGTACTTGAGCGCGTTGGTCAGGGCCTCCTGCACGACCCGGTAGGCCACGAGGTCGGCGCTGCCGCTCGACTCCGGCGGTGTGCCCTCCTCGGTGAACTCCACCGGCTGCCCGGCCCGCCGCGTCTGCTCCACGAGCGGGCGCAGTCCGCCGACGGACGGCGTCCTTACCCCGGTGCCGTGGTCGGGGTTGAGCAGGTCGAGCAGGTGCCGCAGGTCGGTGATGGCCAGCCTGCCGGTGTCGGCGACGGCGGTCAGGGTGCCGTCGAGGCGCTCCGGGGCGGCCGTCAGATAGCGGGCCGCCTCGGCCTGTACGACCATCGCCGTCACATGGTGGGTCACGACGTCGTGGAGTTCACGGGCGATACGGGTGCGTTCGGCGGTGCGGGTGTCGATGGCGACGCGGCGGCGGTGTTCGGCCTCCTTGGCGCGGGTCGAGCGCAGCCACACCCCGATGCCCCACATGAGGGCCAGCGCCAGGTAGTACGTCACGAACTCACTGGCCGGCAGGCCCGAACCGAGCTGGTGGAGCGCGACGGCGAACGGCACGTAGGCGGCGGAGAACAGCAGCACGGTGGCGCGCCGGTGTCGCTCCAGCCGGGATCCCAGGCTGAGCAGGGTGATGGCCATCGCGGTGCCCGCGAACGAGTGGTAGCCGCGAAGCTGGTCGACGGCGAAGCCGATCGACACGAGGGTGAGACAGGCGACGGGCCACCGCCGGCAGATGGCGAGCGGGAGGCATTGGAGGGCGACCGCGATGACGGCCAGTGCGTCGTAGGGGCGGTTCGGTACGTCGCCGAGCATCGTCCCGTGGCTCCGCAACGCCGGCACGAGCGACCCGGCGAAGAGGAGCAGCCCGAGCGAGAGATACCAGAGCGTGCCGTCGACCCGGCGCCACAACTCCGGGGCCCGCCGAAGACTGATCACCGGGGCGAGTTTAGTGAACCCGCCCGCCGCGCCGACGCCGGGGCCACGCTCGCGCCCCGCCCGGCGACCGGGTAAGCGCCGCCCAACACGGGCCGGGGGCCCGGGCGGTGACGGCGGTCAGTTCGGAAAGGAGCGGCTCGGCCGGCGGGTTCTGGTCGCGCGGTGCGGGGGGCGTGCCGAGTTGGTCGGGCCTGCCGCCGCCGAACGCGGACAGCGACCAGCGGTAGGGCCTGGGCGGAGTCGCGGTTCCGGCGGTCACGCGTCTCGGTTCAGCACCGCCCGCCCCGTGCGGTCATTCGGTTTTCGGGACGCGAAACCGGACCTACCGACCATGACGGACAGGGCTGGTAGCGCCCCGTCCGGCTTCACAGAACACCATCTACCACAACAAAGGTTCACATAATGACCGCCATTCATCAGGAACACCCGACGCACGAGCACACCCACGGGCCGACCTGCGGCCACACCGAGGTGCGGCACGGTGACCATGTCGACTACGCCCACGACGGCCATCTGCACCGGAAGCACGCCGAGCACTGGGACGAGTGCGAGCCCGTCGCCCATGTCACCCACGACAACCACCCCCACCGGCACGGCGAGGGCTGCGGCCACCCCGCCGTCGCACACGGCGACCACGAGGACTACGTCCACGACGGCCACCGCCACGCCGCCCACGACGGGCACTGGGACGACCACTGACCCAGGGCGGATCCACCGGCACGCCGCCGGGTCCGCTCACGGACCCGGCGCACCGGTCCCGCCACGCCCCTTCGGCGGTTTCCCGCCACGCACTGGACGGCATACCGACTGGTCGGCATCATTGACGGCGAAGGGATCGCCCGCCCCCGCCGCCCCGCCGTCCATGGAGGTACGACCGATGAGCGCCAGTCCCCCGCCAGGACTCGACCCGGAGAAGCTGCGCGGCCGTCTCGACCGCGACCGCCCCGGTCTGGTGGAGGGACCGCTGAGCGCCCGGCTGATCGAGGGCGGCCGGTCGAACCTGACGTACGCGCTCACCGACGGCGCCCATGACTGGGTCGTCCGCCGGCCGCCGCTCGGCCATGTGCTGGCCACGGCGCACGACATGAAGCGTGAGTTCCGGGTGATCAGCGCGCTGCATCCGACGGCCGTGCCGGTGCCCGAGCCGCTGCTGCTGTGCGAGGACCCGGAGGTGCTCGGGGCGCCGTTCTACGTCATGGAGTACGTGGCGGGGACCCCGTACCGTACGGCCGAACAGCTCGCCCCGCTCGGCCCCGAGCGGACCCGCGCCGCGCTCCTCGGTCTCGTCGACACCCTCGTCGAGTTGCACGCGGTCGACCCCGCCGCGGTGGGGCTCGCCGACTTCGGCCGCCCCGAGGGCTTCCTCGACCGCCAACTGCGCCGTTGGGGCAAGCAGTTGGACGCGTCACGCAATCGCGAACTGGCCGGTGTCGACGAGCTGCACGCGGCTCTCGGGCGCTCCCTGCCCCACTCCCCCGCGCCCACCGTCATCCACGGCGACTACCGGCTCGACAACGTCCTGATCGGTGACGACGACCGCATCAAGGCCGTGCTGGACTGGGAGATGTCCACACTCGGCGATCCGCTGACGGACCTCGGTCTGCTGGTGATGTACAGCGCGCCGCTGGAGATCACGGGCTCCGTCATCAGTACGACCGCCGGCGCGGCCGGTCATCCGGACCCGGCCGAGCTGATCGAGCGCTACGCCGCCGGGTCCGGCCGCGACACCTCGGCGATCGCCTGGTACACGGCCTTCGCCTGGTTCAAGCTCGCGGTGATCCTCGAAGGCATCCACTACCGCTACACGCTGGGCCAGACGGTCGGCGGCGGTTTCGAACGCATCGGGGATCTCGTCCCCGTCTTCATCGAGCACGGCCTCACCACCCTGCAGGAAGGCTGACCGGACCCATGGACTTCGCATTCGACGCCCGCACCGAGGAACTCCGCACCGAGCTGCTGGCCTTCATGGACGAGCGCGTCCGTCCCGCCGAGGCGATCGCGCACGAACAGCGGGCCCTGCTCGCCGACCCGTGGGACACCCCGGCGATCGTGGACGAGCTGAAGGCCGAGGCCCGTAAGCGGGGGCTGTGGAATCTGTTCCTCCCGGACGCGGAGCACGGCGCCGGGCTCACCAATCTCCAGTACGCGCCGCTCGCCGAAATCACCGGCCGCAGCCCTCAGTTGGCCCCGACGGCGCTCAACTGCGCGGCGCCCGACACCGGGAACATGGAGGTCTTGGCGCAGTTCGGCAGCGACGAGCAGAAGAAGCGCTGGCTGGAGCCGCTGCTCGCCGGTGATATCCGCTCGGCGTTCGCGATGACCGAGCCGGAGGTCGCCTCGTCCGACGCGACGAACATCCGGACCCGGATCGACCGCGACGGCGGCGACTACGTGATCAACGGCCGTAAGTGGTACATCTCCGGGGCGATGAACCCGGACTGCCGGATCTTCATCGTGATGGGCAAGACCGACCCGGAGGGCGCCGACACCCGCCGCCAGCAGTCGATGATCCTCGTCCCTCGCGACACCCCCGGCCTCACCGTCGAGCGCGCGATGAGCGTGTACGGCTACGAGGACCACTACCACGGCGGCCACGCCGAGGTGGTCTTCTCGGACGTCCGGGTACCGGCGGCCAATCTCATCGGCGAGGAGGGCGGCGGCTTCGCCATCGCCCAGGCCCGGCTCGGTCCCGGCCGGATCCACCACTGCATGCGCCTGATCGGCATGGCCGAGCGCGCCATCGAGCTGATGTGCCTGCGGGCCGTGTCCCGTACGGCCTTCGGCAAGCCCATCGCCCAGCAGGGCGTGGTCCAGAACTGGATCGCCGACGCGCGGGTGACGGTCGAGCAGTTGCGGCTGCTGGTCCTGAAGACGGCCTGGCTGATGGACACGGTCGGCAACCGGGGCGCGCACACGGAGATCCAGGCCATCAAGATCGCGACCCCGCGCGCGGTGGTCGACATCATCGACAGCGCGGTGCAGCTGCACGGCGCCGGCGGGGTCAGCCAGGACTTCCCGCTGGCGGAGCTGTGGGCCGCCGCGCGGACGCTGCGGCTGGCCGACGGGCCGGACGAGGTGCACCAACGGTCGCTGGCGCGCCGCGAGTTGAAGAAGTACCTGTAGTCGAAGCCGTACCCGCAGCGGTGGCCGAAGCGGGCTGGGGCCTGTCGTTCGGATCAGGCCGGAGCAGGGACGGCGAGCCCGGCAAGATCCGAACGACAGGGCCTAGGGGCGCAGCGCGCGCAGCAGCAGGTCCGCGAGGTGGTCGGCGACCTGCTGCGGTGTGAGCGGGCCGTCCGGCCGGTACCAGGTGGAGAGGTGGTGGACCGACCCGAAGTGGTAGTCCACCACCAGGTCGGACGGCGTGGCGGAGGTGAACACCCCGCTGCGCTGGCCCTCTTCGACCAGGGCGCGGAACCGCTCGTGGTAACGCCGCCGCTCGGCCCGTACCTGCTTGTTCTTCTCCGGGCTCAGATAGTGCATCGAGCGGAAGAAGATCGCCGCGTCGTCCAGATTGTCGATGGTGGTCACGACGACGTCGGCCGCCGCCGCGCGCAGCCGCCGCTCCACGGGCTCGTCGGCGTCGGCGAAGGCGTCCAGCCGCTCCTGCTGGAGGCGGAGCACCCGCGCGTACACCTCCTGGAGGAGGTCTTCCTTGGAGCCGAAGTAGTGGTACAGCGCGCCCTTGGTGACGCCGGCCGCCTCCACGATCTCCTGGACCGACGTGCTGCCGTACCCCTGCTCGGCGAAGAGCCGGGTGGCGGCGGCCAGCAGCCGCTGGGGGACGGGGGTGCCGTTCCCGTCCGTCGTTCTGGCCACTGTCGCCACCTGCCTTTCTCAGCTCGCGGCGATGTTCGCCGCCGCGGTGTTCGACGCCGTCGCGTTCGGCGCCGTCTCCTTGCGTGAACGCGGTTCACGCCTGGGGATCTTCCCACTCGTGGTCCTGAACAGCTCGGGCAGGACCCGCACACCGTACGGCTCCGTCATCGCCCGGCTCCTTCCCATTTCTGCTGGATCTGGTTCATGCCGGTCAGCCAGCGGTCGGGGTCGGTGGAGCGGGCCCGGTAGTAGCCGGCCACCTCGGGGTGCGGGAGCACCAGGAACCGGTCCTCGGCCATCGCGTCGAACAGCGCGTCGGCGACGGCCTCGGGCTCGATCGCCGTCGGGGCGAGTACGAGATCGCCCGCGGATCCGGCGGAGGTGAGCATGTCCGTACGGACGCCCTGCGGGCAGATCGCGTGGACCTTGAGCCCTCGGTGGCGGTAGGTCAGCGAGAGCCATTCCGCGTAGGCGAGCGCGCCGTGCTTGGTGACGCTGTAGGGCGCGGCGCCGATCATCGTGAGCAGTCCGGCGGCGGAGACGGTGGAGACGAACCGGCCGGAGCCGCGCTCCAGCCAGTCGGGCAGCAGGATCCGGGAGGCGCGTACGTGCGCCATGACGTTGACGTCCCAGGCCGAGGCCCAGACGTCCTCGTCGGCGAAGGCGTCGCCGGGCGAACCGAGCCCGGCGTTGGCGCAGTAGATGTCGACGGTACCGCCGAGCGCGTCGCGGGCCCGCTCGACCACGGCGGAGGCGTCGCCCGGTACGGCGACGGCGCCGGAGCCGATGGACTCGGCGACGGCCTCGGCCTTCGCGGCGTCGAGGTCGTTGACGACGACGCGGGCGCCGCCGGCGGCGAATCCGCGGGCGAGGGCGGCACCGATACCGCCGCCGGCTCCTGTGACCACCACACGCGCGCCCCGCACCGTACTCATCGGACCTGCCTCTCCGGTTCACCGCGGAAGAACACCACTCGATCCTGGCAGACTAACCGGTCGGTATGTGGTGACGGAAGGGGCGCGGCCCCCGGGCCCGCCCGGCGGGCGGGTTCGTCCTCAGGACAGAACCGGCCACCCGACGCACCCGGTGAAAGCGGCCCGGACGCCACTAGAGTCCGTGTCCATGACAGAAGACATGATCACGGAGGTGGCCGAATGAGCCTGTCCAGACGGGGATTGCTCGCCGCGAGCGGCGCGGTGGGTGCGGCGGGGGCGGTCGGAGCGGCCGGTGCGCCGGTCGCGGCGGCGGCCGGCAAGAGCCAAGGCGGCGGGCGGGTCCGCACCGGCTTCGACCGCCTGGTGGCCGACGGCTACCGGCTGCTCGCCGGTCAGCGCGTCGGGGTCGTCACCAATCCGACCGGCGTCACGCACGACCTGCGGCACATCGTCGATGTCATGCACCCGGACGAGCGTGTGGACCTGACCGCCGTCTTCGGCCCCGAGCACGGCTTCCGGGGTACGGCGCAGGCCGGCGGTTCCGAGGGCAGGTACGACGACCCGGCGACCGGGCTGCCCGTGTACGACACGTACCAGACCAGCGGGCAGGCGCTCGCCGATATCTTCACCGAGTCCGGTGTCGACACGGTCGTCTTCGACATCCAGGACGCGGGCGCACGCTTCTACACCTACATCTGGACGCTGTACGACTGCATGGAGGCGGCGGCCCTCGCGGGCAAGCGCTTCGTCGTGCTCGACCGCCCGAACCCCGTCACCGGCCGGGCGGCGCTCGGTCCCGTACTGCACCCGGAGTTCGCCACGTTCGTCGGCCGCAAGCCGATCTCCCAGGCGCACGGGATGACGGTCTGCGAGCTGGCGCTCCTGTTCAACGGCGAATTCCTCGCGCGGCCGGTGGAGCGGCTGGACACCGTGAAGATGTCCGGCTGGCGCCGCTCGGACTTCTACGACTCCACCGCTCTGCCCTGGGTCCCGCCGAGCCCCAACATGCCGACGCCGGAGACCGCGCTCGTCTACTCGGGCACCTGTCTCTTCGAGGGCACGAACCTCTCCGAGGGCCGCGGCACGACCCGCCCCTTCGAACTCCTGGGCGCCGAGGGCATCGACCGCGCGTGGGCCGAGGCGGCCAACGCCGAGGAGCTGTCCGGAGTGCGCTTGAGGGAGGCGTACTTCGCGCCGACGTTCTCCAAGTTCCAGGGCAAGACCGTCGGCGGGGTCCAACTGCACGTCCACGACCGGGAGTCGTTCGACCCGGTGCGTACGGGGATCGCGCTGCTGGTGACGGCGAAGCGGTCGTGGAGCGGCTTCGCCTGGCGCCCGGACAACTGGATCGACAAGCTGACCGGCTCGACTTCCGTACGCACCCTGATCGACGCGGGCGCGGACACGGACGAGGTGGTCGGCGCCTGGCAGGGCGAACTCGCCGCGTTCCGGGCACAACGGGCACGTCACCTCCTGTACCGCTGACCGGTCCGGTGGCAGCCCTCAGGAGTGAAAAATCGCCTGATGGCTGCCATCGCATTTTCGATGGAGCCGGATCGGGCACGCGTACGTCTATTGGATGACGCTGGTACAGCAACCGACGGAGGTGGCAGGCGATGGCCGGATTCCGGAGTCTCGCGAGACAGGTGCGCGATCCACGATGTGATCTGGCGCTGCGCCGGTATTCGCTGCGTAAGTGCCTTGAACGATTCGCCCCTTATGGGCATCGAGCCACCTGGGACCATCTCTGCGAACGGCATGACATCGAGCCGGAGGACAGAGCTCCCGATCCGGCGCGGCTGACGGCGGCGCTCGACGAACTCGAAGAGGCGCGGGCCGTCTGGCTCGCCTACGAGGTCCAGTTCGCCAAGCGCCGTAAGCGCGAGAAGCACGACGGGCTGAGAAGACCGGGAACGTTCGACGACTGGCACCGCCGGACCTGGGGCGGCAACGGGGTGGCGCGGTGCGACGACCCGGCCGTCCATCCGACGGAGCCGCTCGCCGAGGTGTTGCGCCGGCTGATCGCCGGACTGGAGTCGGGACCGGGCGGCGTGTGCCCGGTGTGTGCGGAGAAGGGGATCGTCTGGCGGCCGGATCTGTCGCAGGCTCCGTGGTCGGGACCGGTGTGCAAGGGCTGTGGCATTGTCGTGCCGCGGCCCGTTCTCACATCCGAGGCCATGGAGCGGGCGAAGCTCGTGCGACAGCGGGAGCTGGCCTCGGTCGCCTGACCGCCGCCGGCCGGGGCGACCGAAGCGGACGGGACGGCCGAAGACGGCGGACGGCATACGGATCGGGCGGGGGCGCACCGGTCCGTCAGGACGCACGGCACGCCGAGGCGATCCGCCAAGGCGTACGGACACCGATGTGGATCCGTGGAGCTCGATCCGCAGGACGTACGGAGCAGCGCGCGGAGACTACTTCGGCGCGCGCCTGCGCTCCGCCAGGAGCCGGGAGCCGGACATCCGGTCGCCGAACGCGTCGTCCGGGTTGGACAGCACGCACGACTCCAGCGACAGACACCCGCAACCGATGCAGTCGGTCAGATGGTCCCGCAGCCGGCCGAGCTGTTTGATGCGCTCGTCGAGTTCCGAGCGCCATGCCTTGGAGAGCCGCGCCCAGTCGTCGTGGTTCGGTGTACGCCCCTCGGGAAGCTCCGCGAGAGCGTCCCTGATGGTGGCGAGCGGGATGCCCACGCGCTGGGCCGCGCGCACGAAGGCGACCCGGCGGAGGGTGTCCCTGCTGTAGCGGCGCTGGTTGCCGCTGGTCCTGCGGCTGCTGATCAGGCCCTTCGCCTCGTAGAAATGCAGGGCCGACGTCGCGGCACCGCTGCGCGCTGACAGCTGCCCGACGGTGAGTTCATGAACCTTCTCCGGAATCTTCGGCACCCGGCCGAGCCTACGTCGGCCCACGTGTCACGCGTTGACAGGACAGGCGGCCCCAACCATGCTGAGCAAGCGCTTGGACACCGCGCGGACTGCGCCTGAGAGGCAGGTATCGACAGACATGGCTGAGCCGAGGATCTTCACATCCGCGGAGGGACTGCGCGCCGCCGTCGGCGAGCAGTTGGGGCACAGCGACTGGCTGGAGGTCGACCAGAAGCGGATCGATCTCTTCGCCGAGGCCACCGGTGACCACCAGTGGATCCATGTGGACCCGGAGCAGGCGGCGAAGGGGCCGTTCGGCACGACCATCGCGCACGGCTATCTGACGCTGTCGCTCCTGCCGGTCTTCGTCCCGCAGGTCCTGGCCGTCGAGAACGTGACGATGAGCGTCAACTACGGCGCCAACAAGGTCCGTTTCCCCTCCCCCGTGCCCGTGGGCTCACGGGTGCGCGCGACAGCCGTACTGAAGGAGGTCGCCGAGGCGGGCGGTGGCGTACAGGTCACCGCGGTCGTCACGGTGGAACGCGAGGGCGCCGAGAAGCCGGTGTGCGTGGCGGAGTCGGTCTCCCGGTACTACTTCTGACCGGGTGCGGCGACCGGTCCCGGCAGCGGTCGGTCGCGCGACACCACCATGCGGAGCACGAGGTCGGCGTAGAGCGCGCCGACCTCGTCGGGCGTCCGGCGCCCCTGTGTGTTGAACCAGCGCGCCACGTCGATGCAGAGCGACAGCACGGCCAGGGTGGTGCCCGGCACGTCAGGGACGTCGAACTCCCCGTCGCGCACGCCGTCCTGGAGGATCCGGCGGACGGTCGCGTCGCTACGCCTGCGCAGTTCGACGATCTCGGTGCGGTGCTCGTCGGCGAGGGCGTCGAGTTCGTACTGGACCACGCGCGCCGTGGTGTGGCGTGCCGCGTGCCAGCGGACGAAGGAGCGGACCGCGTCGGTGAGCCGCTCGGCCGCCGTGCCGTCGCGGTCGGCGGCGGCCTCCAGGATCTCCAGGGCCTTGTCGTGGCCGATCCGGCTGATCCGGTGGAGCAGCTCTTCCTTGGTCTTGTAGTGGATGTAGAGCGCCGCAGGGCTCATCCCGGCCCGGCTCGCGATGTCGCGGGTGGTGGTGGCGTGGTACCCGCGTTCGGCGAACGCCTCCACGGCGGCGACGAGCAGCCTTCTGGCCGCCTCGGGGGTGACCTCACCCCACGGCACGCCCTCGCCGTCGGCCGTCCGTTCCGCCGTACGCATCGCTCTCGCCCCTTCCGGTCAACAGAACGCACACCCTACCCCGAAGGTGAGCAAGCGCTTAGGCCCTGTCCGGCGGACAGGACCTGGGCCTGTCGTGGAACTCCGGTCGTACCGCCGCCGGGCGGTGGGGCCGGGACCGGCGCCCGGGCCACAGCCATACGATGTGCGCCATGGCCCGACCCCGCAAGCCGCTCCTCAGCAGAGACCGCATCGTCGCGACCGCGGGCGCGCTCGTGGACGCCGAGGGGCTCGGTGCCGTCTCCACCCGCCGGCTGGCGGCGGAGCTGGGGGTCAGCGGGCCGTCCCTCTACAACCACTTCCGCAACAAGGACGAGATCCTGGACGCCGTCGCGGACTCCGTCAGCGCGCAGGTCGATCTGTCGATGTTCGACGAGGACGACGTACGGGACTGGCGCACCGCGCTGCACGACTACGCCGTCTCCTACCGCGCCGCGCTCACCGCGCACCCGCACATCGTGCCCGTGCTCGCCCAGGGACCGGGCCGCCGCCCGGCGGGACTGCGGGTGGCCGACGCCGTCTTCGGCGCGATGGTCCGGGCGGGGTGGCCACCGGCCCAGGCGACCCATATCGGGGCGCTGATGCGGTACTTCATCACGGGCTCGGCGCTCGGCTCGTTCGCGCGCGGCTTCGTGGACGACGAGACGGCGTACGACCCCGCCGACTATCCGCACCTCGGACAGGCCCATCTGCTGGCCGAGCGGCAGCAGCGGGTGGACGAGGGGGCCTTCGAGACGGGGCTCAGGGCGCTGATCGACGGGCTGGCAGGGCAGTACGAGACAGTTCGGGCCACACCGAAGAGTTCTTGAGGCACCCTGGAGACATGCCGCAGACCTCCACCCCGAAAGCGCCCGGCTCCACCGCGGAACCGGCCACCGCCGACCCCTTCGGACTCCCCGCCCCGTCGGCGTCCCCCGGCTCGCTCCTCGCGGGCTTCGCCGCGCTGCTCGCCGACGAGACACGGGCCGTCTTCTGCCTGTCCCTGCTCGACGGGCGAGCCTGGACGGCCGGCGAACTGGCACGCGAGGCCGGTGTCGCCGCGTCCACCGCCAGCGAGCACATCGGCAAGCTGATCGCCGCGCGGCTGGTCACCGAGGAGCGGCAGGGCCGCCACCGGTACGTGCGACTGGCCGACGCGACCACCGCCGAGCTGGTCGAGTCACTGGCCGCGCACGTCATGCCGGGCCGCGACAGCCCGCACATTGTGCGCACGTCGAGGGCGAGCGGCGCCATGGCCCGCGGACGCACCTGTTACGACCATTTCGCCGGCCGGCTCGGGGTGACGATCACCGAGGCCATGGGGCGGCGCGGACTGCTGCTGACGGACGCGGGCTTCGCCCTCACCGAGCAGGGCACCGACTGGTTCCACGAGCGGGGAATCGCGCTGGGGAGCGCAGGCCGGCGCCCGGTGGTCAGCTCCTGTCTGGACTGGACGGAGCGCCGCCGTCATCTGGCGGGCGTGGCGGGGGCCGGCCTGTGCCGGCTCGCCCTGGAGTCGAAGTGGTGTGTGCGCATCGGAACGGAGCGGGCGGTGCGGGTGACACCGACCGGTGAGCACGCGTTCGCCGAGCTGCTGGGGATCGAGGCGGCCAGGCTCCGGTAATACTTCGGTGACAGCCGAAGTGTTAAGGGCTTAACATCTCCGCATGGCGAAACTCTTTCCGCGTGCCCAGGCGCGCCCGGCCGCACCGGCGGCCGCTCAAGGCACGTCCACCGCGCCCGACAGATCCACCGGCCGCGCGCAGCCGCTGGCCCTGGCCGCCGCCGGGGTCACCGTCATCCTCTGGGCGTCGGCCTTCGTATCCATACGCAGCGCGGGTGAGGCGTACGCGCCGGGCGCGCTGGCACTCGGCCGGCTGCTGACCGGATCGCTGGTGCTGGTCGTGATCCTGCTGATACGCCGCGAAGGGCTGCCACCGCGTGCCGCCTGGCCCGGCATCGTGGTGTCGGGGCTGCTCTGGTTCGGCGGCTACTCGGTCGTCCTCAACTGGGGTGAACAGCTGGTCGACGCGGGCACCGCGTCCCTCGTCGTCAACATCGCGCCGCTGCTCATGGCGCTGCTCGCGTTCCGGCTGCTGGGCGAGAGCCTGGCGCCCCGGCTGCTCACGGGTATGGCGGTGTCCTTCGCCGGCGCCGTGGTGGTGGGCCTGTCGATGGCCGGCGGCGGCAGCACCTCCGTACTCGGCGTCGTGCTCTGTCTGGTGGCGGCGGTGGCCTACGCGGGCGGTGTCGTCGCGCAGAAGCCCACGCTGGCGTACGCGACCCCGTTGCAGGTGACGACGTACGGCGCCCTGATCGGGGCGGTCGGCTGCCTCCCGTTCGGCTGGCAGCTCGTCCAGGACGCGGCGCACGCGCCGCTGTCGGCGACGCTCAACATGGTCTACCTGGGTGTCTTCCCGACCGCGCTGGCGTTCACGACCTGGGCGTACGCCCTGGCCCGTACGACCGCGTCACGGATGGGCGCCACGACGTACGCGGTGCCGGCAATCGTCGTCCTGATGGCCTGGCTGCTGCTGGACGAGATCCCCGGCGCGCTCACGCTCGCCGGTGGTGTGCTCTGCCTGGCGGGGGTCGCGGTGGCGCGCTCCCGCCCGCGCCGGGTGAAAGCGCGACCGATTGAGGGGACTTGAGCCCCGGCGCCGTCAGAAGACGACCAGTGCCCGGCCGCCACGTCCGGCGAGCATCGTGTCGAACGCGGCCGGGATCCCGTCCAGGGTGATCCGTGTCGTCACCAGCGAGCCGAGGTCGAGGCGGCCGGCCCGGACGTGTCCGGCGAGGACCGGCAGATCGCGGACCGGGTCGCAGTTGCCGTACACGCACCCGGACAGTGTGCGGCCCCAGTGGAACAGCTCCAGCGCGTTGAACGTCACCTGCTGGTCCTTGCCGCCGATGCCGACGACCGTGGTCCGGCCGCCCCTGCGGGTCGACTCCCACGCCGTACGGATGGTGACGGCGCGGCCGACGCACTCCACGGCGACGTCCGCGCCCTGCCCGTCGGTCAGTCCGCGTACCTCCTTGGCCGTGGTGGCGCAGGAGACGAGATAGTCGGTGGCTCCGGCGGCCCGCGCCAACTCCTCCTTCTCCGGGGAGACATCGACGGCGATGATCTTCGACGCGCCGGCGATACGGGCGGACTGGAGCACCGCGAGGCCGACGCCGCCGACGCCGAAGACCACCACGGTCTCGCCGGCGCGCACCTGGGCCGAGTGGTGCACGGCGCCGTATCCGGTGAGGACGGCGCAGCCGAGCAGGGCGGCGTCGGTGAGCGGGATGCCGTCGGGGACCGGCAGGACGCAGTTCGCGGCGACGACCGTCTCCTCGGCGAACGCGGCGACGTTCAGGCCGGGATGGAGGTCGGTGCCGTCGGCCGTACGGGCGTGTATCCCGCCCGCTCCGGTCAGCGCCGAGGCGCAGAGCCAGACTTCGCCGAGTCGGCAGTGGTGGCATCGACCGCAGGACGGCGCCCAGTTGAGGACGACGCCGTCGCCCGGTGCGACGTGGGTGACGCCCTCGCCGACGGACAGAACCGTGCCGGCGCCCTCGTGGCCGAGGACGGCGGGCACGGGCAGTCGCATGGTGCCGTCGGTCAGGGACAGGTCGGAGTGGCAGACCCCGGCGGCGGCGAGCCGGATCCGCACCCGGCCGGGGCCGGGCTCGGGCAGTTCGATGTCGGTGATCTCCAGCGGAGCTCCGACGGCGGGCAGGACGGCTGCGCGGACCACGATCGGTTTCTCTCCCGGCTCAGAACTGGAGGGACTTGGTCTGAAGGTACTCGGCGAGGCCGTGCGGGCCGAGTTCCCGGCCGACGCCCGACTGCTTGTAACCCCCGAACGGCGCCAGGGGGTTGAACCGGCCGCCGTTGATGTCGACCTGGCCGGTGTCCATCCGCCGCGCGAAGGCGACGGCCTCGTCCCGGTCGCCCGCCCAGACCGCTCCGGCGAGGCCGTAGACGGTGCCGTTGGCGATCCGCAGGGCGTCGTCCTCGTCCTCGTACCTGAGGATCGACAGGACGGGCCCGAAGATCTCCTCCTGCGCGATGCTCATCTCCGGGGTGACGTCGGCGAAGACGGTCGGGGCGACGAAGTAGCCGGTTTCGTGCGGGGGTTGGGCGCCGCCCGCGACCAGCCGGGCGCCCTCGGCGACGCCCTTCTCGATGTAGCCGCGCACCCGCGCCCGCTGTCCCGCGTTGACGACGGGTCCCACACGGCACAGTTCGTCGTGCGGGTCGCCCGCACGGTACGAGGCGACGGCGGCCGCGGCCGCTTCCACGGCCTCGTCGTACCGGTCGGTGTGGACCAGCATCCGGGTCCACGCGCTGCACGTCTGGCCTGAGTTGGTCATGACGTTGGCGACTCCGGCCTTGACGGCCTTGGCGAGATCGGCGCTCGGCAGGATCACGTTCGCGGACTTCCCGCCCAGTTCCAGCGCGACGCGCTTGATCGCCGCCCCCGCCGTGGCGCCGATCCGCCGGCCGACGGCGGTGGAGCCGGTGAAGGAGACGAGGTCGACGTCCTCGTGCGCGGCGAGCGCCTGCCCGGCGACGGCGCCGATACCGGTGACCACGTTGACGACGCCGGCGGGCAGCCCCGCCTCGTGGACGGCCTCGGCGAAGAGCTGTGCGGTCAGCGGGGTGTCCTCGGCGGGCTTGACGACGATCGTGCAGCCGGCGGCGAGCGCGGGGGCGACCTTGGCGACGATCTGGTGCAGCGGGTAGTTCCAGGGGGTGATCGCGCCGACGACACCCACCGGCTCCATCAGCACGGTCGAGTTGCCGATCCGCTCCTCGAAGGCGTAGGAGGCGGCGAGTTCGGCGTACGAGCCCGCGACCGTCACCGGCGCCGAGGCGTGCACGGCCCTCGACAGCCGCAGCGGCGAGCCGAGTTCGGCGGTGACGGTCTCGGCGATCTCGTCCTTGCGCGCGGCCATCGCGTCCCGCAGGGCCGCGAGGCGCGCCGCGCGTTCGACGGGCGGGGTGGCGGCCCAGCCGGGGAAGGCGGCCCGCGCGGCACGTACGGCGGCGTCGATGTCCTCGGCGGTGCCCGCCGGGACCTCCGCGATGACCTCTTCGGTCGCCGGGTTGACGACGGCGATGGTGTCGGCGCCGGCGGCGGGGCGCCACTCGCCGCCGATGTACATGCTGTCGTGTGCCTTCATCGGTGTTCCTCCCGGGGCTGCCGCGCACGGCCGGTTCGGCGTCGTCCCACCCAAACTAGCGGTGTTAGTTTTCCGGCGCCAGGGACCTCCGGGGTCCCGAATCTCACATCCGGAACGGCCTCACACGTCGAGGCCGGGCATGTCCGTCGGCGCGGGGCAGATCCGCCGGCCGTAGTGGTCGAAGACGTAGAGATGCGCCAGGTCGACCAGGAGCGGCACCTGCGCCCCCGTACGCAGCCGTGTGTCGGGGCCGGTCCGCACCACGAGGTCGCTCGCCGTGATCGCCGGGCGGTCCGGGGTGTACGTGGCGGAGGCCCGCGGCTCGGGGTCGTCCAGCACCACGACGGGACCCGAGACGTTCGCGGGGACCCGGCCGGGGACATGCGCGGCGGCCCGCTCCCGCAGGCGCTCCAGGACACCCGGTCCGCTGCGGCGGCGGCGCGGCGCCGTCCTCGGGCGGGGCGATTCGAGGTCGGGCACCACGGCGGGCTGCGAGCCGGTGTTGAGATGCACCAGCGCCTCGTGCCCCTGGTACTCCATGTGCTCGACGATGCCGCTCAGCGCCACCTCGCCGGGGCGCGCCTGGCTCGGCGGGGCGATGCGCGCCGCCTCGGACCGCAGCCCGACGATGATCTGCCGGCCCTGCTGGATCCGGAGCAACTGGTGGTCGGGGCTGAGTGGTTCGGGCAGCGGCAGACGCTGCCGGCCGAGATCGATCGACATCCGGCCTTCGAGCGGCGCGTAGACGACGGCCTGGAGCAGATTGATGCGCGGGGTGCCGATGAAGGCGGCGACGAAGACGTTGCGCGGCAGCGCGTACGTCTCGCGCGGCGAACTGACCTGCTGGAGCACGCCGCCGCGCATGACTGCGACGCGGTCGCCGAGCGACATCGCCTCGGCCTGATCATGTGTCACATAGACGGTCGTGACG
This sequence comes from Streptomyces sp. NPDC060366, assembly GCF_042725135.1. Lineage (NCBI taxonomy): Bacteria > Bacillati > Actinomycetota > Actinomycetes > Kitasatosporales > Streptomycetaceae > Streptomyces > Streptomyces sp. NPDC060366. The sequence goes on along the minus strand of NZ_JBHXDC010000007.1, from coordinate 100,792 downwards.
CCCAGCTCGGCCGTCAACTGGGCTATTTCCGCCCGCAGATGATTGCGCAGTTTGGCGTCGAGATTGGACAGCGGCTCGTCCATGAGGAACGCCGAGGGGCGCCGTGAGATGGCGCGGCCCATCGCGACGCGCTGGCGCTCGCCGCCTGAGAGCTGACTGGGGTAGCGGTCCAGTACGTTCTCGATGCCGAGCATCCGGGCGGTGGCCTCGATGCGTTCCGAGCTGTCCTGGCGGGGGTTCTCCAGCCGGAGGGGGAAACCGATGTTGTCGCGGTTGGTCATGCTCGGGTACAGCGCGAAGTTCTGGAACACCATGGCCATCCCGCGCTCGCGCGGTGGCATGAGGTTGGAGCGCTCGCCGTCGAGCAGCAACTCGCCCTCGGTGATGTCCTCCAGACCGGCGATCATGCGCAGCACGGTGGACTTGCCGCAGCCCGACGGGCCGAGCAGCACGACGAACTCGCCGGGGTCGATGTCCAGAGAAAGCCGGTCGACGGCACGTGTGGCCCGTCCGTACACCTTGCTGACACTGTGCAGAGAGATGGCGCGAGTCATGAGGATTCCGCCCGGAAGGTGAGGTTGAGCGTCTGCGACGCCTGAAGTTAGCCGACTGCGCGGGGTCAGGGAATGACTTGCGGCGTCACAGGTGGCCCCTGGGGCGGTACGCGGCGGGTACTCGGCGGGGGCGGTACGGCAGATGCAGGGGGCGGCGTCCGGACAGGAGTCGTAGGGCGCTTCGTCCGGGGGCGGCGGGGCGGGCGGGGCGGGGATTTGAGCACGGGTCGGGCGCGCGGGGCTCGGGTTGGGCTTGGGCTCGGGTCGGGCTCAGCGGCGGTGGCGGCCCTCGTCGGCGGGGACGGGCGGTTCCTCCGGAGCCTTCGGCCGAGCGGGAGTCGGCGCCGGGGCGGCCGGAGCCGCGTCGCGCGGAGTACTCCGTACGCCGAGACCGGCCGCGCCCAGCAGCAGCACACCGAGCATCATGAACGGCGCGCCCGTGCCCGCGACTCCGGCGACGAGCCCGGCGGACGCGGGGGCGGCGACCTGTCCGAGGCGGTTGCCGGTGAGCCTGAGCGCGAGGGCGGTCGAGCGGGCCTCTGCGGGCGCTGCCCGGACGACGGTCGTCATCGACAGCGGCTGGCCGACGCCCAGACAGAAACCGAGCGCCACGAGCATCAGCGCCAGCCCCCACACCGGCACGGGCAGGGCGATCCCCGCGCACAGCAGCCCGCCGAGCAGACAGGACGCGGTGAGCAGGGCCGTACGTCCCACCCGTTGGATCATCGGCGTCATCACCAGCCGGCAGGCGATCGCGGCGGCGGCCCGCAGACTCAGCAGCACACCGATCGTGGCCGGGGAGATGCCCCGGTCCTCGCCGATGACGGGGAGGTACGCGGTGAGGATGTCCGTCGCCGAGAGCACGGCGAGGCTGACGAGGATGCCGCTGGGAACACCGCGGCTGCGCAGGATGCGCCGTACCGAAACCTTGCCGGACTTGGCCCGCCGGGCCTCCCAGCTCCGCTTGACCTTGCCCCGCGAGGCGTTCGGCGCGAGCGGTGTGAGCGGCGGCTCCAGCCGCCGCAGCCAGACGAGGGAGACGGCCGCGACCCCGGCCGAGACGACCAGGGCCAGCGCGCTCGTACGCCCCATGGCGCCGTCCTGGCCGGAGACCAGCAGCCCGGCGGCGACCGGCCCGACGAGTTGGCCGAGCGAGGCGCCGATGGTGAAGTGCCCGAAGTTGCGGTCCTGGTCGGCCGGTGCGCTGCGGCGGGCGACGATGGACTGCGCGCCGATGACGAAGCAGAGATGACCGAGGCCCATCACTCCGCTCCAGCCGGCGAGGGCGGCCAGTGAGCCCGCCGTACCGCTGAGGCCGCAGCCCACGCCGATGAGCGCGGCGCCGACGGCCAGGAGGGGGACGCAGCGCCCCCGGTCGGTCCTGCGTCCCAGGGGTACGGCGGCGAACAGCGGCAGCAGCGCGTACACACCCGCGATGACGCCGACCGCGCGCTCGTCGGCGCCGAGTGCGAGGGCCCGGTAGGAGACGGCCGGCCGCGCCATCGACACCGCCGCCTGGGAGAAGGCGAAGGCGATGACGAGACGCAGCAGCCAGCGCCGGTCCCCCGCCGGCATCAGATGGTGCCGAAGAGGATCGCGGCGGCGAGCACGACGAGCGAGGTGAGCACGGCCCACTTGACGGTGAACTTGGTGTGGTCGCCGAATTCGACCTTGGCCATGCCGACGAGGACGTAGACGGCGGGGACGAGCGGGCTCGACATGTGCAGCGGCTGGCCGACGATCGAGGCGCGGGCCACCTCCAGCGGGGAGACGCCGTGCGCGGCGCCGGCCTCGGCGAGGACGGGCAGGACACCGAAGTAGAAGCCGTCGTTCGACATGAAGTACGTGAGGGGCAGGCTCAGAAGACCGGTGACGAGTCCCATCTGCGGGCCCATGCCATCGGGGACGGCGCCCACCAGCCAGTCAGCCATGTGTTCGACCATACCGGTGCCGGTCAGGACGCCGGTGAAGACGGCCGCCGCGAAGACCATGCCGGAGACGTTCAGCACGTTGTCGGCGTGGGCCGCGATCCGGGCCCGCTGGTCGGTCATGGAGGGGAAGTTGACCGTGAGGGCGAGTGCGGCGCCGAGCAGGAAGAGGACCGGGATGGGCATGATCTGCATGATCATCGCGGTGAGCAGGGCGAGGGTGAGTCCCGCGTTGAACCAGTAGAGACGGGGGCGCAGGGTCGAACGGTTGGGGTCGAGGCCCTTGAAGTCGTCGTCGTCCGCGGGTTCTTGCTCCTCGGCGCCGGAGACCTTGCCGAGGGAAGGACCGGCACCTGCCGCGTCGCCGGCGCCGCCGCCCGTCCGGGTCCGCCCGGCTCCCTTGCCGGTACCGCCGGTCGTACCGCCTCCGGCCTCCACCAGCACCGTCTCGGTGACCGGCTCGGTGAGCGTCTCGTTGACCGGCTCCAGCACCTCGTCCAGCGTGAGCGTGCCGAGCCGCTTGCGCTCGCGGAGGCCGAGGACGTACGCGAGGACGAAGACGGCGAGCAGTCCGACGGCGAGCGCGGGGATCATCGGTACGAAGATGTCGGTGGCGTCCACCTTCAGCGCGGTGGCCGCCCGCGCCGTGGGCCCGCCCCAGGGAAGGGTGTTCATGACGCCGTTCGCCGTGGCGGCGACACCGGTCAGCACGACCAGGCTCATCTTCAGCCGCTTGTAGAGCGGATACATCGCCGAGACGGTGATCATGAAGGTGGTCGAGCCGTCGCCGTCCAGCGAGACGATCGCGGCGAGCAGGGCCGTACCGACCACGATGCGCATCGGGTCGGCCCGGCAGAAGCGCAGGATGCCCCGCACGATCGGGTCGAAGAGGCCGACGTCGATCATCACGCCGAAGTAGACGATGGCGAACATCAGCATCGCCGCGGTCGGCGCCAGTTCGCCGACTCCCTCGATGACGTAGTCGCCCAGCTTCGCGCCCTGGCCGACCAGGACACAGAAGAGCGCGGGGATCAGTACGAGCGCCGCGATCGGCGACATCTTCTTCGTCATGATCAGCACCAGGAAGGTGGCGATCATGACGAATCCGAGGATTGTCAGCATTTGAGGTACCTCACGTTCACCCTTGAACTCCCACCCGGGTCGGCGGTGCGGATGACGTTAGGTGCCGTTTCCTTGCGTTAACAAGATGTTGACGCGCGAGCAATACGCGCAAAACCCCAGGTCACGCCGGGGTGCTGGTCTCCACCGGTCGCTCGGGGGCCAGCTCGACCGGAAACCCGTTGAGGACCGACGTCCCCGACAGGGGGTCGCGCAGGCTCCCGTCGAGCAGTTGGTTGACGTTGACGCCCGGCCGCGCGTGGGCCACCGCCATCCGGGTCCCCGGGCGGTCGTGCCCCCAGCCGTGCGGCACGCTCACGACGCCCTTCCGGACGGTGTCGGTGATCTCGACAGGGATCGTGATCTCGCCCGCTCCGGTGGTGACGCGCGCCGCTCCGCCGTCGGCGAGACCGAGCCGTTCGGCGTCCTCGGGGTGGACCTGGACCGTGCAGCGGTTCGAACCGCCGTTGAGCGTCGGCACGTTGTGCATCCAGCTGTTGTTGGAGCGCAGATGGCGGCGCCCGACGAGCACCAGCGACGCGGGCCGCTCGGCGAGCGCCTCGCGCAGCCGGGGCAGATCGGCGGCGATCGGCGCGGGAAACAGTTCGACGCGCCCGCTGCGGGTCTTGAGGAGCCCGGGGATCCGGGGCTTCAGCGGTCCGAGGTCGACACCGTGGGGCTGTTCGACGAGCCGGGCGAGGGTGAGCCCCGCCGGGTCGGCGCCGAATCCGTCGCCGTACGGGCCCAGGCGCAGCATCAGGTCGAGCCGCCGCTGGGGGCCGCCGGTCCCGCTGAGCTCCGCGGCGAGTTCCTTCGCGTCGCGTCCGTGCACGGGTGACAGCGGGTCGGCGACCGCCTTGGTGAGCACGCGGTCGATGACCTGGTCGTCCACGGCCGACGGGTCCACCCCGTGCGGCCCGCCCACGGCGAGCACCAGCCGTGCCAGGATCTCGCTCTCGTCCATCAGACCGGCGGCCAGGGGGACGGCGGGCGGGCTGTAGCGGGCCTGGTTGCGTACGGCGAAGCCGTTGAAGGAGAAGTCGAAATGGGCGCTCTGGGAGGGCGGCGGCGGGGGCAGTACGACATCGGCGTGGCGCGAGGTCTCGTTGAGGTACGGGTCGACGCTGACCATGAAGTCCAGGCCGTCCAGCGCCCGGTCGAGGCGGCTGCCGTCGGGCGCGGAGAGCACGGGATTGGCCGCGAGGGCGATCACCGCGCGGATCCGCCCTTCCCCCGGCGTCTCGATCTCCTCGGCGAGGACGGCGATGGGCAGCTCACCCTTGGCCTCCGGGTGGCCGCCGACCCTGCTGGCCCAGCGGCCGAGGGCGAACCCCTTGCCGAGACCGGCCGGGCGGGGCGCGCGGCCGGTGGCGGAGAGCGGGAAGAGGGCGCCGCCGGGCCGGTCGAGATTGCCGGTCAGTACGTTGAGGACGTCGATGAGCCAACTGGCGAGCGTGCCGTACTCGACGGTGCAGCTTCCGATGCGCCCGTAGACGGCCGCGGTGGGCGCTGCGGCGAGTTCACGCGCGAGGGTACGGATCTCATCGGCGCCCAGGTCGCAGGCCGCCGCGACGGCTTCGGGCGTGAAGTTCCCTACCGCGGCCCGTAGTTCGTCGAGCCCCTCGAGATGGCCGGCGAGCGCACCGGGGTCGGTGAGCCGTTCGTCGAACAGGACATGGACGAGGGCGGCGAGCAGCAGGGCGTCGGTGCCCGGCCGGATGGCGAGGTGCCGGTCGGCGATCTTCGCGGTGCGGGTACGGCGTGGGTCGACCACGGTGAGGGTGCCGCCGCGCCCGCGCAGGGCCTTGAGCTTGCCGGGGAAGTCGGGCGCGGTGCAGAGGCTGCCGTTGGAGTCCAGCGGGTTGGCACCCAGGAGGAGCAGATGGTCGGTGCGGTCCAGGTCGGGGACGGGGATCGCGAGGGCGTCGCCGAAGAGCAGACCGCTCGACACGTGCTTCGGCATCTGGTCGAGGGTGGAGGCGGTGAAGAGGTTACGGGTGCGGAGCACGCTCAGCAGGACGGGCGGGTAGAGGGCGCCGGCCATCGTGTGGACGTTGGGGTTGCCGAGGACGACGCCGACGGACTGCGGGCCGTGCGCCTCGACGAGCGCGGGCAGCCGGGCGGCGACGAGGTCGAACGCCTCGTCCCAAGTCGCCTCGCGCAACTCGCCGTCAACGCGGATCAGTGGCGTGCGCAGCCGGTCGGGGTCGGCGTCCAGCTCTCCGAACGAGGCTCCCTTGGGGCAGATGAAGCCCCTGCTGAACACGTCGTCGCGGTCGCCGCGCGCTCCGGTGACCCTGGTCCCCTCGATGGTGAGGGTCAGTCCGCAGGTGGCCTCGCAGAGGGGGCAGACGCGCAGCGCGGTGCGGGTGGGACGCGTGGGGCCGGTGGGCGGCATGGGTCCTCCAGGGGCGGGCGACGGCGCTGACGAGCGAGCCCTCCCGAGCATACCGACCGGTACGGATGAGGGAAGGGGGTCCGTCGCCGGCGCTGCGGTCCGGGACGTCGACCGGGCCCTCAGTCCAACGTCCGTGCCAGATACGCGCGGACCAGCTCCCGCGTCTCCGCGATGACGTCCGGATCGCCCGACGCGTGCGTACGGAAGGCGAGTTGGAACAGCGCGTCCGCCGCCTCGACGGCGACCAGGACCATCCGGCGCAGCGCGGCGTCCGGCACGCGGCGCAACTGCGCGGCGAGCAACGCGGTGAGGCGGTCCGCGACCCGGTGGTCGGGGTCGGGGGCGGGGTCGACGGCCGGTTCGCCGGCGGGCGTCCGCTCCGGGGGCGGTTCGGGCGCGCCCACCGGGATCCTGTTGCCGAAGTCGACCAGCCCGAACCCGGGGACCGTGCGCTTCATGGCGAGGTACTCGTCCAGCACCACGTCGATGGCGGACCGCCAGTCGGCGGCCGGGATCGCGGCGAGCCGCCGCTCGACACGCTCGACGTAGCGGTCCAGATTGCGCCGGGCGAGTGCGTCGGCCATGTCGCGCTTGTTGCCGAAGAAGCGGTACACCGAGCCGATGGGCACACCCGCCCGGTTGGCGACCGCGCGGGTGGACAGCTCCTCGTAGCCGGTCTCGTCCAGCAGTTCGGCGCAGGCGTCGAGGATCCGGGCGAGCCGCGCCGCGCTGCGCCGCTGCACGGGGGCCCTGCGAAGGCCGTCATGGGTGTCGGCACCGACTCCGTGCACGGGCGGGCCCACCCTTCGCGAGATGTCCGGCGGTCGCGGCCCTTCGAGTCTCCCCCTCAAAGGCCCCCGCTTCGAGACGCCGCGACCGTACTTCTGTTCGCGGTGTCTCCGGCCGGTCTCCGCGGGGGTCTCTTTCCGCCAACGGGACCCGTTCCCGTTGACGCGCCATCCCCGGAATCCTACGGTTAAGCATAGGATTCGAGAACCGGGCAGGACAGCGAGACGGGGAGCGGCGATGAGCGACACCGAGCGGGCGCGGAAGACGGCCGATGGTCTGGAGTACGTCACCGGTTTCGGCAACGAGCACAGCTCGGAGGCCGTAAGAGGCGCGCTGCCCGTGGGACGCAACTCACCGCAGAGATCCCCGCTCGGTCTGTACGCGGAGCAGTTGAGCGGCAGTGCCTTCACCGAGCCCCGTGCGCACAACCGCCGCTCCTGGCTCTACCGCATCCGCCCGTCGGCGGCGCACCCGCCGTTCACCCGGACCGACAACGGCGCCCTGCGCGGTGCGCCGTTCACCGAGTCCGTGCCCGACCCCAACCGGCTGCGGTGGAACCCACTGCCGGAGCCCGCGCCCGGCACGGACTTCCTGGCCGGCCTCTGGACACTCGGCGGCAACGGCGACGCCGCGCAGCGCGCGGGTATGGCCGTGCACCTGTACCACGCCAACTCCCCCATGACCGAACGGGTGTTCAGCGACTCCGACGGCGAGCTGCTGATCGTCCCCGAGCACGGCGGGCTGCTGATCGTCACGGAGTTCGGCCTCCTCGCCGCCCGGCCCGGCCATGTCGCGCTGATCCCGCGCGGTGTGCGCTTCCGCGTCGAGCTGCTGGACGAGACGGCGCGCGGCTACGTCTGCGAGAACTACGGCCGCCCCTTCGTCCTCCCCGACCTCGGCCCGATCGGCGCCAACGGCCTGGCGAACGCACGGGACTTCCTGGCTCCCGTCGCCGCGTACGAGGACGTCGAGCGCCCGACGGAGGTGGTCAACAAGTTCTGCGGGAATCTGTGGACCGCGACGTACGACCACTCCCCGCTCGATGTCGTGGCCTGGCACGGCAACCATCTGCCGTACGTCTATGACCTGCGCCGTTTCAATGTGATCGGCACCATCAGCTACGACCACCCCGATCCGTCGATCTTCACGGTGCTTACCTCGCCGTCGGACACTCCCGGCCTGGCGGGCGTCGACTTCGTGGTCTTCGCGCCGCGCTGGCTGGTCGGCGAGGACACCTTCCGTCCGCCGTACTTCCACCGCAACGTGATGAGCGAGTACATGGGCCTGATCGAGGGGGCGTACGACGCCAAGGCGGAAGGCTTCGTCCCCGGCGGCGGTTCGCTGCACAACATGATGTCGGCGCACGGACCCGACCGGGAGACGTTCGAACGGGCGAGCGCCGCCGAGCTGAGGCCGCAGCGGATCGACGACGGGCTGGCGTTCATGTTCGAGACGCGCTGGCCGGTGACCGCCACCGCCCAGGCCGCGACGGCCGGACACCTTCAGACGGGCTACGACGACGTGTGGCAGGGTCTGGAGCGCCACTTCACGCCCACGTCAGGGACCACGTCGGCGCCGACGTCGGGACCGGCCCCGGCGAGCAGACCCTGATCCGGTCCGACCCGCCCGATTCGGAGCCCGCCGTGACCGCATTCGCACCCGATTCGCTGGTCCTCAACCGCAAGCTGCCCCTCTGGTACCAGGTCTCGCAGTCGCTGCGGGCGTCCATACTCGGCCGGCGCCCGCACGACCCGCTTCGCCTTCCCACGGAAGAGCAGTTGGCGGGGCATTACGGCGTCAGCGTGCTGACGATGCGCCAGGCCCTGAAGGAGCTGGAGCAGGAGGGCCTGATCAGCAGGCACCGGCGGCGCGGCACCTTCATCGAACCGGGCGCGCGGCGCGGGGCGCCCCGTCGGCTGCTCGGCTCCATCGACGCGGTCGTGGCGCAGCAGTCGGGCGAGCGGACGACGGTGACGGGCCACGGCCGGGCGCCGGTGCCCGGCGAGCTGGCCGAGTACTTCCCGGGCGTCGAGGAGGTGACCCTCTACCGGCGGCTGCGCCGGGACGGCGAGAGCGGTGAGCCGACCAACTGGGCCGAGAACGCGCTGCGTACGGAGGTCGCGGACCGTCTCGATCCGGCGGATCTGGAGCGCTGGCCGATGACCAAGGTGCTGCGTGACGTGCTGGGGGTGCGGATCAGCCGGATCACGGACACGGTGGAGGCCACGCTCGCCGACCCGGTCACGGCAGATCTGCTCCAGGTGCCGCTGCTCAGCCCGATCCTGCACTACACGGGGGTCACGTACGACGCGGACGGCCAGATCGTGGACGTGGCCAGGATCCGCTACCGGGGCGACCGCTTCTCGTTCTCGGTCACCATGGAGACGGACTGACCCGGTCGGTACGCTCATCCCGACGGCACGCGACGGACCGGGAGGGGTGTGCCCGTATGACGGCCCCGCTGCTGAGCGACCTCATGCCGTGGTCGGTGGCGCCGCTGCGGCTCGGCCGCGGCTGGATCCTCGCCCCCGACGCCGCCTCGCTCACCGCGCGCTGGAACGCGCTGATACGGGCCACGGGCGCCGAGCGTACGGCGCTGTTCCGGCCGACCCGCTCCCGTACGCCCCGGAGCGCGGTCACCGCGCTGCCGGGACAGCTCGCGGGCACGGGGAGGTTCGCGCGGGAGTCAGGACGGTGTCCGACGCCGCTGCGGGTGGGGCACGGTCCGTTCGACGAGCGCTATCTGATCCCCGACCACCGGCTGATCGACGCGGCCAGGCCGGAGCTGTGGCGGGTCGCCGACGAGTGTCAGGTCTTCGCCGTGGAACAGGGGTTCGTCCCCGGCGCCGCCGGGCCCGCGCTGCTCGTGAGCGCCCTGCTGCCGGACGGCCGCTCCCCCGCCGGGCGCCCCGGCCGGATCCGGCCGCTCCACCGCCGGCCGGGCGGCGCCGAACCCAATCTGACGCCCGGACTCACGGAGACGCTGACCGCGCGCCTGGGACACGAGGTCACCGCGCGCCAGTTGCTCGACTGGGCGGTCGCGGCGGCCCGGCCCTCGCCGCGCGGCTGTGTGGTGCCGCTGACCGCCGATCCGGACCTGTGGACCACCGGGGTGGCACTCGGCGCCCGGCTGGCCGAGGTCCAGCTGCGCGGCGCGCACGGCGGGGAGCGCCCCCGCCTGCCGGGCGGCCGGCGCCCGTACGTACGCGCCGCCGTCCCCGCCCGGCCCACGACGATCGTTTACGACTCCGAGGACGAGACGCTCCACATCGGTGACGGCCGGATCTCACCCGTGCCGGCGGAGGCGTGGGACTTCCAGGTCGGTGGCGTCCGGATGATCGAGCTGTGGTTCGAGCGGCGCGCGGAGCCGCCGGAGCCGGGCACCCTGGAGGCGATCGGCCCGCCTGCCTGGCCGCAGGAGTGGACGTCGGAGCTGCTGGAGCTGATCGCCGTGCTCGCGCTGCTCGCCGGACTGCGGCCCCGACAGCGGGAGTTGGGCGCGGCGCTGGACCACGGGCCGCTGATCGGCGCGGACGAGCTGCGGGCCGCCGGTGTGCTGCCGGTGCCCGACGCGGCCCGGCGTCCCGCGTCGGTGCTCGACCACCACGAGGAGGGCCCGGACGGCCAGTTCGCCCTGATCTGAGCGGCACTGACGGGCGGTCGGCCCGGCGGGCCGTCAGCCACGATAGGCCGTCAGCACGGCGGGTCGTCAGCCGCCGAACGAGTCGAGCACCCGGCTCAGCGCCCGGTCGAAGACGGCCTCCATGTCGACGGGCCCCGAGTCCTCCGCGAAGGCCGCAGCCAGCCGGGGGTAGCGCCCCGAGGCGATCTGCTTCTCCAGATACGCCATCCGGATCTCGTGCTCCCGCTCGGCCGGCCAGGGCAGCGAACGGGTGCGCTCGGCGGTCTGGATCTCGTTGGCGACGTAGGTGGTGACGACACCGTTGACCATGGCCACCAGCTCGACCTTGCGGCCGTACGGCAGATCGAGCGGGTCCAGGCACCACAGGCTGAATTCGAGGAACTTCATCGTGTTCGGACTGAATCCGTAGGCCGACGACATCAGGCGCGACATCCATGGATGGCGCCGCATGATCGCCCGCGCCCGGTGGGCGAGCGCCGTCAGATCGGCCCGCCAGTCGCCGGTGGGCCGCTCGGGCAGGGCGTGCTCCTCCGCGACCAGGTCGACCATCAGCTCGTACAGGTCCTCCTTGCGCGGCACGTAGTTGTACAGCGACATCGTGCCGCAGCCCAGCTCCCCCGCGACCCGGCGCATGGAGACGGCGTCCATGCCGTCGGCGTCCGCGATCCGTACGGCGACGGCCGCGATCTCGGCGCGGGTGTACGCGGGCCTGGGGCCACGGGCGGCGCGCTCGGGACGCGACCAGATCACTTCGGGTTCAGCAGGTCGCCCCGCCATCGGTCATCACCTCGTCCGCCATTCTCCCCCAGAGGGCCAGTTACGTACAGCGTACGTAGTGGGGTACGGTGAGCCGCATGAATACTACGTACGCCGTACTTAGTGAGGGTCTGGAGAAGCGCTTCGGCGAAGTCCACGCCCTGCGCGGCCTGGATCTCGCCGTCGCACCGGGCACGGTCTGCGGGGTGCTCGGGCCGAACGGCGCGGGCAAGACCACAGCCGTACGTGTCCTCACCACGCTCAGCGGCCCCGACGGCGGATCCGCCACCGTCGCCGGGCACGACATCGTGAAGGAGGCGGCGGCGGTCCGCGCGGCGATCGGTGTCGCGGGCCAGTACGCCTCCGTGGACAGCGAGTTGACGGGCCGGGAGAACCTCCGGCTCTTCGCGAAACTGCTGCGCCTGAGGGGAGCGGCGGGCCGGGCCCGCGCGGACGAGCTGCTGGAGCGCTTCGAACTCGACCAGGCCGCCGACCGGGCCGCCCGCACCTACTCGGGCGGTATGCGCCGCCGCCTCGATCTGGCGTCCAGCCTGCTCACCCGGCCCCGGGTGCTCTTCCTCGACGAGCCGACGACCGGACTCGACCCGCGCAGCCGTAACCAGATCTGGACCGCGGTGCGCGAGCTGGCAGACGAGGGCACGACCGTCCTGCTGACCACCCAGTATCTGGAGGAGGCCGACCGACTGGCCGACGACATCGTGCTGATCGACCACGGCCGGGCGGCGCACCGCGGCACGCCCGCCGCGCTCAAGTCCCGGATCGGGGCGTACGCGGAAGTGGTCGTCGCCGAGGACGCCACGGAGCCGGTCCTCCTCGCCGCCGCGGGCGTACTCGACCAACTGACCGGCGCCGAGCCGGTGATCGACCGCACGCGCCGGGCGGTGGGCGCCGTGGCGACCGGCGGCACGCTCACCCTCCCCCGGATCGTCCGCGAACTGGACGCGGCGGGGGTGCCGGTGATCGACGCGAGCCTGCGCCCGCCGACCCTGGACGAGGTGTTCCTGCGGCTGACCGGCGGCGCGGCCGCGCCCCGTACGGCCACCGGAAGGAGCGCCGCGTGAGCACCGTCGCCCACGACAGCACGGCCGTACTCGGCCGCCATCTCCAGCGGATCAGGCACTCCCCCGGCGTGGTGATCCTCACCCAGACCATGCCGATCACGATGCTGCTGTTCTTCGGTTTCGTCTTCGGCAGCGCGCTCGCGACACCGGGCGAGGAGTACCGGGCCTTCCTGGTGCCGGGGCTGCTGGCGGCGACGGCGGCCGGCGGCATCATGACCGGCATGTTCCAGTCGGCCCAGGACGCGCAGCGCGGCGTGATGGACCGCTTCCGCACGATGCCGATGAGCCGGGTCGCCGTACCGCTCGGCCAGACCGCGGCCGATGTGCTCACCACGGCGATCGGCATCGTGCCGCTGGTGCTCGTGGGGGTCGCGGTGGGCTGGCGGATCGAGGGCGGCGTGCCGGGGGCGCTCGGGGCCTTCGGTCTGCTGCTGCTCTTCCGCTTCGCGACCACATGGGTCGGCGCGTATCTCGGTCTGCTCATCCGCAACGAGGAGATCGCGGGTCAACTGGGCAGCGTCACCTTCGTCCTGCCGCTGCTCTCGAACGCGTACATCCCCACGGAAGGTCTGCCGGGGTGGCTGCGGGTGGTCTCCGAGTGGAACCCGATCAGCGCGGTCGCGGCGGCCGTACGCGACCTGTGCGGCAACGCGTCGCCGAACGCGGACGCGGCCTGGCCGCTGGCGAACCCGGTGGCGGGCGCGCTGCTCTGGGGACTGGTGATCCTGGCGGTGTTCGTACCGCTGACGGTGCGCAAGTACACGAGGAGCGGGGCATAGACGCCCGCCCCGTGCCGTTCCGTGGTGCCACCGCCCCTTCCGCTGCCGCCGGTTCACCTAGCCGGGTGGTGAGTCGGCGGCACCGCCGAGGGGCGGTCCCGGCGCTCGGCGAGCACACCGACGCACCGCCGCCGGCCCCGGGAGTGACGGGCGAGCGGAGAGCGGCGCTGCGTCGGGACGGTGTGATCGTCCGAGCGCTGTCCGGGGGTCGGCGACCGCCGACCTGATGGGTCAGCGGCGGCTGCCGAAGAGGGACCGTCGCAGCCGCCTGAGCGGTGCGAACAGGGAGACGCGCGCGCTCTTGCTCCTGCGGGTCCGTACCTCGTCCCGCGAGGTCAGCTCCCGCATCAGGCTCGTCGCTTCGGCCGCCTCGCGCTGCGGGACGGCAGGGCCGCCGAGCACCGAGAGATGGCGGTCGAGCCGTGAACTGGTCGCGCTGCTCCCACATGTGATGGCAGGTACTCGCGCCCTGCTGTGCATTGTTATCTGATCCATGTCACTCCCCACCCGTACGAGGGCACCCGGCTCGGGCAGGTTAACCCTATCGCCCCCATGGGACACTCGTGTATCCCGCCTCAAGGATTGACAGCACCCGTTCGGGGATGACTGCCCTTCCGTTGAATCCATTGTATTCCAGGGCGAGTTGGACAGCAGACCGCCGGGCTGTTCGATGAGATCGAACGTCGATTCCGGTCCGCCGGCCCCAGGAGGACGGGCGGACCGGTACCGGCCCGGCGGTCAGTTCGTACGATCCGCGATTGGGTCAGACGGCCGAAGAGAAGGCCGGCAGATAACCACCCGACTGGCCCTGCGCGGTGGGGTGGTAGGACTCACCGAGGTTCGGCACGCTCACGCTGTGCAGCCACGAGTTCGACGAGCAGATCTCGTGACCGGTGAAGGGGCCGGTGACGTCCGCGTAGCCGTAGCCGTGGTCGGCGGCGCGCTTGGCGAGCAGGGAGTTGAGGTGGTCGGCGGCCCCGTTGATGGCGCTCCGCTCGGTCTCGGTCAGGCCCACCACGCACGATCCGTTGAGCTGGTAGAAGCGCGGGTAGCCGATGACGACGACCTTGGCGGCGGGCGCACGGGAACTGATCGCGTTGTACACGCTGTCCAGTTGGCCGGGCAGCGTGGTGTCGACGTAGCCGCGCGCCTGGTTCACCCGCGAGACACAGCTGGCCTCGGACTGGAGGACACAGGTGAGCATGACGTCGGCGAAGCCGGCGTCGTTGCCGCCGACGGTGATGCTGACGAGGTCGGTCCCGGAGTTGACGGGGCCGAGCTGACTGCCGGTCACATCACCCGTACGAGCGCCCGAGCAAGCGGTGAAGGCGAACGACGAGGGTGAGTTGGCGTTGGCCCAGAGCTGCGGGTAGGCCACGCTGCTGCGCTTGCAGGAGCCGCTGTCGCCGTACGAACCGGCTCCGAGACCTGATGAGTAGGAGTCGCCGAGGGCGACGTAGTCGAGCGCGGCGGACTCGTCGGCCTGGGCCTGGCTCGCGCCGGTGAGCGTGAGGACGGCACCGAGCAGGAGCGACGAGGAGAGCGCGGCGAATCTGGACAGCTTCATGTGGGGGGACCTCCAGTAGGCGGGATCTCTGCCTCAACGTTCGTACCAGGCACGGGACTTCACAGGAAGTGTCCATGCCAAGTAGATCCGGTGAAACTTGCAGATGGACGCGCGTATACCGCTCGAACTGGCCGGAACGGGCGCGTGCCCGATAACGGATTGAGTAAATCCGAACAGGGAGGTTCCGGAAACCACCGGTCGAAGTACGGCCAAATAGCAAATAGGCGCGGTCATGTCGCAGCCCTTGCCATACAGTCGTAAGTATCAATACCTTCTGACATTCACCCGCAACGGTCCGTCATGCAGAGCGACTTCAGGGGAGGGCTCGGACGTCGCGACGGCTCCCGGCGCGGGGCGCGGTAGGGGGTGCCGCGCGACGAACGACCTGTCTCGACTCACCTGACAGGCCGGAGTTCACGGCTGTCACGTACAGGGTGGGAACCCCCTTTTCGAACCGGCACATCATTCCGGACCGCCCGGGGGCGGGCGGTCCACCGGTGGAGAGGGAACAGATCCGTGAGCTCATTCCCGCGCCCGGCGGTCCCGGGCGAAGATCCGTTAGCCATGCCGTTTTCCGGCTCCGTGTCCGGCGGCGAACCGCTCGGCGGCGAACTGGACGAACTCGACGAGCTGCTCGACCACGACCTGCTCGGCCAGGACCCACTCGACCGCTTCTCCGGCCGCTATCGGCCGGTCTCCTCGTATCTCGCGATCGCGCCGCCGGTGAGCGTGGTGATCCCCGCGATGAACGAGGCGGAGAATCTGCCGTACGTCTTCAAGACACTGCCCGACTGGATCCACGAAGTCGTCCTCGTGGACGGGAACTCCACCGACGCAACGGTCCGTGTCGCACGGGAACTGTGGCCGGACGTCAAGGTCGTCAGGCAGCGCGGCAGGGGCAAGGGTGACGCCCTGATCAGCGGGTTCGCCGCCTGCACGGGCGACATCATCGTGATGGTCGACGCGGACGGGTCGGCCGACGGTCACGAGATCGTCAGCTATGTGTCGGCCCTCGTCTCGGGCGCCGACTTCGCCAAGGGGTCGCGGTTCGCCAACGGCGGCGGCACGGACGACATGACCCTGATCCGCAAGCTCGGCAACCATGTGCTCTGCTCGGTCGTGAACGCCAAGTTCGGCGCCCGCTACACCGACCTCTGCTATGGCTACAACGCCTTCTGGCGGCACTGCCTGGACCGGATCACGCTCGACTGCACCGGGTTCGAGGTCGAGACCCTGATGAACATCCGGGTCGTCAAGGCCGGTCTGAAGGTGCAGGAGATCCCGAGCCACGAGTACGACCGGATCCACGGCGTGAGCAATCTCCGGGCCGTACGGGACGGACTGCGGGTCCTGAAGGTCATCCTGAAGGAGAAGGGCGTTCCGAGGGCGGCCCGGCGCCGGCCGCGCGCCGTCAGACCGGCGCTGCCGCTCCCGCTCGCCGTCCGGGCGGGCCTGCCGGGGGCCGTCGTCGGGCAGGGAGCCGGGCAGGGAGAGGTCTCGTGATCGACCGTCATCTCCACCGCTCGTTCTCGGTGGTCGTCTGCGTGTATACGCAGGAGCGCTGGGAGGACATCCTCGCCGCCGTCGACTCCGTACGGAGGCAGTCGATGCCGCCCATGGAGACGCTGCTCGTGGTCGACCACAACGAGGCACTGCGGATGCGGCTCCGCGCCCAGTACGGCTCCGTGTCACCGGCGGACGGCGGGGAGGTGCGGGTGCTCGCCAACGCGGGCCCCCGCGGGCTGTCCGCCGGCCGCAACACAGGGATCGCCGCCGCCCGCGGGGACTTCGTGGCCTTCCTGGACGACGACGCCGTCGCCGAGCGCGACTGGCTGCGGTACCTGGCGGCGGGGTACGGCGATCCCCGGGTGATGGCCGTCGGCGGCAGGACACTGCCCGCCTGGTCCTCGGGGGGCCGGCCGGTCTGGTTCCCCGAGGAGTTCGACTGGATCGTCGGCTGTACGTACCGGGGTCTGCCGCCGGGCAGGGTGCGGGTCCGCAACGTCCTGGGCGGCAACGCCTCCTTCCGCCGTACCGCGTTCGACTCCGCCGGGGGTTTCGCCACCGGCATCGGGCGCGACGGTGACAAGCGCCCGCTGGGCTGCGAGGAGACGGAGCTGTGCATCAGGCTCACCAGGGCGCTGCCGGACGCCGTGCTGCTGATCGACGACCGCGCGGTGATCCACCACAAGGTCCCCCCGGCGCGTGAGCGGTTCGGGTACTTCCGCGAACGCGCCTACGCCGAGGGCCTCTCGAAGGCGCTGGTCGCCCGAAGTGTCGGCGCGGGCAAGGGACTTGAGTCCGAGCGGCGCTACGCCACGCGGGTCCTGCCCGCCGGGGTGGCGCGCGGGCTGCGCGACGCGGTGCGCGGGCCCGGCCGTGGACGCGGTGGTGCGGGGCGGGCCGGGGCGATCGTGGCCGGCGTGCTGACGACGGCGACCGGGTATCTCGTGGGCACCGCCCGCGCGCGACGGGGCCCGGTCCCGTTCTCGTCCGGACCGATCACTCCGGCGGGGACGACCGTCGCGGCGCCGGCCGTCGCAACGCCGCCCGTCGCGGCGGCGGCCCGGGAGAGTCCGCGAGGGGCCGTCGTATGAGCATGGGCATGGGCGACGGCGCGCCGCCACGGAGCGGGTCGGACCCGGAGGGGCCGGTACCGATCCTGATGTACCACGCGCTCGCGCACCGGCCGGCCCCGTCGGTGCGCGCCCTGTCCGTGTCGCCCGAGGCGTTCGCCGAGCAGATGGCACTGCTCGGCGACCGGGGGTTCACCCCGCTGACGACGGCCGCGCTGGCCGCCGTCTGGCGGGGGCACGGGCGGCTGCCGGCCCGGCCGGTGCTGATCACGTTCGACGACGGGTACGAGGGCGTGCACCGGCACGCCCTGCCCGTGCTGGCCCGGCACGGCTTCGCGGCCACCCTGTTCGTCTCCACGGGGTGGCTGCGCGGTCCGTACGACGAGGGCGGCGCCCTCGACACGATGCTCGACTGGGACCAGGTGCGCCAACTGGCCGCCGCCGGTGTGGAGATCGGCGGTCACAGCCACACCCATCCGCAGCTGGACCAGCTCGACGACCGGCGGCTGAGGCACGAGGCGGCGCGCTGCCGGGAGATCGTCGCCGCCGAACTGGGCGCCGCGCCGGTCTCGTTCGCGTACCCGTACGGCTACTCCACCCGCCGCGTACGGTGCGCGGTCCGGGCCGCCGGGTTCGAGCAGTCGCTGGCCGTGGGCAACGCGCTCGCCCGCCGGGGCCAGGGCCCGTACGCCCTGGAACGGGTCACCGTGCGGCGCTCCACCTCGATCGGGGAGTTCGCGCGGCTGGTCGACGGCCGGTCGGTCGGCCGTCTCTTCGCCCGCGACCGCGCGCTGACGAAGGCGTACGCGGTGGTCCGCGGGGCCCGGCGGGCGGGGCGTGTCCTCAGAAACGCTTAGGTCCTGTCCGGCGGATCCCCGGGCCCCGAAGATCCGCCGGACAGGGCCTAGGGTCTGTCGTTTGGATCAGGCCGCATCAGGGAGTGGGGTCTGGTGCGTGCGGTCGCAAGGCGGAGGAGGGAGACAACGCGGAGCGTTGGCGACCGACGACAACGCGGCGGGCGTGCGTGCCAGGGACCGCGAGCCCGGCAAGATCCGAACGACAGGCCCTAGCCTGTCCGGCGATTGAGGACAAGCCCCGCCACGGCGGTAAACGCCGTGCGTCGTCCGGGCCCTTGCCGGATCATGGGCGCCATGTCTGCCAAGCCTCAGGACGCCCTGCCGATTCGGCTCAATGTCGATGACAGCGACTCACCGTCGGATGTGGTCGACGCCCTCTTCCTCGGCCGTTTCGCGACGGGCGAGCAACCTCACTCGCACAGTTCGTCCATCGACCGCGTCAAGTCCGGTACCACCCTGCTGCCCTCGGGCGCCACGGTGCTGCGCTCCGCCCGTGACGACGACCGCAGCGCCACTCTCGCCGAGGGCGACGGCTGGACGCTGCTCGTCTCCCGGTGGAACCGGGGCGCGGACGTCACGGTGACCGCGACCAGCGCCGAACTCGCCGAGAAGGTGCACGGCGAGGCGACCGCGGGCGCGCAGGACGAGCCCGAACCGGTGCCCGAGAACGTGACCATGGGGTTCTGGTACGACTCACCGCGCCGTGGCCCGCACCGGACGACCCGCCAGATCGCGGCCGGTACCTGGGACGAGGTCAGGGTCAACTACACGGCGCCGGTGGCCGACGCGATGGACCGGCTGATGAAGGTGACACCCGACGACATCGCGGGCCGGCTGCTCCTGCTGCACGGCCCGCCCGGCACGGGGAAGACGTCGGCCCTGCGCACGCTGGCCCGGTCGTGGCGGGACTGGTGCCAGGTCGACTGCGTCCTGGACCCGGAGCGGCTGTTCAACGACGTCGGCTATCTGATGGACATCGCGATCGGTGAGGACGAGGGCTCGGCGAAGGGCCGCTGGCGGCTGCTGCTCCTGGAGGACTGCGACGAACTGATCCGCGGCGAGGCCAAGCACACGGCGGGCCAGGCGCTCTCGCGGCTGCTGAACCTCACCGACGGACTGCTCGGCCAGGGCAGGAGCGTCCTGGTGGGCGTGACGACCAACGAGGACCTGGAGCGCCTCCACCCGGCGGTCGTCAGGCCCGGCCGCTGCCTGGCCCGTATCGAGGTCGGCTCGCTGACCCGCCCGGAGGCGGAGTCCTGGCTGAGCCGGGAGGAGGGCGACTGGGAGGGAGCCGTGGGGCGCGAGGGGGCCACGCTGGCCGAGCTGTTCGCGCTCCGCCGTGGCGGCGGCCCGACATCGGTCCCGGGCCAGTCGAAGGGCACGGACGCGGGCCTGTATCTGTAGATCCTCGATACGGATCCCGGACCTGGGCATCGATTCCGCATGTCCATTTTTTGGCGATACCTCCCTGTCAGAGCTAAAATGAAGACATGACTTCGGTCGAGCTGTCCGACTCGCTCGCCGATGTGCTGGCAGGGGTTCAGCGCATGATCCGGCGACGGCTGAGGGCCGGTCTGAAGGCCCCGCGGTTGCGGGGCGCGCAGATCGAACTGCTGCGGCTGGTCGGGACCAGGCCCGGAATCCGGGTGTCCGACGCGGCGAAGGAGCTGTATCTCGCCGGGAACTCGGTCTCCACCCTGGTCAATCAGCTCAGCCGGGCCGGTTATCTGCGCCGGGTGACCGATCCCGCCGACCGGCGGTCCGTACTGCTGCTGCCGACCGAGGCGGCGACCTCGCGCCTGGCCGACTGGCAGGCGCGGCGCTCCGCGCTGGTGCGCGAGCAGGTGGACCGGCTGACCGACGAGGAGCGGGCCGCCCTGGCCGCGGCGCTGCCCGCGCTGCGCAGGCTCGCCCGGAATCTCCACGAGGAAGCGGAGGGCGTATGACCGACAGAGACGTTCCCACCACCGCCGCCGGGACCACGGGAACCACTGGGACCACCGACACCGCAGGCGAGGCCGTGAGCTGCCGCGGGCTGGACTACTCCTTCGGCGACACCAAGGCCGTCGACGACCTCGACCTGTCCGTCCGCACCGGCGAGATCTTCGGGCTGCTCGGCCCCAACGGCGCCGGCAAGACGACCGCGATCCGCTGTATCACCACGCTGTTGCCCGTCCCGGCCGACATGGTGAAGGTGTTCGGACACGACGCCGCGAAGGAGAAGATGGCGGTACGGCGCCTGCTCGGGTACGTACCGCAGCAGTTGTCCGCCGACGCCGCGATGACCGGCCGCGAGAACGTGACGCTGTTCGCGCGCGTCTTCGACGTCCCCCGCCGCGAGCGCGCCGCACGCGTCGAGCAGGCACTGGAGGCGGTCGATCTCAGCGCCGCCGCCGACCGGATGGCCGCGACGTACTCCGGCGGCATGATCCGCCGGCTGGAACTCGCGCAGGCTCTGGTCAGCGCGCCCCGGCTGCTGATGCTCGACGAGCCGACGATCGGTCTCGACCCGATCGCCCGGAGCAGTGTCTGGGAGCACATCAACGCCGTGCGGCGGGCCACCGGCATGACCGTGCTGGTGACCACGCACTACATGGACGAGGCCGAACAGTACTGCGACCGCGTCGGGTTGATGCACCGGGGCCGGATCCACGCGCTCGGCACCTCCGACGAACTCCGCGCGGAGCTGGGCGAACGGCGCCGTAAGGCTTCCGACCCGGCGGCGCGGAACGACTCCGTGCCGACGCTGGAGGACGTCTTCCGCGAGGTGGCCGGCCAGGGCCTGGACGAGGAGGGAGGCGACTTCCGCGATGTCAGGAGCACACGGCGGACAGCGTCCCGCGTCGGCTGAGGCCGCCGCCCCCGGCCGGTTCGATCTGCTGCTCGTACCGCCCCGACCCCGAACGGGCTGGCGGGTACTGCCCGCCAGGGTGCTGGCCATGTGCGTGGTCGAACTCCAGAAACTGCGCCACGACCGCACCGAGCTGTACACCCGCGCGATCCAGCCCGCCCTCTGGCTGCTGATCTTCGGCGAGACGTTCACCCACATCAAGGCGATCCCGACCGGCGGCATCCCCTACATCGACTTCCTGGCGCCCGGAATCATCGCCCAGTCCGCGATGTTCATCGCGATCTTCTACGGCATCATGATCATCTGGGAGCGGGACGCCGGCATCCTGACCAAACTGCTCGTCACTCCGACCCCGAGATCCGCCCTGGTCAGCGGCAAGGCGTTCGCCTCCGGGGTGAAGGCGCTGATCCAGGCGGCCGTGGTGATCCTCATCGCCGCCGCCCTCGGGGTGGGGCTGACCTGGAACCCGTTGAAACTGCTCGGGGTCGCGGTCGCGGTGATCCTCGGTTCGGCGTTCTTCTCGTGCCTGTCGATCACGATCGCGGGCATCGTGCTGACCCGGGACCGGCTGATGGGCATCGGCCAGGCCATCACCATGCCGCTGTTCTTCGCGTCGAACGCGCTCTATCCGGTGGCGATCATGCCCGGCTGGCTCCAGGTGATCAGCAAGATCAATCCACTCAGCTACCAGGTGGACGCCCTGCGCGGACTTCTGCTCGGTACGTCGTCCCATCTGCTGCTCGACTACGGGGTACTGGCCTTCGCGGCGCTCGTGGGCATCACCGCGGCCTCGTCGCTGCTCGGCAGACTGGCGAGATGATCCGGCCCGATCCCCGAGGTCGGGCCCGATCAACAGGACGCCGCCTAGCGCGAGTACGCCGCCCGCACCGCGTCCTCGGCCAGTGACAGCGCGTCCGCGCGGGGCAGGCCCAGCCGCCGCGCCTGTTCCGCGTACGCCTGGGCGGCGGCCGCCGCCTTGCGGTCCGCCGCGTCGCCCGCCGCCGCGACGAACGTGCCGTTGCGGCCGCGCGTCTCGATCACCCCGTCCGCCTCCAGGGCCCGGTAGGCCTTGGCGACGGTGTTCGCCGCGAGGCCGAGTTCCTCGGCGAAGCCCCGTACCGTCGGCAGCTTGTGCCCCACGGGCAGCGCGCCCGAGCGGGCCAGTTCGGAGATCTGGGTGCGCAACTGCTCGTACGGAGCGGTCGTCGCTTCGTCGTCGATGGAGATCTTCAAGGTCACAGGCCCGATTGTCCCCCATCCCCCCGCGTTCGCCCGCGCGTTCCCGGACGGAAAATGGGAGGCGTTGCGGCGGTGCGCCCACGTAGCGTGCCGATCCATGAGTGTGATCGTTCGTGATTTCCGTCCGTCGGACGCCCCTGACGTCGTCCGTGTCCGGCGCGCCTGCGTGCCGTACGCCGTGACGACCGAGGAGGCCCTGCACTTCGCCGTGCGGAGCGCCAACCCGGCGTCGAAGTACCGCATGCTGGTGGCCGAGGACGGCGGTGAAGTGATCGGGACCTCGCATGTCGCGCTCGCCTACGACAGCGAAGAACCCGGTCAGGCCCGGGTCAACCCCCATGTGCACCCCGACCACAAGGGCAAGGGCGTGGGATCCGCGATCCTGCGGGCCGCCGAGGAGCATCTGGCCGCCGAGGGCGCGACCACCCTCTTCGCCTGGGTGAACGACGAGCCCGCGTCCCTCGCCTTCGCCGCCCACCGGGGCTACTCCCCGCTGCGTACCGCGCACTTCCAGCGGCTCGATCTCGCGGCTGCCACGCTGCCCGAGCCGCTGAAGCTCCCCGCGGGCTGCGCGCTGGCGACTGCGGCGGACTTCGCGGGCGACCCGCGATCGGTGTTCGAGGCCGACGCCGAGGCGACGTCGGACGAACCGGGTGACATCAGCACCAGCCTCGACGACTACGAGGACTGGCTGAACAACACCTGGCAGCACCCGTGTCTGGACCAGCGCCTCAGCACCCTCGTGGTCGCCGACGGCAGGATCGTGGCCTTCACCCTGGTCCACACGGACGGTGAGAGGACTTATCTGT
This sequence comes from Streptomyces sp. NPDC060366, assembly GCF_042725135.1. Classification (NCBI taxonomy): domain Bacteria; kingdom Bacillati; phylum Actinomycetota; class Actinomycetes; order Kitasatosporales; family Streptomycetaceae; genus Streptomyces; species Streptomyces sp. NPDC060366. The sequence continues at coordinate 77,845 of NZ_JBHXDC010000007.1, read as the reverse complement.
CGGCCATGACGGGCACCCTGCGCGACTACCGCGGCCGAAGTCTGGCCAAGGCCGCCAAGGCGGACTCCCTGCGCCGCGCCCGAGCCGCCGGTTACACGGACGCGTTCACCAACAACGACTCGGAGAACGAGCCGATGCTGGCGGTCAACTCCTGGTTCGGCTACCGGATCTCCGCCTCGGAGGTACGCCATGTCCGCGAGCTCGTCTGACGCCGCGCGGGCCCCCGGGGTCCAGGTGGATGTGCACCTGGTGAAGGCGGGCCGTACGAAGATCCGTTATCCCGCCACCCTGATCGCCGACGACGGCGCTCGTGTGGTGGTGCGCGCGCCGTGGGCGGCCGACGGCGTACGGGACTTCGGCTTCGTATGCTTCGAGCCCGGCGACGTCTTCACGGAGCACTACTGGCGTGACCGGTGGTACGCGGTGAAGGAGGTCCGTGCGGGCGACGGCACCCTCAAGGGCTGGTACTGCGACGTGACTCGGCCGACGGTCGTGCGCGGCCTCGGAACCGGTGAACTGCGCTACGAGCTGCTGGTCGAGGACCTGGATCTGGATCTCTGGGCGTCGGCCGACGGCTCGACGGTCCTGCGTCTCGACGAGGACGAGTTCGAGGAGAGCGGTCTCGCCGGCCGGGACCCGGTCGCGGCCGACGCGGCCCGACGCGCACTGGACGAGCTGGAACTCCTCGTACGCCAGGGCGCGTTCACGAAGCTGTCGGACCGCCTTCCGCCTTCGTAGCGCCCGTGTCCGTCTTGGGCAGCAGTGTCGCGCGCGGTGTGCCGTCCGGGTCGTGGGCGATCGAGTCGGCGTCCTCGTGCCAGTGGATGACGAAGCGCTCCCCCGCGCGGTACGCCTCCAGGCCCGCGCGGCAGTACGCGACGATGTCGTCGGGGAGCGCGGAGAGCGGGTGCCAGGAGAGGCCCGAGCACTTCTCCGGCTCCCGGTTGTACGGCTCCCAGGGCGTGCGCCCCGCGTCGTACCTCGCCTCGAAGAACCAGCCCGTGCGCGGCCGGCCGCCCGGTCCGCGGTGGTGCATGACCAGGGCCGTACGCAGATCGTCGGGGTCCAGCTCGGCCCCGATCTCCTCGGACGCCTCGCGGATCATCGCCGCGCGGACGTCCTCGCCGTCCTCGACGTGGCCCGCCGGGCTGTTCAGCAGGCCGTCCGCGTATCCCGTGCCGGACCGGCGGGCGAGCAGCACCTCGTCGCCCCGGCGCAGGATCAGATGGACGTCGACCACTTCCGTGTGGCGGCGGCGCTGCGCGGTGTGGGCGATCAGCGCGTAGCGCTCGTCGTCGACGGCGCGGCCCCAGAGGGCGGCGTCGGCCGACAGATGTTCGTGCTGGACGCGCTCGACGAGCGGGGCGAGGGACATCGTGACGCGGGTCGCCGGAAGTCCGGCGCCGGACCAGACGCCCTCGATGAGTATCAGCCGCCCGCCGGGGCGCAGCAGCGACAGCCAGTGGTTCAGCGCCCGGTCCGGATCGGGCAGCAGCCACAGCACGTGGCGGGCCATGATCACGTCGAACGTGCGCTCCCCCACGGGGGGTCTCGCCGCGTCGCCGACCAGCACCTCCGTGTCCGTGCCCGACAGTTTGGCGCGGGCGAGTCCGACCATGCGCGGCGAGAGGTCGACGGCGGTGACGCGGTGGCCCGACTCGGTGGCGAGAAGGGCGAGGCTGCCGGTGCCGCAGCCGAGGTCGAGCACCCTGGACGGCTCGGGCGGCAGCCAGCCGGCGAGCTTGGCGGCCCACGCCTTGCGTACGGTCGGATCGAGCAGCCCGTGGTCGGGCTCCTCGTCGAAGGAGTCTGCGGCGTCGTCCCAGTCGATCGGGGTCATGTGTCGATGGTCCCATCCACGACTGACAGTTCGGACCGGCAGGCGCTCAGTCACGCGCGCACGGTCCGAACTGTCAGGCGGATAGGGCCTGTTCGGTGCAACCCTTCCGGTCGGGGCGTCAGGCCGAGACCTTGGTCTCCTTCCGGCGGCTCAGCACCAGCTTCCGCACCAGCGGCCAGCAGACGATCAGCACGACGACGGCGTAGACGGTCACCGAGAAAGGCGTGTTGACGAGGCCGCCGACACTTCCGTCGCTGATCTGGAGCGCCCTGCGCATCTGCTGTTCGGCGGCCGGGCCCAGGATGACGCCGATGACGGCCGGCAGCACCGGCAGTCCGTAGCGCCGCATGCCGAACCCGATCAGGCCGATGATCAGCAGGATCACCAGGTCCAGCGCCTCTCCGCCGACCGCGTACGCGCCGACGGCCGCGAAGAAGAGGATGCCCGCGTACAGGTAGGGGCGCGGGATGCGCAGCAGCTTCACCCACACGGGAGCGAGCGGCAGGTTCAGTGCCAGCAGCAGCACCATGCCGACGAACAGCGAGGCGATGAGGCCCCACACCAGCTCCGACTCGCGCTCGAACAGCAGCGGTCCGGGCTGGATGCCGTACTGCTGGAACGCGGCCAGCATGACGGCGGCGACGGCGGTCGTCGGCAGGCCGAGCGTCAGCATCGACACGAGGGTGCCCGCGGCCGAGGCCGACGCGGCCGACTCGGGTCCGGCGACGCCCTCGATGGCGCCCTTGCCGAACTGGTTCTTGTTCTTGGAGAGCCGCTTCTCGGTGACGTAACTGAGGAACGTCGGGATCTCCGCGCCGCCGGCCGGGATCGCGCCGAACGGGAAGCCGATGAGCGGCCCGCGCAGCCACGGCTTCCAGGTGCGCCGTACGTCGTCCTTGCCCAGCCAGGGGCGGCCGACCGGGACCGGCTCGCCCGAGGAGCGCCTCAGGTGCGCGGCGACCCACAGGGCCTCGCCGATCGCGAAGAGACCGACCGCGACGATCACGACGTCGATGCCGTCGGCGAGTTCGAGCGTGCCGAAGGTCAGACGCTGCTGGCCGGTCATCTGGTCGAGGCCCACCAGGCCGATGGTGAGGCCGATGAGCAGTGAGGCGAGTCCGCGGATACGGGACGAGCCGAGGACCGAGGTGACGGCGATGAACGCCAGCACCATGATGGCGAAGTAGTCGGGCGCGCCGATGTCGACGGCGAGGGAGGCGACGGTCGGGGCGAGGACGACCAGCAGGATCGTGCCGATCATGCCGCCGACGAAGTGACCGCCCGCAGCGGCGGCGAGCGCTTGCGCGCCGCGTCCCGCCTTGGCCATCGGATTGCCCTCGATGGCGGCGACCACCGCCGCGCTCTCACCGGGGGTGTTGAGCAGGATCGAGGTGGTGGAGCCGCCGAACATGGCGCCGTAGTAGATGCCGGCGAACATGATGAACGCGCCGGTCGGCTCCAGGCCGTAGGTGACGGGGAGCAGCAGGGCGACGGCCATGGCCGGGCCGATGCCGGGCAGGACGCCGATCGCGGTGCCGAGCAGTACGCCGATGGCGGCCCAGAGCAGATTGATCGGCGTGAGCGCCGTACCGAAGCCGTCGATCAGGGAGTTGAGGGAGTCCATGGTCTAGATCACTCCCATCAGGGGGCCACCGGGGAGGGGGACGCCGAGGAGGTTGTTGAAGAGGAAGTAGGTGACGAGGGAGAGCCCCGCGGCGATGAGCGGGTCGCGGTGGAGGTGGCGGCTGCCGAGCGCGTACGCGGAGCCCCAGAAGAGCAGCGCCCCGGATATCGGGAAGCCGAGGGGGCCGATGAGTACGGCGTTGCCGAGGAAGACCCCGGCGAGCAGCAGCACGGTGCGCCAGTCGCTGGGTTCGCTCAGGTCGATGTCCTCGCCGGTCTCGGACTCGCCCCGGCCGCCGCGCAGGACGTCGAGGCTCAGGAGGACGGCGACGACGAGCAGACCGATGCCGACGACGATCGGCACGGTCTTGGGGCCGATCGGGCCGCGCTGGGTGATGTCGACGTCCATGGTCAGGGCGTCGGTGAGGACGAGGACCCCGAGGACGAGCAGCATGAGGCCGACGCCGAGTTCGGAGTGTTCGCGCAGCCAGCCGCGGGAAGCGGGGGCATCCGCCTCGGGAGGGGTGTTCGGTTCGGTGGTCACAGCCCGAGCTCCTTCAGGACGGATTGCACGCGCTTGTCCTCGGCGGCGAGGAAGTCGCCGAATTTGTCACCGGTGAGGAAGGCGTCGTCCCAGCCGTTCTTCTTCAGCGATTCCTTCCACTGCGGTGAGGCGTGCAGCTTCTCGAAGAAGGTGATGAGCTTGGCGCGCTGGGCGTCGGAGATCCCGGGCGGCGCGACGACGCCGCGCCAGTTGGTGAAGTCGGTGTCGAGGCCCGCCTCGCGCAGGGTGGGCGCGTCCATGCCGGGGGTCCGTTCGGGGCCGGTGACGGCCAGCAGCCGCAGTTCGCCCGCCTCGATCTGGTCGCGGTACTCACCGAGACCGGAGACGCCGAAGGCGACCTTGTTGCCGAGGATGGAGGCGAGGAGTTCGCCGCCGCCGTCGAAGGGGACGTAGTTGACGGTCTTCGGCGCGATTCCGGCGGCCCGCGCCATCAGCATGGGCGCGAGGTGGTCGGGTCCGCCGGGCGACGATCCGCCGCCGACGGGCAGTTTGGCCGGGTTCTTCTTCCAGGCCGCGACGAGGTCGTTGATCGTCTTGTACGGCGAGTCCTTGGCGACGACGACGATGTCGGTCTCCTCGCTGATGCGGGCGATCGGCGTCGTGTCGGCGAGGGTCTCGTGCGAGTTGTTGGTGCGTACGGCGCCGACGACGCCGAGGCCCATGGAGACCACGAGCTTGCCGTTGCCGTGTTCGCTCACGGCGCGGGCGAGACCGACGGTGCCGCCGGCTCCGGGCAGGTTGAAGACCTCGATGTTGTGGTTGAGCTCGGCGTCCTCGGCGTTCTTGGCCATGGTGCGGGCGGTGATGTCGTAGCCGCCGCCGGGGGTGTTGGGGACCATGAAACGCAGGCCGGGTATCTGTGTACCGGTGTCGCCACCACTGCCCGCGGAGAGCAGCGGCGGACCCACCAGCACCAGCAGCGCGGCCCCGAGGAGGGCGAGGGGAGTGCGGAATCGCACGTGTGCCGCCTTTCAGGGAAGCAAGTCGTAGGGCAGTGAGGTGGCCCACATGTTGCCTTCGCGTTAAGAAGCTGTCTCTCTTCCGGAATCAACGGACGTTGTGGTCGTTGCGGTCGCGGCTTAGCGTGACGGCGTGACAAAAGTGCTGGTGGTGGACGACGACTTCATGGTCGCGAAACTGCACGGCCGCTATGTGTCCGCGATGGACGGGTTTGAGGTCGTCGGTGTGGCGCACAGCGGTGCCGAAGCTCTGCGCGCTGCCGAGCTGCGCCGCCCCGACCTGGTGCTTCTTGATATCTATCTGCCCGACATGGACGGGATCGCCGTGCTGCGCGAGCTGCGGGCGGCGGAGGAGCGGGACGCGACCCGGACGAGCGTGGACGCCCTGTTCATCACGGCGGCGCGGGACGCGGGCGTGATCCGCGCGGCGCTGCGGGCGGGGGCGCTGCACTATCTGATCAAGCCGTTCAACCAGTCCGCGCTCCAGGAGCAGCTCCGGCACGTGGCGTCGCTGCGGACGCGGCTGGACCGGCTGGGCGAGGCGCGCCAGGAGGACGTCGACCAGATCTTCGGCACCCGCCCGCCGGGCTCCCGCGAGCTTCCGAAGGGGCTGGCCGCGCACACGGCGGAGCTGGTCGAGCGCACGCTGCGCCGCCACGCGGAGGGTCTGTCGGCGACGCAGTGCGCGGACGAGGGGGCGCTGTCGCGGGTGAGCGCGCGGCGGTATCTGGAGTACTTCGCGGACACGGGCCGGGCGGAGGTCACGCTGCGGTACGGGGGGACGGGGCGCCCGGAGCGGTGTTACCGCTGGGTGGGGTGAGGGCGCGCCGCCGGGAGGGGGCACGCCCCTCGTCGCACCGCACCGGTACCAAGGTCACCGCATCCTGGACCTTCGGCCGACTCCCCGGCGCACCACCACCGGCCAGACTGGTGGGCGCACCGGGGCCGCGGGCCCGGCGGGGGCGTACGGGACGGGCGGGGGCGGGTGAGCGAGTGGGGCCGGACCGGCGGGGGGCGGCCCGGCCCCACTCGTTGTTCACCCGCCCGACTGGATGTCCCCGCGGGTGGACGACGTGATGGCGTCCCCGTGGGCGAAGTCGCCCGGCGGGATGCCCGGATGGTGCCCGTCCCCGTCGGCGGGCACCGGCACCGCCGCCGCCGCCGGGCCGAGGGTGAGCCGGGAGACGATGCGGTAGCGGTCGCCCCGGTAGAGCGAGTGGACGTACTCCACCGGCCGGCCGGTGGTGTCCGAGGTCAGCCGTTCGAAGAGCAGCGCCGGGGAGAGTTCGGGTACGTCGAGGAACCCGGCCTCCGCGCGGGTGACGACGGTCGGCTCGATGGCCTGTACGGCCTCGTGGACGTGTACCCCGTGGGTGTCCCGCAGGTGCTCGTAGAGATCGCCGTTCTCCAGCTCCTGGGCCGACAGACCGGGGGCGAGCGCCGCCCTGATGTGCAGGTGCTCGATCGCCATCGGGGCGCCGTCGACCAGCCGCAGCCGGGCGACGTAGAGGATGTCCTCGGCGGGTGACATGCGGAGCTTGCGGCCGACGCGGGCGCCGGCCTGGTGGGTGGTGAACTCCAGCAGCCGGCTCGACCACGTACCGGCCGCCTGCGGCACGGTCAGGGTGAGGTCCGCGGAGACCAGCTCCTGGGTGATCTTCGCGGGGGCGACGAACATGCCGCGGCCGTGTTCGCGGACCAGGAGCCCGGCGGCCACGAGTTCGTCGATCGCCGAGCGCACGGTGGGCCGCGACACTCCGAGCAGCGCGCACAGGGCGCGTTCGGACGGGATGGCGTCTCCGGGGCTGCGCGACTCGATCAGCTCCAGGACGGCATCACGGGCCCGCTCCCGTTTGAGCACCGTCCCGGGTACGTCGACATCCATGGTGTCCCCCTCCGGACGCCTGTATCACTTACCAGCCTTACCAGACTTACCAGTTCAAGCGACCAGTGCGCCAACTGATGGCACTGGTCAGGTCAAGTGTAACCGTCTCCGGGCGAGCGACAGGACCCTCGACGCCCGGTGAGATCACCAACGCCCTTTGTCCCGCAAGGGGTTGACGGTCTCATTGGTCTATGCCACCTTCATCCAGCATCAAGAGGTGAGCTGTCCAGTGGCCCTCACTGGTCAGGTGGTCAGGTCTTGCTCTGTCAGGGGTGAATCGTGAAGTACCGCTTGCTCGCCGGTGGGTCCGTGCTGGTCGTGGCCGCCGTGCTCAGTGCCTGTAGTAGCTCCTCCGACTCCGCCGGGGACAGTGGCGACGGACGCACGACGGTCGATGTCTGGCTGATGCGTGACAGCGTCTCGGCCGCGTTCCAGAAGGAGTTCGTGAAGGGCTTCGAGACCGAGCACCCGAAGATCAGGGCCAAGGTCCAGATCCAGGAGTGGGACGGCATCGGCCAGAAGATCACCGCCGCCCTCGCCAGCAACGACGCCCCTGATGTCATCGAGGTGGGCAACACCCAGGTGGCGCAGTTCGCGTCGAGCGGCGGACTGCTCGATCTCAGCGACAGCAAGGGCGAGTTGAAGGGTGAGGACTGGCTGAAGGGGCTCGCCGAGCCGGGTTCGTACGAGGGAAAGCAGTACGGCATCCCGTACTACGCGGCGAACCGGGTCGTCGTCTTCCGCACCGACCTGTTCGAGCGGGCCGGTGTCGACGCCGCCTCGATCAAGACACGAGAGCAGTGGATCGAGGCGACCACGAAGCTCAACAAGGGCGATACGCAGGGCATTTATCTGCCCGGCCAGCTGTGGTACGCGCTGGGCGGCTTCATCTGGGACGAGGGCGGCGACTTCGCCACCGGGTCGGGCGACGAGTGGAAGGGCGCGCTGGACACTCCGGAGGCCCTGCGCGGCATGGAGTTCTACGAGCGCCTCCAGGCGCTGGGCAAGGGCCCCAAGGACTCCGACGAGGACGATCCGCCACAGGCGGAGGTGATGGCGAAGGGGCAGGTGGCCCAGATCCTCGCCACGCCGGGCCTGGCCAACGCCGTCATCGAGAACAACGCCCAACTGAAGGGAAAGCTGGGCTTCTTCCCGATTCCGGGCAAGACCGCCGACGCTCCGGGCGCCGTCTTCACCGGCGGTTCCGACCTGGTGATCCCCGCCGCGGCCGGCCACCCGGACGAGGCGCTGACGCTCGTCAAGGAGCTGACGGGTGACACCTGGCAGAAGAAGCTCGCCCTCGCCATGAGCTATGTGCCGAACCGGACCACGCTGGCACCGGCCGTGGCGGACGACCCGGGCGCCTCCGCGATGGCGGTCGGCGCGGCGAACGGGCGCGCGACGCCCAACACGCCCGGCTGGGCGGCGGTGGAGGCCGAGAACCCGATCAAGGACTACATGACCGCGGTCCTCGTCGGCGGCGACGCCGCGAAGGAAGCGGCGAAGGCGTCGCAGGACATCACGAGGGCCATGAACGCCAACTCCTGATCCCCGGAGCGAGGTTCGGGCCGGCTCCCCCACGCCGGAGCCGGGTTCGGGCTCCCCCGCTCGTCGCTCCCGACCTCCGTACATCTCCGACGTACACCTCCGAGAGGAGGCGCGCCGTGCCGGTCATCCGTGAGCGGACCGCACCACGCACCCCCCAGCACCGACCGGCCACCGGTCCCCCGGCCGGACCACCGAAGCGGCGGCGCCCCCGCCCGTCGCACAGCCTCTGGCCGTACGCCCTGATCGCACCCGCGATCGCCGGCATGCTGTATCTGCTGCTCTATCCGCTGCTGCGGGCCGTGCTGATCTCTCTCCAGGACTTCCGGCTCCGCCAACTGATCAGCGGGGACGCGGAGTTCGTGGGGCTGCGGAACTACCGGACGCTGCTCTCCGACCCGCGGTTCTGGGAGGTGACCGGCCGCACCTTCGTCTTCATGGCCGTCAACGTCGTCCTGATCATGGTGATCTCCACCCTGGTCGCGCTGATGACCGAACGTCTGGCGAAGGCGGGCCGCACCGTCGTCCTCAGCGCGCTGGTGCTCGCCTGGGCGATGCCGGTGGTGGCGGCCACCACCGTCTTCCAGTGGCTGTTCCACTCCGAGTTCGGGATCGTCAACCAGGCGCTGACCTCACTGGGTTTCGACTCCTTCGACCGCTACCCGTGGTTCGCCGACGGCACCGCCGCCTTCGTGATCCTCGTCGTACTGATCGTCTGGCAGTCCGTGCCGTTCGCGGCGATCACCCTCTACTCGGCGCTCACCACGGTCCCCGTCGAGCTGTACGAGTCGGCCCGGCTCGACGGGGCCTCGGGCACCCGGATCTTCCGCTCGGTCACCTTCCCGATGCTCCGGCCGATCTTTCTGCTGGTGTTCTCCCTGGAGGTGATCTGGACGTTCAAGGCGTTCGTCCAGATCTGGGTGATGACCCGCGGCGGACCGGGCGACGCCACGACGATCCTGCCCGTGTACGCGGTCCAGACGGCCCTGTCCAGCCAGCGCTACGACCTGGGCTCCGCGGCCTCGATGCTCACCGTGGTCCTGATGTCCGGGGTGCTCGTCCTCTACTTCCGTCAGATGCTCCGTCAGGAGGACGAGTCCCGATGACCCTGCTACGTCCGCGAGTTCGCCGGATCCCGCTGAACGCCGCCGCCGTCGTGACCGTCGTGGTGTGTCTGTTCCCCGTGTACTGGATGATCTCGACCGCCTTCAAGCCCTCCCGTGACATCCAGTCGGCCGATCCTCAACTGATCCCGCACACCTGGACGCTGGACCACTTCCGCAGGGCCGTGACCGCCGACGGCTTCGAACTGTTCTGGCGCAACAGCATCCTGGTCACGCTCGGCGCGGTGCTGCTGTCGCTGCTGGTGGCCCTCGGGGCGGCGTTCGCCGTCGCCCGGATGCGCTGGAAGGGCCGGCGGCATTTCATGCTGATGGTCTTCATCGCCCAGATGGCTCCGTGGGAATCGCTGATCATCCCCATCTACATCATCTCCCGCGACACGAACATGCTCGACCGGCTGCCGACCCTGACCCTGGTCTACTTCATGATCACGCTGCCGTTCACGATCGTGGTGCTCCGGGGCTTCATCGGGACCATTCCGCCCGAGCTGGAGGAGGCGGCGCAGGTCGACGGCTGCACGAGGACCGGCGCGTTCCGGCGGGTGGCCCTGCCCCTGCTCATGCCCGGTCTGATGGCGACCTCGCTCTTCGGCTTCATCACCGCGTGGAACGAGTTCGCCTACGCCAACTTCCTGATCATCAAGGAGCAGGACAACCGCACCCTGCCGGTCTGGCTGTCGTCCTTCCAGAACACCTTCGGCACGGACTGGGGCGCCACGATGGCCGCCTCGACACTCTTCGCCCTGCCCGCGCTGGTGATCTTCCTGCTGCTCCAGCGCCATGTCACCGCCGGCTTCGCGTCCGGCGCAGTCAAGGGCTGACCGGCGGAGAAGGCCACGCGAAAGACCGACGAAGAAGGCCCGCGAACCGTCCGAGACCCCGAACTCCCGGAGGCCAACCGCCGTGTCAGCGTCACACCCCGAACTCTCCCTCGTCCCCCGGCCCCGCAAGGTCTCTCCCCGCCCCGGCCGTTTCACCCTCGACGAGCACACCGCCGTACGGTCCCTGCCCGGTACGCACGCGGCGGCGGACCTCCTGCGCACCCTGCTCACCCCCGTGACCGGACTGCCGCTCCCCGACTCGGCCGACGGGGAGATCGTGCTGACGCTCGATCCCCGGCTCAGCGGGCTCGGTGAGGAGGGGTACGGGATCACCGTCGGCCCGCAGGCGTCGGTACTGCGCGCCGCGCACCCCACCGGGCTGCTCCGCGGAGTCCAGACGATCCGTCAACTGCTGCCCGCCGAGGCCCTGTCGGGCCGGGGCCGGCCTGGGGGCGGACCCTGGGAGCTGCCCTGCGTCGAGATCAGCGATGTGCCCAGGCACCCCTGGCGCGGCGCGATGCTCGATGTCGCCCGGCACTTCCAGCCGGTCGCCTATCTGCGCCGATACGTGGACCTGCTCGCCTTCCACAAACTCAACACCCTCCACCTCCATCTCACCGACGACCAGGGCTGGCGCATGCCGGTCGACGCCTATCCCCGGCTGACCTCGGTCGGCGGCCACCGGAGCGAGTCGATGACCTGGCCGCCGGGCCGGGGCGGCGACCGGTTCGACGGCGTCCCGCACTCGGGGTCGTACACCAAGGAGGAGCTGCGGGACCTGGTGAGGTACGCGGCGGACCGCGGGGTGAACGTCGTGCCCGAGATCGAGATGCCCGGCCATGTGCGCGCGGCCCTCGCCGCCTACCCCGAGCTGGGCAACAACCCGGAGCGGAGCCTCGACGTCTGGACCCGGTGGGGTGTCTGCGACACCGTGCTCGGCGTCCACGACCGGGCCCTCGACTTCTGCCGGACGGTACTGGAGGAGGTCATGGACGTCTTCCCGTCCCCGTACATCCACATCGGCGGCGAAGAGTGCCCGACCACCGAATGGGAGAACAGTCCGGCGGCGCGCGCCCGCGCGGCGGCCGAGGGGCTGACCGGCCCGGCGGCGCTGCACGGCTGGTTCATGGGCCGGATCGGGGCGTTCCTGGTGGAGCGTGGCCGCAAACCGGTCGGCTGGGCCGAGACGGGGACCGAACTGCCCCTCGATTTCACGGTGATGACCTGGCGCGATCCGGCGCACGCCCTGGCCGCCGCCCGGCGCGGCCACCAGGTGGTGACGGCTCATCACCGGGCCACCTATCTCGACTACGCCCAGTCCGCCGAGCCCTGCGAGCCGCCCGGTCAGCCCGGTGACCCCGTCGCGCTGCACGCCGTCCACGGCAACGAGCCGGTGCCGGGCGACTGGGAGGCCGAGGAGATCGCCCAGGTCCTCGGCACGCAGGCGCAGTTGTGGACCGAGTACGTGAAGACACCCGACCGGATCGAGTACCTCACCTACCCCCGGCTCTGCGCCCTCGCGGACCGTGCCTGGTCCGGCGGGCACAGCGACTGGACCGGTTTCGTCGAGCGGCTGCGCCATCACACGGCGCGGCTGGACGCCCTCGGCGTCCGCTACCGGCCGCTGACCCCACGGTCCCTCATGACCACCCCCGCAGGTACGGCGCCACTTCCGTAACTCCTCCCTCCCCCACCACCGTTCCGGAGAGGAACACCCCATGACGAAGAACGCCAAGAGCCGCCTGCGCGCGGCAGCCGCCGCCGCTGTCACCGTGGCCCTGAGCTGTACGGCGCTGGCGGCGATGCCCGCGTCCGCCGGGGCCGCGGCGGCCGACGGGCTCGTCGTCCAGTACCGCACGAGCGCGGCCGGGGCGACGGCCGACCAGAGCGAACCCTGGCTGAAGGTGCGTAACACCGGCAGCGCCGCCGTACGGCTGAGCGACGTCAAGGTGCGGTACTGGTTCAAGGCCGATTCGCCGTCCGCGGCCTACCGGTTCGCCTGCTCCTGGGCGGTGAAGGGCTGCGCCAACATCACCGGGACGTTCGGGACGCCCGCCAACCCGACGGCCACCGCCGACCGCTATCTGGAGATCTCCTTCACGGCGGGTGCGGGCACCCTGGCCCCCGGCGCGGACACCGGGGACATGCAACTGCGGTTCCACCAGGCGAACTGGCAGCCGCTGGGGCAGAGCGACGACTACTCCTTCGGCCAGGAGCGGTCCACGTACGGCGACTGGTCCCGGATCACGGCGCACATCGGCGGCGCGACGGTCTGGGGCGAGGCGCCCGGCGGCAACGGCCCGACCGACCCCACGGATCCGCCGACCGAGCCGGCCGACGGTCCCACCCTGTTCGACGACTTCAACTACAGCGGCCACAGCGATCCGAAGATCGCCGCGAACGGCTGGAGCGTCCGCGCGAACTCCGGCGGTCCGGGTGTGCCCGGCGCCAACTGGGTGCCGGAGAACGTCACGTTCGCCAACCAGAGCGGCAACTCGGTGATGAACCTGGAGACGTCCACCGCCGGGACGGCCGCGTCCACCGAGCAGACGGAGATCCTCACCCGGTCCATGAAGTTCCGCAACGGGACGTACGCGGCGCGGGTGAAGTTCAGCGACGCGCCCAGGTCCGGCCCGGACGGCGACCGTCTCGTCCAGACGTTCTTCACCATCAACGACCTCAAGGCGCCGATGGCGGACGACTACGCGGAGTACGACTTCGAGTATCTGCCGAACGGCGGCTGGGGCGAACCGGCCAACATCCTCTACACCACCTCGTGGGAGACCTACCGCCCCGACCCGTGGGAGGCCGTCAACCAGCACAGCGAGGTCCGGCAGAGCTACGCCGGATGGCACGACCTGGTGGTGACCATCGACAACAACGCCATCACCTACTACGTCGACGGTCAGCACTTCGGCACGCACGGGGCCGCGTATCTGCCGGAGCGGCCGATGTCGATCAACTTCAACCAGTGGCTGATCGATCTGGCGGGCCAGACCAGCACCACGCCGCGCTCGTACGACCAGCAGGTGGACTACGTGCTGCATGTGAAGGACCAGGTCCTCAGCCCCGCCCAGGTGGGCGCGCTGGTGAGCGGGTACCGCGCGGCGGGCACGACGTTCGAGGACACGGTGCCGGCGGTCTGAGGGGTCCGTCCGAGGGGTCCGGGAGCGGGCCGAGAGTCAGGCACACGGCCCAATCTCAGCGGTCGCTTAGGCTCGCCTTAAGCGGACCATAAGGATCCCCTTCACCCCGTCCCAGCAGGCCGTTTCCGGGTTTCGAGGGGCTAGCTTGCTGAGGGCCGGAGCGGGACGGTCACCGGTGGCGCCGTGTGCAACGGAGGTCACGCCGCCGGGAGTTCGTCCCGCTCCGCTTCCCCTCGCTCGTGCCGCTCAGAAGGAGAACGGATCCATGACCGCTCGTCGCAGGACCACCGGAATCGTCGTGCTGGGCGTCGCGCCGCTCGCGCTCGTCGGGCTCGCGGCCGTCCCCGCCGCCGCCCACGGCTCGATGACGGACCCGGTCAGCCGCGTGTCCGCCTGCTTCGCGGAGGGACCCGAGAGCCCGAAGTCGGCGGCCTGCAAGGCGGCGGTCGCGTCCAGTGGGACGCAGGCGTTCTACGACTGGAACGAGGTCAACATCGCGAACGCCGCGGGCAACCACAAGTCGATCATCCCGGACGGCAAGCTCTGCTCGGCGGGCCGCGACAAGTACAAGGGGCTCGACCTGCCGCGCGGCGACTGGCCCTCGTCGCCGTTCACCGCGGGCAACCGCACCTTCACCTACAAGGCCACCGCCCCGCACAAGGGGTCCTTCGAGCTGTACGTCACCAAGGACGGCTACGACCCCGCCAAGCCGCTGAACTGGTCCGACCTGGAGGACAAGCCGTTCGCCAAGGTCACCGACCCGAAGCTGGTGAACGGCGCCTATGTCTTCGACGGCATCGTCCCCGCCAAGTCCGGCCGCCATCTGATCTACTCCATCTGGCAGCGCTCGGACAGCCCCGAGGCGTTCTACACCTGCTCCGACGTGGTCTTCGGCGCCGACAACGGCGGCTCGGCCGCGGCTCCGGAGGCGTCCGCCCCCTCCGAGGCCGATGTCGAGGAGGGCGCGTCCAAGTCCACCGTCGACCACAACGGGCACGGTGGTGACAGTCCCGATGAGGCCGGTGAGCCCGAGGCGAAGACCGCCGCGAAGGACGCCGGCGGTTACGAGGAGCCGGCCGGCGAGCCCGGGGCCAACGCCCCGGAGGCGAACGAGGCGGGCGCGGCCGAGCCGCAGCCCGCGGGTGGTTCGGAGAACCTCGCCGAGACCGGTGGCGACAGCACCACGCCGTACATCGCGGCGGGTGGCGCGGCGATCCTCGCCGCGGGCGCGGCCGTGATGTTCGGTACGGTCCGCCGCAAGGCCCAGCCCGCGGGCGGCGGCCGGCACAGCCGCTGACGTACGGCCTCCGCGGGGCTCCGGGCCGATCGGCCCGGAGCCCCGCGGCATGTCCCGCGCCGTGTCCCGCGGTTGTGTCGTGTCGTCGCTCAGCCGACGACCGACGCGCAGGTCGTCGGTGTGGCACGGCCCGGATCGAGCGCGTTGGCCACCTCGTGGAAGGCGATCCGGTCGATCAGCCCGATCGCCAGGTGCTCGGAGATGTCCACCGCGCACAGGTCCTGGAGGGTGACGTTGCGTACGTTCGGCCCGGACAGGAACTGGCTGCGGTACGGCGTGACCACCTGGTCGTAACGGGTCGCGATGACGGTGTACTTGACCCCGGGCACGGTGTCACCGCCCGCGTTGAGCTTCGTGAGGAACGCCGATCCGGCGATCTGGTCGGCGAGTCCGGGGGTCTTCTCGGTGAGCAGGTCCTCCGCGCCGGGGAAATGCGGCAGCAGCTTCGTCAGACCGAGCAGGGTCGTGCCGTGGTTGTCGGGCGCGAGTCCGACCAGGGCGTTCACCTTCTGCGCCCCGCCGAGGAACTTGAGGTAGTGGCGGGGCATCATGCCGCCCTGGGAGTGGCCGACGATGTCGGCCTTCGGGGCGCCCGTGGCGGCGAGTACCTGGTCGACGTACGCGCTCAGTTGCTCCGCCGACTTGTCGATGGGGCCGAGGCCGTTGAAGAACGGCACACCGGGAAGCTGCCCGTAGTCGAGGGAGAAGACGCAGTAGCCGCGGTTCACCAGATACGGGGCGAGACCGAGCCAGTTGTCGACGGAGTTCCCGAAGGTGCCGTGAACGAGGACGACGGGGCGGGGGTGCGCGGCGGACGGTTTGCAGGAGTAGTTGTTCCAACCTCTGCTCGCGGCAGCGGCGTTGACGGACGCGGGGGCGGTGACGGCTGTCGGGGTCGCGGTGGGGGTGGCCGCGACGGCGGGGGCGGTGGTGGCGGCCGTGACCGCCAGCAGCAGCGCCGCCAGCGGTCCGAACGCGCGTTTCCAGGGCAGCATCGAGCGATCTCCTTGCGGCTCAAGGGGAAGAGGCGATAGCTGTCAGCCCTGTGGCCCGGACCACATCATTGGCTGTGCTCATGCCAAGTTACGCACGGGTAGGAACTGGAAGGGAAGTTACGCGTCGGTAAAAATTGAACGAATGCCAACGCCGCGCCGACGCCGCGTGCCTGGTCCGCCGCGTGCCTGGTCCGCCGCACGCCGGGCCTTCACGACCCGCGCCGTCACGACGCGCCCCGTCACACCACGCGCCCCGTCACGCACGGTGCGGCGCGTGCGCCCGTACGGCGAGCGTGCCGGGGACGACCGCCCGGGGGCCGAACTTGGCGCGTGCCCGATCCGCCACCGCCTCGATGCGGCGCGCCCGGTCGTCCACGGGGTCGAACATGAGCTGACGGGTGGCCCGTTCGGCCGGGGTCAGCCCCTCGGCCCGCAGCGACAGGGCCCGCACCCGCGCCCGCTGGAGCCCGAGCGAGTCATGGATCCGGTAGGCGGCGCCGATGAGCGTGACGGAGTGCGCGGTGGGTTCGCGCAGCGTACGGGCGCGGGTCGTCGTGGAGCGGTCGGCGTAGCGCACCGTGAGCGTCAGCGAGCGGCACACCTGCCCCTCGCCCCGCATCCGGCCCCCCAGCTCCTCGGTGATCGAGAGCAGCGCGGACCGGTGCCGGTCCTGGTCCAACTCGTCGTGGGAGAAGGCCCGTTCGGCGGCGAGCGAGCGGGCGGACGCGTTCGGGACGACCGTCGTACGGTCGATACCATGGGCCTTCTCGTACACCTCGCGTCCCATCCGCACCCCGGCGACCCGTTGCAGTGTCGACAGCGGTACGGCCGCCGCCTTGCCGACGGTGCCGAGTCCGTACGAGCGGAGCGTACGGGCGGTCGCCGCGCCGACCCCCGGCAACGCCGCGACCGGCAGCGGCTCCAGGAACTCCGCGACCGCCCGCACCTCGTCCGGGACCGTCAGTGTGGTGCCCGGCGCCGCCTCGCGCGCGGCCATCCTGGCGAGCATCGGGGTGGCGGCGGCGCCGATCGCGCAGCCGGCCCCGACGTGCGCGAGCGCCCGTACCCGCAGGACGGCGGCGATCTGGGCCGCGTCCTGTCCGAAGTACCGCTCGGCACCGCCCACATCGACCAGCGCGGAGTCCGGCGGCAGCGCCTGGACGACCGGGCTGAGGTCGTCGATCAACCCGAGCAGGGCGGGCAGCGCGGCCTCGACCCCGGTCTCCGCCTCGTGGTGGAACCGTACACAGAGGATCATCCCGCGCTCCCCGGACTCGAATGCCACAACTTCCGTCCCGTGGGCAGCCCTTCACCGGGCGGCTGGAGATCGGCCCAGGGGTTCATCGCGTAGCCCGTGGGCATCTCGATGCGCCGGCCGTTGTCCGCCCCGGCGCCCGCGCCCGGTGCCGGGGTGTCCAGTGCGGCGGCGACCGCCTCCAGGCCGCCCTTCTCCCGCAGTTCGACCAGCTCCGCCAGATTCCAGGCCGCCGCGCCGACCACGCTCAGACTCCGCGCGCCGCGCCGCTGCACCACTCCGCGCACCAGCAGCAGCCAGGAGTGGAAGACGGTGTGCGCGCACGCCTCGTGGCTGTCGTCGAAGAAGGCGAGGTCGACCAGGCCCGTGCCGTCGTCGAGCGTCGTGAAGATGACCCGCTTGCCGGAGCGGATCGGCGGGGTCTGGGTGGCCACCTTGGCGCCGGCGACCAGGACGGTCCTGCCGTGCGGCACCTCCCGCAGCCGTTTCGCGGACATCACGCCCAACTCCTCCAGGAACGCGTAGTGGTCCGCCATCAGATGGCGGGAGGCGTCCATGCCGAGTACGCCGAGCTCGGCGCTCAGCCGCTCCGTGTCGCCCAGGTCGGGCAGCCCGGCGGGGGCCGTCCGCCGCCCTCCTTCCAGGGGGAGCTGGTCCCCGTGGGCGCCCGCCCGCCGTGTCGCCCCGTGCAGTTCCGACAGATGCAGCAGCAGATCCCGTCTGTTGGCGCCGAACTCGTCCAACGCGCCCACCTGCGCCAGCCGTTCGGCGACCGGGCGGCCGGGCCTGGCGCGCTGCCAGAAGTCCAGCAGCGAGGAGTAGGGCTGTCCGGCCTCGATCCGCGCGGTCTCGGCCTCGCTGATGCCGTGGACGTCGGAGAGCGCGAGCCGCACCCCCCACGTACCGGACACCAGTTCGATTCGATGGACCGCCGCCGACCGGTTCACATCCAGCGGCAGCACCGGCACCCCGCGCCGCCGCGCGTCCGCCAGCAGCAGCCGCTTCGGGTACATGCCGGGGTCGTGCGTCAGCAGCCCCGCGAGGAACGCCGCCGGATGGTGCGCCTTGAGCCAGGCCGACTGGTACGTCGGTACGGCGAAGGCGACGGCGTGCGCCTTGCAGAATCCGTACGACCCGAAGGCCTCGATGATCTCCCAGGCGCGGCCGACGACCTCGGCCGTGTATCCCTTCTCCCCGGCCGTCCGCTCGAACCAGAGCCGGATCCTCGCCTGCGACTCGGGATGGGAGAGCCCTCTGCGGACCCGGTCCGCCTCCTCCCGGCCGCAGCCGGTCATGATGTCGACCATCCGGATGATCTGCTCGTGGAAGACGACCACGCCGTAGGTCTCGCGCAGCGCCTCCTCCAGATCCTCGTGCGGATAGCGGACGGGCGCGCGGCCGTGCCGGGCCTCGATGAAGGGCCGCACCATGTCGGCGGCGACGGGACCGGGCCGGAAGAGCGAGATGTCGACCACCAGGTCGTGGAACGTGGCGGGCTGGAGCCTGCCGACCAGATCGCGCTGGCCGGGCGACTCGATCTGGAAACAGCCGAGGGTCTCGGCGGAGCGGATGAGGCGGTACGTCTGCGGGTCGCCCTCCGGCACCTGCGCCGGATCGTCGATGTCCAGCTCCTCGCCCGTGGCGCGCCCGATCTCGGCGACCGCGTGCGCCATCGCCGACTGCATCCGCACGCCCAGCACGTCGAGCTTGAGCAGCCCCAGCTTCTCGACGTCGTCCTTGTCGAACTGGGACATGGGGAAGCTCTCACCGCTGGTCGGCACGACCGGCGTACGGCGCAGCAGCGAGGAGTCGGAGAGCAGTACTCCGCAGGGGTGCATGGCCATGCCGCGCGGCAGCGCGTCCAGTGCCTCCACCAGGTCCCACAGCCGGCCGTGCCCCGTCCCCTCCTGTCGCGACTCCTTCGCCACCTCGCGCAGTTCGGGCAGTTCGTCCATCGCCGCGCGGGCGTCGCGCGCCCGGATGTGCGGGAAGGACTTGGCGATCCGGTCGATCTCGGCCGGGTCCATGGACAGGGCGGCGCCCACGTCCCGTACGGCGTGACGGACCCGGTAGGTCTCCGGCATCGCGACGGCGGCGACCCGCTCGGGGCCGAAGCGGTCGAGGATCGCGCGGTAGACCTCCAGGCGCCTCGCGGACTCGACGTCGATGTCGATGTCCGGGAGTTCGAACATCTTCGGATCGGCGAGCCTGCGCTCGGAGAGGAAACGCTCCATCAGCAGTCCGTGCGCGACCGGATCGGCGTGCGCGATCCCCAGCAGATGGTTGACCAGCGAGCCGGCCCCGGAGCCGCGCGCCGCGACCCGGATGCCCATCCCCCGTACGTCGTCCACGACCTGGGCGACGGTGAGGAAGTACGAGGGGTAGCCGAGCCGCTCGATCGTGCCCAGCTCGGCCTCCGTCCGGTCCCAGTACGCCCGGTCCCGGTCGTAGCCGCGCAACACCATGGCCGCGGCCACCCTCGACCGGAGCACCCGTGCGGCGGTCCGCCGGCCGGCGCCGACCAGTCGCGGCTCGGGGAAGTGGACGGCGCCGATCCCCAGATCGTCCTTGGGATCGACCCGGCAGCTCTCGGCCGTCTCCCGCGTCATGGCCAGCAGCCGGTGCGCGGTGCCCTGCCCGAGCCCGGCCGATCCGGCCACCAGTTCGGCGGTACGGGCCATCGCCACCGGGTCCTTGAGCCAGCGCTCCCCGCTGTCCAGACCCTTGCGCGGGTCGATGGGCACCAGTCTGCGGGCCGCGTCGAGGACATCGGCGACCGGGCCCTGACCGGGGTCGGCGTACCGTACGGCGTTGCCGAGCACGGCCCGTACGCCCTGTTCGACGGCGAAGCCGAGGGTACGGGCGGCGTGCCGCAGCGATCCCGGCCCGGTGCCCTCGCGCCCGTGGTGGACGACCTCCAGACGCAGGGCGTCGCCGTAGATCTCCCGCCAGGCGGCGAGCAGCCGGGCGGCGTCGCCGGTCCGGCCGGCGGCCAGGGCCCGGCCGACGCCGGAGTCGGGGCCGAGGAGCACGGTGACGCCCGCGCCGTGATTGTCCTGCCAGGGCAGCAGCGGGCTGCCGTCCCCGGCGGCGTGCGCGGTGGTGACGAGCCGGCACAGATCGGCCCAGCCGGCGGCGCCGTCACGGGCGAGGAAGACGGTGCGGGGCGCGGACTCGTCGATGAAGGCGCCGCCGCGCACCGGGGTACGCCGCCGTACGGCGGGGGCCCGGTCCCGCTCGTGGACCGGCCCGCCCGTCGGTTCGGCCACGGCCAGCTCCACTCCGAACAGTGGTCTGATCCCCTGCCCCTCGCACGCGTCGATGAAGCGGACGGCGCCGCCGAGGGTGTCGCGGTCGGTCAGGGCGAGGGCGTCCATGTCCCGTGCGGCGGCGCTCTCGGCCAGCCGTTCGGGATGGGAGGCCCCGTACCGCAGGGAGAACCCCGAGACGGTATGCAGATGCGTGAACCCGGGCATCCGCACCTCCTGATCGATCCGTTCTCACCTCCCCCGCTCCCACCATAGATGAGTATCGAACGTTTGTGCGACATCATGGCTCGTCAGCCATCCGGACCCCTCCCACCTGGGAAAAGGCCATACGCACGGAAAAGCCCGGCCCGCCGATGACGGCGGGCCGGGCCTCTTGTTCCTGTTGTGCGCTTTCGGTTCGTCCCTACGGTCAGCCGATCTCGGCACCGAACGCCGAGAGCGCCTCCGGCACCGGCTGGAAGAACGTCTCGCCGCCCGAGGAGCAGTCACCGCTGCCGCCCGAGGTCAGACCCAGAGCGGTGTCACCGGCGAAGAGCGAGCCGCCGCTGTCGCCGGGCTCGGCGCAGACCGTGGTCTGGATGAGGCCCTCGACGACGTCGCCGCCTCCGTAGTCCACGGTGGCGTCGAGCGCGGTGACCTCACCGTCGTGCACCTGGGTGGTGGAGCCGCTGCGCGAGACCGCCTGGCCGACGGTCGCGTCGCCCGCCTGCGCGATGGCCTGCGTGCTGCCGTCGTACAGGTCGACCTCGCTCGGGTGCTCCGTGGAGCCGCTGTACTTGACGAGCGCGAAGTCGTTGCCCGGGAACTGCGAGTCCACCATGGAGCCGATCTCGGCGCCGCCGGCGGAGTCGGACCAGGAGCTGCCCGTCGTACCGCAGTGGCCCGCGGTGATGAAGTGCGGCTCACCGCCGACGACCACGTTGAAGCCGAGGGAGCAGCGGCCACCGCCGGAGTGGATGGCCTCGCCGCCGGCTATGAACTTCTTGAACTCCCCGGCGGTCTTCTTCAGTTCGGCCTTGGCGCCGAGCTTCTCCACGGCCTTGGTGAGCTTGTTGAGCGCGGCGCCCTTGACGGTGCTGTCCGCCGTGACGACGACCTTGTTGGTGACCGGGTCGACGGCCACGGCCGTGCCGGGGGTGCTCGCCTTGCCCGTGAGGGAGCCGCGGGCGTCCTTCAGCTCGGCGAGGGAGTGCGCCACGACCTTCGCCTTGGCGCCGGCCTCGCGCACGGTCTCGGCGGCCTTCTCGTCCACGACGTTGACGACCAGGGCCTTGGTCTTGCTGTCGTAGTACGAACCGGCCGAGTCACCGGCGAGGTCGCCGATGAGGCTGGATGCGAGCTTTCCGGCCGCCGGAGCCGACAGCGTCTTCGCCGTGGTCGCGGTGGTGTCCTCACTGGCGTTCGCAGTCTGGAAGGAAATCCCGGCCACGACCATGGCGGTGACGGCGCTGCTCGCGATCGCCACGCGCTTCCTGGAAATGCGACGGTGCTTCAACTGATACCTCCTGTGGGGGCCGCGTCATCGCATGTGGGGTGCGGTGACACGGAGGACGAGGCGCCCACTATTCCTAAACTCGCCAGTAGCACACAAGGTCGACTTCAGGACGTGCACACGGCGGGTTCATTTCCTTTTCAACCCGGTCACGTGGGGAGGTCAGAGTCGGGCCGTTCCATTCGTGAACACTCGGTGCAATCACGGGGTCGGCAGTGGGTGAGGACTAGTCCTGTCTTGAAACCGCCCCTCGGGTCCGGGAGTTCACCCCGGTCGCACGGTCCCGGAACGGCCCGGGGACGCACCGGGGAAGATCCCGGACGGCCCCGGAAACGCGCCGAGTCCCCGCCCGGAGCTCACGGGCGGGGACTCTTGTCAGCGCTGTTCGGCGCGGTCCGTCAGACCGGCCGGGCGGTGCTCGGACGTGCTCAGGTGATGCTGACGCCGTACGCGTTCAGCGCTTCGACGACCGGCTGGAAGTACGTCGTACCGCCGGAGGAGCAGTTGCCACTGCCGCCCGAGGTGAGGCCGATCGCGCGGCTGCCCGAGTAGAGCGGGCCGCCGCTGTCGCCGGGCTCGGCGCAGACGTTGGTACGGATCAGGCCCGAGACGATGTCGCCGCCGCCGTAGTTGACCGTGGCGTTGAGGCCCTGGACGCTGCCGCTGTGGGTGCCCGTCGTGGAGCCGCGACGGGTCACCGACATGCCCACCGTGGCGTTGGCCGCGCTGGTGATGTCGATGCTGCCGACGGTGCCGGGACGCGGGACCGAGGCGTTGGAGTAACGGACGATGCCGTAGTCGTTGCCCGGGAAGCTGGAGCCCGCCGTCGGGCCGATGAGGGTCGTGCGCGCCGAGTTGGTGTACCAGTTCGGGTTGCCATCGGTGCAGTGCCCGGCGGTCAGGAAGTAGTCGGTGGTGCCGCTGCGCACGTTGAACCCGGCCGAGCAGCGACCGGTGGGCGAGTAGATCGCGTCGCCGCCGGAGAGAAGCTTCGAGAGCTTGCCGGAGGTCCGCTTGATCTGCAGGGCGCCGGCGTTGGCCCCCGCCTCGGCCTTGATCTCAGCGATCTCCGCCTTGCTGACGGTGGAGTCCGCCTCGACGACGAGGGCGTTCGTCGTCTTGTCGACGTACCAGGCGGTGCCTGCCACGTCGGCACCCAGGATGGCGTCGCTCGCCGCCGTGAGCTGGGTCGCACTGAACGTCCCGGCCGTGTCGGCGCTCGCCGTGGGGACGGCGAGCGCTGCGGCGGCGACGAGACCGGTGGTGATGGCGAGCAGACGCGTACGTCTCGCTATACCACTGCGGGGGGTGGTGCGCTTGATCCTCACGTGTGGTTCCTCCGAAGGAATCTGGGGCCCGATTGGGGTGGTCGGGCCCGTGAGGCGCAGTCAGGGATACGTCCGCATTCCGGATGTGCCGTGCCCCTGACAAGCGCTGAGGGGAGTATTGGATGAGCCAACCAGCCGCGCAAGGGCGCCTTTCGGCCACTCCCACCGGCCGAAACACCACTGACCGTCTTGAAATAGCCGCCATGTCTCGATCCGCGCACTGCCCACATGGCGGGACGGCCCCGGTCCGCGCGGCGCGGACCGGGGCCGTCCCACGGCTCGGGGGGACTCAGCGGACGACGATGTTCCGCTCCCCCGCCGGGACCTCGAACGACAGCGTGTTCCCGGGCGGCGGGAAGGGACAGATGAAGTGCTCGGCGAAGGCGCACGGCGGCAGCAGCAACCGGTTGAGATCGACCGTCACCGTGCCGTCGTCGGCCGGCCGGGACGGCCGCAGAAAACGGAAGCGATAGCTGGTCAGGCCGCTGGTCGCGTCGGCGAGGACCGCCCAGAGCGACCCGTCGGGCTCGACGGCGACCCGGAGCGTGTGCTCCGTACCGCCGACGGAGAAGGCCAGTTCACCCGCGAGCCCGAGTCCGCGCTCCCGCCCGTCGGCGTTCCCGACACGCACGGTGCGGCTCTCCGGGTACGGACGGAAGTGGCCCGCCAGCACCCAGCGGGGGTCGTACGGCGCGGCCTCGACGGTCACGAACGCCCTGCGTGCCGGGGAGTCCGGGTCGAAGTCACGTACCGCCCAGAGCCCTTCGCGGCGCATGACCACCAGCCTGCGTCCGCCATGGGCGATCCGGGACTCGCCGATGGGCCCCCGGTCGGCGGTCAGAACGGCCTCACCGGTCAGCGGCCGGCCGTCGACCGTGATCCCGTCGTCGGCCCCGGCGGTCACTGACACATCGTCAACACGCTCCCGCCATACGCCGGGCACGGCCGGAATTCGACCTTCCGGGTAGTCGGAGAGCCAGTGGGTCCCGGTGAGTGAGAGCGGTCCGTGCGGCGCCGAGACCGAGGCGATGCGGCGTTCGTGCCAGTTCTCCCAGTTCCGCACGGGATCCGGGTCGGTGTCTGTACTCATGCCGACGCAGCTTTCCACACGCGCCGCGGCCGGGACTCAGCAACTGCAATCGCAGCAGTCACAGCAGTCGCACCAGTCACTGTCCCGGCAGCAGCCCTCGCGCTTCTTGCGCGACCACGGGCCCTCGTACTCCTTGGCGCAGCAGAGCTTGCAGGTGCAGCAGAGGCCGATCGCCACCGCGCAGCCGGCCCAGAAGCCGCGCCGCTCCGGCCGCCGGGGCGGCTGGGGAAGCGGCTCGGATCCGGGGCCGCCGGGTCCACCGGGTCCACCGGGTCCACCGGGCGCGCCGGGCGCGCCACCGCCGTAGGGGTTGCCGCCGCCGTACGGATTCCCGCCCCCGTGGGGATTGTTCGAGCCGTACGGGTTCCCGCTCTCCCCGCTGTACGGATTGCCGCCGCCCTGGACGCTCGCCTGCCCCTGGTGCGAGCAGGACGACGTCCCGAAGGCGCGGTCGACGGATGTGCGCAACTCGTGCGCCAGCAGCACATGGGCCAGCTTGTCGTCGACGAACTCCGCGTCGCGCAGCGCCAGCCGGATGCCGTGCAGCGCGTCGTCCGCGAGCCTGCGCGCCTCGGCGAGTGAGGTACCGGTCGCCGTGAGCGGGTTCCAGGAACCCGACGCGGCGTCAGCGGCCTGGTCCTCCACGGCGTCCAGCAGATGCGCGAGCCGTCCGAAGAGCCGGCCCGCCTCGGCGAGCGGCGCCATGTTGCCCGGCCGGCCCGCGAGTACGGCGGTGTGCGCGAACGCGGCGGCCGTCGCCGTCTCGGTCGGCTCGGTGACGGTGAGCAGCGGGGTGCCCGGTCCGGCGAGGGCCTCGATGCCGGTCTGCCGGTCGACCGCGTCGACGAGCACCGCCGTGTCGAAGCCCAGCTCCGCGCCGGTACGCGCGCCCGCGCGGTCCCAGCCGCCGGCTATCCGGCGCGCGGCGACCGCCATCGGGCGGCGCTTCAACACCCCGTCCCCGTCGGCGACGTGGTCCCGCACCTTGGCCGAGGCGAGCACCAGTGAGACGGCCGCCGCGAGGCGCGCTCCCTCGCCTTTCGCCACCGGAGCGGTTCGCATGCCGCGAAGTGGGCAGGGGCCAGCTGTGCGACGCCATCCGGTGGCACGCTCGGCCTGAGCCTCCGTCAGGACGGAGACGATCAGACCGTCGTAGTTGGTGACGATGCGGGAGAACTGTCCGTGGTCCGAGCGAAGTGCCAGGCAGAGGCCGCACAGATGAGCCATCCACTCGGTCTTGAGCCCTTCCGAGAGACGGTGGCTGCAAGGCCTGACTATTCCGAACACGACGGTTCCCCCAGGAGTCGTTCGACGGTGCGTCAGGCATCGTATCGAGCCATCGGTTTCACCCGTACGTCCCCACCGTCACCCGTCTGGCCGGACTTTCATATTTTCGGTACGTCAGGGCCCGTACACAGGAAGAAACCTGACGAATCACCATATCTTCTGCACCAGTACCGTCACGAATCCCCTGCGCGGCGACAATCCACTTGGCGCGCAATCCGCATCATGGACAACCATAGGGATGCGGAACCACAAGCGACCGCGGTGAAAGGAGGCGTCCATGGGATCGGTGCGCAAGGCGAGTGCCTGGCTGGGCCTCGTTGAGGACAACGACGAGCGTTACTACGACGACGAGTACTCCGAGGGTGCCGAGAACAACGACACCTGGAAGACCGATCCGCGTGTGCGGATCGCCGCCGAGTCGGCTCCGGAACAGGAGCGCAGGATCGCCACCGTCTCCCCGGAGAGCTTCCGGGACGCGCGTGGCATCGGCGAACTCTTCCGTGAGGGCGTCCCGGTCATCCTGAACCTCACCGCGATGGAGCCCGCCGACGCCAAGCGCGTCGTCGACTTCGCCGCCGGACTGATCTTCGGTCTCCGCGGCTCGATCGACCGTGTCGCCACCCGGGTGTTCCTGCTGACTCCCGCCGACACCGAGATCGTCAGCGGGGAGTCCCAGGCACACCAGCGGGACGGCTTCTTCAACCAGAGCTGAGCGAGGCGCTCACCGGGTCACCCCCGGTCACCGGAAGGCATCGAGACCGGTGAGTGCCTTGCCCAGCACCAGTTGGTGCATCTCGACGGTGCCCTCGTAGGTGAGCACCGACTCCAGATTCGTCGCATGCCGCATCACCGGATATTCGAGCGAGATCCCGTTGGCCCCGAGGATCGTGCGCGAGGTACGGCAGATCTCGATCGCCTCCCGCACGTTGTTGAGCTTTCCGAAGCTGACCTGCTCGGGAAGAAGCTTCCCCGCGTCCAGGCGCCGGCCCAGATGGTGCGCGAGCAGGATTCCCTTGTGGAGTTCGAGCGCCATGTCGGCGAGCTTGGCCTGGGTGAGCTGGAAGCCGCCGATCGGCCTGCCGAACTGTTCACGGCTCTTCGCGTAGTCCACCGCCGACTCGAAACTGGCGCGCGCCGCACCCATCGAGCCCCAGACGATCCCGTAGCGGGCGTGGCTCAGACAGCTGAGGGGCCCGCGCAGACCGGTGACCTCGGGGAGTACGGCGTCGGCCGGGAGCCGCACCTCGTCCATGACCAGTTCGCTGGTGACCGAGGCGCGCAGCGACCACTTGTGCTTGATCTCCGGCGCGGAGAAGCCGGGGCTGTCGGCCGGTACGAGAAAGCCCCGGATTCCGTCGTCCGTACGGGCCCAGACGACGGCGACGCCCGCGACCGAGCCATTGGTGATCCACATCTTGCGGCCGGTGAGCACCCAGTCGGTGCCGTCACGCTTGGCGTACGTGCGCATCCCTGCCGGGTCGGAGCCGTGGTCGGGCTCGGTGAGACCGAAGCAGCCGATGATCTCGCCGGCCGCCATACCCGGCAGCCAGCGCTGCTTCTGCTCCTCGGAGCCGAACCGGTGGATCGCGTACATGGCGAGGGAGCCCTGTACGGAGACGAGCGAGCGGATCCCGGAGTCGGCGGCCTCCAGCTCCAGACAGGCGAGTCCGTACTGGACGGCGGTGGCGCCCGCGCAGCCGTAGCCCCGGAGCGACATGCCGAGCGCGCCGATGGAGCCCAGCTCACGGCTCAGCTCGCGGATGCCGGGCAGCTCACCGCGCTCGTACCACTCGGCGATGTGCGGCATGACCCGGTCGGTGGCCCAGGAGCGCATCGTGTCGCGGACGGCCAGGTCCTCGGGCTCCAGCAGATCGTCGATGCCGAGAGGGTCGCGCGGATCGAAGGGCGGACGTTTCGAGGAGGACGGCTTCGAGGCTGAGGGTGCGGACATGGGACTGCCTCCGGCGGCTCGCGGATGTCGGTTCGCGGTGTCGGGTCGCGATGGTCGGTTCGCGGTTGTCGGTTCGCGGACCCGGTAAAACTAGCAGCGCTAGTTAGGCTCGGCGCCGACATTACGGCGCAGGGCCGTCGCCCGTCCAGACCCGCCGTGGCGCGCGGCGCTCCGGCCGGCGGGTGCGGCGGCCTCGACCGCCGTACCGTCACGCTGCGCCGGTATGTCCGCTCCCGCCGACACCGATTCCATCTCCGCGGCCTCCCCGCAGGGCGGCGCCTCGCAGTCCATGACCCGGGGCAGCCGCAGCGCCGCCACCGCGCCGAGCAGCAGCAGCCCCGCGCTGACCAGGAGCGTCACATGCAGACCGTGCACGAAGGAGTGACGCGCCGCGATCCGCAGGGCCTCCCCCGCCGGACCACCGAGCTGGGCGGCCACCTGGTACGCCTCCCCCAGCGAGTTGGCGGCGGCCGCCCCCGCGGCCTCCGGGACCCCGTCGACCGAGCCCGACGACAGGGCGGGCGCGTAGGCCGCGTTCATGACACTGCCGAGCAGCGCGATGCCCATCCCCGCGCCGAGCTGGTAGGACGTCTCCCCGATGGCGGCGGCGCCCCCGGCCTGCTCGGGCGGTGCCTCGCTGAGCATCGACTCGTACGCCCCGAAGAGCGTGGACTGGAGACCGAAACCGAGCAGCACGAAAGCCGTGGTGAGCAGCCCCGGCCGGTCGTGCTGGCCCATCATCACCAGCAGCAGCACGGCTCCGGCGGTCAGGACGAACCCGCAGGCGACCATCCGGCGCGGGCCGACCCTGCGCAGTGTGTACGAGCCGGTGGCGCCCGCCGCTATGGCCGCGAAGGTGAGGGGCAGCAGCCGCAGTCCGGTCTCCAGCGGGCCGAGCCCCAGCACGAGCTGGAGGTACTGGACGGCGATCAGCTCCAGGCCGACCAGCGCGAGCATGGCGAGGACGATGCAGCCCACGGAGGTGGAGAAGGCCGGCCTGGCGAACATCGTCACGTCTATGAGGGGATGTTTCCGGCGCCTCTGCCGCCGTACGAAGAGGGTCACCAGGACCGCGCCGAGCAGCAGTGGCCCGAAGGTCTTGACGTCGAGCATCGAGGCGCCGGCGCCCAGACGCTTCACCCCGAGGACGACGCCGAGCACGCCGGCGGCCGCCAGCAGCGCGCCGACCACGTCCCACGGGCCGTCGCACTCGCCCTTCGACTCGGGCAGCAGGAAGCGGGCGACAGGGAGGATCAGTGCCATCAGCGGCACGTTGATCAGAAAGACCGAGCCCCACCAGAAGTGCTCGACGAGGAACCCGCCGAGCACCGGCCCCGTGGCCGCGCCGACGGCGGCGACCGCCGTCCAGATGCCGATCGCCATGGCGCGCTCGCGCCGGTCGGGGAAGACGGTACGGAGGATGGAGAGCGTCGCGGGCATGATCATCGCGCCGCCGATGCCCAGCAGGGCGCGCGCGGCGATCAGTATTCCGGGCGAGTCGGCGAAGGCCGCGGCGATCGAGGCCAGTCCGAAGATCCCGTACCCGATGAGCAGGACCCGCCGCCGGCCGATCCGGTCGCCGAGCGTGCCGAAGAGGATCAGCAGCGCGGCGCAGACCAGCGGATAGGCGTCGACGATCCACAGCAGTTCGACGCCGCTCGGCCGCAGGTCCTCGGTGACGGCGGGGACGGCGACGTGCAGCACGGTCGCGTCGAGCGCGACGAGCAGCAGGCTGACGCAGAGTACGACCAGGACGGCCCAGCGGTTGACGTCACCATGGGCACCGCCGCCGACGGCGGCACGCAGCCGCGCTCCGGCCGTGGTGGTCCCGGACATCTACCTACCTCCCAATGAAGTCCCTCGCGCTCGGCGGACCGGGCGGGACTCCGACGTCATGTCCCGGGGGCGGCCCGGCATCGACGGGCGAGTGCGCGGACAGCGTACGCGAGTTCGCCTGCCCGGAGCGTGGCCCATCTCACCTCGCCGAACGTCGAAGTGTCGCGTACGCCGGCGGACGCCGTACGCCCGGGGGGTTCACCCCGGTGTGGTCAAGCCTCGGTCAAGCGGTCGGAAAATTCCGCGCGACGCCACGGTGAACTAATTCTGTTGTGCACAAAGACACTTACCGGGGCCCCGCCACGAGCAATAGGGCACAAGGTCACTTGAAATTGCGGAACGGCCTCGGATAAACAGCGATCCGAGACACACTCCACATCACATCGTCATCACAAAGAGACTGGAACGACCGAGTCGGCCGTTCACTCGCTGTAACGTCGATTGGGTGCGTACCGACATCTTCGCCCGACTGGACCGGGAGCCGGAGCCGCCGAAGATAGAGATCCCGCGGATGAGCCGTACCCGCGCGACTCTCTTCGGCGGGACTTTGGCGTTCTATCTCGCCATCGTGGTCGCCGTTCTCGCCTCGTCCTGGCTGGTGACACTCGACTGGAAGATCATGCTGTTCCGGCCGTACCAGCAGTGGCAGCAACTGCACGCGTTCCTCGACTACTTCGTGGTGCTCGGCCAGCGCGGCCCCACGGCCGTGATGATCGCCGCCTGGCTGGGCTGGCGGTCCTGGCGCCAGCACACGCTGCGTCCGCTGCTGGTCCTCGGAGCCTCGTTGCTGCTGCTCAACGTGACCGTGGGGGCGGTGAAGCTCGGCCTCGGCCGGCTCGGCCCGCACTACGCGACGCAGATCGGATCGGCCGAACTCTTCGCGGGCGGCGACATATTCCCCTCCGGCCACACCGCCAACGCCGTGGTGACCTGGGGAATCCTGGCCTATCTGGCCACCACGCCGCGGGCCAGGCGCTATCTGTCGATCGGCTCGTCCGTGGTCGCCCTCGGCGTCGGCGCGACGACCGTCTATCTGGGCACGCACTGGCTGAGCGACGTCCTGCTCGGCTGGGTCGCCGGTCTGCTGATCCTGCTCGCCCTGCCGTGGTTCGAGCCGACCATCGGCCGTACCGAGGCGGCGGTCTTCGCCCTGCGTGAGCGGTGGCGCGCGAGCCGCGGGACGGCCTCCGCGCCGCTACCGGCCGGCGGGCCCTGGCCCGTGATAGTCCCTCAGCTCCCGGCACAGGAGGACGAGGACGCGGGCCGTTCGACGGTGGGCACGGCCCACTCGGGACGCAGCACCGCCGGCCGGAACAGCACCGGGCAGCTCACCCAGCCCCGGCCGCACGCCACGACGCGCTCCGAACGGACCCCGATCACCCCGGCGGGCAGCCGCCGTCCGCCGCGTTCGAGGCCGATGGCGGGCGGCTGACCGGCGGAAGCACGACCGCGGAGGGGCCCCGGCGCATCAGCGCCGGGGCCCCTCCCCTGTCATGACAAGTACGCCTGAACGCGCGAATATCGCCCGTCCGGCCGGGTCAACCCAGCCAGCAGCGAATGACGGTGTCGTTCTCGACCTCGAAGTTCAGCCGCCCCTGGAGGTATTCCAGCGTGATGATGGCGCCCGGCGGCAGCGCCCTGACGGTGGTCCAGCCGCGCTCACGGGCGATCCGCTCGGCCTCGGGTGCGGTGAGGCCCACATAGGAGTCGGGTGCGTCGTCGGGCTGTGCCGGAGGTGTCGGTATCGATGCCATGGAACTCAGCCTAGGCGCTGCGGGCCGTCCCGGCCCGGTCACGCGGGTGACGGCGGACGGTGACGGAAGGGGGACCTCCGGCGGCTCTCCGGTCACCTTCCCCACGCACTTACGTGCGACGGCGGTCACACTTGTGTCACAGGATCACGACACTTGTTCGGCCACTCCCACTTGCCTTCGGACCACTGTTCACACATCGGCCGTAAGTAAGCGATAAGTAATTCGACCGACTCGAAGATCACCGTATTTTCCACGCCCCGAATTCCCCCGTTCGACCGGCCGCCGGTATTTGACAGGCCGTACGGAATTCACCTCTCCCTCGCACAACCATCGGCGGTAGGACACCTTCCGGATGGCTGCGGACGTGGCGCTTCCGCTGTTACGGGACGTCGCCCAGCGCCCGGGAAAGGCGGTCCCGCGCCGTCCTCATGTGCTCGGTCAGCTCCACCGGCTCGACCACCTCGAAGTCGATACCGAGGAGCATCACGTGGACCACCATCACGTCGAGACCGCCCGCCCCGGTGCGCAGCAGACAGCTGTGCTCGTCCACCGGCTCCAGTACGCCGGCGGACGGTGACACCACCTGCGCCGCCTCCGCCGCCGAGGCGTGGAGCCTGATCACGGCGGACGAGGCGTAGACGCGGGTGGAGACGCCCTCGGAGACATAGGCGGCCAGATCGTCCGCGGGCGGTTCGCGGGGCGGGAAGCGCGGGCCGTGCGGGGGCCTGGGGGTGATGCGGTCGGCCCGGAACGTACGCCAGTCGGCGCGGTCCAGGTCCCAGGCGACCAGGTACCAGCGGCGCTCGGTGCACACGAGCCGGTGCGGCTCCACCGTGCGGCGGCTGGCGGAGCCCCCGTGGTCGAGGTAGTCGAAGCGCAGCCGCTCGCCGTCGCGGCAGAGGTTCGCCAGCTCGGTGAGGACGCTCGCGTCCACCGTCGGGCCGGGGCCGCGGAGCATGGGGACGGTGAAGGCGTTGAGCGCGCCGACCCGGCGGCGCAGCCGGCCCGGCAGGACCTGCTCCAGCTTGGCGAGCGCGCGGACGGACGTCTCGCCGATGCCGTCGACACCGTTGCCCGCCGCCGTACGCAGCCCGACGGCCACGGCGACGGCCTCCTCGTCGTCCAGCAGGAGCGGCGGCAGCTCGGCACCGGCGCCGAGTTGGTAGCCGCCGCCGGTGCCGGGACTGGCGTTCACCGGATAGCCCAGCTCACGCAGCCGGTCGACGTCGCGCCGTACGGTGCGCGGCGTCACCCCGAGGCGTTCGGCCAGATCGGGGCCGGACCATTCGCGGTGGGCCTGCAACAGGGAGAGCAGGCGGAGCAGGCGGGCCGAGGTCTCCAGCATGCGTCGATTCTGACAGCCGTCGAGGACAGGGACTGTCCGCGAAGGGACGGTCGACGTCGTCAGTCCGCCGGGTCCAGCCGTACGCGGAGGTTGTTGTCACCCGAGTAGCAGGGGGCGGCCAGCCAGCCGTCCGCCCGGTGCGCCGGGTAGACGTAGACGTTCTTCCGGTCCCAGACGTCGTCGAGGATCCGTGCGAGCCGGACGGCGGACGCGCCGTGCGCGGGCAGCACCCACAGGTCCCACAGCTGCCGCGCCGTCACGGGCGGCTCGGCCAGCACCGCGTACGGCAGGGTGAAGGTGAAGTCGCCGCCCGCACCACAGGTCACGGGAACCCGGTGCGTACGGGGCGCCGTGGCGCTCTCGCGCGGGCCCACGCTCCGCCGTACCTCGGCCGTCGCGCCGTGGCCCGGCTCGGCGCCGTACAGCACGCCCCGCACGGTCATGGCGCCGTCCGCGAGGTGGATGGTCCCGGCCTCCGCGTGCGGTGCGCGGACCCAGCAGCGCAGCGCGAGGCGGCCGTCGGCGGTCGGGTACGGGACACGGACGGTGACGGGCCCGGCGCCCGGGACACGGTCGACCAGCGCGCGTACGTCCCGGTTGCCGGGGCGGACGGGCCGTCCCTCGCGCTCGCCGCCCTCCGCGACATGGACGATGTCCCAGCGGCCCTCGGCGAGCGCGGTGGCGTGGTCCAGTACGGCTCGCCTGCCGGTCAGTGGCAGCCGTACCTCGTCCGCCGGCGTCCTGTCGCCGCGCCGGCGCAGCACGAGCTCGGAGGCGGCTGCGGGCGGTCCGGGGGCTCCGACGAGTTCGAAGACGACGGTGCCCGCCGCGTCGGCGGCGCAGTGCGCGGTGGGGGCGCTCATCCGGCTCTCCCTCTGCGGACCGCGGCCGCCGCCAGTTCGCGCACCGTCCGCGTCCCTCCGGCGAGGAGGCCGCGGCCGCGGCGTACGGTGCCCAGCACCGCCTCGCGCGGCCCCGCCTGCCGACGGCCGCGGGCGACCAGCGCGGCGAACAGCTCCTCGTGGCGTTCGGCGATCCGCGCCGGGTCGAACCGGGCGGCCGACTCGATGGCCGCGAGCCCCGTACGCCGCCGCAGTTCGTCGTCCTCGATCAGCGCGAGGAGTCCGTCGGCGATGGCGTCCACGTCCCCGACCGGCACCAGCCGGCCGTCGACCCCGTCCTCGATGATCTCGCCGGGCCCGTGCGGGCAGTTGGTGGAGACGACGGGAACGCCGCAGCGCATCGCCTCGACGATGGTCATCCCGAAGGATTCGAGGCTCGAAGTGACGGCGGCGATCGAGCCCTTGACCCACTCGGGCTCCAACGGGTTGGCCGTGCCCATCAGATGCACGTGGTTGTACAGCTCGCGCTCGTCGATCAGGGCGCGCAGCGCGGCCCGTTCGTCGCCGGTCGCGTCGCCCGCGCCGTAGATCCGCAGCCGCCAGTCGGGCCGGGCGGCCACCACCTTGGCGAAGGCCGTGATCAGCAGGTCGTACCGCTTGACCGGGGTGAGCCTGCCCGCCGCCACGACGCATCTGCCGGTGGAGTCGGCGGGGGCGACGCCGGGCGCGGGCACGCTGTTGGGGACCGCGTCGATCCGGACGCCGGGCAGCCGCAGCCGGGAGCGGTAGGCGCGCGCGTCGGCCTCGGTGACGGTGGTGACGGCGTCGAGCAGCATGTAACGGTGGGCGATCTCGCGGCGCAGCCGGTGGCTGTGACTGTCCAGGGTCAGGTGTTCCTGGCCCACCCGGACCGGGCCGCGCCGGGTCTGCCGGGCGATGTGGCAGTTGAGGCCGGGACGGGTGCCGACGACGACGTCGGCCGTCAGCGAGCGCAGGTGCTCGGCGATACGGGTGTCGGTGAGACGGCTGTACTGCTTGTGCCGCCCGTCGCCGCGCGGGAAGACCGCGGCCGGGCGGCCGATGTCGGGGTGTCCGCCGTCGTAACCGCCGCTGTTCCGGCGCAGATCGACGAGATGGCGCAGCAGGACGCCCTCGGGCGCGCCCAGTGTGGGTTCGTCGCGGTGGCGGAAGACCGAGACGATCTCGACGTCGTGCCGCTCGGCGAGCGCCCGCGCGAGATTGAACGTGGTCCGGATCGTTCCGCCGACCCCGAACGCGTTGTGGAGCAGAAAAGAGATGTGCATGGGTCGCGGTGTCTCCCTGGTTCTCCCTGGTTTGCCCTGATCGACCTGGGGGGCGACTGTAGGCGCGGAACCCGCCCGTCCCGCCGAACCCGCGACGCGCGCCGGGGGCCCCGCGGCGGGGTCCGCAGCGCCGTCACGCCCGCGCGCGCACCGGCGGGGACGCCCGGCAGGGCCGCCGCGGAGCGACGGCAAGCTTCACCCGTATGTGCGAGCGGCGGGAGCGGTGCGATTCGTCCTGCTTCGCGCGTGACCCCGGCGACGGCTCGCCCGTTGTCTCTTTACGAGCCGGGAACAGCCCGGCCCACGCACCGAGTTCGAGGAGCCAACCGTGCCGCGCATGCTCGACGTCAGCGAAGACGTACGCGCCGAGATCGGCGACGAAGAAGCCGATCGCCTGCTCGTCGGCGACAACTCCCCGGGCAGCTACGACTGCACCTCCTGCCGTACCCCGGGCGACTCCGAGACCGAGCGCACCAGCACGGTGCTGTTCATCGGCGAGGAGACCGCCGTCCTGGCCTTCGCACACGCCACCTGCATCCCCTCCCAGGTCGTCAAGGTGGCCGAGGACCAGCTCCAGGGCGCCGTCCGCAGCATCACCGGCGGGGACCCCCAGGCGCGGGGCACCGGCGGCGAGCAGGCCGTCCTCGGTGTCACCAGCGGTCTGGTCCTGATCGACAACCAGCTGCACCCCGCCCTCGTCGTGGAGCCGACCGGTCCCATCGCCCGGCCCGGTTCGGCCGGCTCGCACGACGAGTTCCTGCCGCTCCTCGCGGAGCAGGGCTTCCGGCCGGTCGCCGATCTGGGCCGGGTCCCGGCCACGCTCTCCGGCTGGTCGGTGCTGCTCGCCATGGGCCAGCTGCACGCGGTCCTCCAGCCCGGCACCGGCGGCGGCACCCCCGTCGCCTGGTGGCAGGCGCACCAGCCGCTCCAGGTCACCGCCGACTGGCGGGCCGCCGCCAACAAGTCGCGGACCGTCCTGGTCTTCGCCGCCCCGGTCGGCTCCATCGGCCAGCAGCCCCGCGAGGACCTGCTGCGCGACGCGCTGGACAAGGCCGCGGCCAACGGGCGTCTGGTGGCGGCGGCGATGCCGCTGGCCGGCACGTGACGGACGAGGGACAGGCCGGGGAGCGGTACGCGACCCATCGCGGCGGTGAACACCGCAGTGGTGAACACCGCGTCGGCGAAGGTCCCGACGGCGGCCGGCCCGGCGGGCAGCACCGCGGCGGGGAACGCCGCGACGAGGAGCAGGACCGCGCCGGGGACCCGGCCCGTGACTCCGCCGGCTCGGGCTCGCACCCGTCGCGACCAGCATTTTCGCGGGTCAGGCCGCATCCGACGGACGACGGGGTCGTTGGCTCCTACGTGCACTCATACGACCGTCCACGCCAGCAGTACCAGCCTCAGGTCCCCGCCATGCGCCCCGCCCAGGACACCTCGGCCGGGTACTCGTCCGGATATTCGGCCACGCCGATCTACGACGCGCTGTACTCCGAATACCTGCGGTCGTTCAGGACGCTGCCGGGCGACCGCAGCGGTGAGGAGAACCTCGGCTTCACCGCCTTCGGTACGGGGATGCACGGTTCGTCCTCGGGCCGGCAGGCCCCGTTCAGCACTACGTGGCAGAGCGGCCCGCACTATTCGGGGGGCCGCGCGCAGGCGGCCCTGCCGCCGGCGCCCCGCCGGGGTCTGTGAACTCCGGTCAGCCGTACGGAACATGCCGGTGGGGCCCGGCGCGGACGAGATCCGCGCCGGGCCCACCGGCATGTACGTCACCTGCCGCGCGTCACTTCTTGCGGCCGCGCTTCTCCCGCACCCGCACCGAGATGTGGATCGGCGTGCCCTCGAAGCCGAACTCCTCGCGGAGCCTGCGCTCCACGAACCGCCGGTAGCCCGCCTCGATGAAGCCGGACGCGAAGAGGACGAACCGGGGCGGCCGGGTGCCCGCCTGCGTACCGAACAGGATGCGCGGCTGCTTGCCGCCGCGGATCGGGTGCGGGTGCCCGGCGACGAGCTCGCCGAGGAAGGCGTTGAGCCTGCCGGTCGGCACGCGCGTCTCCCAGCCCGCGAGGGCCGTCTCGATCGCCGGGACCAGCCGCTCCATGTGCCGTCCGGTGCGCGCAGACACGTTGACACGGGGCGCCCACGCGATCTGCGCCAGCTCGGTCTCGATCTCGCGTTCCAGGTAGTAGCGGCGCTCCTCGTCGAGGGTGTCCCACTTGTTGAACGCGACGACGAGGGCGCGGCCCGCGTCGACGGCCATCGTGATGATGCGCTGGTCCTGGACGCTGATGGACTCGCTGGTGTCGATCAGGACGACGGCGACCTCTGCCTTCTCCACGGCCGCGGCCGTACGGAGCGAGGCGTAGTAGTCGGCGCCCTCCTGGAGGTGGACGCGGCGCCGGATGCCGGCCGTGTCCACGAACTTCCAGACCGTGCCGCCGAGTTCGATCAGCTCGTCGACCGGGTCACGGGTGGTGCCCGCGATCTCGTTGACGACGACGCGCTCCTCGCCCGCGACCTTGTTCAGCAGCGAGGACTTGCCGACGTTCGGGCGGCCGATCAGCGCGATCCGGCGCGGGCCGCCGACGGCCGTGCCGAAGGTCTGCTCCGGCGCCTCGGGCAGCGCTTCCAGGACGGCGTCGAGCATGTCGCCCGTACCGCGGCCGTGCAGCGAGGACACCGGGTGCGGCTCCCCCAGACCCAGCGACCACAGCGCCGTCGCGTCGGCCTCGCCGCTCTGGCCGTCTACCTTGTTGGCGCACAGCACGACGGGCTTGCCCGCGCGGCGCAGCAGCTTGACGACGGCCTCGTCGGTGTCGGTGGCGCCGACCGTGGAGTCCACGACGAAGACGACCGCGTCGGCGGTCTCGATCGCGTACTCGGCCTGGGCGGCGACGGCCGCGTCGAGACCGAGGACGTCCTGCTCCCAGCCGCCGGTGTCGACGACCTTGAAGCGGCGCCCGGCCCATTCGGCCTCGTAGGTGACGCGGTCGCGGGTGACGCCGGGCTTGTCCTGCACGACGGCCTCACGGCGGCCGATGATGCGGTTCACCAGGGTCGACTTGCCGACATTGGGACGGCCGACGACCGCGAGGACGGGCAGCGGGCCGTGACCGGCCTCGTCGATCGCGCCCTCGATCTCCTCGGGGTCGAAGCCCTCGTGGGTGGCGAGCTCCATGAACTCCGAGTACTCGGCGTCGCCAAGCTCTCCGTGCTCGTCGCCGGAGTCAATGTGGTCGTTCATGAAGTCCGTACCTCGTTCATCGTGATCGGTGCACCGCGACTGCGCGGTGCACTACTCAAGTCCTGCCCGGCGCCCGGTGAGGCGCCTGGCGTTGTCCAGATGGGCGGTCAGCCGCTTCTGGATCCGCAGCGTGGCGTCGTCCATCGCCCGCCGCGTGCGCCGGCCGCTGCCGTCCCCCGCGTCGAACGCGTCGCCGAAGACGACGTCGACACGGCTGCGCAGCGGTGGCAGCGCGGATATCAGCCGTCCGCGGCGGTCCGTGCTCCCCAGCACCGCCACCGGGACGATCGGCGCCCCGGTCCGTACGGCGAAGTACGCGAGCCCGGACCGCAGTGAGGCGAAGTCGCCCTCTCCCCTGCTGCCCTCGGGGAAGATCCCGAGGACCCCGCCGCCCTGGAGCACCCCGAGCGCGTCGGTGACGGCGGCGCGGTCGGTGGTCTCACGGTCCACCTTCAGCTGTCCGATGGACAGCAGGAACGGGTCGAGCGGACCGATGAAGGCTTCTTTCTTGATCAGGAAGTGCACGGGCCGGGGCGCGGTGCCCATGAGCATCGGCCCGTCGATGTTGTGCGAGTGGTTGACGGCCAGGATCACCGGGCCGGTCGCGGGGACCCGCCAGGCGCCGAGCACCCGCGGCTTCCACAGGCCGTACATGAGTCCGATGCCGATACCGCGGCCGACCGCCGCGCCCTTCGGCGACGGTCCGCCCTTTCGGGAAGGTCCCTTCACCGGGCCGCCCGCTTCTCCTCGACAAGGGTGACGACGCACTCGATGACCTGCTGGAGCGTGAGGTCGGTGGTGTCCACCTCGACCGCGTCGGCCGCCTTGGCCAGCGGGGACGTCTTACGGCCGGAGTCGATCGCGTCCCGCTTGATCAGCGCTTCCCTGGTGGCGGCGAGATCCGTCGCCTCCTTGCCCTTCAGTTCGCCGCTGCGGCGCGCGGCACGCGCCTCCGGCGAGGCGGTGAGGAAGACCTTCAGGTCGGCGTCGGGCAGCACGGTCGTGCCGATGTCGCGGCCCTCGACGACGATGCCGTTCGCGGCGCCGGCGGCGATGGAGCGCTGGAGTTCGGTGATGACGGCCCGTACCTCGGGGACGGCGCTGACCGCGCTGACCTTGGCCGTGACCTCCTGGGTGCGGATGGGACCGGAGGCGTCCACGCCGTCGACGGTGATCGTCGGGTTCGACGCGTCGGTGCCGGAGACGATGACCGGCTTGTCGGCGGCGGTGGCGACGGCCGAGGAGTCCTGGATGTCGATGCCGTTGCTGATCATCCACCAGGTGATCGCCCGGTACTGCGCGCCGGTGTCCAGGTAGCTCAGACCGAGCTGGGTGGCCACGGACCGGGACGTGCTCGACTTGCCGGTGCCCGCGGGCCCGTCGATGGCGACGATCACGGCGGCCGGGGCAGTCCTGGCGGCGGTTGCAGCGGTTTCCACGGGGGCGGACACCTTCCTGGTTCACGGGGCGCGGAGTCGTACGCGAAGTGGTTCGCGGATGATTCTCGGGACGTTCGGGGGGTCGTTTCCGGACGCCCAGACGTCAGTACGCCCCCGCACAAGGTTACCGAGTGCTGGGACCGCGCCTTACACCCCCGCGAAAGCCGGCCCCGGTACCCGCCGCAGGCGTGTCCCGGACACCGCCGTCACCGCACGGTCATCGCGCGGTCACCAGCGGATCGACCAACCGCGATCACGCAGTGCCGCGCTCAGGACGGGAGCCGACGACGGCTCCACCATCAGCTGCACCAGACCCGCCTCCTGCCCGGTCGCGTGTTCGATCCGCACGTCCTCGACGTTGACCCCGGCGCTGCCCGCGTCCGCGAAGATACGGGCCAGCTCGCCCGGCCGGTCGCTGATCAGGACGGCCACCGTCTCGTACGACGCCGGGGCCGCGCCGTGCTTGCCCGGCACCCGCACCCGGCCCGCGTTGCCGCGCCGCAGGACGTCCTCGATGCCCTCGGTGCCGCCGCGCCGCTCGGTCTCGTCGGCGGACTGGAGCGCCCGCAGCGCCTCGACGGTCTCGCCGAGGTCGGCGGCCACGCCCGCGAGGACGTCGGCGACCGGTCCCGGGTTCGCGCTGAGGATCTCGACCCACATCCGGGGGTCGGAGGCCGCGATGCGGGTGACGTCGCGGATGCCCTGGCCGCAGAGCCGTACGGCGGTCTCGTCGGCGTCCTCCAGCCGGGCGGCGACCATCGAGGAGATCAGCTGGGGTGTGTGGGAGACGAGGGCGACGGCCCGGTCGTGGGCGTCGGCGTCCATGACCACCGGCACCGCGCGGCAGAGCGCGACGAGTTCGAGGGCGAGATTCAGCACCTCGGTCTCGGTGGCGGGCGTGGGGGTCAGCACCCAGGGGCGGCCCTCGAAGAGGTCGGCGGTCGCCGCGAGCGGGCCCGAGCTCTCCTTGCCGGCCATCGGATGCGTACCGATGTACGTGCCCAGGTCCAGGCCCAGTGCCTCCAGCTCGCGCCGGGGACCGCCCTTGACGCTGGCGACGTCCAGGTAGCCGCGCGCGCTGCCGGCGCGCATCGCGGCGGCGACGGCCTTGGCGGTGTGCGCGGGCGGCACGGCGATGATGGCGAGGTCGACGGGGCCCTCCTGGGGCTCCTCGGTGCCGGCGCCGAGCGCCGCGGCCGTCCGCGCCCTGGCCGGGTCGTGGTCCACGAGGTGGACGGCGACACCGCGTCCGGCGAGGGTCAGGGCGGCCGAGGTGCCGATCAGGCCGGTCCCGATGACGAGGGCGGTTCTCACTGGGCGATGTCCTTGCGGAGGGCAGCCGCGGCGCCGAGGTAGACGTGCGCGATCTCGGACCGGGGGAGTTCTGACTCGATGTGGGCGAGGATACGGACCACGCGGGGCATGGCGCCCTTTATATCCAGCTCCTGGGCGCATATCAGCGGGACGTCGGTGATACCGATGCCGCGCGCGGCGGCGGCCGGGAAGTCGCTGTGCAGGTCGGGGGTGGCGGTGAACCAGATGCTGATCAGGTCGTCCGCCCCGAGGCTGTTGCGCTCCAGGATGGCGGAGAGCAGCAGGGCGACCTGCTCGTCCATGTGTCCCGGCTCGTCCCGCTCCAGCTGGACGGCCCCTCGGACAGCTCGTACCGGCACGTCGTACTCCTCGTCCCGCTCAGTGATCGTGTGACGCGTCCAGGTTAGACAGATGATCGACGGTACTGACCGGGGGACCGTTGCGCGAGACGGCCTGCCCCGCGGCCGGGTCCGGGGCGGGGGCGGGTCCGGGGCGGGGCTCCCCGTAATCTCCGTACGCATGAGACCCGAGGACCTGGTACGCGACCACACCGTCTACGCGTGCGTCATGGGCTCCCGCGCCTTCGGGCTGGCGACCGAGGGCAGCGACACCGACCGCCGGGGTGTGTTCCTGGCGCCGACGCCGCTGTACTGGCGCTTCGAGAAGCCCCCGACGCATGTCGACGGGCCGGCCGAGGAGCAGTTCTCCTGGGAGCTGGAGCGGTTCTGTCTGCTCGCGCTGCGCAGCAACCCCAATGTGCTCGAATGTCTGCACTCGCCGCTGGTCGAGCATGTGAACGACACCGGCCGCGAACTCCTCGCCCTGCGCGAGGCGTTCCTCTCCCGGCAGGCGCACGAGACCTTCGTCCGCTACGCGATCGGCCAGCGCAGGAAGCTGGAGGCGGACATCCGGCAGCACGGCGAGCCCCGCTGGAAGCACGCCATGCATCTGCTGCGGCTGCTCGGCTGCTGCCGCGACCTGCTGCGTACGGGACGGCTGGTCATCGACGCGGGCCAGGAGCGGGAGCCGCTTCTGGCGGTCAAGCGCGGTGAGGTCCCGTGGTCCGAGGTGGAGCGGCGGATGAACCGCCTCGGTGAGGAGGCCGACGCCGCGCTCGCCGGCTCCGCGCTGCCCGCCGAGCCCGACCGGGCGCGGATCGAGGACTTCGTGATCCGCGCGCGGCGGGCGTCAGCGTTGCAGGCGGGTGCGGACGACGAGGTCGTGGAGGGCCTCGTAGCCGGCCGGGGAGTCGGGTAGCCGGGTCCGCTCCCTGGCGTCCGCCAGGACCTCGTGGAGCGCGTCCACGTCGCTCTGGAGCCGCGTCGGGGCGAGGCCGGTCGCCGCGCCGTGTTCGGCCTCGGCCTTGGCCTCGATCAGCTCGGGCAGATAGCCGGGCGCGCTCACCTCGGCGATCAGTGTGGGCAGATGGGCCTGCACCTCGCCGCTGCGCATCAGATGGACGCCGGTGAGCAGCGCGCGGAACGTGTAGAGCAGCGGCTTGAGTTCGCCGGTCTTCTCGAAGAGCCGCCACTGGGTGGCGGCGAATCCCCGGTAGTGGTGGGCGTGGTGGCCGGTCAGCACGCCGGGTGCGAGCGACAGCAGTTCACGGTGCGCCTCCGTCGAGTGCACGATCAGCGGCGAGTGCAGCTGTTCCAGCACGTAGCCGTTGCGCCGCATCATCATGCGGACGAACTTCCGCAGGTCGTGGCTGACCAGGTCCATCTCCACGCCGTCGCTGTCCCACATCCGCGACCGGGTCTCGTCCGGGTCGTGGAGTCCGATGAGTTCGGCCACCGGGAGCAGATGGGCGCCGCGCAGGTCGACGTCCGAGTCGGTGGAGGGGAAGCCGTAGAGGTGGGCGCCCGAGACGGTGGCGAACAGCAGCGGATCCGCCTCCTCGGCGAGGGCCGGGGCGAGTTCGGTCGTCGGCAGCCCGGCCCGCAGGAGGCGCCGCGCGCGTATTGCCGGGGGTTCGTCGATCGGGTTGCCGAAGGGCGCGCCGTCCGCCACGTGTTCGTCATCCATACGCATGGATCAAGCGTCCCAGAGTGCTCCGAGTTCCAGCAGCTCCTCGCGGTACTCGATCCGGTCCGCCCACTCCTTCGGCCAGGCGCCCGCCCCGAGATGGGCGCCGGCGAACGCACCCGTCAGACAGGCGATCGAGTCCGAGTCGCCCTTGGTGCAGGCGGCCCGGCGCAGCGCGGTGACCGGCTCCTCGGGGAAGAGCAGGAAGCA
Source organism: Streptomyces sp. NPDC060366 (assembly GCF_042725135.1). Classification (NCBI taxonomy): domain Bacteria; kingdom Bacillati; phylum Actinomycetota; class Actinomycetes; order Kitasatosporales; family Streptomycetaceae; genus Streptomyces; species Streptomyces sp. NPDC060366. The sequence goes on along the minus strand of NZ_JBHXDC010000007.1, from coordinate 35,063 downwards.
CAGGAGCCCGGTGGCGAACGCCTCCTCGGCGATCCAGCCGTCGCCGGTGGCCAGGCACGGGTCGGTCTCGGGGGACGGTGCGCGCAGGGCCTGTCCGAGCCGTTCGAGCACAACGAGGCAGTCGTCCCAGCCGCGCTCGATGAAGTGCTCGGGTGTCGGGTCCTGGCTGTGGGTCCACAGGTCGCCGAGCCACGCGTGGTGGTAGCGGGACCGGTTCTCGTACGCGTACGAGCGCAGCAGACCCACCAGACCCAGCGGTTCGGTCCCCCGCGCCAGCAGGTGCACCGCGTGCGCCGTGAGGTCGGACGCGGCCAGTGCCGTCGGGTGGCCGTGGGTGAGTCCGGACTGCAACTGGGCCGCTCCGGAGCGCTGTTCGGCGCTCAGGCCGGGGGCGAGTCCGATCGGGGCGACCCGCATGTTGGCGCCGCAGCCCTTGGAGCCGATGCGGCTCGCCAGCTGCCAGGGCCGGTCACTGTCGAGGAGCTGACAGGCCGTCATGCAGGTGTTGCCGGGTGCCCGGTTGTTCTGCGGGTCGTGGAACCAGTTCACGAACTCCTCGCGCACCGGCCGGGTCAGGCGCAGCGGTCCGAGCGGGCCGCGTTCCATGGCCGTGCGCAGACCGCGGCCGAGCGCGAGCGTCATCTGTGTGTCGTCGCTGACGATCGCGGGCTTCAGCAGCGGTATCTCGCGCCAGGGGCCGAACTTGGCGAGGATCGAGGGCACGTCGTTGAACTCGGTGGGGAAGCCGAGGGCGTCGCCGAGCGCGAGCCCGGTCATGGCGCCGGTGGCGGCTCTCTTGGCGGCGTTCTCCGATGAGGTCATGGGGTGGTCCGTCCTTCCGGTCGAAGCAGCGGCGGGTGAAGTGCGGTGGCGGTACCGGCGCGGTAGAGGGCGGCCGGTTTGCCCCGGCCGCCGGTGCGGCGCGGGGGACCTTCCACCGGTTCGACGAAGCCGGGTGAGGTCAGCACCTTGCGGCGGAAGTTGGGGCGGTCGAGCACCACGCCCCAGACGGTCTCGTACACCTGCTGAAGCTCGCCCAGGGTGAATTCGGGCGGGCAGAACTCCGTGGCGAGGCAGGTGTATTCGAGCTTGGCCCCGATCCGGCGCCGGCCGTCGGCCAGGATCCGGCCGTGGTCGAAGGCGAGCCGGCCGGGTTCGCCGTCGTCGTACCGGGTCCAGCGGGCCTGGGCGGCGTCGCCCCCGCCGCGCGGTTCGGGGAGGTCGGGCACGAGCGCGGTGTACGCGACGGACACGACCCGCATCCGGGGGTCGCGGTCCGGTTCGCTGTAGGTGCGCAGTTGCTCGGGCCGCAGTCCGGCGACGGTGTCCGGCGACAGGCCGGTCTCCTCGGCGAGTTCACGTCTCGCCGCCTGCCCTGCGGACTCGCGGGGCCGTACGAAGCCGCCGGGCAGCGCCCAGTGGCCCAGATACGGCTCCTCGCCGCGTTCGACGAGCAGGACGTGCAGGCTGCTGTCGCGGACCGTGAAGACGGCGAGATCGACGGTGACGGCGAACGGTACGAAGTCGGCGGGGTCGTAGTTCTCGGGCACACGGGGCCGTCGGGCCGGCGGTGGGGACGGCTGTCGGGGTGTCATCTGTTCTCCGGCAGGGGTGCGGCGAAGTACCAGCCCTGGTCCAGCAGGGCGTCCACGGCGGCGACCGCGTCGGCGAGCCGTTTCTCGCGCGGCCCGTCGAGGGCGACGAACGACCGCCCCGTGCGGGTCAGTTCGTCCCTGAAGCGGCCGGTCATCCAGGGCCGCAGCTCCTCGCCGTCGCGCAGTCCGTCGTCCTCGAAGGCGACGCCTTCGTGGCCGGTGAGCAGCCACAGATGGTGCGGCACGCGGTCGGCGACCTCCTCGACGAGCGGGTTGCGTCCGCCCACGTACCGCTCGTGCCAGACGGTGGTGGCGAAGGAGTCGGTGTCGCAGAACAGGACGGGTGAGCCGGCACGGGCCGCCGCCTCCTCCCACTCGTTCTGCCGCTCGGCGATCAACGGGAAGTCCCCGGTGGTGAATTCGACGTCCTCCCACTGCGCGCCGGGCCACCGGTCGCGCAGCGCGGCGAGCTTGCGTTCGCTGAACTCCCGTCCGTACTCGGCGACGCAGAGGGTTCGGGCCCATACGCCGCCGCGCGCCCGGAAGTGCTCGGTGAGGGCCCGCGCCAGGGTCGTGGTGCCGGTGGATTCGGCGCCGAGCACCACGACGCGGCGGGTGAGCGCGGCCCGGACGGGCGGGGCGAGGAAGTCCCAGCAGCCGACCGGGTCCTTGCGGACGGCGGTGCCCGAGACGGGGTGCAGTGTGCGGTCCGGGTCCACGACGACGGACTCGGCGCCGAAGCGGCGGGCGAGTTCGTCCCCGTACGACTCGGAGGTGAAGACGGCGTCCACGGGTTCGGGGACGGCGTCGCGGAAGACCGCCATGTGCGCGTCCCAGATCGCCGGATCACGCAGATCCATGCGGGTGTCGTCGACGGCGCCGACGACCCGGACGTCCGGGTGGACCTCGCGCATCCAGGCGACGCGGTCGGCGAGCGGGACCGACTCGACCGAGGCGGCGCAGACGAGGACCGTGAGCCGCTCGCAGCGCTCCCGCGCGGTCCGTACGAGGTGGTGGTGGCCCGTGTGGGGAGGGTAGAACTTGCCGAGGACCAGGCCGTGTTCGCATCTCGCGCCCACGCCGTGTTCTTGTCGCGCGCTCATGCCGCGACCTCCACCGGGCCGGACGGACGCCGCTCCAGGTCGCGCGACCAGTTGCGCAGTCCGATGACGCACAGGGTCATGAAGCCGACGTAGAGGATCGACGTCAGATAGAGATCCTTGTGCGCGTAGAGCGGGATGTAGACGACGTCGGCGGCGATCCACAGCCACCACGACTCCAGGCGCTTGCGGCACTGCCCGTAGGTCGCCATCAGCGACAGCGCGGTGGTGACGGCGTCCCAGAACGGCACCGTCGAGGAGGTCTGACGGTCCAGGAGTAGCGTCAGAGCGAGAGTTCCCACCGCCCCCGCCGCGAGCAGCCAGCCCCACTCGGTGCGCGAGGTGCGCCGCACCGGGAGGTACGCGGAGCCTGGTCCACCCCCGTGGGTCCAGGTCCACCAGCCGTACGCGGCGAGGGCGATGAAGACGATCTGCAGCCCGGCGTCGGCGTACAGGCCGGCCTGGGTGAACAGCAGGATGAAGAACAGGTTGTTAGCGATGCCGATCGGCCAGTTGGCGAGGTGCTGGCGGGCGACGAGCCAGACGCAGAGCGCTCCGCTGCCGAAGCCGAGCACCTCGGTCCAGCTCACCGGGGTGTCGAGAACGGTCACGAGCGGCTGCTGCAAGGGGTCGAGGAAATCCGCGAGACTCACGCCCGCCTCCTTAATGGTCATGTTGACTATAAAGGTGAACGAGGGCGCGCCACAAGCGGAAAAGCCCGCGGCATCGGGCCACGGGCTTTCGTCACTCGGTGCGGGGCCGGTGGAGCTGTCCGGCGGTACGGGACCGGCTCCACGGCTCCGGTGCGCCTACAGGCCGACTTCCTTCATCAGCATGCCGACCTCCGTGTTGGTCAGGCGGCGCAGCCAGCCGGACTTCTGGTCGCCCAGCGGGATCGGGCCGAACGACGTCCGGACCAGCCGCTCGACGGGGAAGCCGGCCTCGGAGAGCATCCGGCGCACGATGTGCTTGCGGCCCTCGTGGAGCGTCACCTCGACCAGGTAGTTCTTCCCGGTGTTCTCCACGACGCGGAAGTGGTCGGCGCGCGCGTAGCCGTCCTCCAGCTGGATGCCGTCCTTGAGGCGCTTGCCCAGCTCACGCGGCAACGGGCCCTGGATGGCGGCGAGATACGTCTTCTTCACGCCGTACCTGGGGTGCGTGAGGCGGTGGGCCAGCTCACCGTGGTTGGTGAGCAGGATGATGCCCTCGGTCTCGGTGTCCAGCCGGCCCACGTGGAACAGCCGCGTCTCGCGGTTGGTGACGTAGTCGCCCAGGTTCTGCCTGCCGTCCGGGTCGCCCATCGTCGAGACGACACCGGCCGGCTTGTTCAGCGCGAAGAAGAGATGCGACTGCGTGGCGACGGTCAGCCCGTCGACCTTGATCTCGTCCCGGTGCGGGTCGACGCGCATGCCCTGCTCGACGACGATCTCGCCGTTGACCTCGACGCGGGACTGCTCAATCAGCTCCTCGCAGGCCCGGCGCGAACCCATGCCCGCACGCGCCAGGATCTTCTGGAGCCGCTCGCCCTCCTGCTCGGCGCCCGGGTTGGTCCTCGGGGTCCTGATCTCCGGCTTGTCGGCGTACCGGTCGCGGTTGCGCTGCTCGATCTTGGCGTCCAGCTCGCGCGGGCGGGCGGGCTTGCCCTGCGCCCGGCGCTTGGCCGCGATGCTCGGGGCCTTGGGACCGCCCTTGGCGCCGCCGCGCGCCGCGGCGCCACGGCCGCTGCCGCTCTGGCCGCCGCCCTGACCGCCACCCTGGCCGCCGCCGGGGCCACCGGAGCGCCCGACGTCGTAACGGCGCTCCTCGGGACGCGGGGTGCCCTCACGCTTCGGCTGCTTGTCGCCGCGCGCACCGCCACTGCCGCCACTGCCGCCGCTCCCCCGGCCCCCGGCGCTCCCCCCGCTGCCGCCGCGACCGCCACCGGCCCTCGACTGAGGTTTGCCGCCGGCGGCTCCCCGGCCGCCGCCGCTCCGATTCCCGCTGCCGCTGCCGCTTCCGCTGTTCCTGCCGTTGCTTCGCATCAAATGTCCGTCTTGTCGTCTGCGTTAGTTTCCGGGGCGTACGGTGCGTCCGGATCGAACGACGGAACGCCTTCCAGGGTGTCGGCCTCGATCGCGTCCGCCTCCGGAAGGAAGGGCGCGAGTTCCGGAAGCTCGTCCAGACCACGCAGGCCCATCCGCTCCAGGAAATAGTTCGTCGTCCTGTACAGGATCGCACCTGTTTCGGGTTCCGCTCCCGCCTCCTCGACCAGACCCCGCTGGAGGAGGGTCCGCATGACCCCGTCACAGTTCACTCCGCGTACGGCCGAGACCCGGGACCGGCTGACCGGCTGGCGGTAGGCGACGACCGCCAGCGTCTCCAGGGCGGCCTGGGTGAGCCGGGCCTGCTGGCCGTCGAGCACGAAGCCCTCGACGGCCTCCGCGTACTCGGGCCGCGAGTAGAAACGCCAGCCGCCCGCGACCAGGCGCAGCTCGAATCCGCGCCGCTGGACGGTGTACTCGTCGGCCAGCTCGCGCAGCGCGTCGGCGACGGCCCGGCGCGGCCGGTCCAGGACCTTGGCCAGGTGATCCTCGGTCGCGGGCTCGTCGACGACCATGAGGACCGCCTCCAGGGCGGGCTTGATCTCGAGGTCGGCGACCGTACGGTCCTCGCTCACGCCTTCTCCTCGCTCGTGTCCTTGGTGTCCGCCGTGTCCGTTGTGTCCTTCGGTTCCTTCGTTTCCGTCACGGTGTCGGGCGGGCGGTCGAACTCGTCCGTCACCCGGGGCGACCGGTCGTCGTCGCCGCCCGTCCAGCGCACCATGAGCGGGCCCAGGGCCTCGTCCTGGTCCAGGGCGACGGCCTTCTCCCGGTAGAGCTCCAGCAGCGCCAGGAAGCGCGCCACGACGGTGAGCGTGTCCGGGGCGTCCTCGGCGAGTGTCAGGAAACTCACCTCGCCGGCCGCCCGCAGCAGCGCCACGACGATCCCCGCCTGCTCCTGGACGGAGACGAGCGGCGCGTGGATGTGGTCGACGTACACCTGCGGCTTGGGCTTGGGCTGCATCGCCTTGACCGCGAGCCGGGCGAACCCCTCGGCGCCGATGCTGATGACGACCTCGGGGAGCAGCGCGGCGTGGTGCGGCTCCAGGCCGACGGTACGGGGGTAGCGCCGCGACTCGGAGTCCAGCCGGGTGCTGAGGATGTCGGCGACCCGCTTGTACGCGCGGTACTGGAGCAGCCGGGCGAAGAGCAGGTCCCTGGCCTCCAGCAGCGCCAGGTCGCCCTCGTCCTCCACCTCGGCGGACGGCAGCAGGCGCGCGGCCTTGAGGTCGAGGAGCGTCGCGGCGACGACCAGGAACTCGGTGGTCTGGTCGAGGTCCCAGTCGGGACCCATGGCGCGGATGTGCACCATGAACTCGTCGGTGACCTTGGAGAGGGCGACCTCGGTGACGTCCATCTTGTGCTTCGAGATCAGCTGGAGGAGCAGGTCGAAGGGGCCCTCGAAGTTCGCGAGCCGTACGGTGAACCGCCCGTCGTCGGGCTCGGGTTCGGGTTCCGGCTCGGGTTCGGACTCCGGCTCGGGTTCGGACTCCGGCTCCGGTAGGGGTGCGGACTCCGGCTCGGGTACGGGTTCCGGCTCCGCGGCGGGCTCCGGTGCGCGCACCGGCACGGCCTCGCGTACGACCGCGGGCTCCGGCGCCGGCTCGGGCCTTGTCGGCTCAGGTACGGGCTCAGGTTCCGGCTCCGGCGCCTGCTCGGGCACCACGGGCTCCGGCGCCACCGGCTCCGCCACCGCGGGCCGCCCCGCGGCACCGGCCGCCCCCGGCCCGCGCCCCAGCGCGCGGCGGGACGAGCGGGCTGCGGAGTCGTCGGTCGGCGGCATGGCGGTCCTGGAGGCGGGAGGAGCGGGCTCGGCCCGCCGAGGCTACCTTCAGCGCCCGCGCAGGCGCCGGACGAGGATGCTCGCGTCGCCGCGCGACTCCAGGTCGGCGAGGACCACGGCGACCGCCTCGCGGACGATCCGCCCCCGGTCCACGGCGAGTCCGTGCTCGCCCCGCAGCACCAGACGCGCGTGCTCCAGGTCCATCAGCTCCTCGGCGGAGACGTAGACCGTGATCTTCTCGTCGTGCCGTTCACGGCCGCTGGGACGGCGGTTGGCCCCGCGGCCCCCTCTGCGGCGCTGACCGCCCTGCGGCCCGCCCTGCTGGCCGACGGTGGGCGTGCCCGCGCCGCCGCCGTCCTGCGCTCCCTGCGGCCGGCGCTGCTGTTCCTGCTCGGGGGCGCGGCTGCGGGAGGTGGCCGACGAGTCCGCGTCGGTCGCCGAGTGCTCCTGGGCCGGTGCCGCCGACTGCGCGGCCCCCGACCGGTCGGCGCCCTGGTCGCTCTCCCCTGCCGGTGCCGGGACCCGCGGCTCGCCGTTCGCGGTACGCCGCCGGTCCCCCGGTGAGGAAGCCTGGAGCGACATGCCCCCGGTCGTACGGAACAGCTCGTCGGCCCCGGGCAGACTCACTCGGCGTGACACCGGGCGAGCACCTCCCTGGCGAGCTGGCGGTAGGCGGCGGCGCCTACGGAGTTGGAGGCGTAGGTGGTGATGGGCTCACCGGCGACCGTGGTCTCCGGGAAGCGCACGGTCCGTCCGATCACCGTGTGGTAGACGTGATCGTCGAAGGCCTCGACGACCCGCGCCAGGACCTCGCGGCTGTGCACCGTGCGGGAGTCGTACATCGTGGCGAGGATGCCGTCGAGCTCCAGCTCCGGGTTGAGCCGCTCCTGGACCTTCTCGATGGTCTCGGTGAGCAGGGCCACTCCGCGCAGCGCGAAGAACTCGCACTCCAGCGGGACGATCACCTTGTGCGCGGCGGTCAGCGCGTTCACGGTCAGCAGACCGAGCGAGGGCTGACAGTCGATCACGATGTAGTCGTAGTCCTGCATCAGCGGCTTGAGCGCCCGCTGGAGCGTGGACTCCCGCGCGACCTCGCTCACCAGCTGCACCTCTGCGGCCGAGAGGTCGATGTTGCTCGGAAGCAGGTCCATGTTGGGCACGGCGGTCTTCAGAAGCACCTCGTCGGCCGACATGCCCCGCTCCATGAGCAGGTTGTAGACCGTGAGGTCGAGCTCCATCGGGTTGACGCCGAGACCGACGGACAGGGCGCCCTGCGGGTCGAAGTCGACGAGCAGTACGCGCCGGCCGTACTCCGCCAGCGCGGCGCCCAGGTTGATGGTCGACGTGGTCTTGCCGACGCCGCCCTTCTGGTTGCACATCGCGATGATCTTCGCGGGGCCGTGGTCGGTGACCGGGCCCGGGATCGGGAAGTACGGCAGGGGACGACCGGTCGGGCCGATTCGCTCGCGGCGCTGGCGTGCGGCGTCGGGCGCGAGGGTGGCCGCGTACTCGGGGTCGGGCTCGTACTCGGCGTCGGGGTCGTAGAAGTGCCCCTGGGGCACCTCGTCGAAGTCGGCGAAGTGGGTGGACTCTCGGCCACTCTCGTTGCCGGCCATGGCGTTCACGTGTTGGCCGTCCATCGTCTGGTGGGCTGTCGTCATGTGCTGATGGGTGGTGAAGGTGCGGACAGCGACGGAGCCGACGGCCTCTAGCCCGGACGACGGGCTCCGGTGGCCCAGCGCAGGCATTCCTGGTTGACCACCCCCGGGAGTAAATGTCGACTCATTCACAAGTCGTCTTACCTCCTTGGACGTGACCAGGAAACTTATCGATAGGTCAGCGTGGCACCATGCCGACGGTTGGCGACTCTATGGCGTGTCACCACTCCGCAGCAACACAATCCGCCGGACCCGGCCCGATGTGTCGGCAACCGAACACCCTTGTGTCAAGGGCGCGCAGCCCCCCGTCGACGCGATTCACACGGGTGCGAAAGGGTTAAAGGGTTACGTTCGAGGCGAGTTGAGCGAAGGCCGGGAAGTGGCGGGACACACAGCCGGCCGGACCTTGCCGAGCAAGATCCGGCCGGGGGCGCGAGGTTGACGGACGCCGTTGACGGGTCAGGCCAGAACGGCGGCCAGTTCGGTGTACGGAAGACCGTGGGCCTCGGCCACGGAACCGTAAGTGACCTGCCCGTCATGGGTGTTGAGGCCCTTGGCGAGCGCCGGGTCGCGGCGCAGCGCCTCGGTCCAGCCGAGGTTGGCGAGCGCCACGATGTAGGGAAGCGTGGCGTTGGTCAGCGCGTAGGTCGAGGTGTTGGGCACGGCGCCCGGCATGTTGGCGACGCAGTAGAACACCGAGTCATGGATCCGGAAGGTCGGCTCGGCGTGGGTGGTGGGGTGTGAATCCTCGAAGCAACCACCCTGATCGATTGCAATGTCGACAAGTACACTTCCGGGCTTCATCTTGGCGACGAGCGCGTTGGTGACCAACTTCGGCGCCTTCGCCCCGGGGATGAGAACGGCGCCGACGACGAGGTCCGCCTCGACGACCGCGCGCTCCAGTTCGTACGCGTTGGAGACGATGGTCTGCACCTTCGTGCCGAAGATCCTGTCGGCCTCGCGCAGCTTGTCGATGTCCCGGTCGAGCAGCGTCACGTGGAAGCCCATGCCGACCGCGATCTGGGTCGCGTTCCAGCCGGAGACACCGCCGCCGATGACGACGGCGCGGCCCGGAGCCGTACCGGGGACGCCGCCGGGCAGCACGCCTCGGCCGCCGACCGAGCGCATCAGGTGGTACGCGCCGACCTGCGGGGCCAGCCGGCCGGCCACCTCGGACATCGGGGCGAGCAGCGGCAGCCGCCGGTTCACGGTCTCGACCGTCTCGTACGCGATGGCGGTGGTGCGGGACTTCAGCAGCGCGTCGGTGCACTCGCGGGAGGCGGCGAGATGCAGATACGTGAAGAGGGTCTGGTCCTTGCGGAGGCGGTGGTACTCCTCGGCGATGGGCTCCTTGACCTTCAGCACGAGGTCGGCGGTGGCCCAGACCGCGTCGGCGGTCGGCAGGATCCGGGCGCCGGCCTCGACGAACTCGGCGTCCGTGATCGAGGAGCCGGCGCCGGCGTCCCGCTCGATGACGACCTGATGACCGTGGCGCACGAGCTCGTGCACTCCGGCGGGGGTGATCGCCACCCGGAACTCGTTGTTCTTGACCTCGCGGGGGATGCCGACGAGCACGATGATCACGGTCCTTGGCTCAGGGGTGTTCGGGCAATGCCCTACAAACCCATACGCCGAGGGCGCATCGGAAGGCATCGCTGACTTACGACAGAGCCAGTCTAATGAAGGACTTCCCGCTGTCTAGCCTTGCAAAGCATCAATCTTCCGCCGAGGTGCTACGGATTTCGTAGGTCAGGTGTCGGTGGCGAGCAGACGATCGGAGGCTTTGCGATGCAGTCGGGCCGCCGTCGGGTCGCCGAGGCGCTCCAGCGTGTCGGCGAGCCTGAGCTCCAACTCGGCCTGGAGAGGGGTGTCGCCGGCCAGCCGGGCCCACTCCACGGCCTCCTGACAGGTGTGCAGCGACTCCTCGGGACGGCCCGCGTACTCCTGGACCCTGGCCGCCTCGCTGAGCGCGCGGGCCTGGCCGGTGAGGTCCTGGAGCCTGCGGAAGCCCGCGGCGGCGGCCCGCCAGTGGCGCAGCGCCTCCCCGTAGCGGCCCGCGTAGGTGTGGACGGTGCCGAGCCGTCCGTACAGCCGCGCCTCCTCGGCCCGTTCGCCGCGGCTGAGCCGCTGCGCGAGGGCGCGGCCGTACCAGTCGGCGGCGCGGTGCCAGTCCTGGAGTTCCTGGTAGGCGCCTCCTACGGATTCCATCGCGCGGCCGGTGGCGTAGTGGTCGTTCGCGGCCTTTCCGGCGTCCAGAGCGGACCGGTAGCGGGCCAGCGCGTCGTGCGTACGGCCCGACCGGGCGTCCAGATCGCCGATGTTGAGCAGCGCGGCGGCCTCCTCGCGGTGCAGGCCCTGGCGCTCGGCGACACCGAGGACGAGCTGGTGCAGCCCGTACAGGTCCGGCGCCGCCGCGTCCGTGCCCTGGTGCGCGGCGAGCGCCCTGACCAGCGCGGAGACCAGCCTGCGGGCGAGGGTGTCCAGCCCGCCGTCGGCCACCGCGAGCCGGGCGGACGCCAGCAGGGCGGGCCTGCGGGACGACAGCCAGTCGGCGGCGGCGCGGGTGCTCGGGAAGCGCACCGCGCGCGGCAGCGAGGCGAGCTTCATACGCGCCGTCGAGCCCTCGGGCTCGGTGACGGCGCGGCAGGACTGGAGCAGCCGTACGGTCCGCTCCAGCATCCGGGCCCTGGCGAGCTGCACTTCGGCGGGGCGGTCGTGCGCCTCCATCAGCGCGTGCATCAGCGGGGCGAGGGAGCCGGGGATCTCGAACTGGTCCCCCGCCGGGCGCAGCATGCTCAGCGCGGCGAGGTCGTCCAGTGCCGCCGTGGCGGCGGAGACGGAACAGCCCGCCAGCGCGGACGCGGTGTGGGCGTCGGCGAATCCGGCGGGGGCGAGCGCGAGCAGTCGCAGCATCGCGGCGGTGGACGGCGGCAGCCCCTCGTACACGAACCGGAAGGCACGGGCCGACGGGCGGGCGTCCCGCGGCAGTTCGACGTCCTCGGGGACGGTGCGCAGCCGCTTGGTAACGTCGGCGACCGAGACCCTCGGGTGGGTGGCGAGCCAGCCGCCGACGAGGGTGAGCGCGACGGGCTGGCCGCCGCACTCCTCCGCCAGGGACTCGGCGGCCTGCGGGTCGACGGTGATCCGTACGGATCCGGTGAAGGTGCCGAGGAGTTCGATCGCGGACTTGGCGTCCAGGCCGCCGATGGTGCACGGCCGGATGTCCGGGATACCGGTGAGCGGGCCGCGCGCGACGGCGACGACGAGGCAGTCCGGGTTCTCGGGGAGCAGGAGGTCGACCTGCTCGGCGTCGTGGGCGTCGTCGAGGAGCAGCAGGACCCGGCGCTCGGCCAGCGCCGCGCGCACCATCTCGGACAGCTCGTCCTCACCGGCGCCGGGCGGCACGGGGATGTCGAACTCGCCGAGGAGGTCGCGAGCGGTGCGTTCGACGGGGACGGGCTCGCCGCCCGGCTCGGTGAGCCGGATGTGCAGCACCCCGTCCGGATACCGCCGCCCCACCTGTCGCGCCAGCTCCCGCGCGAGCGCGGTCCGCCCGGCCCCGCGCTGCCCGGTGATGAGCAGCACCCGGGTGTGGGCGGCCCGGCGCCCGGCGATGGTGTTGAGCCCGGCCCGCTCGATGTCGCTGTGCAGAGCCTTCAACTCCCGCTGCCGCCCGAAGAACCAGCGGGCGGGGCGGGGGGCCGTGGTGCGGTTCGCGGCGCGGCCGGTGCCCGCCTCGGCGCCGCCGCCGCGGCCGGAGCCGAACTGCGGGCGGGAGGCGGTCGGCGCGGTGGGCGCGGCCGGATGAGCCGACGGGTCGGCTTCCAGCACCGGTACGCGGCCGGTGGATGCCGACGGAGCAGTCGCCTCACGGCCGGCAAGAGCCTCGTCGGCCGTGGCCGGCGGAGCGGACGCCCTGCCCGCGGAATCAGCTTTCGGCGCCGAGGCGCGGCCGGCGGCGGCGGAACGCGAACCGCCGGTGTCCTCAGGTTCGGCCGGGCCACTGCCGACCGGGGCACGGCCGGAGTCCGGCCGCAGGCGGGACGCGCGCGGCGAACCCGACTTCTTGCCCCCGGCGCCGCCGCGCGGGCCGGTGTCCTCCGGCGCGGTCTGCGCCTCGGCCTTGCGTTGGTCGGCACCCGGGCCGTCGGGGGCACGGGAGGAGGCCCGTCGCGTACGAGAGGGCGTCCGGGCTTCGGAGGCGCCGCGTGGAGCGGGCTTCTTGCGTCCGGAGGCCGGGGCGTCGGGCTTCGGAGCGGGGTTTGTCGACTTGCGGTCAGCGGACCGCCGGGCGCGGGTGGTTGGTGGCGGGCCCTCGGCCCGGTCGTCCTCACGAGCACTCCGGCGCCGGGCCGGTTTTGATGACTTGCCGTCAGGTGTCGCCGCTTCGGGGGGAGTTGAGGCCCCGCCGTCCAAGTCCACCGCTTGGTCCGTCACGGCCACACTCCTTCCCCTGCCCGTTCGGCGGGGTGCGCGCGAGTCGAGCCCGGCGGGTCCGCACGGGTGATTCGAGCGTAGTTCACGCTGTGCGACCTACCGTGCGGGGCGCGGCGACAAATCCCCCAATCGGATCAGCAGTTCGTCCTACCGGCCCTGACCCTGGACCCGATCACGGAGGCCCTCATGCCTCGAACGGCCGCGCCGGCCACTGAGCGTCCGCCGGACGCAGCGCCGCCACCCCGTCCCCCGCCAGTGCGGCGGTCAGCGCCAGCGCCCCCACCACGAGCGCGTTGTTGTGCAGCTCGCCCGCCAGTACGCCCCGTACCAGCTCCGGCAGCGGCACCCGCGTCTGCTCCATGTCCGCCTCCTCCTCGGAGACCTCGAAGCGCGCGCCCTCCGCCTCCGACAGATCGCGGGCCAGGAAGATCCGTACGGACTCGTCGCAGCCGCCCGGCGTCGGGTAGACGTCCGTCAGCACCCGCCAGTCCTCCGCCTTGACGTGCGCCTCCTCGTACAGCTCCCGCTGCGCCGCGTGCAGGGGGTTCTCGCCGGGGATGTCGAGCAGACCGGCCGGGATCTCCCACAGCTTCTGGCGCACGGGGTGCCGGTACTGGCGCAGGACCAGCACACGGTCCGACTCGTCCAGGGCGAGGATCGCGACCGAGCCCGGGTGGACCTGGTAGTCGCGGCGCGCCACCGAGCCGTCGGGCATGACCACGTCGTCCGTACGGACGCTGGTCTTGTTGCCCCGGAACGGCGTCGCCGTGGCCGTGATCGGCCACTCCTCGGGGGTGTCCTTGATCGCCATCGAAACCTACCTCCACACGCGGCCGCACAGCGGAAAACCGAGGTACGGATCCCCGGTGCCCCGGGCGGGCCGTACCTCGGTCAACGTTATCCCCCGGATCGGGGCCCTACTCGCCCTGCTGACGCTCCACCGCGGCCTTGACCAGGCCCGCGAACAACGGGTGCGGCCGGGTGGGACGCGACCGCAGCTCCGGGTGCGCCTGGGTGGCGACCAGGTACGGGTGCACCGTGCGCGGGTACTCCACGTACTCGACGAGCTTGTTGTCGGGCGACGTGCCCGAGAAGACGATGCCCGCCTTCTTCTCCAGCTCGGCGCGGTACGCGTTGTTGACCTCGTAGCGGTGGCGGTGGCGCTCCTCCACGTACGGCAGGTCGTCGTAGACGCCCCGCACGATCGAGCCGTCCGCGAGCTTCGCCGGGTACAGGCCCAGGCGCATCGTGCCGCCGAGGTCACCGGCGCCTTCCACGTAGGCGAGCTGCTCCTCCATCGTGGAGATCACCGGATGCGCCGTCGCCGCGTCGAACTCGGTGGAGTTGGCGTCCGGGTTCTCCAGGAGGTTGCGCGCGGCCTCGATGATGATGCACTGCAGACCGAGACAGATGCCCAGCAAGGGGATCTTCTGTTCGCGGGCGTACTGGATCGCCCCGACCTTGCCGGTCACGCCGCGCTCGCCGAATCCGCCGGGGATCAGGATGCCGTCGACGTCCCCGAGCTGCCGCGCCGCGCCCGCGGGCGTCTTGCAGTCGTCCGAGGTGACCCACTTGACCTTGACCCGCGCCTTGTTGGCGAAGCCGCCGGCCCGCAGCGCCTCCGTCACCGACAGATACGCGTCGGGCAGGTCGATGTACTTGCCGACGAGCGCGACGGTGACCTCGTGGTCGGGGTTGTGGACCCGGTCCAGCAGGTCGTCCCAGACGGTCCAGTCGACGTCGCGGAACGGCAGGTCCAGCTTCCGTACGACGTACGCGTCCAGACCCTCGGTGTGCAGCACCTTCGGGATGTCGTAGATGGACTTCGCGTCGATCGCCGCGACCACGGCGTCCTCGTCCACGTCACACATCAGGGAGATCTTGCGCTTGATCGAGAGCGGCACCTCGCGGTCGGCGCGCAGCACGATCGCGTCCGGCTGGATACCGATGCTCCGCAGCGCCGCGACCGAGTGCTGGGTGGGCTTGGTCTTCAGCTCGCCGGAGGGGCCGATGTACGGGAGCAGCGAGATGTGCACGACGAAGACGTTGTCGCGGCCCACCTCGTGGCGGACCTGGCGGACGGTCTCCAAGAAGGGCTGCGACTCGATGTCGCCGACCGTGCCGCCGACCTCGGTGATGACGACGTCGACGTCGTCGGTCGCCATGCGCCGGATGCGGTGCTTGATCTCGTTGGTGATGTGCGGGATGACCTGGACGGTGTCGCCGAGGTACTCGCCGCGCCGCTCCTTGGCGATGACCGTCGAGTAGACCTGGCCGGTGGTGACGTTGGCCGAGCCGTCGAGGTCGACGTCCAGGAACCGCTCGTAGTGCCCGATGTCCAGGTCGGTCTCGGCGCCGTCGTTGGTGACGAACACCTCACCGTGCTGGAAGGGGTTCATCGTGCCGGGGTCGACGTTCAGATACGGGTCGAGCTTCTGCATGGTGACCCGCAGGCCCCGCGCTTTGAGGAGTGCCCCCAGGCTGGAGGCGGTCAGGCCCTTGCCGAGGGAGGAAGCGACGCCCCCGGTGACGAAGATGTGCTTGGTCGTCGAGGAGGTCGAGGATCGGTTCGGCATGGCCAAGAGGGGGCTCCCGTGGTCGCGGTCTGAGGTGCGTACCGGCGCCCCTGTCCGGTGGATCACCGGCGGAACCGGAGGATCTGGAGGGGGGTGCCGTCGCTGCGGTTCGGGGCCCCTGAGAAGCGCTGGGGGGCCATCCGCCCACGGGCCACCAGGGTATCAGCGACGACAGGGGGAGGTTCCCGAGGTCCACGCGCCGGACCCCTGGGACGGGTGTGCGACGGGCCGACGGCGCCGTGGACGACTTGAGGGGATGGCGCGGATATGTCGTGGTCGATTTCCGGCCACCCATTCACAGGGGTCGGCGGCCGGTCCTGACCCGGTCCAAGATCACAGATTGATCACCTCACGGGGCCCGCGATCAGCGTACGTTCACCGTTTGATCACTTCGCGAACACGGAGTCGTCGGCGCTCAGTCGTCGCGCCGTCACCGCACGTCATCGGACCTGCGACGGCCGGGACTGTGTCACCCTTGGGCCACTCGTTCGGCTCATTCATGTTGCCGGGACACCTGCGCGGATCCCCGACGTGCGTCGTATCCTGCTCGGACATTCGCTGCCGAGTCCGGCCGGCAAACGGCACTACCCCCGCCCGTGTTCCCGGAAAAAGAGCTCGTCAACGACCCTTGACCCGCAGTAAGCGCCCCCTGGGGGGCGAACGTGGCCGTTCGACTGGAGATGCACGTGGCCGGGCGCATCGAGGATTACGCACTCATCGGAGACATGCAGACCGCCGCCCTGGTCTGCCGGGACGGCACAGTCGACTGGCTGTGCCTGCCCCGCTTCGATTCGCACGCCGTGTTCGCGGCGCTGCTGGGAACCGACGAACACGGTTTCTGGCGGCTCGGACCGGCCTCGCCGGCGGGAGCCGAGCCCCCGCGGGCCGACCGGCGCCGCTACGTCGGCGACTCCCTGATCCTGGAATCGGAGTGGGACACGCCGCGCGGCACGGTCAGAGTGACCGATTTCATGCCCCCGCGTGACGGCGCGCCGCAGCTGATCCGGATCGTGGAAGGGGTCAGCGGCCGGGTGCCGATGCGCTCCGCCCTGCGGATGCGTTTCAGCTACGGCCGGGTGGTGCCCTGGGTGCATCAGGTCGACAACCGCACCGTCGCCGTCGCCGGGCCGGACTCGATCTGGCTCGACACCGAGGCGGACACGTACGGCAAGAACCTGACGACGTACTCCGACTTCACCGTGGCGCCCGGCGACCGCGTCGCCTTCACCATCAGCTGGCAGCCCTCGCACCGGCAGCCGCCCGCGCTGCCGGACCCCGAGGGATCGCTCACGCTGACGTCGGACTTCTGGCGGGAGTGGGTCGAGCACTGTACGTACCACGGCCCCTACCGCGAGGCGGTCGTCCGCTCGCTGATCACCCTCAAGGCCCTGACGTACGCGCCGACCGGCGGCATCGTCGCCGCGCCGACGACGTCGCTGCCCGAGGACATCGGCGGCTCACGCAACTGGGACTACCGCTACACGTGGCTGCGCGACGCCGCCATCACCCTCTCCTCGCTGCTGCGCACCGGCTACCGCGAGGAGGCCCGCGCCTGGCGCGAATGGCTGCTGCGGGCCGTCGCCGGCGACCCCGAGAATCTTCAGATCATGTACGGGATCGCGGGCGAGCGTGAGCTCGGCGAGGCGGAGCTGGACTGGCTGCCGGGGTACGAGGGATCGGGCCCGGTCCGGGTCGGCAACGGCGCGGCGCACCAGCTCCAGCTCGACGTGTACGGCGAGGTCACCGAGGCCCTGCACCTGGCGCACATGACGGGTCTGGCGCGCAACGACTACGCCTCGCTGCTCCAGCTCAAGCTGATCGAGTATCTGGAACGCCACTGGGACCAGCCGGACGAGGGCATCTGGGAGGTGCGCGGTCCGCGCCGCCACTTCGTGCACTCGAAGGTGATGGCGTGGGTCGCGGTCGACCGGACGATCAAGCTGATCGAGTCGGGCGACGCGGACGGACCGCTGGAGCGCTGGCGCGAGATGCGCGACGACATCCACCACGACGTGTGTGAGAAGGGTTACGACAAGGAACGCAACACCTTCACACAGTCGTACGGCTCCAAGGAGCTGGACGCGTCGCTCCTGCTGATCCCGCAGATGGGCTTCCTGCCGCCGGACGACAAGCGCGTCATCGGCACCATCGAGGCGATCCAGCGCGAGCTGTCCACGGAGGACGGGTTCGTCCTGCGCTACCCGACGTCGGGCGAGGACGCCGGAGTGGACGGACTGGAGGGCGACGAAGGCGCGTTCCTGGCCTGCTCGTTCTGGCTGGCGGACGACCTCGCGATGATCGGCCGGGTCGACGAGGCCCGGAAGCTCTTCGAGAAGCTGCTGGCGCTCCGTAACGACCTGGGGCTGCTGGCCGAGGAGTGGGACCCGCGCCTCCAGCGGCAGGTCGGCAACTTCCCGCAGGCGTTCAGCCATGTGCCGCTGATCGACACGGCGCTGCGCCTGACGGCCTCCGGGGCGTACGGCGGCTGAGGGCCCGGAGGGACACGGGCGCGGGGGCCGGGTAGCGTCCGGCCCCATGGACGAACAGGCCGGAATCACCGTGCGGCGGGCCCTGGACCTGCCGGGGCTCCGTGGCGGGCTCCCGGAGGTCGTCGCCGGGGCCGACCGGCTGCACCGCACCGTGCGCTGGGTGCACGCGGGTGAGGTGCCGAACATCGCTTCCCTCCTCAAGGGCGGCGAACTGCTGCTCACCACCGGCATCGGTCTCGGCACCCGCCCCGCCGAACAGCGCGCCTTCGTGCGCAGGCTCGCCGACCGCGGTATCGCGGCGCTGGTGGTGGAACTCGGGCCGCGGTTCGGGCGGCTGCCCGCCGCCGTCGTCGAGACGGCGCGGGCGACCGGGCTGCCGCTGGTGCAACTGCACCGCGAGGTGCCGTTCGTCTCCGTGACCGAGGAGATCCACACCGAGATCGTCAACGGGCACTACGCGCTGCTGCGCCAGGCCGAGGAGGTCCACCGGCGGTGCACGGACGCCCTGCTCAGCGGCGGCGGCGTCCCCCAGGTGCTGCGCATCCTCGCCGACTTCGCCGGCAATCCGGTCTTCCTGGAGACCGCCGACGGACAGCTCCTGTTCGCGGCGGCCGGCGCGTCGGGGCCACCGGCGGGCGCGGAACCGCTCCAGGTCTGGGAGGGGCTGCGCGCGCAGCGGGCGGACCGCGAGGCGGGGCCGCCGGCGGGCACGGTGCTGGTGGACGTACCCGGTGGCGGGCACGGGGCCGGTTCGGTACGCGCCCGGCTCGTACTGCCTCCGGTGGCGGCCCCGCTGCTTCCGGTGCACCGGATGGCGGCCGAGCGGGCGGCGGGCATCCTCGCGGTCGTGCTGATGCAGGCCCGCCAGGAGGACGAGCTGGCCGCGCGCGGCCGGGGCGACTTCCTCACCGATCTCGCCGAGGGCCGGATCGCGGCGGACGACGCGCCCGCGCAGGCCGCGGTGCTGGGCTTCGGACCGGGCGACGGGCCGCTGCTCCCGGTGGTGATGCGGCTGGGCCCCGAGCCGGCCCCGCCGGGCAACTGGGCGCCGCTGGCACGGGCCGTGCTGGAGGAGCTGTCGTCCGTGGGCGTGCCGGTACTCCTCGGCGTACGTCCCGTGGAGGGCCGGATCCCGCTGCTGCTCGGGCTGCGCTCGGAGTCCGAACGCGCGGCGGTGGCCGACCGGGTCGCGGCGGCGCTTCGGGCGGGCGTGGAACGGTCCGGACTCGAACGTCCCGGCGGCCCGCGGCCCGTGGTGGTCGTCGGGGTCCCGGGCGGCTGGGCGGCGGCGAGCGCGGGCCTGCGGCACGCGGCGGAGACCGCGGCGGCGGCACGGGGCCTGCCGGAGCGGCCGTGGCACGACGCCCGGCGGCTGGACATCGACCTGCTGCTGTGGCGGCTGCGGGACCACCCGGACCTGTCGGCGTTCGTGGACCGCGCGATCGGCCCGCTGCTCACCCACGACCGCACGTCGCGCGCCCCGCTGCTGCCGACGCTGACGACGTTCCTGGACCACGCGGGCCGCAAGGCGGAGACGGCGCGCGAACTGCATCTGAACAGGCAGACGCTCTACAACCGGCTGGCCCGTATCTCCGAGTTGCTGGGCACGGACCTGGACGACCCGCAGACGGTCCTGGCCCTGAGCCTGGCCCTGCGCGCGCGCCGCCACGTGCGCTGAGCGGACGGACGTCACCCTCAGCCCGTCCGGCGCTTGAGGACAACAACCAGCCCGTCCGGCGCTTGAGGACAGAACCCGGCCCGTCCGGCGCTTGAGGACAGAAGCCGGCCCGCGTCACCGCGATAACGGCTGCGTCAGTTCGTCGTAGACGCTCAGGACATGGGCGATCGTGTCGTCCTCCGTCGGCCACGTCGCCGCGCGCGCCCGCCCCGCCGACGCGAGTTCCGCCCGGCGGTCGGGGTCCTCCAACAGGCGGGTCACCGTGTCCGCGAGGGCGGTGGCGTCGCCGTACGGGATCAACTCCGCCGCGTCGCCCACCAGTTCGGGTACGGCGCCGACCGCCGTCGCGACCAGGGGAACCCCGAGCCGCAGCGCCTCCTGGGCCAGCAGGGACCGGGCCTCCCAGCGGCTCGGCAGGAGCGCGACGTCCGCGGCGGCGAGGAGTTCGCTCACGTCGTCGCGGCGGCCGACGAGGCTGACCGGCAGGTCCTCGCTGTCGATCCGCCCCTGGAGCGCGGCCCGTTCGCGGCCCTCGCCCGCGATGACCAGGAGCGGTACGGGGTCGAGAGCGCGCCATGTTCTCGCGGCGTCCAGCAGCGTGTCGTACCCACGGTCCGGCACGAGGCTGCCGACGGCCATCAGCAACGGCCGCCCCGTCGCCCCCAGTTCGGCGCGCGCCTTGCCGTGGTTGTCGTCCTCGGCCTCGTCGTCGAGCGCCGGGACCCGGCGCGGGGCCGGGACCGCGACCGGTGCGAGTCGCGCGTCGCGGGCGCCGCGCCTGCGGGCCCGGTCGACCAGCTCGGACGAGGCTCCGAGTACAACGGCCGCCGCCCTGACGGCCCTTCGCTCCAGCAGCCGCAGCAGATGCCCGCGCGGCCCGTCCGCGTACACGCGGGTGTGCCAGGTGACGACGAGCGGCACCCGCTGCCCGCCGAGGGCGACCGCCGAGCGTACGGCGGCGTGCAGCCCGTGCGCGTGCACCACGTCGGCGGTGGCGCAGGCGGCACGCAGCGCCCCGAGGGACACGGGGTCGCCGCGCCGGGCCACCGGCACATGGTCGGCGCCACAGCCACGGAAGTCGTAGATCCGCTCCAGCGAGTCCGGGGCGCACACACTGACCCGTACGCCCCGGGCGACGAGCCCCGCCGCCAGCGACCGGACGTGCGCGCTGCTGCCCGCACTGCCACCGCCGAGCACTTGGACCGTACGCAGCTGTGTCACGTGGCCAAGGCTCCTGTTCAGGTGGTGTGTGCTGCGCCAAGGATGCCAGCCGGTACGGACCTTCCGGCACCGAGGGTGCGTCGCGGGTGTGTCGATCGTGCGACTCCCCGCCCCAACATCACCCACTTGAGTGACCTCACGGCGTGCACCACGTACGGTACCGCCGCGGGAAGCTCCTTTGTGCGATGACCGGACCGGTCCAACGACGCCCGCCCGGTGGCCCGTTCGTGCTCGACGGCCGGACGGAGCCCGCGACCGCCGCCCGTCCGGCGGCCGGACCACCGGCTACGCGTCGGCGCGGGCCGTCGCCAGCAGTTCCTCGGCGTGGGCGCGGGCCGTCTCCGAGTCCTCCTGGCCCGCCAGCATCCGGGACAACTCCCGCACCCGGTCCTCCCCTTCGAGGACCGTGACACCGGACCGGGTCACCGAGCCGTCGTGTCTCTTCTCCACCAGCAGCTGCCGGTCGGCGAAGGCCGCGACCTGCGGCAGATGCGTCACGACCACCACCTGCGCGGACTTGGCGAGCTTCGCGAGCCGCCGGCCGACCTCGACCGCCGCCTTGCCGCCGACGCCCGCGTCCACCTCGTCGAAGAGATATGTCGGCACCGGATCGGACCCGGCGAAGACCACCTCGACCGCGAGCATCACGCGCGAGAGTTCACCGCCGGACGCGCCCTTGGCGATCGGCCGCGGCTGGGCGCCGGGATGCGGGGCCAGCAGCAGTTCGACCTCGTCCGCGCCGGACGAGCCGTACGCCACCGGACGGCCGTCCACCTCGACGCCGTCCGGGTCCTCGGTCTGGCTCACGGCGAACGAGACGCGCGCGTGCGGCATCGCGAGGGACGCGAGTTCGGCGGTGACGGCTTCCGCGAAGCGCGCCGCGGCCTCCGTACGGGCGTCGGTCAACGCCTGTGCCAGACCGGACAGTTCACCCAACAGGGTGGCGTGCTCGGCCGCCAGCTCGCCGATCCGGTCGTCGTCGCCTTCGAGTTCGGTCAGCCGCTCCACGTTCTCCTGGGCCCAGGCCAGCACACCGGTGATGTCCTCGCCGTACTTGCGTGTCAGCCCGGTGAGCGCGGCCCGCCGCTCCTCGACCGCCGCGAGCCGCAGCGGGTCGGAGTCCAGATTGTCGGCGTAACCCGCGAGTTCACCGGCCACGTCCGCCAGCAGGATCGCGATCTCGCCCATCCGGTCGGCGAGCGCGGCCAGGGCGGGGTCGTGGGACCGTACGGCCTCCAGGGCCCGTCCCGCGCCGCCGACGAGCGTCGTCGCGTCGCCGCCCTCCGCGGGGTCCTCGGGCCGGCCGACGAGCGCCGCGTGCGCGACGGAGGCCGCGGACGCCAGCGCCTCGGCGTGGCCGAGGCGTTCGGCCTCGGCGGCCAGTTCGGTGTCCTCGCCGGGAAGGGGTTCGACGGCGGCGATCTCGTTCAGGCCGAAGCGCAGCAGGTCCGCCTCCTGCGCGCGTTCGCGGGCGCGGGTGGTCAGCTCCGCCAGTTCGGCGGCGACGGTCCTCAACCGGCGGTAGGCGTCCGTGTACTTGGCGAGCGGCGCGGCGACCGCGTCCCCCGCGTACCGGTCGAGCGCCTGCCGCTGCCGCGCGGGCCGCAGCAGACCCTGCTGGTCGGTCTGGCCGTGTACGGCGACGAGGTCGTCCGCCAGCTCGGCCAGCACCCCCACCGGCACGGAACGCCCGCCGATATGGGCGCGCGAGCGCCCCTCGGCCGAGACGGTCCTGCTGACCAGCAGCGCGCCGTCGTCGAGCTCGGCGCCCGCCTCCGCGGCGCGCAGGGCCGCCGGGGCGTCGGCGGGCATGGTGAGCCGCCCCTCCACCACCGCGGCCTTGGCACCGATCCGCACCAGGGCGGCGTCGGCGCGACCGCCGAGCAGCAGCCCCAGGCTGGTGACGACCATGGTCTTGCCCGCGCCTGTCTCGCCCGTCACCGCGGTGAAGCCCGGTGACAGCTCGACCACCGCGTCGTCGATGACCCCGAGCGACCGTATCCGCATCTCCTCCAGCACGGACACGACCTTACGAGGTCCGGGACCCGATGTGCGACGGCCCCCCGCCCTCCGATTCCCTCGGGGGTACCCCGCGGGCGTATTCGGCCCGTCCGGCGATCGAGGACGAGTGCGGCCCCGAGCCGCGCGCCCCCGTCACCGCTCCCCCGGCCACTGCCCTAGTGCGGCGCTCCGCGCCACCCCGCCACCGGGAGGGCGAACTTCGCCACCAGCCGGTCGGTGAAGGACGCCTGGTGCAGGCGCGCGAGCCGTACGGGCACCGCACCGCGCCGGACCTCCACCCGCGCACCCGCCGGCAGCTCGACCGTTCGGCGGCCGTCGCACCAGAGGACCCCGTGCGGCGTGTGCGGCTGCACCTCCACCGCGAGCACCGACTTCGGCGACGTCACCAGCGGCTTCGCGAACAGCGCGTGCGCACTGATCGGCACCATCAGCAGCGCCTCCACCTCCGGCCACACCACGGGGCCGCCGGCCGAGAAGGCGTACGCCGTCGAACCGGTCGGTGTGGCGCACACGATGCCGTCGCAGCCGAATCCGGTCACCGGCCGCCCGTCGATCTCCAGGACGACCTCCAGCATCCGCTCGGGCGACACCTTCTGCACGGCCGCCTCGTTGAGCGCCCAGTCCCGGTGCACGACGGTGCCGTTGCTGTGTACGAGGACGTCGATGGTCATCCGTTCCTCGACCTCGTACGCGCGGGTCACCACCCGGTCGACGACCTTGTCCAGATCGTCGCGCTCCGCCTCGGCGAGGAAGCCGACCCGGCCCAGGTTGACGCCGAGCATCGGCACACCCGAGGCGCGGGCGAAGGCGGCGCCGCGCAGCAGCGTGCCGTCGCCGCCGAGCACGATCAGCAGCTCACAGCCGTTCAGCGCGCCGGACGTGGCCTCGGGGATGGTCTCGACGGCCGCCGGGAGCGGCAGATCGGCCGCCTCGGCGGCCAGCACCCGGACACCGAGACCGTTGCGCAGCAGCCCCTGCACCACCAGTTCGGCGCTGCGGATGGCGGCGGGTCTGCCGGTGTGGGCCAGCAGGAAGACGGTGCGGTGTTCCGCGCCGGCCTCCGGGGTCTGTTCTGCGTTCGTCGTCAACGGGGTCCCTCCGCCACAGCACGGTCGACATCGGCCGGGTCGACTTCGGGCGCCCCGGCGGTGAGCCACAGGAAGTATTCGACGTTCCCGGCGGGTCCGGGCAGCGGGCTCGCGGTCACGCCGCGTGTCCCGAGACCGAGTTCCGCCGCCTTGCGCGCCACCGCCCGTACGGCGTCGGCCCGCAGCTGCGGACTGCGCACGACTCCGCCGCTGCCGAGGCGTTCCTTGCCCACCTCGAACTGCGGCTTGACCATGAGCACCAGATCCGCGTCGGGCGCGGCGCACCGCGCCAGCGCGGGCAGCACCAGGCCGAGCGGAATGAACGACAGGTCACCCACGATCAGATCCACCGGCTTCCCCTCGATGATCTCCAGCGTCAACTCACGTACGTTCGTACGGTCCTTGACGGTGACGCGTTCATCGCTCTGCAGAGACCAGGCGAGTTGTCCGTAACCGACGTCCACGGCGACGACCTGCCGGGCACCGGACCGCAGCAGTACGTCGGTGAAGCCGCCGGTCGACGCGCCCGCGTCCAGCGCCCTGCGTCCCTCCACCCGCAGGCCCAGGGGTACGAAGGCGGCGAGGGCGCCGGCGAGTTTGTGGCCGCCGCGCGAGACGTAGCCGGGGTCGCCGCCGTCCTCCGCGACGACCACCGCGGCGCTGGTCTCGACCTGGGTGGCCGGTTTGGTCGCGGTGGCGCCGCCGACGGTGACCCGTCCCGCGGCGATCAGTTGGGTCGCGTGCTCGCGTGAGCGTGCGAGGTTGCGGCGGACCAGCTCGGCGTCGAGGCGGCGGCGTGCCACTCCTGCCACGTGTCGTTCAGCTCCTGAGGTCGTACGACGGCGAAGGCCCGGGCCGGGGGTCGGTCGGGCCGGGTCCGGGGCGTACGTCGAGCGCGGTGAGCGCGTCGCGCAGGCCCCGGTGCACATCCTCGTACACGTCGAGGTGGCCGTCCGCCGGAAGGTGGTCCGCGTCGCCCAGTCTGGCCAGTTTCTCGTCCACGCCGGGGTCGCCGGTGGGGACGCGTTCGATGCCGAGGGGCGCGGGGGCGGCGGGGTCGTGGGCCGGTGCTGGGGGCTCGGGGGGAGGGGAGGCGTGCTCCTGGTCGGCCGGGCCCGCCGTCTCGTCGCTCATGCCCCGACGCTACCTCGAAGCCCTGGGGTACCGTCGATCACGATGGCGACGAAGGAGGAGTGCCGCAGCGCACTCGACAAGCTCTCGGACAACATGGCGCGGGCGGACGACGGGATCCGCGGGGCGGCCGGTTTCGACCGTTCGCTGAGCTGCCACATAACGGACCTCGACACGACCTTCACCGGCCGCTTCGACGACGGCCGGATCGAGGTGCTGGACACCCACGAGGGCCCGCCGCGTGAGAAGGCGCAGATCAGACTCGCCATGACGGGCGACGATCTGGTGTCCATGGTCGACGGCGAACTCCACTTCGCCAAGGCGTGGGGCTCGGGACGGGTCAAGCTCGAAGCGGGGTTCCGCGATCTGCTGCGGCTTCGCTCGCTGCTCTGAACCGGCCCCCCGCGCACCGCCCGGACAGCGCGCCCGCGGCTCGGCGGGCGCGCGTACGGCTCACTCGGGCAGCCCCACGGGCACCGTGTGCCGCGCCCTGCGCCCCGCCGGGACGACGAGCGGGGTGCCGGTCTCCGGGTCGTCGATGACCTGGCAGCGCAGCCCGAAGACGCGCTCGACCAGCTCCGCCGTGACGACCTCGGCCGGCGGCCCCTCGGCGTAGATCTCGCCCTCGCGCATCGCGATGAGGTGCGTGGCGTAGCGGGCGGCGTGGTTGAGGTCGTGCAGGACGGCGACGAGCGTACGGCCCTGGGTCTCGTGCAGATCGGCGCAGAGGTCGAGGACATCGATCTGGTACTGGATGTCGAGGAACGTGGTGGGCTCGTCCAGGAGCAGCAGCGGTGTCTGCTGGGCGAGCGCCATGGCGATCCAGACCCGCTGGCGCTGCCCGCCGGACAATTCGTCGACATAGCGATCGGCCAGCTCGCCGATGCCGGTCGACGCCATCGACTCCTCGACAATCCGCTCGTCCTGCCGGGACCACTGGCGCAGCAGCGCCTGGTGCGGGTAGCGGCCCCGCGCGACGAGGTCGGCGACCGTGATGCCGTCGGGCGCGATGGAGGACTGCGGCAGCAGCCCCAGCGTCCGCGCGACCTTCTTGGCGGGCATGGAGTGGATCGCGGCGCCGTCGAGCAGGACACGGCCCTGGGACGGCTTGAGCATCCGTGACAGCGCCCGCAACAGGGTGGATTTCCCGCAGGCGTTGGGGCCGACGATCACCGTGAACGAGTGGTCGGGTATCTCGACGGAGAGATCTCGGGCGATGACCCGCTGGTCGTAGCCGAGGGTCACGGATTCCGCCGTGAGGCGCTGCATGGTCGTGCTCCTGGGGGTGGGGAGGGACGAGTCGTGGGCGGCGGCGGCCGGGGACGGGGCGGCCGTGCCGGTGTCCTGTACGGGGACGTCGGCGCTCATATGCGGCCCGCCTTGCGTTCGGTGACCAGCAGCCAGAGCAGATAGCAGCCGCCGAGCACTCCGGTCACCACACCGGCGGGCAGTTGACGGTCGCCGAACGCCGATGTCGCTGTCCAGTCGGCGACCAGCAGGAGCAGTGCTCCCATCGCCGCGGCCGGGCCGAGGTTGGGGCCGGGTGAACGGGTGAGCCGGCGCGCCAGTTGGGGCGCGCTGAGGGCGACGAAGGTGATCGGACCGGCCGCGGCGGTCGCCACGGAGACGAGCAGCACGGCGGCGCCCATCAGGACGAGCCGGGTGCGTTCGACCCGTACACCGAGCGCGTACGCCGCGTCGTCGCCCATCGCCAGCATGCGCAACGGCCGTCCGTACACGAGCACCAGCGGGATCAGCACGGCGCAGACGGCGAGCAGCGGCCAGACCTGCGCCCAGTCCCGGCCGTCGAGCGATCCCGTCATCCACAGCACGGCGCGCGTCGCGTCGATGAGGCTGGCCTTGGTGATCAGGTAGTGGTTGACGGCCGTGAGCATGGCGGCGACGCCGATGCCGATGAGGACCAGTCGGTAGCCGTGCACGCCCCGCTTCCAGGCGAGCAGATAGATCCCCGTACCCGTCAGCAGACCGCCGACGACGGCGCCGCCCGCGACGGCGGCCGAGCCTGCCTGGAAGACGACGATCGCACTCAGCGCGCCCACTGTCGCGCCCTGGCCGAAGCCGATGACGTCCGGACTGCCCAGCGGATTGCGGGAGATGGACTGGAAGACCGCACCGCCGACCCCGAGCGCCGCGCCGACGAGCAGGCCCACGAGGACCCTCGGCAGCCGTAGCTCCTGGACGATGAACTCCTGCGCCGTCGTGCCGTTTCCGAGCAGGGTCGCGACGACGTCGCCGGGCGCCATCGGGAAGTCGCCCCGGCCGATGAGGACGACGGACATCGCGCACACGGCGAGAAGGAGCAGCAGGACGACGAGGGCGGACCGGACGTCCATCCTGACGGAGAGGCCGCCGGGCGTACGGATCGCGCGCGCCGGCCGCGCCCGGCCGCCGTCCTTTCCGACAGCTGAGGTGGCGCTCGTGGTGGTCGGGTCTTCCCTCACAGCTGGGCCATCCTCTTGCGACGTACGAGCTGGATGAAGACGGGCCCGCCGATGATCGCGGTGACGATGCCGACCTGCACCTCCGCCGGCCGCGCGACGACGCGTCCGATCACATCGGCGCCCAGCAGCAGGACGGGCGAGAGCACGGCGGCGTACGGCAGGATCCACCGCATGTCCGGCCCGGTGATGGCCCGTACGAGATGCGGCACCATCAGCCCGACGAAGACGATCGGCCCACAGGCCGCGGTCGCCCCGCCGCACAGCAATGTCACGCAGAGCATGGCGAGGACGCGGGTCCGGGTCAGATTGGCGCCCAGCGATCTGGCGGTGTCGTCCCCCATCTCCAGGGCGTTCAGCGGTCTGGCGATCAGCAGCGCGAGAAGGATGCCGACGGCGATGAACGGCCACACCTTGCCGACTGTCGACATGTCGGCGGACGCGAGGGATCCCACGGTCCAGAAGCGCAGCCGGTCGAGGGCCGCCGAGTCCAGCAGCTGCACGGCGTTGACGTAGCCGAAGAGCGCCGCGGTGGCCGCGGTGCCGGCGAGGGCGAGCCGTACGGGGGTGGCGCTGCGGCTGCCGCCGAGCGCGTACACGAGTACGGAGACGATCGCCGCGCCGGCGAAGGCGAACCACACGTAGCCGCCGATGGAGGTGACGCCGAAGAAGCTGATGGCCGAGACCACCGCGGCGGCGGCGCCGGCGTTGACGCCCAGCAGTCCCGGTTCGGCGAGGGGGTTGCGGGTCAGCGCCTGCATCACCGCGCCGGCCAGCCCGAGCGCCGCACCGACGAGCAGCCCGAGCACCGTCCGGGGCAGCCGGACGTCGACGACGATCACGTCGTTGCCGGTACCGGAGTTGTGGAACAGGCCGTGCCATACGTCGCCGAGCGGTATCGACTTCGCGCCGACGGCGATACCGGCGGCGCAGACAAGCAGCAGGACGCCGACGGACACCAGCAGCCCGGCGGCGCGCAGCGTACGGCGCTTCCGGGTCACGGTGAGCGGTATCGGTTCCGCGCTCTGTTCGGATTCGGGGGGACTGTCGACCAACACTCGGTTAGGTTAGCCTACCCTCATACTTGATCCTCAAGAGGGAAGCCATGAGGGAAACACCGTAATGAACAGCCCCCTTCAGGTTCCGGCCCGCCTCCCCCTCACCCGGCGCCGACTACTGTCGGCCACCGGCGCCCTCGGGCTCGGCGCGCTGCTCACCGCCTGCGGCGCCGACGACGACAAGGCGAATGGCGGTTCGGCGGACTCCACCGGGGGTGCCGGCAAGGGCGGCCCCTGGAGCTTCGAGGACGATCGCGGCAAGACGGCGAGAACCGACGAACCGCCCCGGAAGATAGTCGCGTTCATCAGTACGGCCGCCGCCCTGCACGACTACGGCGTCGAGTGCACGGGAGTCTTCGGCCCGAGCGAGCCGATCGGCGGCAAGCCCAACCCGCAGGCGGGCGACCTCGACCTGACGAAGCTCACCAGTCTCGGCCAGGCGTGGGGCGAGTTCAACATCGAGAAGTACGCGGCGCTCCAGCCCGATCTGCTGATCAGCAACATGTTCCCGCCGCCGGACCTCTGGTACGTGCCCGCCGAGAGCGTGAAGAAGGTCGAGGCACTCGCGCCGAGCGTCGGCATCACCGGCGGCCGGGTGAGCCTGCGTCAACCCCTCACGCGCTACACCGAGTTGGCCCGGTCCCTCGGCGCGGATCTGACGGCGAGGAAAACCGTCGACGCCAAGGCCCGCTTCGACAGGGCCGAGAAGACACTGCGCGCGGCGGCCGAGGCGAAGAAGGCGGACGGCGGCCTCAAGGTCCTCGCCATGACCGGCGACGCCGAGCAGATGTACGTCGGCGTTCCCGACTCGTACTGCGACCTCAACTACTTCAAGGACCTCGGAGTCGAATTCGTCGAGGGCAAGAAGTCCGACGAGTTCGGCTTCTGGGAATTCCTCAGCTGGGAGAACGCCGACAAGTACCACGCCGACCTCATCATGGTCGACAACCGCTCGACCGCCCTCCCCGCCGCCGAACTCGCCAAGCGGCCCACCTGGAGCCGGCTGCCCGCCGTCGAGGCCGACCAGATCACGCCGTGGTCCATGGAGGAGCGCTACAGCTATGCCGGTTACGCGCCCGTGCTCGAACAGCTCGCGGCGGCCATCACCAAGTCGAGGAAGCTGGTCTGATGTCTGACGACCCGTTCCAGTTCTTCACCCTGCGCGTGCTGCGTACGACGCGCCCCACCCCCTCGTTCGTCCGCGTCACCCTCGGCGGCGAGGCCGTCGCACGCTTCGGGTCGGCCGGCCGGGACCAGCGCGTGAAGCTGTTCCTGCCGAGGCCGGGCCAGGACGCCCCCGTCCTGCCGGGCCCGGACGACGGGCACTGGTGGGCCGCGTGGCGCGCCCTGGACCCGGACGTACGCGGCGTCATGCGCACCTACACGGTGCGCGAACTGCGCCGCGAACAGCAGGAGTTGGACATCGACTTCGCCGTGCACGAACTTCTGCCGGGCTCCGGCGAGGGCCCGGCCACCCGGTGGGCGCTGAAGGCCGCCCCCGGCGACCGGATCGGAATCCTCGCCCCGATTCACGACGAGAACGCGGGGTACGACTTCCGGCCGCCGGACGGCACCGACTGGATCCTGCTGACCGGCGACGAATCCGCGCTCCCGGCGGTCGCCGGCATCCTGGAGTCCCTGCCGCCCGGCATTCCCGCCCGTGTCTGGATCGCTCTCCACCAGGCCGCCGACCGGTGCGAACTCCCCACCAAGGCCGACGCGCACGTCACCTGGCTCGTACGGGACGAGTCGGCGCCCGCCACCGAGGACGCGATACGCGCGGCCGACGACCTGCCGGACGGCACGCCGTACGCCTGGATCGCGGGCGAGTCGGCGACCGTCAAGGCGGTCCGCAGACACGTCGTCGGCGAACGCGGCTTCGACCGCCGAGCGGTGAAGTTCAGCGGCTACTGGCGGCGCGGCACCTCCGAGGACGACCTGCTGCGCACGGGCGAGGACGCGTAACGCGCCTGCCGGCGGATTCACGCGGGTCGGGCACCGGCGCCCTCGCGTGTTCCCGATCGCCGGACGTGCTCAGTGAGCCTGTTCGGCGATCGAGGACGGAGCGCGCGGCGCGTCCGGCGCCGGGCGCCCCAAAGCCCCGACGCGTCAAAGCCCCAGCTTCGCCAGCACCTTGCCCGGGTCCAGCGCGCAGGCCCCGTCCCCCGCGTGCGTCCAGGCCGCGGCGCACAGCGCCCGCAGTCCGTCCAGCGCCCCGCCGTCCCCTTCGAGGACCAAGGCGTCGTCCCGTACGGAAGCGGTCCAGCCCCCGCATCCGAACCCGCCGTCCCTGACGTCGACTTCGGGCTGCCCGGTCAGCAACCCCCGAAGATCCGCGTCCACATAGGTCGGCCGGTGCTTCGGCTCGGCGGCCAGCAGCTGGGCTCCGTCCGTCACCCCCGTCAGCACCAGCAGCGAGTCCACATCACCGTTGAACGCGCCCTCGATGTCGGTGTCCAGCCGGTCCCCCACGACGATCGGCCGCTTCGCCCCCGTACGCAGCACCGTCTCCCGGTGCATCGGCGGCAGCGGCTTGCCCGCGACCTGCGGATCGGCGCCGGTGGCGATCCGGACGACCTCCACTGCCGCCCCGTTGCCCGGCGCGATACCGCGCGCGCTCGGAATGGTCAGATCGGTGTTGGACGCGAACCACGGCACACCACGCGCGATCGCGTACCCGGCCTCGGCGAACCGCCCCCACGCCAGGTCCGGCCCCCCGTAGCCCTGCGCCACGGCCGCCGGGTCGTCGTCGGCCGACTCCACCGGCTCAAGTCCCCGCTCCCGCAACGCGACCCGCAGCCCCTCGCCGCCGATCACCAGCACCCGCGCACCGGCCGGGACCTGCTCGGCGATCAGCCGCGCCACCGCCTGCGCCGACGTGATCACCTCGGCGGGCTCGGCGGGCACCCCGAGCTCCGTCAGATGCGCGGCGACGGTGTCCGGCGTCCGCAGCGCGTTGTTGGTGACGTACGCGAGACGCATCCCGCCGTCCCGGGCCGAGACAAGCGAGTCGACGGCGTACTCGATGGCCTCGCCGCCCGCGTACACCACACCGTCGAGATCCAGCAGAGCCGTGTCGTACGCCTTGTCGAGCGCCGTCGCACTGCCGTCGGGCCTGGTCCTGCTCCGCTGACTCATCAGTCTTCCGCTCCCTCGTCCGCCCGTCGACCGGGCTCTCCTCCCCCGATCATCGCTCATGGCCCGGCCCGCATACGATGCGGAGATGAACACCACAGGGCCGGCTCCGAAGGGCCTCCGCCTGATCCCGTTCCGTGGACTGCGCTACGTCCCCGAGCGGGTCGGCAGCCTCGCCGCGGTGACCTCGCCGCCGTACGACGTCGTCGTACGGCCCGACGGACTGCACCACCTGGAGTCGGCCGACCCGCACAACATCGTCCGGCTGATCCTGCCCCAGGCCGCGACCGCCGCCGACCGGCACCGCCAGGCGGCGAGCACGCTCCGGCGCTGGCTCGCGGAGGGCGTCCTCGCGCCGGACCCCGAACCGGCGTTGTACGTCTACGAGCAGCGCCACGGCGACCTGCTCCAGCGCGGTGTCATCGGGGCCCTGGCCCTGTCCGCACCCGCCGAGGGTGTCGTCCTGCCGCACGAGGACGTGATGCCGGACATCGTCGAGGACCGCGCGGCCCTGATGCGGGCGACCGCCACCAATCTGGAGCCCCTGCTCCTCACTTACCGCGGAGAGGCCGGCTCGACGGACACGGCGACCGGTACGAGCGGCACGACCGCGGTCGTCGAACGCACCGCCCTGCGCGAGCCCCTGCTGTCGACCACGACTGAGGACGGCTTCAGCCACCGGCTCTGGTCGGTGACCGACCCCGCCGAACTGGCCGAGATCGAGAACGACCTCGCCGGCCGCCAGGCCCTCATCGCCGACGGCCACCACCGGTGGGCGACCTATCTGCGGCTGCGCGAGGAACACCCGCCGTCCGCCGCCGGACCGTGGGCCTACGGCCTGGTCCTGCTGGTCGACACCGCGCGCCACCCGCTCCAGGTCCGCGCGATCCACCGGCTGCTGCACGGGCTGCCGGTCGCGGAGGCGCTGGCCGCGCTGGAGGCGGCGCCGGGCTCCTTCCGGGTCCGCACGCTCGAAGGCACGCTGCCGGAGGCGATCGAGGCACTGTCCGATGCGGCGAATGCCGGCGCCGAAGCCGGTGAAGGTGCGGGTGAAGGTACTGGTGCCGGTGAAGGAGCCAACAACGCGTTCCTGCTGGCGGGCGACGGCCGCTTCCACCTGATCGACCGCCCCGATCCGGCGCTGCTCGCCCGTACGGTGCCGGCCGACCGCCCGGCGGAGTGGCGCACTCTCGACGCGACCGTGCTCCACTCCACGCTGCTCGACCACATATGGAAGATCCCGGACGCACCCGAGCACATCTCGTACATCCACGGCACGGAAGCCGTGGTCGAACAGGCGGAACGCCACGGCAGTACGGCGGTCCTGCTGCATCCGGTACGCGAGGAGGTCGTACGGGAGCTGGCGCGCCAAGCGGTCACGATGCCGCGCAAGTCGACGTCGTTCGGCCCCAAGCCGGCCACGGGCCTGGTGCTGCGGAGCCTCGCGGACGGCTGAGAAACGAGAAGAGGGCGGCGCCCCCGGTGGGGGTGCCGCCCTCTTTCGCTGTGCGGTCGCCGGATCAGGACTTGTCGTTCCCCGACTCCGACTCGGGCCCGTGCTCCGGCTCGTGCTCCGGCTCCTGCTCTCCGTCCGCGACGTCGTGGTCCTCGTCGTCGTCCTCGTCCACGTCCACGAACTGGACGCCGTCCAGAGCCGCGAGACGGTCCGACGCGTCCGTGGCACCGTCCTTGTCGGCCTCGAGGGCCTTGGCGAACCACTCGCGTGCCTCGTCCTCGCGCCCGGCCGACAGCAGCGCGTCGGCGTACGCGTAACGCAGACGAACGGTCCACGGCTGTACGGAGTTGGAGCCCAGCTCCGGCCCCTGCAAGGTCACGATGGCTGCGTCGATCTGCCCCATGTCCCGGCGCGCACCGGCGGCGACGAGCCGCATCTCGACCTGGCCCGCCTTGTCGAGCTTCAGCACCTCGGGCTCACCGGCCATGGTCATGGCCCGCTCGGGACGCCCGAGTCCACGCTCGCAGTCGGCCATCACGGGCCACAGGTCGACGTTGCCCGTCATCCGCCGCGCCGCCCTGAACTCGGCGAGCGCCTCGCCGTACTTCTGCGTCGCGTACGCGGCGAAGCCGGCCGCTTCCCGCACGGCGGCGACCCTGGAGGCGAGCCGAAGCGCCACGCGCGAGTAGGCGTAAGCCTGGTCGGGGTCCTCGTCGATGAGGTTGGCGACCATGACGAGGTTCTTGGCGACGTCGTCGGCAAGCGTCTTGGGCAGGCTCATCAGCTCCTGCCGCACGGCCTTGTCGATCTCGTCACCGGTGACGTCCTCCGGGATCGGCAGCCGCCTGATGGGCTCCCGGTCACGGTCGCGGTCGTCACGACGTCCGAACCCACCACGATCGTCACGGTCGTCGCGCCCGCGGAGCCCACCGCGCTCACGGTCGTCACGCCGGCCGTAACCGCCACCGCCGGTGGGCCTGCCGCCGCGATCGTCGTCACGACGAGGTCCGGACGGCCGGTCGTCACGACGAGGACCACTCGGCCGACTCGGCCGGTCGTCACGGCGCGGACCGCTGGGCCGCTCGTCACGCCCACGGAACCCGCCACCGCCGGTACCACCGCTGCTCGGACGCCCACCACCGGTGGGACGCCCGCCACTTGAAGGCCGACCACCACGGTCGTCGTCCCGATCACGACGCGGACCACTGGGCCGGTCGTCACGACGGAAGGACGGACGATCGTCACGCCTGTCATCACGCCTGTCATCACGACGGTCGTCACGCCTGTCATCACGGCGAGGTCCGCCGCCGGTGCTCGGACGCCCACCACTCCCAGGACGACCACCGCCGGTCGGACGCCCACCACGGTCATCGCTGCGGCGCGGACCGCTGGGCCGGTCGTCACGACGGGAGGAGGGCCGCTCGTCACGCCCACGGAACCCGCCACCGCCGGTACCACCGCTGCTCGGACGCCCACCACCGGTGGGACGCCCGCCACTTGAAGGCCGTCCGCCACTTGAGGGTCGACCACCACGGTCGTCGTCCCGATCACGACGCGGACCACTGGGCCGGTCGTCACGACGCGAAGAGGGCCGCTCGTCACGCCCACGGAACCCACCACCACCGCCACCGGTCGGCCTACCGCCACCGGTAGGACGACCGCCGCTCGCGGGTCGGCCCCCACTGGCGGGACGACCGCCACCGCGGTTGTCGTTCCGGGCTACGTAGTCACCGACGCCACCGCCCTTACCGGCGTTACCGGCGGGACGGCTACCACCGCGGTCGTCACGACCGCCACGGGAACCGCTCCGGTCACCACCACCGTCCCTACCACGTGATTCGCGCTCCGGACGGTCGTCGGGAGAGTTGGGGGACATCGGCACGGCTCCTGTCTTCGGGTACCACAGTCATTCTCACGCAGCCGGCGATCGGACGCGCTTCGTGCAAAGCAGAGAAAACAAAAAAGACCCCTGGTCCAGCGTGAACGCTGGACCAGGGGTCCATGAAAGATTGTTCGGCGGCGTCCTACTCTCCCACAGGGTCCCCCCTGCAGTACCATCGGCGCTGAAAGGCTTAGCTTCCGGGTTCGGAATGTAACCG